>JBEKEA010000081.1:0-2920 GCA_050014075.1 Sedimentisphaerales bacterium | reverse complement strand
GTTTTGACTTGAAAAATATCCGCTGGGCTTTTACCGCAAACTATGCGCATAACTGGCATCCTGTTACCTGGATTTCGCATATGATTGATTACCATCTTTTTAAAAACTGGGCCGGCGGACATCATCTGGTAAACGTTCTGTTTCATATCTTCAATACACTAGTTTTATTTTATGTATTAATGCGAATGACCGGCGCAGTATGGCCAAGCGCGTTTGTCGCGGCGGCTTTTGCGCTGCATCCTTTGCATGTCGAATCAGTCGCCTGGATTGCCGAACGAAAAGATTTGCTTAGCACTTTCTTTTGGCTGCTGACAATGTGGGCTTATGTTCGTTATGTTGAAAACCCAAAACTTAAATGGTATTTGGCGGCAATAGTGTTGTTTATACTTGGTCTTATGTCCAAACCAATGCTCGTTACTTTACCATTTGTATTACTGCTGCTGGATTATTGGCCGCTGCAGCGAAAGTTTTCCCGAAGACTTGTGATTGAAAAGATACCATTTTTTATCTGCTCGTTTGTTTCCTGTGTAATAACATATATCGTTCAGCGGAACACCGGTGCAATGGCTGCTGTAGCGATTTTTGGACCGGCAATCAGAATCAACAACGCGATTGTCGCTTATGTCAGGTACATTGGAAAAATGTTTTGGCCCAGCCGGCTTGCAGTGCTGTATCCGCATCCAGGCCCCAGTCTGCCTGCGGCAAAAGTTATTATCTGTGCCTCACTGCTGGTATTGATAACGATATGTTTTATTTATCTGGGCCGGCGCCGCAGATATTTTACGGTCGGATGGTTATGGTATCTGGTTACCCTGGTTCCTGTAATCGGTCTGGTTCAGGTCGGTGCGCAGGCCATGGCCGACAGATATACTTATATGACATTAACAGGCTTATTTATTATTATTGCCTTTGGCGCAAGCGAGTTTATTCCAAAATTACGTTATAGAAATTTCACACTTACCATTTTGGCTGTCGCGGTTCTTACAAGTTTGGCGTTTACTTCGCGCCAGCAGCTTAATTACTGGAAAAACAGTTTAGCGTTGTTTAGGCATACCCTCGATGTTACCCCGGATAATCCGCTCATTCTTGAAAGCTATGCAAATTATTTATTTGAAATAGGCAGGCTCAGCGAGTCTATCGAGCAATTCGATAAATTAATGAAAATCAAACCTGATTCTGCTGAATCTCACTGCAATTTAGGCTGCGCATTGATGTGGACAGGTAAACCCGGCCCGGCTATCGAGCAATTCAGGCTGGCTGTAAAGTATAAACCTGGCTTTGTTCTTGCTTACAATAATCTCGCTGCGGCGCTATATGAACAGGGCAAGCGCGATGAGGCTGCCGAATGTTTTAATCAGGTGCTTAAGCTTGAGCCGAAGAACATAAGCAGCTATGAAAATCTTGGCAAGGTGTATGAATCGCTCGGCAGGGCTGACGAGGCGATAGAGTTATATCGTAAAGGCCTGCGGATAGACCCGAATAATACAAACTTGCGTCAGCTTCTGGAAGCAGCGCTGAAAAAACAGGAATCTGCGGCGGGCAAATGAGCAAGCAGCCTTATAAATACCGTTTTATTTTAATATGCGTTTTTTTAATCGCGGCAATTATTGCAGTCTATTGGCCGGTTTACAAATATGACTTTGTCAGATATGACGATGGCATGTATGTAGTTAAGAATGTAAATATACAGCAAGGTCTGAACTGCAGGAGTTTTTGCTGGGCGTTTACCACCGGTTATGCCAATTTCTGGCATCCTATAACATGGCTTTCGCTTATGCTGGATTGGCAACTCTTTGGCTCCGGCCCCGCAGGTTTCCATCTCACTAATCTCCTCATTCATATTGCAAATACGCTGCTTCTCTTTTTAGTTCTCAAACAAATGACAAATGCACTTTGGCAAAGCGCATTTGTCGCGGCTCTATTCGCAATTCATCCATTGCACGTTGAATCTGTGGCCTGGGTTGCTGAACGCAAGGAAGTGTTGAGTACCTTTTTGTTGCTGAACGCAAGGAAGTGTTGAGTACCTTTTTCTGGATTTTGGCAATGTGGGCATATCTGCGATATGTCAAACAGCCGAATGTTTTTCGCTATTTTTTGACACTGCTGATTTTTGCGATGGGTCTTATGGCAAAGCCTATGCTTGTAACTTTGCCTTTTGTATTTCTGCTGCTGGACTATTGGCCGTTCCAGCGAAAAATATCCTGGCGTCTGCTGGTGGAAAAAATTCCTTTTGTTGCTCTTTCGATTGTATCAAGTGTCATCGCCTTTCTCGTCCAGCGAAGCGGCGGAGCAATGACTGAATTTAGAGATTTCGGTCTTAGGTTCCGCCTCTATAATGCCCTTATCTCCTATGTGAAATATATGGAGAAAATGTTTTGGCCGAGCCAATTAAGCGTATTTTATCCGCATCCCGGCGAAAATGTATCTATTCTTTATGCTTTAATATCTGCCGCTCTTTTGCTGGCTTTAACAATTTTTGTTCTTCGACTCGCTAAAAACCATCGTTACCTTGTTACCGGCTGGTTCTGGTATCTTGGAACGCTTTTGCCTGTTATAGGTCTGGTGCAGGTCGGAAACCACGCTATGGCCGACCGCTACAGTTACATAACTTTGACGGGTTTATTTATTATCATCGCCTGGGGTTTGCCAGAACTGCTTGGAAAATTGGTTTCGGCATCGCCTCAACGAAAGATTGTACTCTGGGAGGCTTCTCTGATAGTTATATTCGCATTGACCGTATGTGCATATATTCAGACGCAATATTGGAAAAACAGTATGTCGCTGTTCGAACATTCTCTACAGGTTACCGAAAACAATTATCTGATGATAGACAACTACGCAAGCCTTTTAGTTGAACAGGGCAGAATTGACGAAGCAATCGGGTGGTGCAAAGAATCGCTGAGAATTTATCCTGATTCTG
>JBEKEA010000080.1:0-2974 GCA_050014075.1 Sedimentisphaerales bacterium | reverse complement strand
TGCGGTAATTGAATTCACAGATTTGGGCCTGAAGTATCGTATCTATAATGCTTTTATCTCTTATGTTACTTATATTGGCAAAATGTTTTGGCCCAGTCATCTGGCTGCCTTTTATCCGCACCAATATGAAAATGTATCGGTTTTATATGCTGTAATTTCGGCTGTTGTCCTATTGGCCTTAACAATTCTTGTGCTTCGGTTCGCCAAAAATCGTGGATATCTTGTAACAGGCTGGTTCTGGTATCTTGGAACTCTTGTTCCTGTTATCGGCATTATTCAGGTTGGAGGTTTCGCCATAGCCGACCGCTACACCTATATTACCCTGACAGGTTTGTTTATTATCATTGCTTGGGGTTTGCCGCAGCTTTTTTCAGAATATCCGCATAAAAGGATTGTTCTTGGTGTATTGATGGTATTGGTGCTGACGACCCTTGGAATATGCGCCGACAGACAGACAAGTTATTGGAAAAACAGCATTACCCTTTTTTCGCACGCCATCGAGGTAACGCCAGACAATCATGTCGCATACAATAATCTTGGCCTCGTTTACAACGATCTTGGCCGTTACCCCGAGGCGATTGAGAACTTCAGGCAGGCCGTAAAAATCAAGCCGTATTATGTCAGTGCATATTTTAGTCTTGGTTTTTCTTATGGCAATCTTGGCCGTTATACCGAGGCAATAGATGCCTTTAAGCGGGCCATAGAAATCCGGCCGAATTACGCCGAGGCAAATCATAATCTTGGTGTTACTCTCGGCAAACTTAACCGCCATACCGAGGCGATAGATGCATTTAAGCGGGCCATAAAAATCAAACCTGATTACGTCTTGGCGCACTACAATCTCGGGTTTGCTTATCTGGCGATTGGCGACAAAGATTCTGCTATGGCGGAATTCAATATTCTTAAATCTTTGAACTCAGAAATGGCAAATAACCTCTTAGAAGAGATTAACAAATGAAAATGATGTCTATGCCACAACAGGTAAAAAAATCTCTTGTCTTTTCGATTTATTTCGCCTTAACAGTCAGCTCCTTGCTGATTTTTTGGCAGGTCAGAAATTTCGATTTCGTCGATTATGATGATCCTGCTTACGTTACAAAAAATCTGAACATCCAAACCGGCATCACGCTTGAATCCGTCAAATGGGCTTTTACTACAGGTTACTTCGGCAATTGGAATCCCTTAACCTGGCTTTCATATATGCTGGATAATCAGCTTTTCTGCACAGCATCCCTTCCGGGAGGTTTAAACGCCGCAGGTTTCCATCTCACCAATCTTATCTTTCATATTTTAAATACCTTGCTTCTGTTCTTTGTTCTTAAACAAATGACTAACGCAATCTGGCAAAGTGCTTTCGTGGCGGCTCTTTTTGCTCTTCATCCTTTGCACGTCGAAGCTGTTGCCTGGGTTTCTTGTCGCAAAGATGTCCTGAGCATTTTTTTCTGGCTGCTGACGATGTTGGCATATCTGCGGTATGTCAAACAGCCCGGTGTTTGGCGCTATATGTGTGTACTGCTGTGCTTTGTAATGGGTATTATGGCAAAACCGATGCTCGTTACTTTACCGTTCGTTCTGCTTTTGCTGGACTATTGGCCGCTTGACCGTATTTCCCGCTTTCAATTGCGGACACTCTATCGTCTGATTCTGGAAAAAATTCCTTTTATGGTTCTTGCGGCCATATTCAGTGTCATAGCGTTTTTTACGCAGAGAGGTCTTGGGGCGCTGACGACATTTACAAAGCTTAGTTTGAAGTTCCGCATCTATAATGCTCTTATTTCTTATGTGGAATATATAGAGAAAATGCTCTGGCCCAGTCGTCTGGCTGCCTTTTATCCGCATCCCGATGTAAACGTATCGGTTTTATACGCGGTAATTTCAGCAGCGGTTTTATTGGCTGTAACAATTCTTGTGCTTCGGTTCGCCAAAAATCGCCGATACCTCGTCACAGGCTGGTTCTGGTATCTTGGAACGCTTGTGCCCGTGATCGGCATTATTCAGGTTGGAAGCCACGCCATGGCAGACCGCTATTCTTATATTCCTCTAACAGGTTTATTTATTATCATCGCCTGGGGTATGTCCGAATTGCTGGCAAAATTACCGCAGCGGAAAATTATTCTCGGCGCAGCGATGGTGATTGTGCTTACGACACTGGGAATATTCGCTCATCGGCAGACAAGCTATTGGAATAACAGTTTTACACTTTTCACGCACGACAACCAGGTAACGCAAAATAATTATGTCGCATACAATAATCTTGGCAATGCTTACGCCAGACTTGGCCGTTGGCAGGATGCTATAGAATCCTACGAACAAGCTATCGGGATAAAGCCGGATTATGCCCAGGCATACTATAATCTCGGCAATACCTGCTACAGCCTTGGCCGCTGCTACGAAGCGATAAATTTTTTCGAGCAGGCCATAAAAATCAACTCGGATTATGCCGAGGCATACTATAATCTTGGCATTGCCTGCTACGACCTTGGCCGCTATCAGAATGCAATAGATGCCTATAAGCAGGCCGTCAGAATTAAGCCGGATGATGACGAGGCGCACTGTAATCTTGGCCGTGCTTACCTGGCGATTGGCGACAAAAATTCCGCTCTGGCAGAATTAAATATCCTGAAGTCTTTGAACTCAAAATTTGCAAATAAATTCTTAAATCAGATTAACAAATGAAAATGCAGCCTATGCCCGAACAGGTTAAAAAATCTCTTGTCCTTTCTATTTATTTCGCCTTAGCAGTCAGCACTTTGTTTGTCTTCTGGCAGGTCAGGAATTTCGATTTCGTTGATTATGATGATGATGTTTACGTATTTGATAATCCCCACGTTTTAAACGGCCTGACCGCAGACACTGTCTCCTGGGCTGTTACCACCGGCTACGGCGCTTTCTGGCATCCCTTAACCTGGCTTTCGCTTATACTGGACGGACAGTTCTACGGTCCCAACCCCGCAGGTTATCATCTTACTAATCT
>JBEKEA010000079.1:0-3197 GCA_050014075.1 Sedimentisphaerales bacterium | reverse complement strand
GGAATGGTCCGCAGATAAGGCCCGCGATTGTCGTCGCCCCTGGTCGTAAGCGCCTTTTCAAAATCGGCGTATTTCCGGGTCGGCGGAAGCTGCTCGTCGTGCTGAATCTTGTAAAGCTCCAGCTGGCAGCGAACCGTTTGCAGGTCCGCCATAAATTTCGCCTCTTCCATACCGGTGCCCCTGGCGCTTAAATCAGGAGCGACGATACCTGCACCTACGCTGCAGATTGCCCCTATTAAAGAGACCTGAATCATTGCAAAACCGATTCTCGCTTTTGTCATTAAAATCACCCCACAAGCTGTTAAAACAGCTTTTCCCCTTTTAAGCAAAGCCGGCTGAACACAAACTTGTCCGCCCTGCGAGACCTCGCCCTTTTGGCGGGTTCCGCGTAAAATGGAGCCGGCTTGCCCCTCCAAATATAGCGTTCTGTAAACCGCCCCCAAATAGCAGTTGCATCACGGGTGTGAATATATAGTTCGTGTTCAAATAAAGTATAAGCAATTCAGCGGCAGAAGCCAAATTTTTCAAGATTGTGTTATTGGACCTTGCCTGAATTTTTTGTAAAAATAGTTGAAATTCGATTGAAAATTCAGGTTTAAGAAATTTATGGAATGATAAAAAAAATCGGCTAAAATTTTATGTAGTCAGGCGCATTTTTTATACTAATTGCCCTGCTTGACGGGCCAATATGCACCAGTTCAAGACGGATATAGTTGATTCCAACAAGTGCTTTCTCGATTTTATCGGCCCATTCTATTAGAACCACTGAGCCGGGGTAGCAATAATCGTCGAAGCCGATTTGCTCGAATTGAGCGATTGAGTCGAGGCGATATGCGTCTATATGAAAAATATCGAGTCGCCCTGTGTACTCATTAACTAAAACAAATGTCGGGCTTGTTACCTCATTAGCAGCATCTTCAGCGCCAAGGCCCTTAACAATACCCTTGATAAGATGCGTTTTGCCGCTACCCAATGGCCCGCAAAAAGCGATTACCTCCCCGCCCCGCAACTGCAAGCCGATTTTCCGTCCAAGTCCAATGGTCTCGTCAGCGGAATTGGTTGTCATATTAAAAGCCATTAGTACACACTCAGGATTTTTTCAGCTAAAATGAGCATGCCTACAATTCCTAAAGATAGTAAAAGGTAAATAATGGAAAATACTACCAGAAACAACGTTCTGGCATGAGGCCTGTTTACATCTTTAAATTTTTCTACGACCTTTCCCTTAATAAAGTGAGACTCTATATAAAGACCAATGATTCCGAAAAGATTGGCCAGTCCCAAAAATGCGAAACCCCGCCAAATACGGAATAACCATAGCCCTGATAAACCTGCACTAACATAGGACATTATCAGGATAGCCCCTATCGTTGCCGGAATAATGAAAAAAGGGCTTTGAAATATCGGCTCGATTTTTTCGGCAAAGAGCATTCCTCGAGGAATGGTTTTCTCAAACCAAAGGTCGTCGCTAAATGCCTTCACGTTACCGTTAAATCTGAAAAAAGTATATCGTCCCTTCTGACTTTCAAAGTCAGAGACAAACGCTTCCATTAGTTCTTTCGGCATGCTTTTCTGTCTATAAAAATAAGAATGCAATCTGTTAACATCAGCCGCCCCTGCTAAATTAACATAATCCAAAACCAGGAGCCGAAGAAAAAACGACGAGTTCCCGCTTGCTGTTGTGGGGCGCATTGGGTAAAACGCCTTCTCCGAAGGGAATTCAACATACAGACAAGGCCATCTTGTATTTCTTTGACGAACTTCGTATTCCGGAAATTGCTTCAATAGCTCATTGGTTGAAGCTATCCATGACACAACGAGGACATATTTATCAGATAAATAACTTTCAAAAGGACGTAAATATTCCGGGTCAATGTCTGTCTTTTTCTCATTGAGATATTGAGAAAGAGCCGATAAAGAATCCGATTTAAGTATTTCTGTATGAATGCCCCATTTATCAACTTCGCCATATACATAAACCCCTCCTCTACCCTTTCCAAGTGAAGGCATCAAGCAACAACTGTTTAAAGGGAACAGCGGTGCAAAAAACTGCATAACGACAAGACCCTCGATTTGGGTCGTAACCGTTTTCAGTGGATTTCGGCCTCTGAATCTCGGGAAGGTGTCAACGAGATCGATTTTGACATTTTCCAGATTTCCAGGCACTGGGAAAATCCATACCGCGCTATCCTGTAATTTAAGGGGCAATGCAACAGTAATCAGCATTTTCTCAATGCCATTATTGTGCGATATCAGGGCTTGCTGAGTATCCTGGGAGATAGGATAAAGTGAATAATAATCCTTACCTGCAAAAGCTACCCCGTCGGCAAAACAGGGAACCGAGGCAATCATTACTCCCGAAACAACCAGCAAAATTGTCTTTTTCGTCATACTCATAAATTAACTCATTTTAAATGGTCATAACCGGCCGGTTTTAGTTCATTGATTTTGCCGTCTGGCATTTTTATTTGCATTTTCATAGTATCGGTAATCATTCCGATTTTGGTAATGGGCAACGGGTTATTCCACTGTTTGAGTAACTTTTCGCAATTAGCTTCATTGAGTGTGAAAAGCAGCTCAAAATCCTCGCCGTCATTGAGAGCGGCGAAAAAGGGGTCAGACCCCTTTTTCGCGTCATCTGATATAGGGATTGATTTTGCGTCTAAAATTGCGCCGACTTGGCTTTGGGTGCAGATTCGGTTGAGGTCGCTGCTCAATCCGTCGCTCAAATCCATCATCGAATTGAGTTTTACAAGTGATGTGATTTTGAGCGCCTCATTGACGCGG
The DNA here is from genome assembly GCA_050014075.1 of Sedimentisphaerales bacterium. Lineage (GTDB taxonomy): Bacteria > Planctomycetota > Phycisphaerae > Sedimentisphaerales > UBA12454 > UBA12454. The sequence goes on along the minus strand of JBEKEA010000079.1, from coordinate 410 downwards.
GGTGTAAAATTCAGATGTTTGCCTAATAACGCCCCGCCGAGAGAGCCGGTAACACATATAGCATCGCCGACCTTGGCGCCGTTTCTGCGGACGGGCAGATGATGAGCCGAGGGTTTTGACAGCATCGTTACGTTTATGGCGAATTTCGAGCTATCAGCCCATTTTGTGATATCGCCGCCTATAAGCGGGCAGGCGAATTTGTCAGCGGCATCAATTATGCCTGAGTGCAACTCCTTAAGCTGTTCACTTTTGAAATCACCGGGTAATGCCACGCTGACAACCGCCGCTACGGGGATTGTTGCCATCGCGGCGCAGTCGCTTAAACTCGCCGCCATTGCCTTATAGCCCACCTGTTTCAAGGTGGCGGTTTTAAGGTCGAAATGAACGCCGTCCAAGAGCATATCGGTCGT
>JBEKEA010000078.1:0-3525 GCA_050014075.1 Sedimentisphaerales bacterium | reverse complement strand
AAGCTGCAAAAATAATAAGAATAGGTATTATCGGAGATAAATAACGGAAAGAATTCACAGGACTTATCAATGAAAGTGTCACTATTGTCGAGGCTGCGAAAAATATTAACAGGCATAACATTTTCCCGTATTTCGAACCTCCGGAAAAAATGGGCTGTTTCCTTATCTTAAACATAATAGCTGCTGCCGGAACGGCCAAAAGCAAATATGGCGAGAAAACATACCGGCGTATTTGTTCGACATATTCGTTTTGGAATAGAAGGTATTTTTTGATTTCGAAAAATCCCCGATTATAACTCTCTCTGTATTTGATTCCGGACAGCCATATTATCCAGGGAATATTGATTAAAATCATAATTGCGATCAGGAATATCATTATCAGCAGCTTTTTTCGATAAAAAAGCAAGGCGTGCAGCAAAACGCTGAAAAACAACGGTGCACAATATATATAGTGGGTATGAAAAAGAAAGGTCGATGATAAAATAAAAGCGACATAAGCAAACTTTTTCCCGTCAAGAATTTTTATATAAGAATGCAGTGCCCACAATGAAAAGAATGCGGCCATACTGTAGTAACGGCATTGTCTGGACAAAATTAAAAATGGAACGCATGTCATCAAAAGTACTGCCGCGGCATAAGCGATTTTTTTGTCTTCCCAAATTGCCCTGCAAAGCAGATAAGTCATAAAGGCAGAGCTTATTCCGAAAAGTGCAAAGGGAACTCTGGAAATAAAAGTGCTGATTCCATACAATTTATAAAAAGCCGCCAAAACATAAAATGGCAGCCAGGTATGCCATTTCCAGATGTAATTATCGCCATATTCACTGCCCAACTCCTGAGAAAAGAAATTTTTGCCATCAGTGCCTCTCGGTATGCCGTCAGTCAGTATGGTTTTGCTGACTAAAGCGGTTTGTGCTTCATCCTGCCATAAACATTGTTGTCCAAGATTGCCGAGAAACAAAATCAAGGATACAAAAAGGATTGAAAAAAGGAAAAGGCGTTCACGATTTATATTACTCAGTGTTTTTATCATAAGTAACATAGCGGCTATAACTTGACCTGCTCTGCCAACCGCATATTCCATACCTATCTCCTGTAAAACTTTAAAACATTAATCAACCGAATAGTTTACTATAGAAAACAATATGATTAAAGAGAAAAGTTGGTTTGTATCAGCCTCTCTGTCTTCGATGGCGGTTTCTCACTCTTATAGGCTGACCGTAACTCGTTTTGCTTCTTGACAATAAATGTTCGTGTAAATATATTGCTGTCTATGCCAGAACAGGTAAAAAAATCTCTTGTCATTTCGATTTATTTCGCCTTAATAGTCAGCACATTTCTGGTCTTCTGGCAGATCCGCAATTTTGATTTTGTCAATTATGACGATAATGATTACGTATCTGAAAATCCCCACGTTTTAAACGGCCTGACCGCTGACGCCGTCTGGTGGGCTTTTACGACCGGCCATGCGGCAAACTGGCACCCTTTGACATGGCTTTCGCTTGCCTTGGACAGGCAGTTATTCGGCCCCAGTCCCGGCAGGATTCATCTTGTAAATCTTCTCCTGCACCTTGCAAACACCTTTCTGCTCTTTACGGTCATTAAAAAAATGACCGGCGCTCTTTGGCAAAGCGCGTTTGTGGCGGCTTTGTTTGCTCTTCATCCGCTTCACGTTGAATCAGTTGCCTGGATTTCCGAGCGAAAAGATGTATTAAGCACCTTTTTCTGGCTGCTGACAATGTTGGCGTATGCGCGATATGTCAAGCAGCCCGGTGCCGTGCGCTATCTGCTTGTCTTATTAATTTTTGCGATGGGCCTTATGTCAAAGCCCATGCTTGTTACTTTGCCGTTTGTATTACTTTTGCTGGACTATTGGCCTCTCAATCGTATAAAACATTTTGACAGGCAGGTTATTTATCGTTTGGTTTGGGAAAAAATACCTTTTATTGTTTTTTCGATTGCTTCAAGTGTCATTACTTTTCTTGCCCAGCAAAACAGCGAGGCGATTTTTGCCTCGCTGGCTTTAAAGTTTCGCATCGGCAACGCCTTTATCTCTTATGCCAGGTATATAGAAAAGATGATTTGGCCAAGCCGCCTGGCGGTGTTTTATCCGAATCCCTATGAAAACGTATCCGTTTTATACGCAGTGATTTCAGCCGCTGTCCTGTTGATAGTAACAATTCTTGTAATTCGACTGGCCAAAAATCACCGATATCTCGTTACAGGCTGGTTCTGGTATCTTGGAACACTCATTCCCGTTATCGGCTTTATCCAGGTCGGCAGACACGCTATGGCCGACCGCTACACTTATATTACTCTTACAGGTTTATTTATTATCATCGCCTGGGGCTTGCCCCAATTGACGGCAAAATGGCCTCAACGAAAAATTGCTTTGGGCGTATCGATGGTGATTGTGCTGACTGCCCTGGGAATATGCGCTCATCGGCAGGTAAGCTATTGGAAAAACAGTTTTGTACTTTTTTCACACGCACTGGCGGTAACGCAAAACAATTATATCGCGTATAATAATCTTGGCATTGCTTATGTTGATCTTGGCCGCTGGTCCGAGGCGATAGATAACTGTAAGCAGGCCATAAAAATCAAGCCGAATTTAGCCGAATCGCATGTTAATCTCGGCATCGCTTACAGCAATCTTGGCCGCTGGCCTGAAGCAATAGATGCCTATAAGCAGGCCATAAAAATTAAGCCGGATTCAGCCAAGGCATACTATAATCTCGGCGTTGCTTACGGCGAGCTTGGCCGCAGCACCGAGGCGATAGAAGCCTTTAAACAGGCGATACTTATCAAGTCAGATTACGCCAAGGCACACCTTAATCTTGGCGTTGCTTACGGCAAGCTTGGCCGTTTGTCCGAGGCGATAGAGGCCTTTAAGCAGGCCATAAAAATTAAGCCGGATTATGTTGAGGCGCACAAAAATCTTGGCACTGCTTACCTGGCGGTAGGCGACAAAAATTCCGCTATGGCAGAATATAATATTCTTAAGTCTTTAAACTCCCAGTTCGCAAACGACCTCTTAAATCAGATTAACAAATAAAATGTAACCTTTGCAGGACTTTTACTGTTTGTCATTCTTACGGGCCGGCCGTAACCCATTTTACTCCTTGACAACAAATGTTCATGTAAATATATTGCTACCTATGCCCCAACAGGTAAAAAAATCTCTTATCCTTTTGATTTATTTCGCCTTAGCCGTTAGTTCCTTGCTGGTCTTCTGGCAGGTCAGGAATTTTGATTTCGTCAATTATGACGATAATGATTACGTATATGCAAATCCCCACGTTCTAAACGGTTTTTCCATTGATAGTATCCGCTGGGCTTTTACCGCTTCTGCATGGAATCCATTGACCTTACTGTCGTATATACTGGACGGGGAGCTTTTCGGTCTCAACCCTGCGGGTTTTCACATTACAAATCTTATCCTTCATATAGCAAATACTTTACTTGTATTCCTTGTCTTGAAACGAATGACAAATGCAGTTTGGCAAAGCGCTTTTGTAGCGGCAC
>JBEKEA010000077.1:0-3792 GCA_050014075.1 Sedimentisphaerales bacterium | reverse complement strand
GTTTCTTTACGTGCTAACATCGTTCGGCAACATAAGCACGAATGTATATTATCATTCTGCCATACAAAAATCAAGGAAAAAATAAAAAAAATGCTGATTTCAGTGCTGAAAACGCTATTTCAGAGCTTATAGCTCTTTTTATCCATATCCTATTTTTCTCTATAATATGTCCTATAAAAACAATTTTTTATTAAAAATTTTTTAAATTAAAATATTCCTATTTTTATTCTCAAAAATGGCTGTTTTACTTAAATTAGCTCCGTAATAATTTTTTTATAGGCGTTTATTCGCAAAAGACAATACAAACACAAAATGTCTTAATTGTCTGAACTTGCCATTAATAAACTGAACAAAAAAGATGTTTAATATGTAATGAATGAAAAATTTCAAAAATTTATACAAATAATTTGACTTTGTTGCATTAAATTCCTAATATCCGTCGGTTTTTGCGCGTAACCAAAGCAAAAAATAATTGCTGGCAAAAACCTCTAAATAATCCTCGTTTATAAAAATAGGAGGCACTATGGCAGTAGAAAACGCAAAACAGTTCCTGCAGGAAAAACTGGACAAAGACAATTTCAGCAAATTATCAGCTATCGCAAACGATAAGCTTTACCAGTTTATCGCTGATGCCGTTGAGCTGACAAAGCCGGCAAAGGTCTTCGTTTCTACTGATAAGCCGGAAGATATCGAATATACGCGCAAGCAGGCCGTTGCGACCGGCGAAGAAAAGCCCCTCAAAATTAAAGGACATACTATCCACTTCGATGGAATGCAAGACCAGGGACGCGATAGAGAAGTTACCAAATACCTGGTTCCAAAGAACGAGACCCTCAGCAAGGCTCTTAACCAAATCGAAAGAGAAGAAGGCTTGAAGGAAGTTCGAGGCCTGCTGGACGGCTCGATGAAAGGCAGAACGATGTCTGTCCGCTTTATGACCCTTGGTCCCAATAATTCAGAATTCAGCATTCCCTGTGTCGAATGCACAGATTCATTCTATGTTTCGCACAGTATGAACCTGCTGTATCGGCTTGGCTATGAAGAGTTTAAACGCTTAGGAGCAAAGGCTAAATTTTTCGCTACGCTTCATTCCTGCGGCAAAATGGACGACCGTATGGTCAGCATCGAACACGACAAAAAACGCATCTATATAGATTACACAACCGATTCCGTTTATGCCGTCAATACCCAATACGGCGGAAATACAATCGGCTTGAAGAAACTGGCTCTGCGATTGACTATCCGCAAAGCCGACCGCGAAGGATGGCTCGCGGAACATATGTTCCTTTCCGGCATTTACGGCAAAGGCGGAAGAAAAACCTATCTGGCTGGCGCATTTCCAAGCGCCTGCGGCAAAACCTCAACGGCAATGCTGCCGGGCGAAACAATCCTCGGCGACGATATTGCATATTTCCGAAACGTTAACGGTAAATGCAAGGCGGTAAACGCTGAATTCGGCATCTTCGGCATTATTCAGAATGTTACCGAAAAAGACGACCCCGCGATTTGGGATATGCTGACAAAGCCGGGCGAAGTGATTTTTTCCAATGTTCTGATAAAAGATGGAAAACCTTATTGGCTGGGTATGGGAATCGATATTCCGGCTGACGGCGAAAATTATTCAGGTCAATGGCACAAAGACGCAGTAGATGCCAATGGCAAGGAAATCCTCTGTGCACATAAAAATGCACGATATGCTGTAGCTTTGGATGCCTTGAAGAACTGCGACCCGGAATTAGACAATCCGAAAGGCGTGGATTTGGCAGGCATTATGTATGGCGGACGCGATGCAAAATCCTACGTCCCCTGCCAGCAGGGCTTCGACTGGGAACACGGCATTATCGCTTACGGCGCATCGCTGGAAACCGAGACGACTTTTGCAACTATCGGCAAGGAAGGTGTGCCGGAGATTAACCTGATGAGTATCCAGGACTTCGTCGCGATTTCGCTGGGCAAATATGTTAAGAATAATCTCGATTTCGGCAAGAAATTCAAAAATCCGCCGCTGGTGTTCGGCGTAAATTACTTCCTGCGGGACAAAGACGGCAAATTCGTCAATGGCGTTCGCGATAAACACGTATGGGTAAAGTGGATGGAGCTTAGGGTTCATGGCGAAGCAGATGCCGTGGCAGCACCGACCGGATTAATTCCAAAATTCGAAGACCTCAAAAAATTATTCAAAGAGGTTCTTAAAAAAGATTACACCCAGGCTGATTATGTCAATCAGTTTACAATCCGCGTAAAAGAGAACCTTGACAAGATAGACCGGGTCGAGAAATTCCATCGCGAAAACGTCGCTGAAGCGCCCGCTGAAGTATTCAAGGTTTTGGCCGCACAGAAAAAACGGCTGCAGGAAGCAGGCAAGAAATATGGTGATTTTATTTCGCCGTTCGACCTTGATAAAAAATAATAATAGGGTTTAGGGTATAGGGTTTAGATTTAAAACCCCGGTCCCGAGCAAGGGATGCCGGGGTTTTTTATTGCCGCTAATCTGAAAGTTTTTTATCTTCGAATAAAGCATCAAAGAAACCTTTTTTCTTCAAATACTGATAAAGATAAGATATGCCTACCAGAGTAATACCTGTAACCATAAAAGCTGCAACACGATATATATTTTTGATTTCCTGAGTGTCTATTAGAAATACCTTTACCAACAATATCGCAAACAGGCCGATGCTGATATATCGCAAAGTCCTGATTTTCCGCCAGAATCCTATCACCATTAAAGCCGCTCCGTAAATCGCCCACATTATTGATATATACATCTGGGCAAGAAATTTCCAGTTATGCACCGGCCCGGCAAAACAATTTTTACAATACCAGTAAAGATATATTTCCTGGGTGAGAATTATCCATAGCATAAATATCGCCCCAAGCGCAAATGCAACCGTAAAGCTTTTACCATTATATTCTTCCTCTTTATTTCGCCCAAACAGCCAGGCTGCCAGAAATAAACCAACTATAAAAGAAAGGGCTATTGCCATATCGGTATTTACAAAAATTATGAAACTGCTGTTATGGAATGAGGAGAAATTAGTTATAGTAAACATCGCTCCGATTGTTGCCAAAGCCGCAGCCAGAACAGCAGAGACAATACCGCCCGGAGAAATCGGACGAATAACAAAAAGCAGCATAACCACCGTGAATATGACTACCAGACCTTTCATCAACAGAATATTTTCCCCCGTAACAATATTATATTTGCAATGCCAGTACCATTCAGCAGCCACCGCAGACAACAACAGCAGGCCTAACAAACCATAAATAATCTGCGAAATCAGGTGGGCATCTGAAGTTCGTCTATATTTAATCTGGCAGATTAATATAGCCAAAAGAAAGACAAAAACGGCTGCGAAATCCGGGTTTACAAAAATTATAAAGCTGCCGCTATGTAAATGTCCTAACGCGATAATCGTAAATATTGCACCGCTTACCAGTAAGACCCCGGATAAAACCTCAGATAATATTCCATTGGGACAGAGAAACTGAGGAAGAAACATCAATACGACCGCAGAGAAAATTATTAATTGACCTTGTGCAATACAATTTATGCCGGTGCCGACAAGCAGATTATATTCGCAATGATAGTACCATTCCATTGAACTTGCCGCAAACAGCAAAAGCGCCGACAACCCGTAAAAAATTTGCGAAAGCAATGCATTCTGCTGCTGCAATGTATTTTTCCGGTACAACAGATGGCACAAATATATCGCGACAGATACAAAACACCATGTCCCGAATTCAGGGTTGAGTATGAAATTAAATTTATATGAGTGCATCGGCATATTGATA
>JBEKEA010000076.1:0-4016 GCA_050014075.1 Sedimentisphaerales bacterium | reverse complement strand
CTCGCGTAAAACCTCGCCGCCAATACCTTTGTATCATTGAGCACAAGACAATCGCCCCGTCGCAGGTATCGGCCAATATCCGAAAACCGGCTGTCGGTGATTGAGCCGGTTTTACGTTCCAAAACCAGCAGGCGAGATTCGCTTCTGATTTCCGCCGGCTGCTGCGCTATCAGCTCCGCCGGCAAATCATAATTTAGCTCCTTCGTCAGCATACCTAAAACTTATCAGACCAAACGCCGCACACAAACAAAATTTTTTCACATCTTTGCCCGATTTTCATACTAAAAATACGGGGTATCAATTTCCTTTCTAAGCCGAACGTTTATAAAGCCGACGTCGTAGTTGTTAATATAATGAAACCTGGTCGTCATTATTTTGGAATGGTGATGCAATGAATTCGAGAGATTTTTTCGAGCAGACGGCAACCTCAATCGCGGCGCTCGACAGGGCTGAGCTTAAAAAACGCATCAGGAACTTCAAAGGCCGCTTCAAGCTTGACTTCACCGAAGATTACTTAGACAAGCTCAACGTTGACCGCCTTCGACACATACTTCTGGCCGCTCACGTCAGCGCAAGCTCCCAGTGTTAATCTCAATATCCTGATTAAAGTCGTATTTAACCCCGGTTTTTATCCGCCGCAGACGGACTACTCCGACGATTTGACTTACCCTAATTTTTTTTATAATTTAACTTGCATTATAAAGCCCAGCAGCTATAGAATACTAATGGCTGAAAGAGATTTCATCATCGGATATTGCTGCTGCCAAAATAGTCAGACGTTTAGGTAATAACGCAGAAAAAGTGAATATCGAACAGTACTGAGATTTCAAACGTTTCCCGTGAACCGGAAGTTTATGAGTGAAGAACCGTTTGGAAGGCCTCGGTGCTCATTGTCAGTTTGCAATGAGCACCGTCAGCTTTCGCGTTCTTCACGGGCTCTTCCGGGCCCACGGGGATGTGATGCGGCGGTGCTTTTAATTTTCGCCCGCCTTAGAGGAAAAATGTGAGAGAAAAAAGAAAAATTAAAACGCAATAAGGAAAGGGGAAAATTATGTGCAGAATAAAAATAGTTTTGTCCATAATTATAATAATGGCTGCGGGAATATTAACTCCTTCTGCTCGGGGTGTATCTGCTGATTTTGATAACAATTCAATTGTGAATATAAATGATCTCGCAATTTATACGGCACATTGGCTTTTATATACGAACGAGCCAGAAGACCTTGATGGAAGCGGATTCGTCGATTTTAAGGATTATTCCATTCTTGCCACCGATTGGATGAAGAATTATTGCGACGATTTGAATAGTCCCGATCCAGGAGTATTTGGGAATTGGCAGTCTATTGGGTTTACTAACATCGGCCCCTGTGGACAATATGATTGCTGGTATGATGAAATAGTAAGCGACCCCTGCTACGACCGTTGTAGTAGCAAATTATATGTAGCATGCCAGGAAACGCCGGAATTCGATTATTACTGTGCATATAATTTTTGGTGCAATAATACACGCGTTGGTCTATGCGTTTATAATTGCGGGCGGAACTACTTTTGGATTTTGAAAAACAATGCGGGCTGTCGTATTACGGCCACAAGGCATATAGCCCGAGATATCCCTCCACAAGACCCGGAATGCTATCCGTGGGGATGCGACGATTGTGATGAAGGAACTATAGGCTATTATAATTGGCAAGTTGTCTTTACTACCGTTGTTAACGGTCAAAAAGCCGGCTGGTGCAAACAAGATTTAACTTTTGACACGAATATAAATTATGGGCAGCCGGGTCCCTGTAAAATAACATGGTGGTAATATCAAATTTAAAAAACTTATCCGCCTGTGGCGGGAAAGGAAGGATTAAATTATGTGCACGGGAAAAAATAAAACAATGGTTTTTATGGTTATTATAAGCAGCATCTTACTGGCTGCGACTGAATTATTTGCACGAAATTGCTCGGATGCTCCGCCGGGGAAACCAGAGCAGGGAATGTGTTGCTTTACCTTTACCGGTGAGGCATCAGGGGGAACGTTAATATTTTGTGAATATCAAGGCGGCAAAGCCAATAAATACGCAACCGTTGAGACAACAGTTGGCGAATCGTCTGAAAAGGTGATAAGCCGGCTGGCGGATGTCATTGACCAAACAAATCCTTTCGGCTGGGGAATTGTTCGTAGCGGCCCCAGAGAAACGTGGAAAAGAGTCGTTACTTCATCCGGCGGTGAATTGAAATTACCAGGCGCTTGCGGGTGGTATATAATCGCCGGAACTGAAATCGGATTAAACATTCCTCAGCCGCCTTATTCTTTAACCTGCAACTATGCCCCGGAAACCAATACCATTGCGATAAGATGGATTAACCCTTCGCCCAATGAATATGATTCAATTAGAATTAGCTTTCACAAATATATTGGAGGCATCACTCTTCCGGGAAAATCAGAAAGTTATGAGGTCAATTTGAATGACTATTCCTATTCAAAAGTCAAGGATAGTGAGCTTGGTTATTATATGAAAATAGGTATGACGCCTAAAGATGCTCTCTCAAATATCGCAAGCGACCTTGTTATCTGGGTATATGGGGTGCGTAATGATATTCCTTCAAACGCTGCGGTTATGCACCTCAATAATAACATTCAGGAAGAGTTATACGGAGTTCCTTTTACAAGCGGGATAGCTCCGAACTGGCAGCCCTGGGCTTTAGATACCAATGAGGGTAAGATTCGGCTGGCAGAGGGCATAAGAAAAGAATATACAAAAATTACAACTCAGGGGTATGACCCCGTTAAAACGCCGGAGACCAAGCCGTTTTACCAAGTCATAAATACCGGAGCCAAAGGCGGCACAGGAGGTGTTTTCAGGAAGTTCATCGGCCTGACGCCGGGACATACTTACAGAGTAAAGACGAGAGTGGCTACGTTAAGCGAACCTAATGAAAAAAATGGGTCCGTTTCGGTGCACGCAGCGCCGAATAGTCCTGATAAACGCGACTTTATCCCAAGACAAATGGCCGGGCTTGATGCTCTATCTGTTCCAGAGGCAGCAATAAAGGTGGGCACAGCCCATTCTACAGGTCAATTTGCAGAAATATCGACAGGACACACCATTGACGGGCAGGAAATCAAGGATATTACTCTACCCCCCCGCGTTGATTCAATTACGGTATGGGTAAAATGCGCCGGCCCAGCGGGTTTATCTGCTGCCATTGACTGGATTTCGCTCGAAGACCTGTCGGTTCAAAAACCATAGCATTTACGGAACCTGGGTTTTTCCGCTGAAACAAATAAAAAAAGCCGGAGTTGGAAGCAACTCCGGCTTTTATGAGACAGTGGTAAAAATATAACAAGCTTATACGTCCACTGTCCCACAGAAACCAAATACTTAATACGGAAGAAAAGAACTCTGAGCGTCTTCGCTCACTTTTCATTATTTATTATACGCTTATTGTCCCGCCTTTTGCAAGCCCTTTTGCTGTTTTTTCAAAAAAAATCGACATCTTTAAGCTGTTGTTTTACAAGGATTTACGAGCTTGACCTGTATTTGCGGATATTTTATTCGATTGGCGCCCCATTTTTGTCGTCTGTTACCCCCGGCTGCCAGCGGATTTTTGCCGCACCCAATAGCGTCCCCGTCGCGTATGCCAAATCCACCTGCGCTATCTGATATTCCGTCAGCGCCAGTATCTCGGTGCTCTGGGCGTTTGCGAATTTCGCCTGTGCGTCTAAAACGTCGGTAGCCGTGCGAAGCCCGAGAGTAAACTGTCTTTTCTCCGCCTCATACAGCCGGCCTTCTAAAATCGAGTTTTGTCTGCCCGCCAAAATACTTTGCCAGTTCGCCTCTAATTGTTCTATAGCGCCGAGCACCTCTGTCTCAATCTGTATCCGCCGGTTTTCCTTTGTGAACAACCTCTGTCTCTTACGATACTGCGCCTCAAGCAGCCGGCTTTTCGCCGCCTCATTGCCTAAAGGCACTACTAATTGCAGACCCACCGTGTGGCTCTCAAAATCCCTGTTTTTCATCATATCG
>JBEKEA010000075.1:0-5012 GCA_050014075.1 Sedimentisphaerales bacterium | reverse complement strand
CGATATGTTCCTCGATTTGCTTTTCACTCATTCCTGTAGGATAAACAGTTGTAGAATCGTATTCAACTTTTTCAAGGCCGATATCTTTTTTAACCATTGCGATTGCGGTTATAACCCTGTGCGGCCCGCTGAATAGCTTTCTCGTTATCTGCTCGGCCTGCCCAGCGTTTTCCGCTTTGCCGATAATTTCGCCGTTATAATCCACAACCGTATCTGATGCGACGATAAGCCTGTCTTTGAATCGTTTGGCTACGTCATTTGCCTTGGCGATAGCCGCGATGCAGGCAAATCGCTCTGGGGACAAGCCTTTTATCGGCAGGCTGGACTCATCTATATTTGAGACAACAACGTCGAATTTGTAACCTGCCTTTGCCAGCAGGTCTTTTCTTCGCGGCGATGCAGATGCCAGTATAAATTGTCTTTTTTCAGTATTTTTCATCCAAGCCTAATCGTGTCATTCCCGCAAAAGCGGGAATCAAGTTTAAATGTTTTGAGCCTTTAAAATTTCGAATTTGTTTCGAATTTCGGACTTCGTATTTCGAGTTTAATCTTCTATTATATCCTTTCCATAAGCTTATATTTTATATGGCTTTGCCGCATATTTCAAGAGGCAAACAATAGCTCAAATTAAAATTTATTTATTGTTAGTATATATATAGTTTATATATGAACAATATAATAATGAGAAAATAACTATGGCACTTAAAGAAGAATTAAAATTGAAAAAAGGTTTCGAGATGCTCGAGCACGAGGCACTGCTGAATATCTACTATACGGCAACAGGCCTGAAGAAAAGTGCCGATGAGTTTTTTAAAACGCTGGACCTGACAGATGTCCAGTTTAACGTTTTAATGCTTCTCGCCTTTCAAAGCGGCAGCCACGGCGGCCTTAGCCAGGTGCAGCTTAGCGAAATGATGCTTGTCAACCGCGCCAATATCACAACGCTTATAGACAGAATGGAGAAGGCATCGCTTGTTACACGCACATCCGTTTCCGACGACAGGCGGACAAACATAATTAAACTGACCGCCAAAGGCAAAAAAGCGTTTGAAAAAGCCGAACCATTGTATGACAGGATGATTAAACAGGCAATGGCCGGCTTTAACAAAGATGAACTGAAAAAAATAATATCAGTTCTCGAAAATGTCAGAACCAATATCAGCGGAAAAGAATAAAAAATTTCAATTAAAAGTTAATATATTAACAATTTTTCCGTCATTCCGAGCGGAGCGAAGCGCAGTTGAGGAATCTATTAAAAAAGATTTCTCCACTTCGGTCGAAATGACATCGAGTATTTTGGAATTTTCATTAACGGTATAGGAGAAAAAAATGGAAACTAAAACAACTCAAATAAGAAACGTTATTTTCTGGGCGCTGGTTGTAATTTTTGCCGCCCTGGTCGCCCACCCTGGCTTGGGGAGCCGGTGGGAGTATAAGAGGCTTCTTTTGGTTGTTATCGCGGTTGTCTTTTTCGCTCTTGCAATAGCACTATTAGTGCTGACCGTGAAACTAAAAGAGCCGCTCATACGAAGAATATTTTTCTTATTGACCGGCGCCTCAGCCGCGGCTATTCCAGTTTGTGTCATTCTGCATAATCTGGTTTACGGCCTGCTTATTCTTCTTTTCGGTAAAGAATTTTGGGGAAAAGGCGGAGATGAACCCGTTTTTTTCATTTTGGCTATTATCGTCTGCCCCGTTTTGTTCATTATCGGTATGCTGGGGAGTATTGTGACTCTCATATCTGGAAATTTTTAAAAAGGAGCGTAACCGATGCGTTGGATTATGAAAATAGGACGATTAATTGGGCGAAATGTATTCACTTCTATTTGGTTATTAGTAATTATATTGGATTTTTTGGGTGTATTGCTTGGGTGTGGCTATGAAGTAAGTTACCACTGGCAGGGATATGGGTTTTATTTTCTTTATTATATCAGTAAGTATATAAGTTGGCCAAGTGAGATACCCTTTTTTACCAGCTTTTTCGTTACTAGTGATGGCTTCTCCCGCATCAAGCCTCCATGGTTCGCTATAATTAGCTTAATGATAACTTTAGCGATTTATATTGCAATTGACTATCTGTTACGCAAATTACTATGGAATAAGAAACAAGTTCCAGAGAAAAATATTGTATGATACAATAATAATTAACGATTTTTTGAAGGGAGAAAAAAATGTTTATTACACTTTTAGCCGCGACGTTTATAATTGCGTTTGCTGTCTCGACGATTGTAGTTTTGTTTTTCAGCAAGCCGCTGGATAACATTCTCGACCGAATCATCTCTGACCAGATTAGCAAAGCATGGTCGAAATATCTTAAGTTCGCCATATACGTAACCGGCATCTCCAGCGGCGTAAGGATTTGGGACCTCGAAAAATATGTTACAAAATCGCAGGTTTATAAAGATGCCGAGATTGTCCAATTGACTACGGATCGCTGGGTATTTGAGGCTTATCGGGCTACAATCGGAACGCTTCAGGGTATTGCGTGGATGCTTCTGGTTTTCTTTGTTTTTGCGCTTGTTGCTTATGTAGTCGTCCGTGTATCTGAAGCGAAAAACAAGGCTAAAAATGCTTAACAGCCGTTTCGATACGATTGAAAACTATCTAAAGTTTTACGGCCTCAACATCGCCGCTGCTGCGCACGAATTTGTCCAGTTTAAATCAAACGGCTTTGAATTGGCAGGGCATATATTTATCCCGTTAGAGACAGGCCGTTCGCAACGACCGACAGGCGTCAATGATGCCTTGTCTCTAACGGGATTAAGACCAAAGGAATACAGAGCGACGGTTATTTTAATTCACGGCTATTTGAATCATTGCGGCCTGCTTAGTAAACTTATCAAATATCTGGTTGAAGCCGGTTTTGCCGTTGCCGTTTTCGACCTGCCCGGCCACGGCTTATCTTCCGGCGAGCCGACTGCGATTGATGATTTTTCACAATACAGCGATTCGCTAAACGATTTTATGAAAATAATCAGACCGAAACTAAACGGCCAGTATCACATCATCGGCCACAGCACCGGCGCCGCGGTAATATTGGAATATCTGCTCGCCTGCACTGAGCGAAGTCGAAGTGATTTCGATAAAGTAATTTTAGCCGCTCCATTAGAACGAACCGACTGGTGGTTATTGGAAAAAATCGGGTTTTCGATAAGCCGCTTGTTTAGCAGTTTTGTGCCCAGAGTTTTTCGCAAAGTTTCATCGGATAAGGATTTTTTGAGATTTATAAAATACAAAGATCCTCTGCAGGCCAAAAAGATTTCGCTTAAATGGGTCGCTGCTATGTTCAAATGGGACCAGAGGATTGCCGATGCGAAAATTTCTAACCGGCCGGTATTTGTTATTCAGGGATTGAAAGACAACATTATCAATTGGCGGCACAATATCAGGTTTATTCAATCTAAATTCAGCAATACCCAGGTGAAATTAGTTGAAAAATGCAGACATGAATTGTTTAATGAATCTGAAGAAATTAGAACAATGGTTTTTTCACAAATAAAGGATTATCTGGAAAAACAGGCCATAAGACCTGAGGAGTAGTAAAATGCATGATATCTATGTCGTATTAATTTTATTGGCCGTCTTTTGTGTTTTGACAGGGCCGACTGCACTTATAATCTCGCTTATTGCCCTAAGCAGAACGAGTAAGAAATCTCCTGAGAATCAAAAGGAAATTAAAGCTGTTTCCGAACGTTATGAAACTGTTCAAAAGCCTGTAATTAAACCGCCGAAAATTGAACAACAGTTGCCGCCGCCAGTGCCACAAGAAAAGGTTGATTCATATATCATTCAGGAAAAAGAAAAGGATGGCAGAGAAATCGTCGCTCTTGAGCAGAAAATAGGCACAAGATGGATACTTGTGGCCGGCATAATAACTATTTTTGCCGGTGTTGGATTCTTTCTCAAATATGCCTATGACAATTTTTCAATAGGTCCGCTCGGCAAGATAACTGCGGTTACGGTCTTTGGTTTTATAGCTCTTTTAGTTGGTGAAATAACAAGGCGAAGAGGTTACGGCATAGTTGCCAAAGGCGTAACGGCGTTAGGATTTGCCATATTATACGCTGCGGTTTTTGCGGCATATCAGATTTACGGTTTAATCGGTTATATACCCTCTTTTGTCCTGGCAACGCTGATTACCGTATCAGCTATGCTTTATGCTGTGATATTGGACGAGATATTAATTGCCTTCTTGAGTTTGCTTGGCGGATTTTCAGCACCTATCATTGTGCTGTCAAAAATAACTTCTCCAAACCCGTTGTTTGTTTATATCCTGATTCTCGGTGCCGGCGCGATGCTTTGCGCGTATTATCGAGGATGGAGAGCGGTAAATTTTCTTTCATTTATAGGAACATTTATACTTTATACGATTTGGTTCAACGGCTCAGAATATAAATCCATACTTTGCGCCGGCAAAACTCTTGATATTAATCAGATATCATTTGTATTAAGTTGGCTTGGCGCATTTTTCATTGTTTATCTGGTTTTGCCGATAATCTATGGATTGGTGAATAAAGTCAAATCCGATAAAGAAGATGTATTGCTGATACTGGCCAATGCAGCAATAACTTTATATTATTTATATGTTATTCTTTTTGATTCATACAGGACTTATCTTGCTCTGTCGGCGGTTGTTTTGTCTTTAGTGCATTTTGCAGTTTCAGCGATTGTAAATCGCCGATGCAAAGAGGATATTAATCTTCAGATGGTTTTGCAGGCGATAGGAGTTTTCTTTGTTACTCTTGCCGTACCTCTTTATCTGAAATTGAATCCAACGACAATCACATGGGCTTCTGAGGCGGTTATACTGGCGTTAATTGGGCTGCGTTACGGTAGCATACTAATACAGGCCGGTGGAATTATAGTGATGTTCTTAAGCATCGGATGCCTGATTATCAATATGCCGATGCACTCATATAAATTTAATTTCATACTCAACCCTGAATTCGGGACATGGTGTTTTGTATCTGTCGCGATATATTTGTGCCATCTGTTGTACCGGAAAAATACAT
>JBEKEA010000074.1:0-4774 GCA_050014075.1 Sedimentisphaerales bacterium | reverse complement strand
TGTTCTTGGCGTTACAGATTCCTTCGCCCCGCCGGCGGCAGACGCTTTGGACGGTGCGCCTTCACCAGTATCGCCGCCGGAAGACCTTGTCGGCTGCTTTGTTGTAGTCGGCTGTCGAGAAGGCTGATTCGCTTTATCCTGAAGCTTTTTCGCTTTTTCCGCTTTTTCCGCTTCAATCTGCAAACGGCGGGCTTCATCCTGCTGTTTGGTGATTTCCTTCTGCCTTTCATTATAAAATGATGGGCTTATCCACGGTACACCAGGTATTGCATTATAATAAACCGGCGGTTGAAGTATTTCGCCGCGAAATTCGTCTTTAGCAAATTGAACAAGCGATATTCCCATGTCGTATTCGCTGGCCTTATTCGGAATCCGCAGGCTTTTTTTCAGATAACAAATCTTTGTTCGCGGCACTTCAGCCCAGTCGCTCCAGCTTCCATCAGATTGTTGAATTTTTCTTTGAAGCTCAACTTTTGCAAAAACAGGTTTTGCATACTGTCCACTTCGCCACGCTTCCCGAACACCCTTGCCTGCAAAAGCTTCCTGGAAATCAGTGTAAATCTGTTTTGCGTTTATAGCAGATTCGACGGTTACAAGGTCTATATCCTCAAGTTTTGTTTCTACAGTTTGATAGGTAACCGTGGGTGTAAGCTCTTCTGTAGGCACAAATGCCGCCATTTTTGCTATAGCCGAGGTGGGCTTTTCTATCGGAGGCACTGATGGAATTCTGTAAATCCTGTGTTGATCTTCCTGGGCCTTGCTTGCATATCCTGCCAGCGGATACTGTATCGCAGTATCAATTTGTTTAATCGAATCTTCCAATTTCGACAGATATTGAGATTTTTGGGATTTGTACCGGTTGGCTGTATTTGGGTCTTTTTGCAGTTTATCACGCAGTTTGAGCGCATTTCTGTTGATCTCTTTGTCTATTTCTGCCGGACCATACCAGTTGTTTTTATACTCAATCTTTGTAGTGCTTATAACAAAGGTCAAAAGTATTACTACTGAGACAAGACCTGCAACAGCCAGTATTGCCTTATCAATAAAAAGCTCGACTATATTTCCTTTTTTACTGCTCATAACATCAACAAATCAAAATTTATGAATTCCGTTTTTAACAAACATTTTTACTTACTGTATTCCGTATATCGTTTTTATTCAACTATCGTATTGCCTCCACAGCCTCTACTCCCCTCGATCTTGCGCTTGAGGAGCCCGTTGTTGCTGCGGCTGCGCTCCTGCTACTACGCCATTTATGTCATTTACCTGAATAAATTTCGGCTTTATGGGATCATAACCTTGTCGGATAAAATCATACTCACAGACAAGATTCAGCAGAACAACGGCATTTTCTCCATAATAATATCTTTTATGTTCCGAACTTTCTCTGTCTATCGGTTCGATACTGCTTTGAAGGATAGTTATTTGATTATGTTTGTATTTTTCAGGTTTCTGGCTGCCTTTGTATCCGGCAAAAGTATGCTCCTTTTCGCTGCATAGTGCGGCCATAAATTTTAATACATCGTCCGCTTTGATAACCACCGACAGGTCGAAGTGTACGACATCTATCTGGTCATTGCATATTCTGCCGGTCCATGGTTGACACAAGCCTTTGCCTGCGGCAGTCACATAAACAGGCAGTTCAGAAATAGCAGTGCGGTTGGCAAATCGCACATCGAGAAGTCTTTTTACTGATGATTTTGTTGTGCTGTTAAAGCCCTGGTTCATATACTTTATGGTATCGACGATATCTTTATGTATCCAGTAGGCAAGCTGGCAGTACCAGCATTTCCTTACGGCACTTTCAACGCCGCTGTATTCCCATTTGTCCCAGGCTGCATATCCGCTGAAGGACTTTGGACTGGCATAGGCCGTCACTTCTTCGCTGCGGCGTTTACAGATAAGCTTTATAATTGTATCATTACTGCTTGGCGAGCGGGAATCGCGACCTGCTGAATCAGCTTCCGCTGCAGTGATATCTACCGAACCTGCTTGTTTTCGAATTTCATTATCTGTTGGAGCATCCAGCGCATTCATATCTTTTACCAGGCCCTCAAAGATGCCTGCGTATGCCTTTCTAAACTCATTGAAAATTTGCGCGGATTTCTCATTTGGCTCCGGGAATATTTTATAACTTATCAATTCTCTCTGGCTCGTTTGCCTCGCAATATCTTCAATTTCGTTGGCGTCTGCCTGATATGTATCCTCGTACTTTTTCGCTTCTTCATGTTGTTTGCTGGAAACGACAGTTCGCTCCACAGAGCCAACTTCCTTGCCGACTTTCACGCTTTCTTCAAGCTTGACCTTGATTTTCTCACGCATTAGATACGTAGGAACAAAGAGCAGCGCAGCTGCCAATGCTATTGCTACGGGTATAATTATTACCGTATTCTTTTTGAATATCTTGGCTATGTCTATATTAAATCGTATCTTCATAGTCATCTATCTTACTCACCCTTATCTTCTGATGGGCGACCTCTTTTTGCGGGTGCTGCTGCAGGTGCAGGTGCAGCTGGCGCGGCTGCCTGAGGCTGACCCTGTAACTGTGGAGCATTTTTCCATAAAAATTTAACTTTAATTCTGAACCATTTATCTCTTTCTATATATACCGGTTGTCCGAAAGAGTCATCTTTTTTTCTGCCTTTTTCATCGATGTCGAATGTTTTGCTCATTTCTTCCTTTGTAAGCGGGTCAACGAGAACCTGTTCACTTGTTATGCGGTCCGACATATCGGCTCCTCTGCTGGCTCGCGCATTTTCCGATTGCTGTTGCTCCTTTGAAACTCTCGATTTAACCTGCAAAATACCGATACCCGCCGGCATTCGATTGTCCGTCAGGTCAACAATGCCTGTTTCATCCCTGAAGTGTTCGATATTATCTTTGTAAAACAGTTGAAACGGGCTGTTACCATCGGATACATCATTAAGATTCATCATCCATGTTATAATTCCCCATTTGCTTTTGTCATTTCCCACTCCCGTGGGGTCCAAAAGTTCGCCAACTTTTTCAAAAGGCGTATAACCTTCGATGACAACTACAAATCCTTTTCCATCTGTTACTGCACCAGCCGGCGTTGCCGCTGCTGGCGGCGGCACATATCCTCTGCCGACTCCGCTCGCTCCAAATTGCACGCCCGTCAAACTATCAGCAAAGTTTATAGTCATACTTGTAATGAAAACCTGCTTGCGTTCATTGCGAGGCGTTGCTGTTATTTTTTCAACATTGCCCTCTTCATAAGCCTTATAAAGTTCGGACTGGGTGGAATTACTTATGCATTTTAAAATCACTTTATGGAGTTGGGGAATTATGTCCCGATATTTAAACATCTCCATTTGTTTTTTTATTTTTTCTTCGTACCCGCTGCTTCTTGCCTCCTGCTGACTCAATTTACTGACAGCGTCTCTGGCTTGTTTAAGAATACTTTCCGTTTCCTGTTTTTTTATCTGTGCATTCTTGTCGGCACAGGCTTTCAGGTCTATATATGTTCTGGCAAATGCCAGTAATGACGCCACAAGTAAAATACATGCTGCAGCAATAAAATATTTGCTTTTTCTTGCCCACATCATTCTGCGGGCAATTCCGCTCGGCAGAAGGTTGCTGCGTATTCTGCCAAGACCTAACCCCTGAAGGCCGAGTCCGTATGCAATTGCCAGATCGCAGAGATTGTCGTGCAGTTTGGCGCTTGATACACTTGCAGCCGGAACAAGTTTTTCAAATGAATCCGGCCTGACAACAGGAAGCTGCGTTGTCTGCTGAACATATTTGTTCAGACCCTGCAGTTTGAAACAGCCGCCCAACAGTACTAATTTTGTAAAAGCAATTCCTTTATGGCTGCCGCTGTAATATCCCAGTGAGCGTTGCACTTCGGCTCCGAAATCGGTATAAACCGGCTTCATTGCGTGAAAAATTTGTCTGGCATATTTGCTTACCGGAGCGCCTCGCTTAAGTTTTTCGGATTTTTCGAAATCGAGTTTGAAAGCGTCTGCAACTGCCCTGGTGAAATTATTTCCACCCAGCGGAATACATCTTTGCCATACAGTCAGTTTTGTGCATATTACAAGGTTTGTATTGTCCGAACCCATATCGAGAAGCACTACGGCCTTTTTGTCAGTTTCATCGAGGTCGTTGCGGTCGAAATGGGCGTAATTATACAGAGCCATTGGGGCCATCTGGACTATGGAAACCCTCAGATGTTCGGCTGTGAAGTTGTCCAGGTATCTGCTTATAAGTTCATTCTTTATTGCGAATATTCCGACTTCGACTTCAGGGCTGTCCGGTTTTGGCATCTGCTGCCAATCCCATTCAACCTCGTTTATGTCGAATGGTATTTGCTGAACAGCTTCGAATTTTATTATTTCAGGAATTTTTTTCGGTTCGACAGGAGGAAGTTTTATAAATCTTGCAAAACTTGTTTGGCCTGGAACCGAAATAGCCACTTCATCTTTGCCTAATTCGTTTCTGCCTGCAAACGTTGCCAGACTTGCGCGGATAATCTGATTTTTTTCTTCTTCGCTGACACCTTCAGCGCTTAAAACTTTTGGATGCTCGATATAATCGAGGCCAATTGCTTCAACGCGGTCGCCCGCCGACTGAAGGCGAAGCGCTTTCAGCGAATTATTTCCTATATCTATTGCCCATACAGAGCGAACACCTGTCGCCATTATTTGGCTTCTCCAAAAACACCGGGTAGCTTAAAATACCTATATTATTTTTATGTATTGTTAAAAGATAACGGATTATAACAAATTATGCAAACTTTTGCTATAAATACTCT
>JBEKEA010000073.1:0-4850 GCA_050014075.1 Sedimentisphaerales bacterium | reverse complement strand
TTATCACATTTTTGGTTCAGCGAAGCAGCGGCGCGGTGATTGATATCGATAACCTTTCTTTGAACGAGAGAATTGCCAACGCCTTTTTATCATACGCACAATATATAGCTAAGATGTTTTGGCCGGCTAATCTGGCGGTATTTTATCCTTTTGCCGTCGCCGCAAGATTCCCATTGGGGCAGGCTGCTATATGTGCTTTTCTGCTGCTCGTTATATCCATCTTCATAATTTATTTTGGACGAAGGCAGAAATATCTGCCCCTCGGCTGGTTCTGGTTTGTCGGAACACTTGTCCCTGTCATCGGTCTTGTTCAGGTCGGTTTGCAGACCTGTGCCGACCGTTACACCTATATTCCGTATATAGGTCTGTTCATAATAATCGCATGGTCTTTGCCGCAGATTCTTTCGAAATTGCCTTATCGAAAAATTGTTCTCGGCGTATCTATGGTGATTGTGCTGACGACCCTTGGAATATGCGCACATCGGCAGACAAGCTATTGGAAAAACAGCTTTACCCTTTTTTCGCACGCACTGGCGGTAACACAAAACAATTGGCTCGTCCACAATATTCTTGGCGTTGCTTATTATGATCTCGGCCGCGACAACGAGGCGATAGCGGCCTATGAGCAGGCCATAAAAATCAAGCCGGATTTAGCTATGGCGCACTACAATCTTGGCCTTGCTTACGGCAGGCTCGGCCATGACAACGAGGCGATAGCGGCCTATAAGCAGGCCATAAAAATCAAGCCGGATTATACCGAAGCACATGATTCTCTTGGTGTTGCCTACGCCAGACTTGGCCGTTGGCCCCAGGCGATAGATGCCTCTAAGCAGGCCATAAGAATCAAGCCCGATTTAGCCAATGCACACAAAAATCTTGGCAATGCCTACTACGCACTTGGTCGTTATCCCAAGGCGATAGAATCCTATAAACAAGTTATCAGGATAACGCCGGATGACCCCTGGGCATACTATAATCTTGGCCTTGCTTACCTGGCGACAGGCGATAAAAATTCCGCTCTGACAGAATATAATATTCTTAAGTCTTTGAACCCCCAACTCGCAAATAAATTATTAAATCAGATTAACAAATGAAATTCCGCACCGTGTCATTCCCGGGAAGTAACTTCACTGGGGTGTAAATATGTAAATAGGGGACGTTTACCTATTTAAATGGGAATAAATAGTGGACGCCTGCCCTGCCTGCCCTGCTTGTCGCGTCGAAGCCTTTGGCGAAGACGGGTTCCTCATTCGACGTTGGATGCCTGCCCGTTCGTAGCCTTGGCGAAGGCGGGTTTGATGTTCAATGTTGGACGTTAAAATCGTAGTAGTTTTATTGCTTCAACTTTTCGCCGCCGCCGTAGAAAAAATCAGGTTTCGAAACCTCGTAGTGTTCATTGCTTTAAGACAAAAGCCCCTTAGGGGCTATAATTTCAAAAGATAAACCCGGACGAAGCTTGCTTCAGGGAGGGTTTGTTTTTGAAATTATTAAATCCCGTATGGATGTCTTAAAGCAATGACTCTGTGGTCGGCGCCTGTCCGCCATAGTCCCTTAGGGACGGCGGCGGATGAGCTCTGTGGCTTGGTGGTGAAATTAAATTTTCTCTTCGTGTCGCTTCGCGTTCTTCGTGGTGCAAATTTGTATTTATTCGTGGTTACTTTTTTCGTTCTTTTTCTTTCTGCACCAGTTTAAACAACTCTTCAGAAAGTTCTTTTATACCTTTGCCTGTTACCGCTGATATTGTAAATATCTTCTTTTTAAATTTCTTTTTTATTTTTTTCAGAATTTCCCCATCCGGGTCGAGGTCTAATTTATTTATGACTATTACTTCTTTCTTTTTGCCAAGTTCTTTACTGTAACTTAGCAGTTCTTTTCGTATTTTTTTGTAATTATCGACCGGGTCGCTTTCGTCCATCGGCATAATATCGAGTATATGAACGATAATTCTTGTTCTTTCTATATGTTTTAGGAAATCAACGCCCAGTCCGGCGCCTTTATGAGCGCCTTCAATCAAGCCCGGCAAATCAGCCATTACAAACCGCCGATACCCGGTAAGTTCGACGATTCCAAGCACCGGCTCAAGCGTGGTGAATGGATAGTCGGCAATTTTCGGCCTTGCCGCCGAGCATCGCGAAAGCAGCGTGCTTTTTCCTGCATTCGGTAAACCCACCAGCCCGACATCGGCAATGAGTTTTAAGATAAGTTTGAGATTTCTTTCCCTGCCGGGTTGGCCACCCTGAGCGAATCGCGGCGTTTGTCTGGTGGAGGTTGCAAAAGCTTTGTTGCCTCTGCCACCTTTGCCTCCGCGGCAGATTTTGACTTTCATTCCCGGCTTGTCCATATCCTGGAGCAGAAGACTGTCGAGGTCTTCATCGTAAATCTGTGTGCCGACGGGGACTTTGAGAATGAGGTCTTTGCCGTTCAAGCCGCTGCAGTTTGAGCCTTCGCCGGGCAGGCCGTTCTGCGCCTTCCAGATTGCCCTGCCGGAAAAATCCAAAAGCGTATCGACATCCTCAGCGGTCTGAAAATATACATCGCCGCCCTTTCCGCCGTCGCCGCCGTTAGGGCCGCCTTTGGGAATAAATTTTTCCCTGCGAAACGCGACGCAGCCGTCGCCGCCGTCGCCGGCTTTGACTCGAAGTTTTGCCTGGTCTATAAACATAATTAGTCGCTTCCGCCAGAGGCGGATAAAAGTTAATAGTTGCTAGTATTTAGTTGGAGGAATCAAATTAATATATAAAAAAAGGATGGCACATCGCCATCCTTATTTTTATTCTAAAAACAAAGAGAATTTACACTTCAACGTGAACTTTTTTGCCCTTAAATGTTACTACGCCGTCTTTTAAGGCGAAAAGCGTGAAGTCCCGGCCAAGACCGACGTTAAAGCCAGGTTTCCATATAGTGCCCTTCTGGCGCACTATAATACCGCCAGTCTTTACAACCTGACCGCCAAAAAGCTTAACGCCGCGGTTTTTCGGATTGCTGTCGCGTCCGTTCGCTGTCGAACCTTGTCCTTTTTTATGTGCCATGTAAGTGCCTTTAAATAAATAAGTTATACTTTTGCCAAAATTCAGAATATAGCCTTATACCAGAAAATAAAATCGATGTCAAAGAAAAAATCGAGACAGGGGTCAGGGGATACATTTTCATTTGTTAATCTGAGTTAAGAGGTCATTTGCGAGTTGGGGGTTTAAAGACTTAAGAATATTGAATTCCGTCAGAGCGGAATTTTTGTCGCCTATCGCCAGGTAAGCACTGCCAAGATTGGCGTGCGCCTCGGCGTAAGCCGGCTTGATTTTTATGGCTTGTTTAATGGCATCTATCGCCTCGTGCCAGCGGGCGAGTCTGCCGTAAGCAACGCCAAGATTATTGTGTGCCTCGGCGTAATACGGGTCGATTCGTATCGCTTGTATATAGGCATCTATCGCTTCAAAGTCGCGGTTGAGCTTACCGTAAACAACGCCAAGGCCGAGATGCGGTTTGGCGTAATCCGACCTGATTTGTATCGCCTGATTATAGGCATCTATCGCATCGGTGAGGCGGTTGAGCTTATCGTAAACAACGCCAAGATTATAGTATGCCTCGGCGTAATCCGGTTTTAATCTTATGGCCTGCTTATCTGCTTCTATCGCCTCGCTGGGACGGCTGAGCTTATCGTAAACAATGCCGAGATTATAGTTTGCCATGGCGTAATCCGGCTTGAATACTATGGCCTGGCTATATAATTTTATCGACTCGGTGTAATTGCAAAGTCTGGCGTAAGCAACGCCAAGACTATTATACGCGACATAATTATTTTGCGTTACCTGGTTGGCGTGCGAAAAAAGTGTGAAACTATTTTTCCAATAGCTTGTCTGCCGATAAGCGAATATTCCCAGTGTCGTCAGCACAATCACCATCGCTGCGCCGAGAATAATTTTCCGCTGCGGTAATTTTGCCAGCAATTCAGGCAGGAGCCAGGCGATGATAATAAATAAACCTGTAAGAGTAATATAAGTGTAGCGGTCGGCCATGGCGTGGTTGCCAACCTGGATAATGCCGAGAACCGGAATGAGCGTTCCAAGATACCAGAACCAGCCTGTAACGAGATATTTGTGATTTTTAGCAAATCGAATGACAACTATTGTTACGAGCAGCAAAGAAACGGCTGAAATTATAGCGTATAAAACGGATACGTTTTCAACGGGGTGAGGATAAAACGGGGACAGGCCGGCCGGGAAAAACATTTTTTCGATATATTTTATATAAGAGATAAGAGCGTTGCCAATGCGAAACTTTAAAGGGAGCGCGGTAAAGGATGAAATCGACCCGCTGCTGTGCTGGGCAAGAAAGGCGATGACACTTGATACAATCGAAAGAACAATAAAAGGGATTTTTTCCACCAGCAGACGCCAGGATATTTTTCGCTCCAGCGGCCAATAGTCCAGCAGAAGAAATACAAAAGGCAAAGTAACCAGCATTGGTTTTGCCATAAGACCCAAAGCGAAAAACAATAATGTAAGCAGGTAGCGCACTATGCCGGGCTTTTTGACATATTGCACATACGCCAACATCGCAAGCAGCCAGAAAAAAATGCTTAATACATCTTTTCGTTCTGAAATCCATGCTACAGATTCAACGTGAAACGGGTGAAGGGCAAAGAGAGTTGCCACAAACGTGCTTTGCCACAGTGAGCCTGTCATTTTTTTAAGAACCGTAAAGAGCAGTAGAGTATTTACAAGGTGCAGGAAAAGATTAGTAAGATGATAACCTGCGGGGTTGGGACCGTAGAACTGTCCGTCCAGTATAAGCGAAAGCCAGGTTAAGGGATGCCAGAAAGCGCCGTAGCCGGTGGTAACAGCCCAGGAGAC
>JBEKEA010000072.1:0-5137 GCA_050014075.1 Sedimentisphaerales bacterium | reverse complement strand
TTCACTTGGGCTTGCTTATGTCGTTAGCCAAAAGCTCATCCCCAAAAAGGACAACTCAGGAAGGCTTGTTTGTATGGAAATTCTCAACAATACTTATGCCTGTGCGAATATT
Source organism: Sedimentisphaerales bacterium (assembly GCA_050014075.1). Classification (GTDB taxonomy): domain Bacteria; phylum Planctomycetota; class Phycisphaerae; order Sedimentisphaerales; family UBA12454; genus UBA12454. The sequence goes on along the minus strand of JBEKEA010000072.1, from coordinate 5,025 downwards.
ATCAGGCAAGGTAAGCTGGAACAGCTTTATTCGCAGCTTCAAACAAGGACCAAAGATAAGTCGGACGAAAAAATGATAACTTTTGAGGCTCATCTTGCCAGGCTTGTAAAGACCGGCCAATTAGACCTGCTCGAAGCTAAAAAATGGGTCAACGATTATAAGTGCTTTATTGACGCGATGAACACTATTACGGTGTAATTGCCAATGACTACAATTACGTTTTATTGTCCGAAATGCAAATACCTGTGCGCATTTAAGGATATTCACTCGGGCCGAAGAGCGAGATGCTTGAGGTGCGACCAGGTTTTTATCATTCCGTCGACCGATAACGAAAAAGCTCGCAAGGTTGAGCCGCCCAGGAAGGAGTTCGGCCGGCCCTTGCCGGGTTTTTATAGTGCGGTTTTTAAATATTCATTGCCAGCCATCTTCAATAAGCAAGGTCTGGGAACACTTATTTTTATATTATTTGTAACCAGCCTGAAATTCTTCACCATTCATCTCGATTTAACACTTCCGCTGCCTGGATTTACAGTTCTTCTGCCGATTGGATGGATAGCAGCCATCTTAATCTGGGGTGGACTTTTCTGGTGCTATGCGGAGATTGTTAATTCTACTGCATTCGATGTAGAATATTTGCCGGAAATATATTTCGGCGGCGGGTTCGGGTATATTTTTTCGGTTCTGAAATCTTTTTACTCTTTTACTATTGCTCTTATAGTTGTGATGCTGCCGGCCATTATTGCTAAAAAAATACTTACTGTCGCAGGTGTTCAATCGAACCTGATAGCCTATTGCTTTGTTGTGCTTGGATTGTTTTTGTTTCCGATGGCTGTATTGATTGTTAGTGTCAGCAGAGACCTGTTAATGCTTTTCAGGCCCGATTATTTCTTTACGCCGATAAGAAAAGCCTTTTGGCATTATCTATTTCTCGCCGGTCTTTTTATCCTTACCTGGCAATTGCAGTATATCAGTCTGAATTATGGAGATGTCGCAGGACGGCCCAGATTGATAATTCTGCTGCATCTGCTGGCGGTGCTGGCTATACAGATTCTTGCAATCGTGACCATGAGGGCGACAGGACTGTTTTACAGGCATTTTGCCGGCTATTTTAAATGGTAAAATTTATAACTTCTTGAAATAAAAATACTTCTGCTGTATAAACTTTGTATTATGGCTAAACAACTCGAAAAAAAAGAATATATTTTTGGGCCTGTGCCTTCGAGAAGGCTCGGCCGTTCGCTCGGCATAGATCTTGTGCCCTCAAAGACCTGCACCTATGACTGCCTGTATTGTCAGGTAGGGCGCACAACCCAAAAAACAACAGAAAGAAAAAACTGGGTGCCTGTCGATGAAATTATCGCCGAGCTTAAAAGTAAATTATCGTCAAAGCCGGATTTCATAACCCTTTCCGGTTCCGGCGAGCCGACCCTGAATAGCGGTTGCGGCCTGCTTATCGAAAAAATTAAACAGATTACGGATGTGCCGGTTGCGGTGATAACCAACGGCTCGCTTTTGTTTATGCCGCAGGTCAGAAAAGACCTTAAACGAGCCGATGTCGTAATGCCGACTCTTGTCGCCGGCGACGAAGAAACGTTTAAAAAGATTAACAGGCCTGCCCCGGAAATTACATTCGATAAAATGCTTGGGGGCCTGATTGACTTCCGCAAAGAATATACCGGCAAATACTGGCTTGAAGTTTTTATTGTCGCAGGCCTTAACGACAGCGACGAGCAGATTGACAAAATCGCAAAATGTATTGAGAAAATCCAACCGGACAAAGTTCAAATCAATACCGTAACCCGTCCGCCCGCTGAGAATGTAAATGCTATCAGCCGCCAAAGACTCGAACAAATTGCGAAAAGGATTTATAAAAACGCCGAAGTAATAGCTGATTTTAAAAGCGATGAAAAAATCGGCGATTTTAATGTTAAAAGCAATGATATTATCGAAATGCTCAAACGAAGACCCTGCTCGGCGGATGATATCGCGGCAGGACTGAAAATTTCAATTTTAGAGATTTTAAAGCATATTGAAGCATTGATTAAATCGGGCAAAATCGAAGCTGTAAAACAAAACGGCAAAATTTATTATAAAGTTGTCTAATAACTTATGACTCAGAATCAGATTAAAGTTACGTTTCAGCCTCAGGGCAGCACTGTTTATGTCCTGCCGGGCACAAAAATCATCGAAGCCGCGGCTATCGCCGGGATTATTATTGATACTCCCTGCGGTGGTGAGGGCACCTGCGGTAAATGTAAAGTAAAAATATTGCAGCCTGAGCAAAAAAAGGGCGACTGTCTGTCCTGCCGGCAGGAGATTGCTGAAGATATGGTTGTTGAAGTCCTGCAGGATTCGCTGCTGCTGGGACTGGATAAAATTGTTGTCGATTCAAATATTGTTCAGGAAATCATTCCCGACAAACGTTGCGAAAAGGTCGGCAAATGTTACGGCGTAGCAGTCGATATCGGCACTACGACCATTGCCGCGTCGCTTGTGAATTTAAAAGACGGTGCCGAAATCGCAATAACAGGCAATATTAACCCGCAAATTTCATTCGGCGATGATGTTATCAGCAGGATAAAACACGCTGCCTCCGGCCAAAAGGCTCTTGCCGAGATGCAAAAAGCGGTTGTCAGGCAGATAAACGCAATGATAGAAAATCTTTGCGGCCAGGGTACAGTTAATAAGAATGATATTTATGAAATTACCATTGCGGGCAATACCACAATGGAGCATCTTGTCTGCGGCATAGACCCTGCGCCACTGGGGCAGTTGCCTTTTAAGCCGTCCTGGCGTGGGGCAAACGCTATAAACGCCTCAGAACTTAAATTTAACATAAATTCCCACGGTAAGGTTTATGTTTTCCCAATCATCGGCGGTTTTGTCGGAGGAGATATTACCGCAGGATTGCTTGCCTCGGATATATTGAATCAATCTTCGCCGCTGCTTTTTGTTGATATTGGCACTAATGGCGAAATTGTGCTCGTCAAAGACGGTAAAATTCTTGCCGCATCTACCGCGGCAGGCCCTGCTTTTGAAGGCGCTCGAATATCCTGCGGAACAAGGGCGGCAACCGGTGCGATTGAAAAAGTTAAATTCAATGACGATTGCGAGTTTGGCGTTATCGGAAATGTCGAGCCGACAGGCATCTGTGGCAGCGGACTTATCGATATTACAGCCGAGCTTCTCAATGCGGGTATCGTTGACTCTACCGGCAGAATGATTCAGCCATCAAATATCCCGCAAAAAATCGCTCAAAGAGTCGTTATTGATAAAAATAACCAGCCGGCGTTTGTTATTCATAAAAAATTAAAAATTACTCAAAAAGACATCCGCCAAATCCAGCTTGCCGTCGGCGCAATCAGGGCAGGTATTAGTATAATCCTCAAAAAAGCAGGCATAAAAGCCTCCGACCTGAAAAAAGTCCTTATAGCAGGGGGGTTTGGAAGTTTTATCCGAAGAAATCACGCCCAACGAATAGGCCTGTTGCCGGCAGATGTCAGCCGCGAAAAGATTTCATTTATTGGCAACTCTTCGCTTGCGGGGGCGAAACTTGCATTACTGTCTATTAGCGCAAGACAAAAGGCCCAAATCCTTGCTTCGCAGACACAGCATATAGAATTGTCAGTTGACAGCAATTTCCAGAATGAATTCGCCTCGGCGATGATTTTTCCAGCCTAATCAGTATCTATATATAATCTGCGATTTTTTATGTAATTCAGCACGTCTGGATGCAGGTATTTGCTGACATCTTCCTCGTCTGTGAGTTTTCGGCGGATTTCGGTGCTGCTGATTTCGATAAAAGGCGTTTCAATCATATTTTTCTTCAGTTTTTCGATATATTCCTTATCAAGTTTGCCTGCCAGGCTGTCGAAATCCGGTTTTTCATACCCGCCGCGGTTCATTACGCTTATACTGCATTCATCCATTAGTTCGATAATTCTATGCCATAATGGCAGGGATTTGAGCATATCGGCTCCGATTAGCCAGTATAGTTCGCTATTGTCGCCGAATTTCTGTTTTAGCTGGTGGATGGTATCGATTGTATAGCTGGGTTCGGCCCTGTTGAGTTCAACCGAGCTTAGTTGCAAAAGACTATTGTCTTCGATGGCAAGTTGAAGCATTGCTATCCGGTCGTTATCAGGTGCGCTGGGCTTTTGGTCTTTATGCGGTGAACGTCTTGCGGGGATAAATATGACTTTTTTAGCGCCGATTTTTTTCGCTGCCGCCTGCGCGACATCTATGTGTCCTGTATGCACAGGGTCAAATGTTCCGCCAAACAGTATAATTTTCTCTGCCATAACTCTGTTTTATTAAAAATTTAACAAACAAACTGTTGTAAACTTTTCTAAATTTTTCAAAATATTTCGTAATAAGTTCTTTAAATTACAATTCTACCCGGTTTTTTTAAAAATTTCATAAAAAATCTCTTGCCAAAATAATATTTTGCAAATCAGTAATCCTGCATCTGGCTCAATGTATTTTTCTATAACAATATAGAAACTGAAAATTAACATTTCAAAGTTTGAAAATCCCTGATTTTCGCAAAATATAAGCGTTTTTCAGTTCGACTGCAACAAAAACACGATTAATAAAAAACACAGACAAAACAATTTGCTGCTTATGGATTTTATTCTACGCATGCTAAATGTGCCAGTTGTATAAGAGCAAGTAATGAGAAATTGTGAAGAAAAATATAGTTAATTGACGATAAACTTGTTAAATAGATGTACTTACGACAAAAATAGATTGACAGTTACGTGTAATAAGGTAAAAGTGTATTGTCATTCTAACCTTTTTCTATCGAAAGGAGGTGAATAAGAATGGCAAAGAAAAAAGCGAAAAAGAAAGTAGCAAAAAAGAAAAAGAAATAGTTCTGTGAAAGGGTCATCGGAATTCATCACACCACGGCAAAGTTAACCGATGACTTACAGGACCGTGGGCCGTAACTCAAAATTTTGATTTTAGCTCACAAAGTAACGGAAGATTCTAACGCCACGGCAGAATCTTCCGTTTTTTTGTATA
>JBEKEA010000071.1:0-5176 GCA_050014075.1 Sedimentisphaerales bacterium | reverse complement strand
ACAATAAATCCCTTGGGACAGGCCAGAAATTTCGGCTGCCATTCGGGGTCGAATTTTTCTTTATATTGCCGCAGTCCCTGGAAATTATAAAAATGCTCGCCGTATTTGAAAATATAAGCTCCGCTCTGAGTCCATAGAGGTGCAAGAGGTCTGCTCTCAAGTCCCGAAAGGGGAGCCATACCGAAGTTAAAAAATCTAAAGCCTTCCTTTTTGCCCCAAAGCAGCAGTTCCGTGAGCAGGTAATCCATTATCCCATCCGGACTTTCGGGCACAAAACGCATCAGGTCAACAGACATCTCTTCTTTTTGTGCGCCAAGCAGGATATTGGCAAAGGCTGTAATTTTGTCGTCCTTTTTAACAACCGCTATCGGCATCCTCGCCAGATACTGCGGATTGAAAAATCCGATGGAAAATCCTTTTTCCCTTGTTTTCTTTTCCTCCAGCCATCGGTTAGATACTTCCTCGATCATTGGCATTAAGGCCGGCACATCCTGCGATGGAATTATCGAAAAACTGAAATTTTCTCTTGTCATTTTATTATGGGTGTTGCGCAAGTCCCTGTGAGCATTGCCTTCCAGCGAAAATTTATGAATATCGATATCTGCCTCTTCTCCGAGTTTTAGAAAATTCAATCCGAGCTCGACATACATATCGAGATGCGTCTTGTCCACCTGATAAAAAACAGGCCAGCCGTCATATTCATCGCACAGTTCCTTAAAATCCCACATAAGGTTCTTCCACTGGTCTTTCGGCCCGACAGGGTCTCCCAGCGCCACCCAGCTTCGTCCCTGCACACCATACATAATGAATGTATCGCCTGCCTCATTGAATAAAAACTTTTTATCGCCCAGAAGTGCGAGCCAGGGGTAAGTCTTGTGACAGTTTCGGACAATCGACTCAATCTTTTCCGGACTGCTGTCTTCTCTAAGGGCAATAGCGCGTTTGCCTTTTGGTTTGAGAATTCCCCAAAAGAAATAAAATAACAGGAGTATCATAACTGCCGTCGTGGCTCGCAGGAATCTCGGCGCATCTCCGGACAAGGTAAAACGCCACCATAGTTCATTTGAATAATTTTCATATTTATATGAAAACAATCCCAGCCAGAACGAACAGGCCACTATTACAATGATTGAGACAATCCACGTCTGCGTAAATGGTTCTGTAAGCAGCGACGCTTTTCTGTAAAACTCCTTTTTGCACGGTATCAGCGCGCCAAGCATAACGGTCAGTATTATCGCCTCTTCGTAATCGAGTCCTTTAAACAGCGAAAATAGTATTCCTGCTGTAAGCAGTATAATAGTGAAATGATATGCCGCGTTGATTCTCTTTTGCAGCCCGCGTGCAAGAATTAAAAGTCCCACCCCAACGATGCTCCCCAGAAAATGCGACAGTTCTATCGCCGGCAGAGGCAGAAAATCTACCAGTATCTCCAGGCGGCCTTTTGCAGCGGGAAGGGCTCCTGAGATAATCAATATTACTCCTGCCATAAAAATCGTAAGACTGAATATTTGCGGCACAAGTGCGCTGCTGAGCCTGTTAAAAACCAAACCGATTTTTTTCACCTGCCGGCGGTTCGTAATTAATTCATGGCCTCCCAGCAGAACTGATGCGATTGTCAGGGGCAGCAGGTAATAAACCATCCGGTACACTATAATAGAGGCGGTAATAGCGGCAGTAGCTTCATAATCTGACAGCAGCAGCAGGATAACAGTTTCAAATACTCCCAATCCTCCCGGCACTGAGCTTCCCAGCCCTATGATTTGTGCCAGCAAAAATATGCCTACGAATTTGGCATAAGTCAATCCTGCCAGCGGAGGCAGCAGAACATACAAAACACTGGCAGCCGCAAGCCAGTCCACGCACGAAAGTGATATCTGCTCAAGGCAAATCGGCATCGACGGCATCTTAAATTCCCACTGTTTTATCTTCAGCGAATTTTTTACAAAAAATGCTATTATCAGATATATTAAAATAAGAATCAGAAAAACAATGCCTAACGGCCGAACTGAAATAAAAGGAAGATGAAATGATTCAGGTATCTCCTGTGGGTTGAGCAGGAAAAATATTCCTCCCGTAAAGAAAAACCCCAGCCAGAACGTCAGGGTGTTAAATATTACGAGCCGTCCGACATCGAACGCTCCGATTCCCAGTGATGAATAAATCCTGTATCGCGCCGCGCTGCCGCCTAAAACTGTCGCGTTGTGCCCGAAAGCGTAGCCTATAAACGATGCGAATGCTATCTGCGGATATTTCAGTTTCTGTCCGATATACCGCATCGCCAATGTATCGTAGCCCGTCAGTATGAAATAATTCAAAAATGCCAGCAGTATCGCCGCTATCAACGGCAGCAGGGGAATCAGACGCACTTCTTTTACTATATCGCGATAGTGATATTGCCTCAGCTTGTAATGAATTACATATAACGCTATCCCAAAAAGAATCGCGCTGATAATCGGACTTATATTACGTAATAATTTTTTCACGATACTATCCAAAACTAAAACGGCATTTTGACTTCTTCTTTTTCTTCAAGGTCTATTTTCAGCGACAAAAACTGCAGCAAATCCTTCAGCGTTACAATGCCGGCAAGCTTTTCGCCGTCCATAACCATCAGCCTGCTATTTCCTGTCTGATTCATAAGCGACAGAACCTTGACAGCGTCGTCCTGCAGCGAAATGGTATTTTCATTTGAACAGGGCCTGGCCAAATTCCCGACAGTATACCTGCTCCACTGCTCTTGTGGAATCTCTTTTACTTCTTTGGTTGTTATACATCCTTTGACGCTGCCATTTTCCACAACTGGAAACATTTTATAATGATACCTGTAAAAATAATCCTGCACAAGTCCTGTTATGCTAAGCGACGGCAGCACTGTTACCGGTTCGGGCGTCATAAATCTTTCGATATGCTCGCCTGTAATTGCTTTTCTGATTATCATCTGCCTGTAGGACATCTGGGATGCCCCCCGGATGAACGTTCCTATCAGGAAAGACCATATTCCGCCGACGAAGTTGCCGCCTATAAAGCTGATTACTCCAAGTGCCATTAGAATAATTCCAAAAGCCGAACCCATATTCGATGCAATGTGTGTTGCCCATTTGAGGTTGTGCTTTGCTCCCCAAAGGATTGAACGAAGGACGCGTCCGCCGTCGAGCGGAAATGCAGGTATCAGGTTGAAAACCGCCAATATAAAATTCAGCCACCCAAGATATTCCAGCACCCCGTATATCGGCACCGGCCAACCCGCTTTATTGACTGTCATTGCCAGCAGGTAAAAAATCCCCGATAGAACAAAGCTCGACAATGGACCGGCAATCGCCATCAGGAATTCGACCATGGCGTTTGGCGGCTCGTCTGACATCTCGGCTACTCCGCCGAATATAAAAAGCGTTATGCCTTTCATTGGAATCCCATAATGCCGGGCGACTATCGAATGGCAAAACTCATGAAATATTATGGATACGAAAAGCCCGATAGCCCCGACAATGCCCATCCACAGGTACGTTGATGCACTTAATCCGTGGTAATATTCCGGAAATATGCCGTTAGACAGCGACCACACTATAAGAATTGCCAGGATAAACCAGGTGATGTCAAGGCTGACTTTGAACCCGAACATACTGAATAGTGAAATTTTCTTCTCAAACATTTTCACTCCTTTCAGTTAACATTTTTTCATTCGGGTCTTTCAAGTTTTTTATTAGTGTTTAAAATGCCGTTTGCCGGTAAAGACCATTGCGATTCCGTATTTGTCCGCCGCGGCGATTACTTCGTCGTCTTTCTTTGAGCCGCCCGGCTGGACAATACACGCTACGCCGACCTTCGCTGCGTTATCAACATTATCAGGGAAGGGGAAAAACGCGTCCGAACCCATCGCAGAGCCTTTGGTTTCTTCGCCTGCGTGCTTGAATGCCAGTTGCCCGGAATCCACACGGTTCATTTGTCCCGCTCCGACTCCGATAAGGTTTCTGTCTTTTACCAGGGTAATTGTATTGCTCTTTACGTGTTTTGCGCAAATCCACGCTATTCTCAAATCTTCGAGTTGCGTTTTGTTCGGCTTTACTTTCGTTGGGTAAGTAAGCAGCGTCGGCTCCCAGCCGATGAGGTCTCTATCCTGAAGAAGCATTCCGCCAACTATGCACCTTGCGTCGAATTCACTGCAATCTATTTTTGTCCGGTCCATCGAGTTTGTTGACATCAGCCTTACCCTTTTGCCCCACGGCTTTAATGTCCTTATGGTTTCAATGGCATCTTTGTCGAAACCCGGTGCGATTATTACCTCTGCGAAGAATCCGCCGGCCCCTTTAGCTTTGCCGAAGAGCGAATAAGACTCCATTATGGTCGTCGCCAGGGCTTTATCGACCTTCCTGTTCAGCGCGACTATTCCGCCGAATGCGCTTACGACATCTGTTTCATAAGCCTTCTGATATGCCTTGTGAATATCGTCGTCAATCGCGCAGCCACAGGGATTCAGGTGTTTTACCACAACTGCCGCCGGCTCGGAAAATTCCTTTACAAGCTCAAAAGCCGCATTGACATCGAGCAGGTTATTGAAGCTTATCTGTGTTTCGTCTTCCATGATTTTCGCCGAAGACACATTCACTTCGTCGTTTGCCGGAAGTTTATAAAACGCGCCTTTTTGGTGCGGATTCTCGCCGTAGCGAAGTTCCATCGTCTTAGCCAGTGAAATGCTCACTCTTTCCGGAAATCTTATCCCTGCCTGCTGATTGAGGTATTTCGATATCGCCGCATCGTAGCTTGCCGTCAGGCCGAACGCGATTCTCGCAAAATCGTTTCTGGTCTTTTCGCCAATCGCGCCGTTATTGGCTTTCATTTCGCTGATTACTTTTTCATACTGCGCCGGATTTGTTACCACCGTTACAAATTTATGATTTTTCGCTGCCGAGCGGACCATACTCGGCCCGCCGACATCTATATTTTCAATCGCGTCTTCAAATTTGCATCCGGGCTTGGCGACTGTTTGTTCGAACGGATAGAGATTAATGCAGACCAAATCAATCGGCTCGATACCGTGCTTTTTCATCGCCGCCTGATGCTCGGCGTTGTCTCTTATGCCAAGCAGACCGCCGTGAATTTTCGGATGAAGCGTCTTGACTCTGCCGTCCATCATTTCAGGAAAACCGGTTACGGATTCTACGCCGGCGACATTTACGCC
>JBEKEA010000070.1:0-5406 GCA_050014075.1 Sedimentisphaerales bacterium | reverse complement strand
CGAGCACAAAATTCCGCTGGAATGTTTCCGGCACTTATATGCAGGTTATACCGAGAATATTCAGCACAGACTCCAACGGCGGCGACGAACGCGAATTCCTGACTCCGTTTTTCCCGACGATGAGCAAAATGGCTACGGATATTTTCTTAAAGGGCTATCAATGGCCATTCGACCCGCAGAGGATTGAAGGTCTCCAGTCTTCGCTGGTAGATATTATTGTTTTTAACGAAAATCAAAAAGGCAGACGCGTATTTATGGATTTCCTGCACAATCCAATCGGCGGGAAAGGAATGAAACCGTTTGCGATTGAGGAACTTGAGCCTGAGGCGCTGAATTATTTAAAAGCAACCGGCGCGATGCAGAAGCTGCCGATAGAACGGCTTGAGCATATGAATCCTCCGGCGATAGATATTTATCGTGAGCACGATATAGATTTGTTCTCTGAGCCGCTGGAAATTTCGGTTTGCGCGCAGCATAACAACGGAGGCTTTGCGATAAATCGCTGGTGGGAATCGAGCATAAAACAGACATTTGTGATTGGCGAAATGGCCGGCTCTCACGGCATTAAACGGCCGGGCGGTTCGGCTTTGAACGCAGGGCAGGTCGGCGCATGCAGAGCGGCCGAATTTATCGCCAATGCTTACAGCAATGAAATACCTGATATTTCCGCGAAGCAATCGCAGATTATACCGGTTATAGAAAGAATTGATAAACTCGCAGGCGGCAAGAGCAATTTAACTGCGGAAGAAGTAATTTCTCAGATTCAATACCGTATGACGACTTTCGGCGGACATATAAGAAAGAAAGAAAATGCCGAAAAGGCACTGGCGGACGCAAATAAACTATATAAAGAAATAGAAAATAATGGTCTGAAGGTAAAAGAGCCGAAAGATATTATAGCCGCGATACAGGCACGACACCTGGCGTTTTCGAGCATCGGGTATTTAAAGGCGGTTGTCGAGCTTTTGAAGGCAGGCAGCGGGTCGCGAGGTTCGCATCTTGTTTTAAGCGAAGACGGCAGCGGAATTCATCCTGATGTTAAAGACCCCGATACGGGCAAGCCATTGAAATTCAAGCAGGAAAACAAAGACTTGAGAAATACAATAATCAGGATACAATTTAATCAGGCCGCAGATAAATTTGAAAGCCAAACTGTCGCGGTCAGGTCTGCCCCTAAAGACAGAAAGGCCTTTGAACCGGCCTGGACTGATTACAGGCAAGGCAAAATTTATCAGTAATTTTGAAAGGAGAAACAATGGCCAGACATCCAAGGCTTGAGGTTTTGACAGCGATGAAGCGGACTGGGCTTGTGCCGGTCTTTTACAATTCTGATTTTGAAACCGCAAAAAATATTGTCGCGGCCTGTGCCGACGGCGGCGCTGAATGCGTCGAGTTTACCAATCGCGGCGACAGGGCGGTCAATATATTTACAAAAATTGCCGAATACAGGGATAAGGAGCGACCGGACATCATTCTGGGAATCGGGTCGATTTGCGATGCTCCTACCGCGGCGATGTATATTTCAGCAGGAACGGATTTCATTGTCGGGCCGATGCTTGACGAGGAAACCGCAAAACTTTGCAACAGCAGGAAAATTCCGTATTCGCCCGGCTGCGGAACGGTAACTGAAATTCAAAGAGCGCATAATTTCGGCGTTGAAATCGTAAAAATTTTCCCCGCCGATACTGTTGGAGGTCCTGCGTTTATTAAAGCGGTCAAAGGTCCCTGTCCGTGGACGGAAATTATGCCTACCGGCGGCGTTTCGCCGACGAAAGAAAATCTTAAGGAATGGTTCGACGCCGGGATTGTCTGCGCAGGTATGGGCGCAAAGCTAATCACAAAAGAGCTTGTCGCGGCAAAAGACTGGGCGGGCCTGACGAAAAAAGTTAAAGAAACAATCGCGATTATAAAGCAAATCCGTGGAGGCAAATAAAATGTCAACGCTTAGACTCAGACTGGCAGCGGATTGCAAGTATGATATTCTTTCCCTGGGGGAGGTAATGATTCGTCTTGACCCGGGCGATAACAGGATTCATACGACAAGAGAATTTAAAGTCTGGGAAGGCGGCGGAGAGTATAATGTCGCAAGAGGCCTGCGCCGCTGTTTTAACAAACGGGCGGCAGTCGTAACCGCGATACCCGATAATCCTGTAGGCAGACTGCTGGAAGATTTGATACTGCAGGGCGGCGTTAATATGGAACTTGTAAAGTGGGTTCCGTTTGACGGAATAGGAAATCAGGGGCGCGTAGGGCTGAATTTTACCGAAAGAGGCTTTGGCGTCAGAGCGGCCAAAGGCTGCTCCGACAGAGGCCATACGGCGGCGTCGCAGTTGAAGAAGGGCGATATCGACTGGGAAGAGATTTTCGGCAGGGCGGGAGTCCGGTGGTTTCATACCGGCGGAATTTTTGCCGCTCTTTCAGAAACGACAGCGGATTTAATTATCGAAGCGGTAATGACCGCAAAAAAACACGGAACGATTGTTTCTTATGACCTTAATTATCGTGCAAGCCTCTGGAAATCAATCGGCGGGCAAAAAAAAGCGCAGGAAGTCAACCGCAAACTCGCTCCGTATGTTGATGTAATGATGGGCAATGAAGAGGATTTCACCGCATGTCTGGGTCTGGAAGTGCCCGGCCTTGATAAAAATCATTCAAAGCTCGACTCATCTAATTTCAAGAAGATGATTCTCGAAGCGGTAAAACAATTTCCGAACTTCAAAGCTGTCGCAACGACTTTGCGAAACGCCAAGACGGCAACTATAAACGACTGGGGCGCGATACTTTATATGGACGGCAAATTTTACGAAGCGGCATTGAGAGAAAATCTTGAGATTTACGACCGTGTCGGCGGCGGCGATAGTTTTGCTTCAGGTTTGATTTACGGCCTGATGGAAGGCAAAACTCCTCAGCAGGCTGTCGAATACGGCGCTGCGCACGGAGCATTGGCAATGACAACACCGGGAGATACGACAACGGTTAGTCTGGCTGATGTCGAAAAGGTAATGGCCGGCGGCACAGCACGCGTTGATAGATAGTCAGAGAATTTGAATCAAATAAAAAAGGGGTGAACTTGTTAGTTCGCCCCTTTGTCTTTTAACTTTAATAACTAAACCGCTACTACGGACAAGTTGCCCGCATCAGGTTTGCGCCAGTTATATTTATATTGTCAATATTACCAAGTCCATCGGCAGTTGTTGCTTCAAGGCGTATATTGTTTATGCCTGCAGTCAAACTAACATCGATCGGTGTTGTTAAAATATAGGTTGTATTGGCACCGCTGGCCGGAAAACTGATGTTCGGTACGACTGTAGTACCATTTACAATTAGCTTTGCGGTTCTGTCGCCTGTAACAAGAGTATATCTCCATGTAAAAGTATATGTGCCGCCAGTAAGGATATTGACGCTCCAGTTGACGCCGTTACCGAGGGCGTTGACTGTGTTTGCGTAACCTGTGCCTGTGTATCCTGCCCACTCATTTTCAATAGCGCCATCCACGCTGCAGAAGCCTGGAGTTGCTTCCTCAATGGTAAGACTTGAACTTCCAGGACTTGGCATCACGGCTTTTTCGCTGGAGTGTCCGGATTCATTTGAACTCGTATCAACTGCAGTAACGACGTAATAATAAGCTGTTTCGTTAGTAACACTATTATCTGTGTAATTTGAACTGCTCAAAAGTGAACTGTTAAGTTTGCTGTATCCGCTGCCTGGTGTAGTCGAGCGGTAAATATTATAACCTGCCAAGTCTCCTTCGGTGTTGTCGGACCAGTCAAGCGAAACGGTTGCATCGCCTGCTAATGCCCCAAAACCTGTTGGTACTGCCGGAGGGGTAGTATCGGGCGTTATATACAGCCAGTGTTCTGCCATAAGGCCGAGTTCGTAGAAATTGACTTTACAGTCACCGTTGTAATCAGCATTCCAAAGCTGGTTGCAATCAGGAACTCCCCAGTAATTGGCAAATGTGGCGAAGTCTTTCATGTCGATAAATCCGCTGCGGTCGAAGTCGCCGTAATAGCCGAAATACCAATGCGGCGGAGGGCCATCTTTGCCGTTGGCACCGGCGCCATATTGAACAATAGCCGGAACATCTGCTGCATTATCAAGCGTATATGAATATGGCGGAGTGAACACAGTGTCGGTGCCGTCAATAAGAACGACTTTCGAATCGCTGCCCACGACCCATGTAACATTATCAAGAATGTTGCCGGATGCGTGCAGCAAGCCCGGGTGGTCGACTCCTACACTAGTAACATATCGTTCCCATGGATCCTGAACATTTTTGAAATAATTGTTTTCTACAAGACACTGTGCGTACAAACGAGTCCGAATGCAGTAATCATTGCCCGGGCAGTCGAAATAGGTGTTGTATATATGAGCCGTCCCGAAACGCACGGAAGGCATACGCTCTACACACAAGGTCGAATACCAGTTATGGTGGAAAGTGATAAGGAGATGGTTTGTATCTACACTGGCGTTATTGTCGTTATCTCCGATTAGGTTGCTGAAATTGTGGCCGCTGTTGTACGTGTACTTGAATATGCACCAGGAGACGGTGATATAGTCCGCGGCGTTCTTGATGTCGACATTGCCATCGCCGCCGTCGGTAAACGTGCAGTGGTCGATCCAAATGTGGCTGGCGGCGTCAATGCTGATGCAGTCCCCATCGCCGACTTTGGCTTGGTTGTCTATGTCCAGAAATCTGAAGATGTTATTGCCTTCTTCAATCCTGTAGCTCTTGAGATCGCCCGTGATATGCGAGCCCGGTCGGCCGATGATTGTCTTATTGCCCCGGACGCGGACGTTCCCGCCCAGATTGATATTGCCGCTCACATAAATGATGTACGGGGTTTGTTTGGTGCCCTGCACGTAGTGAATAAAGTCCGTAGCGTTGTTGACCTCAACAACAGTACCGCCTGCTCCGCCTTTTGTGCCGCCGTTTTGACTTGCCCAGCCAATAGGTGTGCTATCGTACGCCTGAACTAATGAGACATTGAATAAAAAAATTACGGCAAGACATGTAAACAAAAATATCTTTTTCATCACAAAAACTCCAAAAAATGATATTACACCCCTCTGGCGTACCCTATCATTGTGGATTATACCAAAAATTCAGGATACAAAACAATGATATGAATAAAAAATTTACGCAAATTAACAGTTTTCCCCAATTAAACTCGTAAAAAGGCTTATTTGGGGCATAAATTGCAAAATATTGTGGATTTATTGAGTATAGAAACCGGGCGTTTAATTTTAAATTAAACGCCCGGCAGGATTCGATTAAATCAAAATCATTTTCCTACTGCCAGCAATCTTCGATAGGGACGCGGTTACAAGTCAGCCAGTCCGTTGCGAATTGCTCTATATCGAGCCAGTCAAGGCTGCAATCACCATTCAGATCTGTTGTTGCGC
>JBEKEA010000069.1:0-7476 GCA_050014075.1 Sedimentisphaerales bacterium | reverse complement strand
TTATTTAAAAACTGTGCTTTTCGCGGGGCGACTAAGAATAAACTTATCTTTGTTGATAGAGCGACTTTTACCGGCTGCACAATTACCGCCAGTTTCAGCCAAAGTAGTTGCACAAATATCATTCAAAACTAACTGGAGTTATTAAAAAAAAATAAAATATAGCCATTCGTATTTCCCCAGGAAATCCTTCGCTTACACACAAACCTGTCTTACCTTTCCGGACTATGGCTGGCGGAGAACTGTGACCCGAATGTTGATTTGAATGGCGATTGCAGAATCAATTTCTACGAATTTTCAGCTTTCGCAAATAACTGGCGGCAGATATATACACAGAACCCCGCGGCACCTCAAAATCTGATGGTTCCCCCCCGCTGGTCGAGTTCGGAAAGAAAAGCACGTCATGCGTCAAGCCAGATGTCTTGTTCTTCCCAGTCTCTAAACCGTCTCCAGCAGATTGATGGGCTTGGAAATTGCTTTGGCAAATCCGCCCAGGGCGCTCCTGTACGCAGTATCCAAAGGATGCCAACGACGGCATCGCTTTCGAACCCTGGCACTGGCACTATAACAAGCATCGCTAACCTTAACCTATTATGTTTGCGGTTTCGATATATGATTGTTTTTCATTTCCACAAGTTGTTTCTTGAATTTGCTTACCCAATCATCCATTGCGTATTTAGCGCCGCCCCAATCGCTTAGCCCTGTAAACGGAATCCTCGAACCCGGCTTTGATTCAACACAAGCCGTAATTTGTTTCCCGGATACTGAATCCACCATTTCTGATTCTATTGCTGCCCCGCCAGTACCGAATCCTGTAGTGATGCGAGCTGTTGGAACCGCTGCAAAAATTATATTTGTTTTTCTCAAATCTGTTATCGCAACACGAACTCTCGCAACACCGGCCCCTGTGCGATATACAAGTTTATATCCTGAATCTTTTATGGCATCGATAGTCGCAGAATACAAATAATTAGTTAAATCATTAACATCCTGTTTTTTAAGTTTCCCTTTGCTTTCTGCCGCAGGCGCTTTAGATTCTATCTGAAATTTAACAATAACGGGGTCTAAAATAAATCCCTGGTATTTGCCTTTTACTGCCGATGAATCGTTGTAACGGAAGGTGGAACCGTCTACTCCCTCAAGCCCTGATACCTCCTTAAGTCTTGAATAATCGCTCAAATAACCCGTATTGGAAGCCGAATCGCCGCATCCGTAAACCCCTGCCAGAATGCCGGCCATTATGGTAATCAAAAGATATGTTTTTTTCATTTAACCCCTAAAATATGTTAACGTAAATATTATCGGCAATTTAGGTAAAAATTCGTGAGTGTTTATCAGAAGTTTAAAACTTGACCATACAAGATAGATTTGGTATTTTATCCGGAAAGCAAGCTCAGCGGCGTAGCCGGGCTGCGATATCAGATAACAGACTATAGCGGGAATATATCAAAATGCTTGACCTTGTGCCAATCTCACTAACTGGTTTCAATAAACTCATGGAGGAACTGAGCCAGCTCGAGAAAGAAAGGACTGAAGTGAGTAAAAGGGTTGGTGAAGCTCGTGAAATGGGCGATCTAAGGGAAAACGGCGAGTATACTTACGGCCGCCAGCAATTAGGCTTTATCGACGGGCGTCTCGGTGAATTGAGGGCGCAAATAAACTTGTCAGAAAAAGTTGATTGCACGAAAGTTCAATGCGATAAGGCCGTATTTGGCACCATAGTGACTTTGTTGAAGCTGAATTCTCAAGAGAAAGTAACCTATCAATTGCTGGGCCCAAATGATGCCGACCTTGACACAGGAAGCATTTCAATTTACTCACCTGTAGGAGATGCTATCCATGGACTAGCGATAGGAGATAAGGCGTCGGTAAAGAACCCTCGCGGCGAGTTGCATTTTGAAGTGATTGACATTGCGAAGTCACAAATTGCGTAGAACAGGCTTTGCCCTGATTTTTTTTTACCCCGACAGACTTTGCAGAAATTCTTCGTTGGTCGGATATTTTTTCAACAGCTTGTCCATCGATTCTATTGCCTCTCTGGGTTTATAATTCGACAGCACCCGCCTCATCATAGCAAGCTTCTTCATATCCTCCTGGCTGTATAAAATTTCTTCCTTTCGAGTTCCGCTGGCAGCTATATCTATCGCCGGAAATATCCTCGCCTCGGCAAGCGAACGGTCAAGCACTATTTCGCTGTTGCCCGTCCCCTTAAATTCCTCATAAATCAACTGGTCCATCCGCGAGCCGGTATCGACCAGTATGGTTGCAATAATCGTAACCGACCCGCCGTTCTCGATATTCCGTGCCATCCCGAAAAACCTCCGTGGTATATCCAGTGCCCCGACCTCTACTCCGCCCGACATAATCCTTCCCGTTCCCGACCCCCTGCGGTTAAACGACCTGCCCATTCGCGTCAGACTATCCACAAGAATCACCACATCTCTGCCGCATTCAAGCTCAATTCTGATATTGGCAAGCATCAACTCCGCAAGTGCGATATGCTCCTCGATAGTTCCGTCGATGGTGCTTGCCAGAACTTCTGCCCCCTTTACCTTCCGCCTGAAACTGGTCACCTCTTCAGGCCTCTCGTCTATCAATAACACTATCACATGCGCCTTGGGTTCGTCATAAATAATGGCATCTGCTATTTGTCCAAGCAGCACCGTCTTGCCTGCCTTTGGAGGCGATATTATCAATCCACGCGTTCCTTTTCCTATCGGCGCCACAAGGTCGATTATCCGCATACTTCGCTGGCCGCATTTTGCCAGCTTAAACCGCTTGTCAGGATTCACAGCGACAAGGTCATTAAAAGGCTTGCGTTTTTGAAAATCCTCGGGCTTTAATCCACAAACCGACTCCACTGCCGACAATTCTTTCCTGCCCCTGGCCATACTAAATGGACCGACTGTTACAGCCCCTTCGGCAAGTCTGAACTGGCGTATCAACTGCGCAGGCACAATCACATCGGCGGGACTTGACCGCAGCGACCTTTCAGCACTGCGCAAACATCCCGTTCCATTTCTATCAAGCTTTAAAATTCCACTGGCAATATCCGGCATTGAATCAATTCTCCAAAACGTTAAATCGTTTTTTAGGAAGGATTAGAAAAATACATTATACAGCATCTTATCTTCATTAAGATATAATTTTTTGGGGGAAAATTTATACCAATTCGCTATAATGTCTCAATGCCAATAGTAACATTAAAAAATATTCATACGTCCTTCGAGACGCAGGTGATTTTCGACCGGCTCGATTTGAAGATATACCCCGCCGAGAAAATCGGGCTTGTCGGGAGCAACGGGTGCGGAAAAACCACGCTGCTGAAAATAATTCTCGGAATTCTGCCTGCCGATGCCGGAGATGTCCACAGAAGAAAGGCCCTGCGAATCGGATACCTGCCGCAGGAACCCGTTTTTTCCGGTGAAAAAACCGTTCTCGAAGAATTACACAGCAGTGCACAGGATATACTTGACCTGCAAAAAAGGATGCACGACTCGGCCCAGGCACTAAGCCAATTTTCCGGCGGCGAATTAAAATCCGCAATGCAGCAATACGACCGGCTGAGCAGTGAATTTGAAATTGCAGGCGGCTACAGGTATGAAACGAAAATAAAAGAAATCGCCGCGGGGCTGGGTCTTAAGGAACAACATTATTCGTTAAAAACAACGCAGCTTAGCGGAGGGCAATTGTCCCGGCTGGGATTGGCGAAAGTTCTGCTGGCCGAGGCCAACCTGCTGCTGCTCGATGAGCCGACAAACCATCTCGACTGGAATGCAACATTGTGGCTTGAAAAATTCTTAAGAAACTACGGCGGCGCTGCGATAATTGTCAGCCACGACAGGTTTATGCTCGACAGATTGGTCTGTAAAATCGTGGAAATCAGCGGCCGCAAGGCAGATGTTTTCACGGGCAATTACAGCACTTACAGGCAGGAAAAGCAGAAGCGCGACCTTGAACTGTCCCGTCAATACGAACAACGCGTGGAGTTCGTCGAAAAGACCCGCGACTTTATTGTGCGCAACATTAACCGCAAGGGAGTCAAGGGTGTCTCGCAAGGCAGGCAAACGCGGCTCAATAAACTTCTCAAGGCCAATCCTGACTTTCTCGAAAAACCAAAGCACACCAGGGAGCTTAGTTTTAAATTTGCCGAGGTGGAAAGCAGGAGTAAGCGAGTCGATGCTGCGGTAATCTGTAAAAATCTTACGAAAAGTTTTGGCGATTTGACGCTGTTTGAAAATTTAAGTTTCGAGATTTCAACCGGCCGGCGAACAGGCATCATCGGTCCCAACGGTATGGGCAAAACAACGCTTCTGAAACTTGCCCTCGGACAAATAGAACCGACATCCGGAAAAATCGCGATTAAGCCGTCCCTTTCCGTCGGTTATCTCGACCAGGCAGGAGCGGAACTGAATTCGGAAAATACCGTGCTCCAGGAGGCGACTTCAGTTATTCCGGGAACACTGCCCGAACAGATGCGCAGGCGTCTGGGGGCGTTTTTGTTTGTCAAAGACGATGTATTTAAGAAGGTCTCTGACCTTAGCGGCGGAGAGCGAAATCGGCTGGCGCTTTGCAAACTGGTTTTGTCCGAGCCCGAAGTTCTCATACTCGATGAGCCGACAAATCACCTTGATATTCCAAGCATCGAAGCGCTCGAAAATGCACTTGGGGATTATACGGGGACAATTATTATTATAAGTCACGACAGATTTTTTCTCGACAGAACAGTCCAGCGGCTTATTGTGCTCGGTGCAGATGAACTGGGCAAAATGGCACCGGGCAGATTCGAATTCATAGACGGCTCATTTAGCCGATATACCGAACTTTTAGAGGAAAGGTCTGAACAGGTAACAGAACAGCAGGCAGCAAAGCCGAAAAAAGCAAAGCAGGATAAGCCGAGAAAGACAACTCCGCCGGAACTAAAACAATTTAATGGCTGGCAGGTAGAAAAGATTGAGCAGGCAATTGAGGAGACCGAGGCAAAGATAAAAGTGCTGCACGAAAGTTTCGCCGATGAGAAAGTCTATAAAGATTACAAACTGCTCGCCCAGGTGCAAGGCCAGGTCAAAGAAAAAGAGCAATATCTCGAACTGCTTTATAGAGTATATGAGTTGAGAACAAGCAAGAGTTAACCGCATAAGGTATTTAAAATGTGAACTCTATAAAACAAAATAACCTTATTTCTAAATGAAAAATAAGGTTATTTAAATGGGCGGTATAGGGCTCGAACCTACGACCTCGTGCGTGTCGAGCACGCGCTCTAGCCAACTGAGCTAACCGCCCCCACTAAGCAGATTATCTCATTTTCAGGGAATTAATCAAGATTTTTCTAACTTCTCAATACTTTAAGGATTTGCGCATACTTCGGATTGATTTTTTCCTCTTTGGTCCAAACCGCCAACTGCAGGCTTTTTCTGCACGGACAACTATCATCGCAAAGCGTTTGTTTCGACTGCAAAACGGCTTTAATCATCTCAATTGCGTTTTCCGTCGCGTCGTTGAGGTTGCCGATTATTTCCTTCAGCAGCGTTTGAGCGTCCAATTTTTTCTTTTGTTCCTGCCAGCAGTCATAATCGCTTATCAGCGCAACAAGCGCAAAGCACATCTGTGCCTCTCTTGCCAGTTTCGCTTCCGGCATAGCCGTCATTCCTATAAGCTGGCCGCCCCATTTCCTGTGCATTAAGGATTCTCCGCGAGTCGAAAACTGCGGCCCTTCCATACAAATATAAAGGGCCCCGCTGTGCACCTTCGTTTTCACTTTATTGGAAACTTTTAAAAGGGCCTGTCTTAATCTGTCGCAGTAAGGCCTGGCCATCTCGCAGTGAACGGCCCCGATTTTATCGAAAAAAGTATTTTCTCTTTTAAATGTTTTATCAATTACCTGGTCAACTATAACGATGTCTCCGGGTTTTATTTTTTGTTCAAGCGAACCAACCGCGGCGCTTGCGATTACAGATGTTACTCCCAGCTTTTTTAACGCATAAATATTCGCGGCATACGGCACAGTCGACGCATAAATATTCGCGGCATACGGCACAGTCGACGGACTATGCTGATGACTGCTGCCGTGGCGGTTTATGAATGCAACTTTCCTGCCGGCAAAAGTTCCCGTCAGAATATCTTCGCTTGGATAACCGAAAGGCGTATTAATCCTGACCCGACGAACCTTTTCGAGCCGCTGCCCAAGCACATCGCCAAGTCCTGAGCCGCCTACTAATCCTATAATTTCCGACATTGTTATCTCCTTAATATTTTTAATCATTTTATATAGAATTGTTCTGCAAAACAAGTATTTACAATAATAAAAAACTTGTTTGCTAAAGTTTACCCTTCATAGGCGGGGTGGATTTATAGCTCGTTCGGGTCGCAATCCTTTATCAATTAGTTATTAAATAAAAATAGGTAAACGTCCCCTATTTATTCTTTTCCCTGATAGAAGTTTTATTGATTATTTATGGGATTTTCTTAAAAGAAACGTCCCAATACCAAGCAACAACAATGTAGCCGGTTCGGGAATTAAATTTATTGTTGAATATGTATCTGTGCCACTGAGGTTAATTGTAAATGTGGAACCGTCCTGCCAAAAACCGGTGACTTGTCCTGCCCCATGAGTTCCGCCTATATCGGTTTTCGCAAGGTTATAACCAAACACATTAACCGTTGCAAAAAAATCAGCGCCAAGATAGTCTATGATAGTTCCTCCACGTAGATTTATTATGGAGTTATCCCCTACACCTAAATAATCAATTGTGCCGCCATTCATATTAAAAACGCTTGAATCGCCAACACCTGCCACGCCAATACTCGCATTTTGTGAAATAGTTGCAGTTGCATTGTCGCGGAGACTAAGTCCCCCTACAGACCCGCCTGAGATATTTACGGTGCTATTTTCAAGAGCGACCAGACCAAGCACATATCCGCCGGACATATTTAATGTGCTCGCATTATACACATTCATTTGGTCTGTAATAGAGCCGCCAGTCATTGTAACGGTTGTATGATTTGGCGAAGTATCATAGATATCGACATTCATCCAACTGTTGCCTGCCTGTATGTTAGCGTCACTGGTAAACGTAACGGCCTGCGCGTAAAATGGAAATGCAAACAGAAATGCCAAAACGATTTTTGCTAACTTCTTCTCCATAATATTACCTCCTTAAAATAACTTCCTTGTTTTTCGTAACTATATTATACTAAAATCAACTAATAATTACCAGAGATTCTATATTATTATTATTATTATTATTAT
The DNA here is from genome assembly GCA_050014075.1 of Sedimentisphaerales bacterium. Taxonomy (GTDB): domain Bacteria; phylum Planctomycetota; class Phycisphaerae; order Sedimentisphaerales; family UBA12454; genus UBA12454. The sequence continues at coordinate 230 of JBEKEA010000069.1, read as the reverse complement.
TATTATGCTAACTATAGTATTTTGCAAGACTTATAATTTGCAAGAGCGGTGATTGCCCCTTGTTATCCCCCTATTAAGAATATTTCAGGCAATGTGAAAACGGCAGTTTATAGTTTCCAGTCTGAAGCGCCTTTGACTAATTTGTTCTGGATAACCATACCGACAAAGGTCGTGAATATCAGTATCGCAGGCATAAACCAGGTGTATTCATTTACCAGCGAATATACAAA
>JBEKEA010000068.1:0-6569 GCA_050014075.1 Sedimentisphaerales bacterium | reverse complement strand
GTAATATTCCCCATCAGCCATTTTCAAAATGTATATGTACCACATCTTTTAACCTCTAACGGCTGTGCCGTTCGTAGCGCAGCGAAGAACGGAGAGGGCGGGATTCGAACCCGCGGTACTCGGTAAAGAGCACACTGGTTTTCGAAACCAGCTCGATCAGCCGCTCCGACACCTCTCCGGATTAGATTATCTCCAATTATACCCTTTATTGTTTTCCGTCTCAAACAGAAAACCGGTACTAATTAATGAAGGGATTATAGAAATTGCCTTTGGCAGTCCGTCAATCTTCATTCTTCAATCTTCAATTTTCAATTGTCATTTCCTTTCCCCGGCGGTATATTGATTTGGCAGCCTATGAAGGGCGATTTTTCTGACAGGGAGGTACCTATGATATGGTATTTTACAAATTATTGGGTTGTAATCGCTTTACTGTGTTTCGGCCCACTGGCACTACCTCTTGTCTGGTTCAATCCCCGTTATAATCCCAGAACCAAATGGATTGTATCTATACTGGTTATTATTATTACCATTATTTCCATTTGGATTTACATGATATTGAAAGCTTTCTTGCTTAACTTAATGCAGCAGTTGCAGCACCAGCTTGGCGGTATTGGTTAGCCCAGACTTTTTATTGGTTAAGCAAATAGATACCGGCGTTTAGAATCGCCGCGAAACTGACCCATATTATATATGGCAAAAGTAAAATCCCCGCCAACCGCGAAACTTTCCAGAAGCTTAGAATTGTCGTTATCACCGCCAGCCACAGCATTACAATATCACCGAGCGCAATCAATGGCTGTTTGAACCCGAAGAAAATCGGTGTCCAGATTACGTTGAAAACCATTTGAAGAATAAATGCCGCAAGCGCCGTTTTGCCCGCCGCGTTTGAAAATCCCTTCCGCCAAACGAGAAACAATGCGATTCCCATAAGCAGATAAAGCACAGTCCACGCCGGCCCGAACACCCACGCCGGCGGAGTGAATATCGGCTTCTTAAGAGATTCATACCACGCTGACGAACTTGTAACAAAAACAGAGCCTGCAAATCCGACCCCTAAAACCGCCAGACAACTGATTACCAGTTTTTTTATCTCATCAGGCTTCATAGAGACTCGTCCTTTCCTGCCATTTTATCGACCAATAAACGTTTTTTTCTGCAGGTTTTCTGTTATCATTGATAGCGGTTTTATTGCGGGAGTTTAAAAATGCGGATGTGGATGGTTGACCCTGCTGTGCTTTGTAATAAGCACCTTCTTGGCGAACACGTAGAATGTCACATGTTCGCCGGCCATCTGATTAGAAAAAGGAAGATTACGAATTACATTGCCTTTAATCTTCTCGAGCCGAAGAGTCTGGCCCAAAGACACGAAATTCTTGCCCGGCAGATGCGAAAAAGACTGATGAAGCACAAATCTTCTCTGCCCCGTTTCAGCATATCATATCTGCCCAAAGACCAGCGGGATTATAAGGTTGATGTTGAAAAGTCTCTTAAGGATTTAATTAAAAGATGTCCCAATTGCAAAAAAAGATTTAAAGCTTTTAAGTTGTCTTGAAAGCTGATTTCTGAATACTTTCTTTTTTTCTCATTTTTGGTATTATTCTGATTATGTTTGATATGTTTGACTTTTTAAAGGGCAGGCAGCAATTTACCCGGCTGATAATGCTGGCTGCGGCCGGTTCGCTTGTAGCCATTGGCATTATGATGATTTATGCCTCCGGCAATCCCGCCGACTCAGCCGCAGGGGCATCTGCGGATATGTGGAAGAAGCAGGCGATTTTCGCCGCTGTCGGCTTCATTGGTTTTATTTTTATCAATTCATTCAACTATAAGAAATTAGGCCCCGCAAGTTTCTGGCTTTACGCCGGTATAATTATTTTGCTTTCAATCCTGCTTTTGGACCGCGTTGTGCATTTGCCATTTGTGCCGATAAAGAAAGGTTCGCGCCGGTGGATTGTTTTAGGTTCGCTTTTGCAGTTTCAGCCGTCGGAATTTTTTAAACTCATTTACATAATAGCCCTCGGCTGGCACTTGCGTTACAGAAGCAATTACCGAAGATTATCTGCTCTTATACCGCCGTTCCTGCTGACGATTTTGCCGATGGCACTAATTTTGCTTGAGCCGGATTTGGGAACGGTTCTTTTGATGATGCCGGTATTTTTAACGATGCTGTTTCTTGCCGGCGCGAAAGTTAAGCATCTTGTCGTTATAATTACACTTGCGATTATTGCGTTTCCAATTCTTTGGCTGCAGATGCACGATTATCAGCGAATGCGCGTAAGTTCTGTGCTTTTTCAAAGCGGCGTTGATGGCAGCGAAAGCCGGCTAAAACAGCAAAGCGCAAAACACGCCTGGCTTGCAAATATTTTCGGCGTCTCGAACGAACGGCTTCGCAACTGGGAAGGCGGCGAAGGCTATCAGCTTACGCGTTCCAAGCTTGCGATAGCTTCCGGCGGACTCAGCGGTCAAGGCTACAGAAGCGGACCGTTTGTGAAATATAAATTTCTGCCGGAAAGGCATAACGATTTTATTTTTGCGCTTATCAGCCATCAATGGGGATTTGCCGGTGCAGTTTTAATAATGGGATTATACGCATTGCTCGTAGTTTGCGGACTGGAAATTTCAGCCGCCAGCAGTGATGTATTTGGAAGTTATGTCGCCGCGGGAATAAGCATAGTTTTCGCAATCCAGGTGCTTGTAAATATCGGTATGAATATCGGCATAATGCCTATTACGGGAATTACGCTGCCGTTTGTCAGTTACGGCGGGTCAAGTCTATTGGTAAATATCGTATCCGTAGGATTAATCAATAATATCGGCAGAAGTAAATAAGCCAAAATTTTCCTTGTCTGTCAAAATTGCCCAGGCACGCCAATCTTTTTTGTAAATTCTTACAGGTTTTATAGCTCTGACTTTTTTTATCCAGACGAGAACGGCAAATTTACTGTCTGATTTTAATTTCCAATATTCATCGTCGCCGAGAATCAGATTATTAAATTCGGCTTTGAGGCTTAGGATTTTTCCCGGTGTTAAATTTTTGAGTTCAGTAAATGCGGATACTTGTGCAACGGCACAGACCGGCCCGGAAGATTCTTTTAAAAATAATCTGTCGCCGGCGGCAATACAGCCAAACGGCGGAAAAGCGGCTTTTAAGAGACGCAACTCTATTGTTTTAGAGCCGTTAAGAATCTTATCGAGATACAATTTCTTTAAAATAACAAGATGAGATTTAGGCATGACGGGAAAGTAATACCTGCCGCAAGTAATTGCAAATAAAATCTTTATGAGAATAGTTGGCAAAGGTTGTAAGTTATTTGTTAATCTGATTTAAAAGTTTATTCGCCATTTCCGGGTTCAAAGACTTAAGAATGTTATATTCGGCCAAAGCGGAATTTTTATCGCCTGTCGCCAGGTAAGCAAAGCCAAGATTATTGTGCGCTTCGACTAAATCCGGCTTGATTTTCACTGCCTGCTTATAGATATCTATTGCTTCATTGTAACGGCCAAGTCTGCCATAAACAACGCCGAGATTATTGTATGCCATAATATAACCCGGGCTGAATTTTATGGCCTGCTTATAGGCGTCTATCGCCTCGGCGGCGCGGCCAAGTTTGTCGTAAGCACAGCCAAGGTCAAAGTATGCCTGGGCATAATCCGGTTTGATTTTTATGGCTCGGCTGAAGTTGTCCATCGCGTCGGTGTAATGGTCAAGTCTGGCGTAAGCAACGCCAAGACGGTCATACGCAATATAATTGTTTTGCGTTACCTCGACGGCATGCGAAAAAAGTATCAAACTGTTTTTCCAATAACTTGTCTGCTGATGAGCGCATATTCCGAGCGGTGTCAACACTACTGCCATCGATAAGCCGAAGATAATCTTTCGATATGGCCATTTTGACAGAAGCTGTGGCAAAGACCATCCAAGCATTATGAACAGACCTATATATGGAATATAAGTGTAACGGTCGGCATAAGCCTTCGAGCCGACCTGAACAATGCCTATGACTGGGACGAGCGATGCGACAAACCAGAACCAGCCTACGGGCAAATACTTTTGATTGCGACCAAGACGAACCACTAAAAAAGATATAACAAGCAGCAGCAAAACACACATTGCAACCTGCAAAAATGGGACGCGGACGACATCAAAGGGATAAAATATCGCCAGATTGTACGGCCAGAACATTTTAGCGATATATACTACATACGATAAGAAAACATTGGCGATTCTATTGTTCAAAGAAAAGATATCGATATCGTTTACTGCGCCGGCATTTCGCTGAACTAAAAAGGTGATAATGCTTGAAATAATCGAAAGCACAAAGAAAGGGATTTTTTCAACTAACAGACGCCAGGATATTTTTCGCTCCAACGGCCAGTAGTCCAGCAAAAGTAATACAAACGGCAAAGTAACAAGCATAGGCTTGGCCATAAGACCTAACGCAAAAACAAGCAATGTCAGCAGATAACGAGCAATGCCCGGCCGTTTGGTATAGCGATAATAAGCGGCGATTGTCAAAATCCAGAATAAAGCGCTGAGGACATCCTTGCGTTCTGTAATCCAGGCGACAGATTCAACATGCATAGGATGAAGTGCAAAGGCAGCAGCGACAAATGCGCTGGGCCAAATTGCTTTTGTCATTTGTTTGAGGACAAGGAAAAGAAGCAAAGTGTTTGCGATGTGAAAGAAAAGATTAGTAAGATGAAAACCCGCAGGACTGGGGCCAAATAACTGCCTGTCCAGCATAAACGAAAGCCAGGTCAAAGGGTGCCAGTTGGCCGAGCGGTTGGTGGTAAAAGCCCAGAGGACACCGTCAGCAGTCAGGCCGTTTAAAACGTACGGATTTGCAGATACGTAATCGCCATCGTCATAATCGACGAAACCGAAATTTCTGACCTGCCAGAAGACAAGCAAGGTGCTGACTGCCAAGGCGAAATAAATCGAAAGGACAAGAGATTTTTTTGTCTGCTGGGACATAGGCTATATTTTCATTTGTTAATCTGATTTAAAAGTTTATTCGCCATTTCCAGGTTCAAAGACTTAAGAATATTATATTCTGCCAGAGCGGAATTTTTATCGCCTGTCGCCAGGTAAGCAACGCCAAGATTACAGTGCGCACTGACATAATCCGGCTTGATTCTTATTGCCCGTTTAAATGCATCTATCGCCTCGGTGTGGCGGCCAAGTTTGCCGTAAGAAGTCCCAAGATTATTATTTGCCTCGGCATCGTCCGGCTTGATTTTTATGGCCTGACTGTAGGCCTCTATTGCCTCGCTGTGACGGTCAAGATTGTCGTAAGCAAAGCCAAGATTATAGTATGCATCGGCATAATCCGGCTTGATTTTTACGGCCTGCTTATAGGCATCTATCGCCTCGGGCAAGCGGCCGAGCCTGTCGTAGAGATGGCCAATATCATAGTATGCCGCAGCATAATCCGGCTTGATTTTTATCGCCTGTTTATAGGATTCTATCGCCTCGGTGTTGCGGCCGAGAGAGACGTAAGCAGTGCCAAGACCATCATACGCAAGCCAATTATTCGGCACTACCTCAACGGCACGAGAAAAAAGGGTAAAGCTGTTTTTCCAATAGCTTGTCTGCCAATGTGCGAATATTCCAAGGGTCGTCAGCACAATCACCATAGATACGCCGAGAACAATTTTTCGATAAGGCAATTTCGAAAGAAGCTGAGGCAAACCCCATGCGATTATTATGAACAGACCTATATACGGAATATAGGTGTAACGGTCGGCACAGGTCTGCAAACCGACCTGAACAAGACCGATGACTGGTATGAGTGTTCCGACAAACCAGAACCAGCCGAGGGGCAGATATCTTTGATTGCGTCCAAAATAAATTATGAAGATGGATATAACGAGCAGCAGAAAAGCACATATAGCAGCCTGCCCCAATGGGAAGCTTGCGGCGACGGCAAAAGGATAAAATACCGCCAGATTAGCCGGCCAAAACATCTTAGCTATATATTGTGCGTATGATAAAAAGGCGTTGGCAATTCTCTCGTTCAAAGAGAGGTTATCGATATCAATCACCGCGCCGCCGCTTCGCTGAACCAAAAATGTGATAATGCTTGAGATGACCGAAAGAACAAAGAAAGGGATTTTTTCAACTATCAGATGCCAGGATATTTTTCGCTCCAGCGGCCAATAGTCCAGCAGAAGCAATACAAACGGCAAAGTAACAAGCATAGGCTTTGCCATAAGCCCCAAAGCGAAAATTAATAAGACAAGCAGGTATCGCGCGGCGCCGGGCTTTTTGACATATTGCCAATACGCCAACATAGCAAGCAGCCAAAAGAAGGTGCTTAATACATCTTTTCGCTCAGCAACCCAGGCAACCGATTCGACATGCATCGGGTGAAGGGCAAAAAGAGCCGCTACGAAGGCGCTTTGCCACAGTGCACCGGTCATTTTTTTAAAAACCGCAAAAAGCAGCAGGGTATTTGCAAGGTGGAAAAGCACATTTACAAGGTGTATCCAGCCTGCGTTGGCTCCAAATAGTTGACAGTCGAGCATAAGCGACAGCCAGGTTGCAGGGTGCCAGTTGGTTACATAAC
>JBEKEA010000067.1:0-6329 GCA_050014075.1 Sedimentisphaerales bacterium | reverse complement strand
CGCCATTATTTGGCTTCTCCAAAAACACCGGGTAGCTTAAAATACCTATATTATTTTTATGTATTGTTAAAAGATAACGGATTATAACAAATTATGCAAACTTTTGCTATAAATACTCTTGGTTGTAAAGTAAATCAGTACGAAGCCCAACAGATTATTCAATTTCTGTCAGGCTGCAACCTGATATACGTACAGGACTTCAAGTCGGCTGACCTAATTATTATCCATACCTGCTGCGTAACACATATTGCATCGGCAAAAAGCAGACAACTTGTCCGAAAAGCAGAAAAACAAAACCCCAACGCTAAAATTATAGTTTCCGGATGTCTCGTAAGCTCTGACCCAGCCGAGTTTAAGAGCCTAAATGAAAAATTACTATTCACGCATAACCTTAAAGAACTGTTTTCACTGCTAAAACAGGAATTTAATCTGCAATGCAACTCCTTTGAATACAATGGCTTAGAAAAATTCTGCGGACAAACACGAGCGTTCCTGAAAGTCCAGGACGGCTGCGATGGCTTCTGCTCTTATTGCATCGTTCCAACTACCAGACCTAATATCTCTTTCAAACCAATTGACAAAGTTATAAATGAGGCGCAAGACCTTGTAAAAGCAGGACATAAAGAAATAGTCCTTACCGGAATTTTTCTCGGTGCATACGGACAAAATACAGTAAAACGTAAAAACTGGCCTAATAACGAAAATCCGATAATGGCAGAAATGCTTGAAAAAATTGCGCAAGTCCCTGACCTTAAAAGAATTAGATTAAGCTCATTAGAACCGGCCGATGTAACTAATAGACTGCTGGAGGTAATGAAAAATAATCATAACATTATGCCACACTTACATTTATCTCTACAATCAGGCTCAGATAAAATCCTTAAAAAAATGAATCGACAATATACCGTAAAAGATTTTCTTAACTCTATTGAAAATATAAACTTACAATTAGACCGCCCTGCCATCACAACTGATATTATAGCTGGATTTCCGGGCGAAACTATTCAGGATTTCGCGCAAAGCCTTTCTGTCGCAAAACTTGCGGGCTTTTCAAAAATCCATATCTTCCCATTCAGCAAACGAAACGGCACGGCAGCGGCAAAACTGCAAGACCATATAAAACAAGAAGTTATAACTGAAAGAACCCTGAAACTTAGAGAATTGGAAAAACAATTGGCAGAAAAATTCAGAAAACAATTCGTGGGAGAAATTGCTCAAGTCCTTATAGAAGATGAAGTTAAAAAAGTTGGCCGATGCGAAAGATATTATGAAATCACAGTAAAAAGCGATGCCACCCTTGCTAAAAATGAAATCGTAAAATGTAAAATCGATGAGGATGGCGTAAGTGCTTCATTAGTTGATAGTTAATAGTTGGTAGTCGCTAGTTATTGGAACCGCCAAGGGCAAATTAATTTTTTATTGAGAAAACGCCGTAAGTCGTTATTTTACGTTTCCGCCGTCGCCAAGGCTATGGCGGACAAGGGAAAAAATGTAAAAATGAGCTTGTCATAAGTCCTTTATTTGCGTTCCGTCTTCGCACGGCTTCGACGCGACAGAGAAAATCATAAGTCCTTTGTTTTCGAGAGGGATTTTTTGATAAGTGCCTGCGGGCACAAGTTTTAGTAAAGATACGCCTGAGGCGGACAAGTTTTGAAAGAATTTTCATTTTTTTTGATTTTTTAACCGCGGATTGCACGGATTTACACGGATTTTTATATGATTTTGACGTTTTTTTAGACGCAGATCCGCCGTCGCTACCCCTCCGTCGCACTGCGTGCTATATAGGGCGGGGCTATGGCGGACAAGTTTCGCAGATATAAAAGATATATTTTAACCACGAATGAACACGAATCGAGGCGTATTTTTTAAGTGAGTTTGGTAGATAGAAGGAGTATAATTTGTATCGATTTTTTAAAAAGTTCCGCCGTCGCCAAGGCTATGGCGGATTCGTCCGAGGCCCCGATGGGATAGCAACGGCATCCCACAGGGTAAAGAAAAAATTATGGATGATGACAAATTCATAGATGTTTTTACGTTTCAACAAATCGTGAGTTTGAAAAGAAAAAGAGATAGAATTGCGGCAGACATCGAGGAAGCAGCAAAGAAAAAAAAGTTGCTCTAATAAATATGGAAACTATTAGACACAAGTTAATTATAAGGAAGACATGATATGGCCTATTCATGGAATTGTCCGTTTTGTAATCACCATGCCACTATTACGAATGAAAATACGGGAAGCGAAAAGTACACGTTCAATTTTAGTAACAAATATGGTAGTCAGACAGTAAAAATCCACGTGGTGTCGTGCCCAAATCCTGACTGTAAAGAATATACTCTAGCAGTAACGCTTCATGACTATGTTCAGTCTGGACAGTACTGGGAAGATTTAAAAGCCAAAAAAACTTGGAACCTCATTCCTCAGGCATTAATAAAAGTATTTCCAAATTATGTTCCTGATTCAATTATTAGCGATTATAAAGAAGCATGTTTAATTCGAGATCTTTCTCCAAAGGCAGCGGCTACTTTATCAAGAAGGTGTTTACAAGGAATTATTAGAGACTTCTGGGGTATATCAAAGGGGAAGCTTGTAGAAGAGATAGAGGCAATCAAGGACAAGGTGGATCCAATGACATGGAATGCTATCGATGCTGTTAGAAAAATTGGCAATATAGGTGCTCATATGGAGAAAGACATTAACTTAATAGTTGACGTAGAGCCACAGGAAGCCGGTGTCTTAATTGGATTGATTGAGAATCTTATTCATGATTGGTATATCGTACGAGAAGAACGTAAGAAAAGAATGCAGGAAATAGTTAGTATTTCTCAAATCAAAACGGATACAAAAAATAAAAAGTGAATTAATTCCGAGTTAAATAGGCGCCTGTCCCCAATTAATTATTGTTAGGAGCTTAAAAAATGGAGAATAGCACATGCGTAAGTTCCTGATTCGCAATCTCTGGTGGATAACAGCAGTTCTTGCACTTCTTCTGTTGATAATCCACGGCCTCCCCGGGCAGAAGATAGTCATCGATAATACCTCCGTTGTCCTGTTCATCATCATCCTGTTCAGTCCTTTCTTGTCGGCCATCCGCAAGATTAAGTTTGGTGATTTCGAAGCCGAGATCGACCCGAAGGAGGTTGAAAAAATTCGGAGTGATGTCGATACTCAATTAGACGAGAGTGAAACCCCTGACACCGCACCTGTCCAAGGAATTGAAACAACAGTTAAACAGATTCAGACTCTTGGCGAGACCGATCCTGTAATAGCATTAGCCAAACTCCGTATTGAGATAGAGAAGGTAGTAGTTAAGCTTCACAAAAAAACGCAGTCGAATCAGCAACAGCGGCGACCGCTCTCCATCGGCAAAATGGTTCATGATCTAACAACACAAGAGATCCTCCCACAGGGTTTTTCTGGCCCGGTTCGCGAAGTCATTTCAATATGTAATCGTGCAGTACATGGGGAGGAAATAAGAGAGCAGGACGCAAAGGCGATGATAGCGGTTGGTGCATCGTTGCTACAACGTCTCTTTTGGTTTTCTAGGGAATACCTTCTTAATCCTACCGAATCAAGTACCATAACTCAGACGGAAGTTGATGAGTACAACAAGTCGCGATATCGGCTCGTTACCATAATTCCATATGTCGATAATCCTGTTCGGAACATTCGAGTAATGGATCAAGAGGAACTCGATGACTTCCTTGAAGGATACCAAGAATATGCAGAGTTTATTGTTGAGTTGACGAGAATTGCATGAGAAGCGTTTGGCAAGAGTGAGCGTACGCGGACAAGCCGCCACTCAGGCTAAATGTTCGTCGTGCGTTCGATGAGCATTAATCCGTTTTATGCAGTCTGTTATAATCATTGTTTGGCGTGGAAAAGTGAGCATGTAAATGGAGTATTTCAGCGAAAAAGAAAAAGGACCAATAGCACGAACCCAGCAAACTATTTCATCGAATGTTTGGGGAGGGATTGTTGCGCTTATTCAGTCGATGATTTCATCGGGAGCGTTTGGGGAAGATTTTCCAGATACATGTCCAGACGGACAGGGCCCGATTGGCACAGATGCAAATGCATTTTCTCTAGTCTTAAAGTCGGAGATCCCCAATATTACTTGGCCCTTACCAAATGACCCCTATGAGCCTGATACTCTGATGGCCCTTGACCTTATTCAATTTTGTTATAGAGCTGCATCAAAACCAATTCAGGGCAGCTACCACAGTTTTTTTAGGCATTACCACCTTAGGTTTGATAGAGAAGCAGGCCGAATTGAATTTATAGAAAAAATAAACCGTATTTTTTCAAGAAATGGTCTGGCTTACCAGTTAAATGAAGATGGCAATATTGTTAGGCTTTCCCCACCAGTCTTAGACGAACATCTTTGTTCAGCTGTATTTAGAACCGGAGATACAACCCTTGATGAAATGTTAGAGGAAAGTCGAAAAAAATTCTTAAACCCAGATATAGTGGTTAGACGCGAGGCATTAGAAAGACTCTGGGACTCATGGGAACGAATAAAAACATTGGATGATCCGGCGAATAAGAAACAGTCGGTCTTGTCGTTGATAAAAAGAGCGTCGGCAGACGACAATTTTCGCTCTATGCTCAATAACGAAGCAAAATCTCTCACTGGCATAGGTAACACATTCCATATTAGGCATACCGAAGTATCACAAATAAGACTTAAAGATAGTAAGCATATTGATTATTTATTTCATCGCTTGTTTGCGTTAATTCAACTTCTATTAAATTCACTAAATAATTTAAATAAATAGAGATGTGAATTAATTGGGGACAGCGGGGTTGTTGAAAAAGTCCACGCCGAAGGCGTTCCGCAATTCAAAACTAAAAATTAAGAATTTAAAATTCTCTTCGTGTCGCTTCGTGTTCTTCGTGGCGAAAAACCGTATCTGTCCGAACCGATAACTGATAACTGAACTGTTGCAAATCTCTTTTTTTTTGTTAATATAACTCTTTTCAGCCGCTTAGCTTGAGAAGCGGCTAAATGCCGGCAGATTGAAGGCGAAGTATAATATTTACGTAACCACTTATGGTTACAATAGTTCTGTTATTTAAATCTGTAATCTATAATCTGTTATCTGTAATCTGAAATGGGTCGGTGCCCGAGCGGCCAAAGGGGACGGGCTGTAAACCCGTTAGCGCAAGCTTACGTTGGTTCGATTCCAACCCGGCCCATTTTTTTAGTCTTTAGTTTTTAGTAACTTGTTGCTGCCGAAGATGGACTGCTGAACTATTCACTATCGACTATAGATTATTAATTAATCGGCGGCGTAGCCAAGTGGCCCAAGGCGACGGTTTGCAAAACCGTTATCCGTGGGTTCGAATCCCACCGCCGCCTATCTTGAGCATAGTCGAAAGAACTGTCTTAAACAGGCGGTGACGCCACTACTGCCCTTTTACGCCTAACGGGCTGGTGCCGGCGGCAATGGCGAGAGATAAATTCATAATCGAAAACGGAGACGGAGAATATACACCACTAAACTTTACAATATTCAGAAAAGAACCGTTTAAGGCCTTTCTGCTAAAAAGCGATTTATACGAAAGGAGAGAGAAACGAATTTAAGATTTAAAATTTCAGAGACGAACCTGCGTTTTTACTTGTTAATCTGATTTAAGAGTTTATCCGCAAGTTGAGGGTTCCAAGATTTAAGAATATTGTATTCTGCGAAAGCGGAATTTTTGTCGCCAATCGCCAAATAAGCAAAACCAAGATTATAGTATGCCTCGGCTAAATCCGGCTTGATTTTTACGGCCTGCTTATAGGCATCTATCTCCTGCTGATAATCGCCGAGAGAGCCATAAGCAACACCAATATTATTGTATGCCTGGGCGTAATCCGGCTGGATTTTCACGGCTTGCCGACAGGCATCTATCTCCTGCTGATAATCGCCGAGAAAGCCATAAGCAAAGCCAAGATTATTGTACGCATCGACGTAATCGGGCCTGATTTTTATTGCCTGTTTGCAGGCATCTACGGAATCCTGATAGCGGCCAAGTTTGCTGTAAGCATTGCCAAGGGCAAGGTAAGCATCGGCATAATCGGACTTGATTCTTATAGCCTGCTCATAGGCCTCTATCGCCTCATTGGGACGGTCAAGCTTTTCGTAAACAACGCCAAAATTATAGCGAGCATTGGCGTAAGCCGGATTAATTCTTATAGCCTGCTCATAGTCATCCATCGCCTCGGTGTAACGACCCGACCTGCCGTAAGCATTGCCACGATTATTGTATGCCATATAATTGTTCTGCGTTACCTCGATTGCGTGCGAAAAAAGCGCAAGACTGTTTTTCCAATAGCTTGTCTGCC
>JBEKEA010000066.1:0-6619 GCA_050014075.1 Sedimentisphaerales bacterium | reverse complement strand
CTTGTCCCCCTGGGCGTTTTATGGATTTATATTACCTGGCTCATCGTCCTTTTCGGCCTGCAGCTTACTTTTACAACTCAGAATTTAAAAACTATAGAAGAGGCGGAAAATGCCGCTTCGAAACTCCGCCAGGAATATTTCCTCGCTACCGATTTGCAGATAGCGGGAATTATGAGATATATCTGCGTTGCCTTTGAGAAGAAAAACGTCCCTGTTCCATCGGAACTTGTTTGCAGCCAGTTAAATCTGCCTGCCGATTTTACCGAAAAGATTTTAAACCATCTCGTAAAAGCAGGTTTATTACTAAAGATAACGGAACCTGCTGCAGGTTTCGCCCCTGCTACAACTGCGGAAAACCTGAACCTTGCTGAAATTTACGATGCGGTCAGGAACGCCTCATTTGCCGCCCCAGGCGACGAATCTGCCGTTATAAAACAAATTACAGATAATTACCGCCAGTCCCTGACTCAATATAATGTAAAAAATTTGATGTAAACAAAAGCCCTCAATATAAAATTGGGGGGCTTAAGATTTAATTTTCTTTTGACAAAAGCCGATATAATTGATAATGTATTAAATTCATCCTCGCTTTGGCGGGGACAAGGTTAATGGTTTACAGGACACTGTAAGCTGTTTCCTGAAACACCCTTAGGGGTGATTATGGCACTGCGACGGGACGCAAATCCTGAATGTGCAGGCTATTAAAGCTCGTTGCCTAATAGTCGGTCTTTCAGAAACGTCCAAAAAAGCCGCGGTTTGCCGGAATAACTGAATAGTTTATCGGGAGTTAAAAAATGAAGAAACTTTCATCAGCAGACAATTCCACCCAAAGCACATCTACCTTACCTATTAAGAGCGGCGCAGAAATTATTGTCGCAACGCTTATCGAACAGGGCGTCGAAACGATGTTCGGATATCCGGGCGGAGTTGCGCTTCCGCTGTTTGACAAACTTTATGATGCACCAATCAATTTTATAATTCCGCGTCACGAGCAAGGCGGATGCCATATGGCTGACGGTTATGCGAGGGCGAGCGGAAAAACGGGAGTTGTTCTGACAACGAGCGGGCCGGGAGCGTGCAACCTGGTAACAGGCTTGGCAACGGCAATGATGGACTCAGTGCCGTTGGTCGCGCTGACTGCGCAGGTTCGCACAGACCTGATTGGCAATGACGCTTTTCAGGAAGCGGACACTACGGGCATAACCAGGCCGATTACAAAACATAATATGATTATCAAGGACATCAAGGATTTGCAGCGGTCGATTCGCGAGGCGTTTTATATCGCAAGTACCGGAAGGCCGGGGCCTGTGCTGATTGATATTCCAGTCGATATTGAAGTTGCCAAATACCAGATGCAGCCTTTGGGCGAAATTAATCTGCCCGGATATAAACCGCAGGAAAAGGGACACCACCGGCAGATAAAAATGGCGGCGGAAATGATAAATAAATCTGAAAGGCCGGTTCTGTATGCAGGCGGCGGAGTTATCACAGATAACGCGTCGGAAGAATTGCGGGAATTTGCTAAAAAGGCGAATCTACCTGTTACGATGACATTGCTGGGACTTGGATGTTTTGACCAGAGGCAGCCGCATTCGCTCGATATGCTCGGAATGCACGGGACTGCTTACGCGAATTTCGCTGTTCAGGAATGTGATTTGATGATTGCGGTCGGTGCACGATTTGACGACAGGGTTACGGGAAAGTTAAAGACTTTCGCGCCGAATGCGAAGTTCATTCATATCGATATTGACCCGAGCAGTATCAGTAAAAATATAAATGTTAATATTCCGGTTGTCGGAAGCGCGAAATATACACTTGGTGAACTGACGAAAGAAGTCGAATACAAGGAACGAAAAGCATGGTTCGATAAAATCGCGGACTGGAAGAAACGCTATCCGCTGAGATATGACGCAAAGAGCACGAATATAAAGCCTCAATATGTTATCGAGCAGATTTGCGAAGCAACGAAGAGCGAGGCGATAATTGTTACAGGTGTCGGTCAGCACCAGATGTGGACGGCGCAGTTTTATAAACATATAAAGCCGCGGCATTTTCTTACTTCGGGCGGTCTTGGCACAATGGGCTATGGTCTGCCTGCTGCGATAGGCGCGCAGATTGCGATGCCGGGCGCGACGGTTATAGACATTGACGGCGACAGCAGCTTTAATATGACGATGAACGAGCTTTGCACAGCGGTTCAGTATGAGCTGCCGATAAAAGTCTGCATTATCAACAATGGATATATGGGAATGGTTCGTCAATGGCAGCAGTTGTTTTACGGCAAGAGATATTCGAAAAGCTCGCTGCGGAATCCGGAGTTCGCGGCGGTGGCCCAGGCATTTGGCGCAGTCGGTATCACAGTCGAGAAGAAAAGCGAAGTGAAGTCGGCTATCGCGAAAATGCTGGCGGAGAAACGGCCATGTCTGGTTGATTTCAAAGTCGAACGCGAAGAAAACGTCTGGCCGATGGTCGCTACCGGGAAAAGTCTGCATGAAATGGACGGGCTGGATATATTCGATAGTATGGCATAGAAAGAATAAAGGGTAAAACCATGAAACATATAATAAGCACGTTAGTTCAGAATAAGCCGGGTGTTTTGGCGCATGTTGCCGGAATGTTCGCGGCCAGGGCGTTCAATATCGATTCGCTGGCGGTGGGAAGAACAGACGACCCCGGCTTGAGCAGAATGACAATCGTCGTTATCGGAGACGATAAGGTCGTCGAGCAGGTCCGCAAGCAGCTTGCCAAGATTATAGATGTTGTCAAGATTCAGGATTTTTCGGGTAAAGAAGTCATAGCTCGCGATTTAATGCTGATGAACGTTTGCACGCCGCCGGAAAAACGGGCAGAAGTGCTTGCGCTGGTCGAAATGTTCAAGGCGAAAGTTGTGGACATTGGGCAAAAATTTGTTATGGTTGAGTTTTCGGCAAGTGAAGATAAAATTGAATCGTTTATCGACGCGTGCAGGCCTTATGGAATAAAAAATATGGTTAGAACCGGCACAGTAGCGATGGCAAGATTGAGCCAGGCGACTGGCGGCGAAGAATAATAACTGCTTTATTTTTAAGATGTTAGGAGATTTTTGAAATGGCAAAGATATATTATCAGAAGGACGCACCAATTGGGCCGCTGAAGGGTAAAAAAGTAGCGGTAATCGGATTCGGCAGCCAGGGACACGCACACAGCCTTAACCTGCGAGACAGCGGAATTAAAGTGGCTGTAGCCGAATTAAAAGGCACGGATAATTATAAGCTGGCGGTGAAATATGGATTTAAGCCGGGCGATATAAAAACTGCTATGAACGGCGCAACATTGATAATCATAACGCTGCCGGATGAAATGCAGGCAAAGATATATGATACACAGATTAAGCCGAATCTTAAGGCAGGTCAGACACTTGGATTCTGTCATGGGTTCAATATTCATTTCAAATATATTGTACCGCCGAAGAATGTTAATGTTGTTATGATAGCGCCGAAAGGGCCGGGACATTTAGTTCGCAGCGAATACGAGAAGGGCGGCGGAGTGCCTTGTATCGTCGCTGTTCAGCAGGATGCAACCGGCAACGCAAAGAAAATCGCACTTGCATGGGGTAACGGAATGGGCGGAGCAAGGGCCGGTATTATCCAGACGACCTACAAGGAAGAAACCGAAACAGATTTGTTCGGCGAACAATGCGTTCTTTGCGGCGGATTGACAAGCCTGATTAAAGCAGGATTTGAAACGCTCGTTAAAGCGGGTTATCAGCCGGAGATTGCATATTTCGAATGTATGCACGAAGTAAAACTTATTGTTGACCTGATGTATCAGGGCGGGATGAGCTATATGAGATACAGCATTTCAAATACCGCAGAATACGGCGATTTGACAAGAGGGTCGAGAATTATCACCGACAAGACCCGCGCTGAAATGAAAAAGATTCTTGGAGAAATTACAAGCGGAAAATTCGCAAAAGAATGGGTCAGCGAATATAAAGGCGGAATGAAGAAATTCAACGCTTTGTATAAGAAAGATTATAACTGCAAGCTTGAAAACGTCGGCAGAAAACTGCGTAAGATGATGAAATGGATTAAAGCGAAAGAAGTATAAGCCGTATTATTAATGAAAGGAATTCGCTTGAAGATTGCTAATTTATTGCTGATTCAGATTATGGCAGCGACGTTTATGTTTTTCGCCGGCTGCGGGATTGAAGAGCCGATTGAAAGAGTAACGCGGGAGCCGAAGCCTCGCAATAAGCAGCTTCCAGCGGCCTATCGCAAAATCCATATAAAACAAAGCACCAGCGCCGATGTTCTTGCTGTAATAAAACAGTATAAATCCGAGATGGTTACTCAAAGCAAAAGCGTTGTGGTCAGCTGGGGAGAAAAGAAAGAAACATCCCAGTTATGGCTGACTATGGCGGCGTTTAATGAAGAAGATTTTACTGTAACGCGGAAATATTTTCTGACGGTCGATGAAAAACCATGGCATTTGGGCGCCATTGGACAAGCATTACGATTCGACAGCGAAATAGTGATTGACGAAGCGACTTTGACAGAGCCTTATCCGGGTGAAAATGAAAAGCGAATCGCAATTTTCAAAAAAGCTTTGGAAAATACTCGCGATGATTTCGCACAGGTCCGGCAGGACAACAGGGTCCTGAATGAAGGCGCGATGATGACGAATCAGACTATGGAAAGAATAATTTATGTGCTGAAAGAGTCGCCGACGCTGGCTGCAAAATTTGATGACCCCAACGGCTTTGAGTTTGACCATCCGACACTGGGAAAAAGCCGAGTGGGTATGACTCTCAACAACGACGTTGCAAAGATTAAAATAAGAATAGGCAGTGTGAAACGAAGCTGGAAAGAAAACTAATTCATTAAAAAGGCCGGCGATTTACCGGCCTTTTTTGTTTGCAATCGGATAATTAAATCCTACTTTTTCTCACCCATTAGTTTTACAATGGTTGGTTCCATAGCCTGTGCCCATATCGTGTAGCCTTTATCGCCTGGATGGAGCAAATCAGGCATAATATCTCTTGTAAGCACGCCTTTTTTATTCAGAAACTTTTTATTTATATCGAGATAATAAATCATTTTATTATCAGCGATTTTTGACACAATATCATTGGCTTTCTCGTTTTTATCCCATTGAGGATTAAATTTTGCATCCTGAGTTTTGTCTTTTCTCTGTTCGTCTGAGCCGCGGGGGAAAATCGCAAGAATAAGAATTTTAGTTTGCGGAAGCCTGGTTCTCAACTGGCAAACAACGGCCTTGACGCCATCGGCAATTTGCTGGGAAGTGTAATCGTTATTCTTGGAATTGTTTGTTCCAATCATCAGCACGGCTAATTTGGGATTGATGTTATTTGCCTCGCCGTGCTCGAGACGCCAGATAACATTTTGGGTTTTGTCGCCGCTAATACCCATATTCACCACGTTACGATTCGCATAATATTTGTCCCAAACTTGTTTGCCTGTCGTTTCCCAAAAGTGCGTGATAGAATCGCCAACCATTATAATATCCACGTTGCCTTGTTTGATTTTTTTGAGAATATCATTGTGGCGTGATACCCACGATTCCTTATCTAGCCTTGGAATCGGGACAACGGAATTGGAATCGGATTTTATGTCACAGGGATTATTTTTTGCTGCGACTGCGAAAGGGCAGAAAATCAATGACAAACAAAAGACCAAAATCAATTTTTTCTTCATATTTATACTTTCAAACAAACCAAACATTCAAAAAAAATCAGGCAGCGTTGTCTAAGCCGGCAATGGATTTCATTTCTTCTATCCGAACCTTTAAGCTTCGACGGGGCAAAGTCCATTTTGCGGCTGCCTGAGGCGGCCATCCGTGACCGCATTGAACACTTCTGCTAAATCGATTTCTTTATCATCCTTACAAGTTTTAATCTGCTGCTGGGCGGAAAGAATTGTTTGCATCTGCCAGAGAACCAAAAACCTGATAAAACCAGAAGGCACAAGCCGGAAACCAGAATTAAGAATTTTTTCTTCCACCAGCGAGGCCACGGTTCTGGCCATAGCAGGGTCAAGATTATATTGGTTAACCAGGTCATTGATAATTTCAGATTTATTCCAGGGTTGGGCGGGTCCGCAACGGTCGATTTGCAGCAGGGGGGTATCGGGCGATATTTTTTCCATATCAACTTTTACAACCTGTATCCTTGCTCTGAGAAGATTTCGCCGCTGGTGATGTTCGGCGAGGAAATCAGCAGCATTATCGAAACCTGTCGAAGTGAGAACAGCTTTTATTATCGACGATATTTCACTGCTGGTAATCTTATTTGAGCCGTGCTTATTATACAAATAGAAAGTAACGGCATCGGCGAGCTGCTGGGCAGTTGCGGTATTTTTTTCGGCAGGAACGGCAAAAGCGTTGATAAATGTAGCGATAACCTTCGTATGCAGGTATTCTTCTTCTGTACCATCCGCTTTTATTACCCTAAGCTGCATTCCAAACCTGTTTCTAATAAAGTTATCAATCGGCGAAAAGCTTTGGCTGCTCGGAATTATCTGGCTCTGCAATAGCCTGGGTTACTTCCTCAAGTAAATCGCCGGCATCGTCAAATTGACGATAAACGCTTGCGAATCGGATATAAGCAACCTTGTCCACG
>JBEKEA010000065.1:0-6773 GCA_050014075.1 Sedimentisphaerales bacterium | reverse complement strand
TCAAGATTGGTTCAGTTGCTCATCCTATGGAAGAAAAACATTACATAGAATGGATTGAGCTTATTGCAGATGAAAGAGCTTACAGACAATTCCTTGCGCCGGGCCAAAAACCTGAAGCGACTTTTATGATTGACGCAGTCAGCGTAAGCGCCAGAGAATACTGCAATATTCACGGACTTTGGAAAGCGTAAAACAGGCGAGAATATGGATACCGGCAAAATAGATTTAGAGGCTCTGTTTCAGCTTAACTATGGAATGTATATAGTAAGTTCCATTAAGGCCGACGCCGCCAACGGCTGCACTGCAAATGCGGTTTTTCAGATTACACCTGAGCCGCCGATAATCGCGGCAAGTGTCAGCAAGGAAAATCTTACACATGAATATATAACCAGCAGCGGGTTCTTTGCCGTCTCTGTTCTTGCCGAAGATACACCGCTGAAATTAATCGGAATGTTTGGTTTCCGGTCAGGCAAAGATTTAGACAAATTCAAACAGACAACTTTTAAAAAAGGCGCAACAGGCTGTCCAATTGTCCTTGAAAATACTACCGGATGCGTTGAAGCAGAAGTGATAAATACTATCGATGCCGGCAGTCATACGCTGTTTATAGGCAAAGTCATCGCCTGCGAGCAATTCAATAACGGCAAGATTGCAATGACTTATAATTACTACCGCGATGTAAAGGGTGGAAGAACGCCAAGGACAGCGGCAACTTATCAGAAAAAATCGTCAGAGCCAAAATAACAGAAAACAGTAATTCCAAAAAGGAGATAAAGCTATGCAAAAGTATAAATGTCTTATGTGCGGCTACATCTATAATCCTGCAAAGGGAGATCCGGAAAACGACGTTGAGCCGGGAACTGCGTTCGAAGATATTCCGGATACCTGGGTATGCCCGGAATGCGGCGCATCAAAGGATGAATTCGAGCCGATAGAAGATTAAAAGAATTAATATGGCAAAAATAAGCCCATCTGCTGTCTGTCAGCAAATGCTTTGCGTTGAGCCGCCTGCGCCGCCTTGTGTATTTATTGTTTTCGGCGCTTCCGGCGATTTAACAAAAAGAAAACTCATTCCGGCCCTTGCCAATCTCTTTAAAAGGGGACTGCTGGACAATGGATTTTTATTTCTCGGCTGCGGCAGAAAAAAACTAAGTAATGAAGATTTGAGAAAAATCGCTGCCGAGGCAACAAAAGACTTTCTCACTGAATCTGAAAAGTTTTTAAGCAGTTTTTTTTATATCAGCGGCGATTATGGCGATAAAAATTTATATAACAACATCAAAAATACTCTGGTCGAACTCGACAAAAAATATGGTAAAAACTTCGGCAGGATTTTTTATCTTTCGCTGCCGCCGACGCTGTATCCGGATGTAGTGGAAAATCTGGGACAGGCAGGTCTTAATAAAAATGAAGGAAGTTTCGCCAGGCTGGTTGTTGAGAAACCTTTTGGAAGAGATTTATCGAGCGCTATAGAGCTTAATGATTGTATAAGCAAATGGTTTTCAGAGAAGCAAATTTACAGAATAGATCATTACCTCGGCAAGGAAACCGTTCAGAATATAATGATGTTCCGTTTTGCCAACTCGATTTTTGAGCCGATATGGAATCGCAATTATATCGACCATATTCAGATAACAATCGCGGAATCCATCGGCATCGAATCTCGCGGCAGTTATTACGATAAGAGCGGCGCTCTTCGCGATATGTTCGTCAATCATATGCTCAGTATGCTTTCACTTGTTGCGATAGAACCGCCGCCATCATTCGACGCAGAGCATATCCGTGATGAAAAGATAAAACTTCTGCGGAGCATTCGGCCGTTCAGCCTTGACCCGTGCAGCGAAGATATTGTAAGGGGACAGTATGCCCAGGGTATTTCTGATGGAAAAAAAGTCCCGGCTTACCGGCAGGAAACCGATGTGGACAAAAATTCAAAAACTGAAACATACGTTGCCGCCAGACTTTTCGTGGATAACTGGAGATGGCAATCTGTACCTTTTTATCTGCGAACAGGAAAGAGACTGGCCCAGCGCGTTACGGAAATAGCGGTAATCTTTAAAAAGGTGCCGCACCTGATGTTTGCCTCGGCGGGAATAGAAGATTTGCCGGCAAATGTCCTTGTGCTTAAAATTCAGCCGAAAGAAGGTATAAATTTATCGTTCGAGGCCAAGAGGCCGGGAGCGAAAATGTGTATCGGCACACTTGAAATGGATTTTAATTACACCGAGGTATTCGGCGCAGAACTGCCGGATGCGTACCAAAGACTTCTGCTGGATTGCACGACAGGCGACCAGACCCTGTTTACAAGGATTGACGATGTAAAACTGGCCTGGGGACTTATTGACAATACTCTCAAAAACTGGCAGCAGAATAACGCGGAACCTTATTTTTATCCGGCAGGGGGCGAGAGTTTTTCACAGGCAGACGCTCTTATTCAAAAAGACGGCAGGAATTGGCGAAAAATTTCAGAAGTGTAAATTAAAAAAAGGAAAAGAAAATGCTCAACGACGGCGAAAAAGGTGTCATCATTCAGAGAGATAAAAAAACTTATGCGGTCGCTCCGCATATTCCCTGCGGCGTTGTCAGTCCGCAAATTTTACGAAAAATTGCCGATGTCGCGGAAAAATATAACGCCGCGGCTCTTAAACTAACCAGCGCAGAAAGAATCGCAATTGTCGGACTCGACGAAAAAGACATCGACAGCGTCTGGAAGGATTTGCAGATGAGCCCCGGTTTTGCAATCGGGCTTTGCGTAAGAAGCGTTAAGGCCTGTCCTGGCACAGCGTTTTGCAAACGGGGAATGCAGGATAGTCTCGGCGTCGGTCTTGAACTTGACAAAAAATATCACGGCCTTGAATTGCCGGGTAAATTAAAAATCGGAGTAAGCGGCTGTCCGAACCAGTGCGCGGAAACCTGCATCAAAGATATCGGTCTTGTCGGGATGAAAAACGGCTGGAGATTGCTGATTGGCGGAAACGGCGGCGCAAGAGCGAGACTGTCACAGGAAATCGCAAAAGATTTAACCAAAGAACAGACTTTTGATATGATTGAAAAAATCATAACTTATTATAAGACAAATGCTAAAGCATATCAGCGAATCGGAGCTGTAATTGAAAAAATGGGGCTGGAAGAGTTCAAGAAAGCCGCAGGAATTACTATATGAAAAAAAACAAAAAAAGTACTGTTCTGAAAGCCTGCGTCGCAAAGGCGGTTAACCTGGCAGAACTTGTCGAATATTCTTCCGATTCGATTGTCAGCAAAACTATAATCGATAAATCTGTCGGGACTGTAACTCTTTTTGCTTTCGACGCAGGTCAGGGCTTAAGCGAACATCAGGCTCCTTACGATGCGTTTGTTCAGATTGTTGAAGGTTCGGCAATTCTTATTATCGGCGGCAAAAAAATCAAAGCAAAAGCCGGCGAAATTGTAATTATGCCCGCTAATGTGCCTCACGCTGTGCAGGCCAAAGAAAAATTTAAAATGCTTTTGATTATGATAAGGGCGTAAATGTTTGTTTTTTTAAAGTCTATGCTTGTTGATTTCTGGGCGACAGTGGGCCAGATGAGTCCCTATCTGCTATTCGGCTTTGCGATGGCAGGACTTTTAAAAGTTTTGGTGCCAGTTGGCTTTGTGCAAAAGCATCTTGGCGGAAAAGGTATCTGGCCGATAATCAAATCTTCGCTTTTCGGCGTGCCTCTGCCTTTGTGCAGTTGCGGAGTTATACCTGTTGCAATGTCGCTGCGAAAACGCGGTGCAAGCAAAGGCGCTACCGTAGCATTTCTTTTAAGCACACCACAGACTGGCGTTGACAGTATTCTCGTGACCTGGAGTCTGCTTGGTCCGGTCTTTATGATTGCCAGACCTCTCATCGCCTTAATCACAGGAGTTGTCGGCGGAGTTGGTGTGGATTTATTCGACAACAAACCTTCCGAAGCGCCGCCGATTGAGGAAGATGAAGAATCGGATTCAAATAAAAATATTTTCAAAATAGGTTTTAGGCACGCATTTTTAGTTCTGCCGCGGGATATTGGTGTCGCGATGTTAATAGGCCTTGTGATAGCGGCGATTATTTCTGTCGCTGTGCCGGATGATTTTTTTGCGAATAAAATCGGAACTGGAATTGGCGCAATGATTATTATGATGCTGATTGGCATACCGCTTTATGTCTGCGCGACGGCTTCTGTGCCGATTGCTGCGGCTCTTATCGCAAAAGGCCTGACGCCCGGGGCAGCGCTGGTGTTTTTAATGACAGGCCCCGCTTCAAACGCTGCATCTATTGCAATAATCTGGAAAATAATGGGCAGCAGGACCGCGATTATTTATTTACTTACCGTCGCGGTTTGTGCATTGACCTTCGGTCTGCTGATGGATGCGATGTTCATAAATTTAGGCAGTCAAATTCACGGCCATTTTCATCAGATGGGCACAACTCCTCTCGAACACATCAGCGCAGTAGTTTTGCTTGCTGTGCTTTTGTGGGGAATTTACAAAAAATATCGAAAAAGTTAATTGTCAAATCCCGGCCTGACAAATGCTCTGGCATCTGGAAACGAATTTTCAACAAGTTTCAATAAATTTTTTAATTTAACAAGTATCTCAAGAATTTCTTTTTCCTGCTGAGGAAAATGATTCAGCAAGCCGCCCCAGGCCGAAATGGAACGCTCAATTCCTATAATTGCTACTTTCGCTGAACCGTTCGCATCATCGGGGCAGTATTCGATTTCTTCAAGTTCGCCCCGTATCATCCCGCTTGCCGCACGACAGAGTTTGACATATATCTGATGCTGATACCAGCGAACAACTTCAAGACAGTCTTTTATCTTTACTGCTTCGTCGACAGGTTTTGTGCCCGGAATTTCTGCTTCGAGATGAGTCAATAATTCCTGGGCTTTGTTTTCAAGCAATTCTTTATTCGAATCGAACCATTTAGTAACCATACCTATATATTCAAGAGCCATCTTGCTATATGGTTGATTTTTTGAAAATTCACGCACCTGCTCTTCATGCTTTTGGGCTTTTTCATCGTCAATGGAATTAAGGTCGACACCCATTTCCTCCGCCATTTCTTTGATCATCTCCTGTGTTACGCTAAATACTTCCTGCATTTTTTCCCAAAAAATCTTATTGTTGATGTCTTTAGATTCCTGGCTGTCAAACTTTTCTTCGCACATATCATAATTCATACATCGCGATGTAAATTCGCACCGCTCACACCATCTGTCGCAATAATTATAAATCCCGCTTATGAATTTGGGATTTTTGGCAAGTTTTTTAATTTCCTCTTTATTCATTAGTGTTAATTCGTGTTCATTCTCCGTAGGGAGTCCATAGGACGTGGTTCAATTCTATACCAGAATTTTATCCATCATTCTCGGAAACGCGATGCACTGACGGATATGTTTTTCGCCTGTAAGCCAGGCAAGAGTTCTTTCAACGCCTAACCCAAACCCGCCGTGCGGAACTGAGCCGTATCTTCGCAAATCAAGATACCATTGATAATTTTCAAGTTTGTAGCCTTTTTCGTTTATTCTCTCAAGCAGTTTATCGTAAATATCTTCTCTCATCGACCCGCCGATGATTTCGCCAAAACCTGCAGGGGCAAGCATATCGAAGTTCTGCACGACCTTTGGATTCTCCGGGTCCTGCTTCATATAAAAAGCTTTTGCATCTCTTGGATAATGAGTAACAAAAACGGGTTTATCGTGCATAAGCGAAATTATCGTTTCATCGCTGCCGCCTAAGTCCTCGCCCCATTTGAATTCGGAGGCCAGTTTTGCGTGTTTTGGATTATTTTCTATTTTTGTCTCGAACTCCGCTAAATCGCTTCGAAGGTCGATTAATTCCGCCGCGATTTTGTCCTGCCGCCATTGTTTTATCTGCCCTTTTGTTTCAATTTCGAGCGCGGCTATTTTATTTTCAATTTCCTGTTTTGATTTTTTGAATTCTTCCAGTTGCGCCGCTAAAAAATCCTGTGTTTTCTGGCTTGTGAGGATTTCAGAGGCTTGTGTGTAAGTCAAACGATAAAAAGGCGGTGTGATTTTCTTCAGTGATTCAACATCAGCGCATAATGTTTTCAGTTCCGCTTCATTTTTTTCAAGAACCTGTTTTACAAGAAAAGACACAAAATTTTCGGTTATTTCCAAAAGTTCCGGAAAATCGATAAATGTTACTTCCGGCTCGACCATCCAGAATTCTGTTAAGTGTCTTCTGGTCTTGCTTTTTTCGGCTCTGAATGTCGGGCCGAAGCAATAGACTTTGCCGAAGCTCAAGGCGGCACATTCGACATGCAATTGGCCGGTCTGCGTCAGAAAAGCAGGCATCTCAAAATAATCGACATTAAACAGACTTCCCGCCTCTTCGCCGACAATGCCTGTGAGAATCGGCGTATCAATCAAAATGTAACCGTTATCGTTTAAAAACTGTCTTATAGCGTTAACGAGCGTATGGCGGATTTTGCCGATGCACCACGGCATTTGCGAACGAAGATGCAAATGACGGTTTTTCAGAAGGAAATCTATGCCGTGCGATTTTGGCGTGATTGGATAATCCTGTGTAGGGCAGAAAATTTTCGCGTCAGTAACGGCAAGTTCATAGCCGCCGACGCTTCTGTCATCGGCTCGCACTGCGCCGGTCAGAGTAAGAGAAGATTCCATACCAAGATGCGACAGCTGGCGGAATAATTCTTCCGGAACAGCGGTTTTTTCAATAATGCACTGGCATAGTCCGCTTCCATCGCGGACGACAAGAAATATCACCTTGCCGCCGGGCCTTGA
>JBEKEA010000064.1:0-6948 GCA_050014075.1 Sedimentisphaerales bacterium | reverse complement strand
TTGGCTGCTCGGAATTATCTGGCTCTGCAATAGCCTGGGTTACTTCCTCAAGTAAATCGCCGGCATCGTCAAATTGACGATAAACGCTTGCGAATCGGATATAAGCAACCTTGTCCACGCTTCTAAGATGCTTCATAGCGCTTTCACCGATAAATTTAGAATTTACTTCCTTGTCAGAATGCCTGAAAATGTCTTCCTCAATCCTATCGGCCATCTCCTGAATCTGTTCAGCGGAAACAGGCCTTTTATAACAGGCTTTCTGAAGCCCTGCGATAACCTTTTCTCTGTCGTAGGGCACTCTTGAATTATCTTTCTTTATGACACTGAGCTTAAAACTTTCGCCGACTTTTTCGTAAGTTGTAAAACGTCTTTTGCAGACAAGACAATGCCGTCGACGACGTATCACGCGTCCCGCTTCGCTGGAACGCGAATCAATTACCTTATCCTTGTTTTCCTTGCAATAGGGGCATTTCACGAGCTTTTTCTGCCGGAAAAACTACAATATTTAGAACAGAAGCGATTTTAATATCTATATATAGTATGTCAATCAAAAACGAATAAAAATTTTACTCACAGGCAAAAGGTGCTGTTAATGGTTTTTTTTCTTTTCCACAAAGTCTGGGATTTAATGAGGTAACGGGCGGCGAAATAAAGAATTCACAGGAGAATTTATCGAAAATATGTTCAAATAAAATATAAAATCAAGCGCAAAAAAAAGGCCTCTGCGTCCCCTAACGGCAGAGACCCCACCTCTCGATAATAAGTTATATCCCCCCACACACTTTTAACAATCCGGACGCGATATAAGTTTTTTAGACAGCCGATGCGAGTCGCAAAGGTCTTGCCTCATTTAAGTGCGTCTCGGTAAACAACTACTTGTAAAACAGCAGCGAACAAAGTCTTTTTATCGTTTAAAGCTCTTTTGAACTCTCAAATTCCCGCCTGCCCTGGTTAATTCCCCCCAAGGCAGGAAGCACAAGTTAAAGGAGGAGAGAAGAAGTCATTTTTATAGTTAGCGATTCTTTTCTTATCATTCCAATAAAACTATAAGAAATAAAAACGACAGATGCAAATCGCCGAACAATTTTATTTTTTAAGCCCTGCCGTGAGCTTTTAAAGTCGCCTGCCCTGGTAATCCCCCCAAGGCAGGAAGCACAAATAGCAGAAGGAGAAAAGGAGTCCGCATTAAAATTTAATTTTTCGTCCATCCGGTAAAACTATAAGAAATAATTTACAGAAGTGGCAACTGCATGTTTAAATTATTTAAGATATGGAAATTTTATTTGGAAACGAAGAAATTATAGGACGATTTTGATTGAAGATTTCGTCTTGGGTGTCGGTATCGGTAAAGTCGCGTTAATCGGTGTTGGTGTTGGTAACGTTACCGATACCTAAACCAAAACACGAGACGTTACCTATACCTATGCCTATAACTTGATTTAGTATCAGCCTTTTGCCCTGGCGTACCAGTCTGGGTCTTTGGCAAGTTTTTCTTTCGCTTCAGCGATCATCATCGCAAAGGCGGGATGCGAGGATTGCCAGGAACGTTTTTTAAAATCGCCATCCCTCATTTTTTCCACTTCGGCTACGGCGTCTCTGAAATAGCTGCCGTAAATGTGAAGTGAATCGGTAATATCAACGTATCTGCCGACTTTAACGGGTTTGCGGATTTTTTGGGAGATTTTTTCAGCTATGGTTCGCTGAAGGTCGGTAAGTGCATAAACGTTCATAAACCAGGCCTTGTAGAGGTCCCTGCTTCGCCAATGAGTGTTCATATTCAGACAGAAATTTCCATCGGGCGTTTCGATAAGCCGGCACCATATCCGCTGGAGGCAGGGCGGGTCGTCGGTTTTGACATCGGCTGTAGGCATCCAGGTAATAGCCTGGGCACGCCTTGTATAAGCTGTTGCCGCAAGGGAGTCGATTATGTATTGAATCTGATTAACCCTGGCAAAAGGCTTTGGGGATTTAGGGTTCCTGATGTCTTCGACAGGGCTGTAGGCAAAAAGTCTTTCATGATATGTATAAGTCCATTTTCCGGCGGCAGGGTCAATCCAGTGGTCGTGAATACCGTCAACGACTTCCTGCCTGTAAGCTTCGAGTTCTTCCGGTCCGCCGGGGAAATTTTTGTGTATTCTCGGCTCGGCAAAAGGATCTGAAACGGTAATCATCGCGGTAGCATCTTTGCTGGGCGGGTCTGTGGGTTTGTCGTACTGAGTTTTAATTTCAAGGCCGTTATCCCATACGGCCAAAACGGCAGCTTCCCATGCTTCAGGTAAACAACCGGCCTCTATGGTAATTACAGGTATGTTTTCCATTCTTCCAACCTCCGTGTCAAATAATGATGATTACAATCCTAATTCCTGGTCGGTGAGATTATACTGCTGACGGTGTTCTTGAGGCACATTGCGAAGAAGCATCTGCGCCTGTTGAGCATATTTTGTGTTAGGATAATCTTTCATCACCGTTCGGCACCATTCAATAGGGTCCCGATACATATGAGATGGAAGTCTATTGCCTATTTGTAAAAAAGCCTTGGCATTTGCGAGAAGTTTTTGTGCCTCATAATCATCAGCGGTAAAGTCGCCATCCTGCTGTTGTTGTTTGTTGGCAGCGGAAGCAGTTGCGGCCTGAGGAGCGGCAGGTGGCGCTGCCTGAGAAGGTTTAGGAATTGCGTTTGCTTCCTTAACAGCTGGCGGTTGATGAACTTTATTAGGCTCTTGAGGCAGCGGCGCGACTTTAACCGGGACAACTACGGCAGGACTTTTAGGAGCAGCAGACGGCTGATTGGCATCTTTAGGTTTGTTGGGTTCCTGGAACTCCTGAGGATTTCCTAAAATTTGCTGAATTATCATTTGAGGCAGAAAACTATTAACATCTCCGGTATATCTGATTGTAGAATCCGGGCCAATAACCATAAGAGTTGGTTTGGCGGGGCTGGAAGCAAAAAGCGAAGTTACTTTCTGCTGCAGGTCGGCCGAAGGCATAGAGATTTGCCAGGCTTGCGGATTTTTTCTCAGCCAGTTTTTGATGTTGTTTGCCTTATTAGGTTCGTTAAGATTTATTCCCATAAAAACTGCTTTCGAATCTTTTGCGAAATGGGTTTGCAGATTCGAAAAAGCCTCAAGTAGAGATACTGGTGCCTGCTGTGAATCATTCAGTTGTGAATTTTTCAATGAAGATGATTTCTTGCTAATGGAAGATTTAGGATTTGCAGCGGCAGGCTTGGCAGGGGCGTTTGGTTCCTTGGCAGGTTTATTCGGTTCATTAGTATCCGCGGCTGAAAAACGGTCGAGTTCATTAGAATCGATTTTCCATAAAAACACACACAGAAGATTTTTTTCAGTTGGATTTGCTGTCTGTGGGCGAATATCAAATACTTTGCCAAGCAGTTCCGGACGGATGTTGTTGACATCGAGATTCAATTCAATATTGGATAATTGCGAATATGATGCAAATTTCTTATGCTTAGTCGATGGGGTGGCGGATTCGGATTCGTCTGCCGCCTGGGGGGATAATTCCCCTTTATTTGCGAACGCTTCGACTGCCGCTGCGTAATCTTTGTAAATCATGGAAAGAGCAAGGCAGGTTTTGACGACGTTTGGATTTTGCGGAGTAAGTTTCTGGCCTGCGACGGCCTGTTTCAATGCCTTGTCCGGTTTGTCGTCGAAATAATAAACCCATGAGGAGAGGGTGTAATATGTGTCGCCTTGCAGCTGTTTGTTTAATACGGGGAGAAACTTTCTGTTTCTTGCTATATTCTTGAGAGCTGTGTTACGGTTTGCGTCATCGGGAGTTTGATTGGAGTTGACCCAGGAGAGGACTTTTGCGTTTTCAGCATCTATGTCAGGTATGGCGTCCGCAGCCTCTTTTTCAAACTGCTCTCTTTTCTCTTGTGGAGTCTGTACTGTTTTTGCTCCGGTATTTTTCTGCTGCATCTGAGATGGTTGTGGTTTTACTGCGACAGCAGCTACGGCAGAAAGATTAAATATAAAAACAAAAGTAAGAGAAAATATTAGAAGATTGCTTAAATTTTTCATAGTTTTGTCCGATTTTTCCTTAAAATAGTAACAATACATTATACCATATTACCAATCAATTTGATTTCTGAAAAGTTAAAAAAACCATATAAAAAAGGTATTTGACAATCTGAATTACATAACCCATAATGTCCGTAATTTGTTGAGGGTTCTATGTTTACAGGATTAATTGAATCGGTTTGTAAGGTGTCCTCTGCTATTGGTCAAAAGGGCGGTTTGATACTCCAAATAAACCTCGGCCAGGCTGTGAAAATCGGCGAGAGCGTCTCTATCAACGGGGTATGCCTGACCGTTGCCGGCATAAAAGGAAATATCGCTGAATTCGATGTAAGCGGCGAAACACTATCAAAAACCACTCTTAAAAGTCTTAAAATCGGCTCATTGGTAAATATTGAAAGAGCTATGACTGCGGGCGAGCGGTTCGGGGGACATTTTGTGCAAGGTCATATTGACGCAATCGGAAAAATCAAAAAAGCCGAAAAAAAAGGCGACTTCTGGCTGTTTACTTTTGAAGCGCCAAAAGAGTCCGTCTCGGCGGATAAAATTTCAGATTACATCATACCTAAAGGTTCAATTGCAATTGACGGGGTAAGTCTGACAATAGCCGATATACAAAGACAAAATTTTTCCGTTTCCATAATACCTACGACTTTTGAAAAAACTATTTTCAAGAATTATAAGGTCGGAGATTCGGTTAATGTCGAAACGGATATTCTCTGCAGGATTGTAAAAAAACAACTGGGAAATATTTTGCCTAAGAAACAAAACTTTACGATTGGAAAACTCAAAGAAATGGGATTTTAAAGTTTAACCGATAGTGGAAAATAACAAAAAAAATAATGAAGAGCCGATGGTAATCGGGATAACGATGGGCGAGCCGCTGGGTATCGGGCCGGAGATAATCGTCAAGGCACTGTATGACCCGTTTTTGCGGCGAGGGGTAAAGTTCATCATATTTGGGATGGATGAATTTCTCGGATATGCAGCCGATACGGCGGAAAGAGCGCCATTCTGGGGACGATGCCAGCATGAAAAAATCAGCAGAGATTTTCCGCATAATATAGTCGTGGCGGATTATGACGATTATATAGTGCCGTTACTTGCGAAAGGACCGAGCAAGGCTGGAGGCGAGGCGTCGCTGCGGTTTTGTGTTGACGCTATCGATGCGGCAAAGGCGGGCATCGTTGACGCAATTGTTACGGCGCCGATAAGCAAGGTGAGTTGGAAATTAGCAGAGGCAGAATGGCCGGGACATACGGAACTTCTGGCGGCCAGATGCAAGTCGCCGCACAAAGCGATGATGTTTGTCGCAGGGCCGCTGAAAATCGCACTTGCGACGATACACGAAGCACTGTTTGATTTACGAAACATATTTACAATCGGACGGGTTTATGAGCCGATAGATTTGCTCAATACGGCATTGCAGGAATTTTTCGGAATTAAAAATCCGCATATAGCGGTTGCAGCACTGAATCCGCACGCCGGCGAAGAGGGACAGTTCGGCGATGAAGAGCAGCGAATAATAAGTCCTGCGATTCTTATAGCACAGGAAATGGGAATCAAATGCTCCGGGCCTTATCCTGCCGATACGCTTTTTGTAAAAGCTGCGGCGGGCGAGTTCGACGGCATTGTGGCGATGTATCACGACCAGGGAATGATACCTGTAAAATTATTAGCGTTTAAAGACGCGGTTAATGTTACAATAGGCCTGCCAATTATACGGACTTCGCCGGCACACGGAACGGCGTTCGATATCGCGGGAAAAGGCGTTGCAGATGAGTCGAGCTTTAAGGCGGCGGTTAAACTTGCGATAGAAATGGTGAAAACGAAAAGGCAAAACTCAGTACTCAGTAGACAATAATAAAAAATTAGCAGGAATTTAGAATTTTTATATGCAAACGAAGACTGATATACAAAGGTTATTGGCGGGGGCGGGAGTTGAGCCGAATAAACGGCTGGGGCAGCATTTCCTTATCGACCTAAACCTTATGGAGTTTTTGCTGTCCAACGCGGCGATAACGGAAAACGATATTGTTCTTGAAGTCGGGACGGGCACAGGTTCGCTGACGGGAGAGCTTGTTAAAAAGGCGGGGAAAGTCATCGCGGTAGAATGCGACGATGTGCTGGCGGGAATAACATCGCAGCATCTTCGCAACGCGGAAAATTTTGAGATTATAGTCGAAGATGTGCTCGAAAGTAAAAATACTATTAATCACGACGTGATTGAAAAATTAAAACAGGCGCAGCAGGAGGTTTTCGGGCGGGTTTTGCTTGTGGCGAATCTGCCTTATAATGTTGCGTCGAGCGTAATGCTGAATCTTCTGGCGGGCGATGTTGTGGCAGACGCGATGATTGTAACGGTGCAAAAAGAAGTGGCGATGAGAATGGCGGCAACGCCCGGCGGCGAAGATTACGGGATATTGAGCATATTCCTTTCGGCGATGGGGCAGTGTAAGGTTTTGAGAAAACTTACGCCGAAGGTGTTCTGGCCTGTGCCGCAGGTGGATTCAGCGATGGTGCGATTCGACAGAGATGAGAAAAAAGCGGCAGAGATTCATAACGTCGTACTGTTCAAGCAAGTTGTTGACCTTTTTATGGGGCATAGGCGGAAAATGATGAGAGCGTGCGTAAAATCGGCCGAGGGGAGACTGGCCCAGATTCATAACTGGGAGGATATTTTCACAAGGGCGTTTGTCGAGCCGCATCACAGACCTGAGGAATTGAGCGCGGTAGATTATGTCGCAATCGCAAATTTATGTAGTGAGACGTTGGGCTAAATTTCCACCCAGGCGTGGCGGTGGGCGTGGCACTCGATATTGACGGCAACGGGAAGCGAGGCGATGTGGCAGGGGGCAGTTTCAATTGAAACACCAAGAGCGGTAGTATCGCCGCCCATACCGGCAGGACC
>JBEKEA010000063.1:0-7186 GCA_050014075.1 Sedimentisphaerales bacterium | reverse complement strand
TATTCCGGGCGATTTCGATAAGAACAACATTGTGAACTTCCTTGATTTCGCCGAATTTGCCGCGGTTTGGCAAGATAATTAAAAGTAATCGACGACAATAAAAGGTTTAACGGCCTGCGGGAATTTTCGCAGGCCGTTTTTTGAACTATATGCCCTTTCACCAACTCGAACCATTTCAGATTCAATCTGTTACGATGTTTTTTGTTGGCTTTTCATAATATCCCGGCTGATTTTAATAAGAATAACATTGTTGATTTTATTGACTTCGCTGAATTTGCCACGGTTTGGTAAGATTAACAAAAAAAGCCAGTCGTAAGTGACTGGCTTTAATTGAGTTATCAAAATAGCGGGGGCAGGATTCGAACCTACGACCTCCGGGTTATGAGCCCGACGAGCTACCAGACTGCTCTACCCCGCGATCAATTTATAACTCTACCAAACTATTGATATAAATTCAATTACAGTTTGGCACGAATTTTTTCAGCAATTTCCTCCGCTTTTCCCTGCGGATATTTAGAAGCTGGCCAACGATTGAAAACACCATCGCCGGTTTTCCTCGGTATTATATGAAAATGCAAATGCTCCACAAGCTGTCCTGCCGCCCTGCCGTTATTGCACAAAACATTATAGCCATCCGCCTGCATAGCGCCAAAAACCGCGGCAGTAACTTTCGGTAAAATTGATACCATTGAAACCAGAACCTGCGGCGGACATTCATGTACTTTTGTGTAATGCTGACGGGGAATTATAAGGGTATGCCCCTCACTAATCGGACCAATATCGAGAAATGCCAGAACATTTTCATCTTCGTAAATATTCACAGAAGGTATTTGGCCGGCGACAATTTTACAGAATATACAGTTATCAGCCAATTATCAGCCTCCCGGAATTAATCTAAACTATTTCATTCGCTCTTCTAGTCTCTCGGGAGTTCCTTGTCCGCTTCTGCTGCTTTTTCAGCTTTTGTTTTTTTCTTTTTTGCGGCTTTCTTTTTGCCCTTGCCCGCGGACTCTGTCTGCTGCTTTTCCTGGCCGACCAACTGCAGCAAAACAAGCGGACTGTTATCTCCCAAACGAACCTTGGCCAATTTTATAATTCTCGTATATCCGCCCGCCCTGTCAAGATACCTGGGGCCGATATCGCTGAATAGTTTACCGATAATAGTGCCCTTGCGTTCTACTTCGCCGTCAACTTCCTGGACAATATCATGATCGCCGAGAATTGCTATCGCACGGCGTCTTGAGGCCAGGTCGCCTTTCTTGGCAAGGGTTATAAGCTTTTCAATAAAACTTTTGACATGCTTTGCCTTGGGCATTGTTGTGCTTATAGTTTCATGAGTGAAAAGGGCACAAGCAAGGTTTCTGCGTAATGCCGTTCTATGTGCACTGGTACGATTAAGTTGTCCGCCTGCTATTTTATGACGCATTTTTTTAAAACCTCAAAATCAATTAACTTTATTCAACATCTGTCATACCGAGCGACAGCCCTATATCCGCAAGTTTGCGAACAATTTCACGAAGGCTCGTCTTGCCGAAACTGCGAAGTTTCAGCAAATCTGCCTCGGTCATTTTAACCAACTGTCCTACCGTATCGATATGACTTGCCTCAAGGCAGTTGCTCGCACGAACGCTCAAATCAAGCTCCTGTATAGGCATTTTCAGCTTTTCGGCAAGCTGGCTATCGACTTTAGTTTCTTCTTCCGCTTCACTGCTCTGTGCTTCTTCGACTGTTTCTGAGCCGATTTCAAAATACTGCACGAACGGATTGATGTGTTTTCTAAGAATTTTGCCGGCTTCTACAAGAGCCATCTCAGGCGTAATTGAGCCGTCAGTCCATATTTCAAGAATCAACCGGTCGTAGTTGGTCTTTTGTCCTACACGGGTATCTTCGGTTTTATATCTTACACGAACAGTTGGCGAATAAACGGCATCAATTTCAACCCTGCCGGCTTCCTGCTCAAATCTGTCCACCTCGGCAAGTCTCTCGGCTGCGGGTGAATAGCCGCGGCCGGTCTCTACCGTCATTTCCATCGAGAATTTTACATTCTCGGTTAATGTTATAAGTACATGATCCTTGTTAACTATCTCAACAGTAGGATCGCATTGAATCTGTCCTGCCGTAATAACACCCGCTTTGTCAGCGACTATTTTGACGGTCTTTGGTTCGGGACAGGTTTTCCTGATAATTAAATTTTTAACATTAAGGATAATTCCGGTTACATCTTCCTTAACGCCCTTCAGCGAAGCAAACTCATGGTCTGCGCCGGCAATCTTCACGCTGGTTACCGCTGCCCCTTCAAGTGAAGATAGCAGTACCCGCCTGAGACTGTTGCCGATTGTCGTACCGAATCCATGTTCAAAAGGCTCGACACGGAAAAGACCATAATTGCTCGTTGAAATCTGTTTGTCCATTTCAACGCGTGTCGGAAGTTCCATTCCTCGCCAGGTTATTCTCATTTTTAGGCCTCCTTAAATTGGGCAGATGTTGTCAGCGTTTTTGACAGGGGCCTGTGCCTTTTAAAAAAACGCTATCTGCAACCTGCCCGGTTATTCTTTCATTTAAAAGTATTCAATTTTTCAATAAAAATTATTTCGAACAGAATTCCACAACGAGCTGTTCTTCTATCGGGAGCTGCACGTCCTGTCTTGAAGGCAATGCAACAATCGTGGCTGAAGGCTCTTTGGGGTCAAGCTGCAGCCAGCCCTGTGTACTGTAGTTCGAATTAGTATCCAATTGCGTTCTTATTCTCTTTTTGCTTTTTTCTGACGGCTTAACAGTTATTTTGTCGCCAATTCTTACCACGAAATCAGGTATATCAATCTTTTTGCCGTTAATATAAATATGTCCGTGTGTAATAATCTGTCGTGCGGTTTTTCTCGAAGGCGCAAAATTCAGCTTATAAATTACATTATCAAGCCGCCTTTCGAGCATACTCAACAGAACTTCGCCGGTATTACCCTTGGTATGTTCCGCTTCCTCGAAATACCGCATAAACTGTGTTTCATAAAGTCCGTAATACCGTTTAACTTTCTGTTTCTCGCGCAGACGAACACCATAATCGCTGCCTCTGCCGCGACGCCAGCCGTGCATACCGGGAGCAACATTCCGCTGTCGCTTTTCAATCGGGCATTTGCTTGTTTCACAGCGAATACCCTTAAGCATCAGCTTCATACCTTCCCGACGGCATAATTTACAGGATGAACCGAGATAACGACCCATATTTTTATATGCTCCTTAGCAATTAAACTCTTCTTCTTTTCGGCGGACGACAACCATTGTGAGGGATTGGAGTAACATCTTCAATCGATGAAATTCTCAAGCCGGTCGACTGCAGGGCAGATATCGCTGACTCTCTGCCGGAACCGGGACCTTTAACCCTCACTTCAACTTCACGAACACCCGACCGCTTGGCGGCATTGGCACACTTCTCCGCTGCTCTTTGTGCCGCGAAAGGTGTGCTTTTACGCGAACCTTTGAACCCTACCGTGCCCGCTGAATCCCGGCAGATGGTATCGCCTTCGGTGTCGGTTATTGTTATTAATGTGTTATTAAAGGTCGATTGAATATGAACAATCGCCTTCGAAACATTCTTTCTTATTTTTCCCTTAGCCATTTAGTCTTAATACCTCAAATATTATGTACGTATTTCTTTTACGCCCTTCTTGCCGGCAACTGTCTTTCTCTTGCCCTTCCTCGTGCGGGCGTTACTTTGCGTCTTCTGGCCTCTGACCGGCAGTCCTTTGCGATGTCTCAAACCACGGTAGCAGCCGATATCCTTGAGTCGAGCAATGTCCTGTGATACCTGTCTTCTGAGCTGGCCTTCAACTGCATAATCACGGTCGATTATCTGTGCGATTTTGCTCACATCGTCTTCGGTAAGCTTACCCGCATGAAGCTCCGGCTTTATGCCGATTTCTTTGAGTATCTTTCCCGCAACGAATTTCCCGATACCATGAATATAAGTAAGCGAAATAAGTATCGCTTTATCATTCGGTATATCAACACCAACTATACGCGGCATATTCAACTCTCCGAAAAATTAGCCTTGTCTTTGTTTATGGCGAGGATCCACAGAGCAGATTACCCGCACAACACCTTTGCGACGAATTACTTTGCAATTCTCGCATATTCGTTTTACAGAAGTTCTTACTTTCATAAAGCACCTCAATTCTGCTAATGTCGCAGAATTATTCTTCCTTTCGTTAAATCATAAGGCGACATCTCAATCGTAACCGTATCGCCCGCAAGTATTCTTATAAAATGCATTCTCATTTTTCCGGAAACATGTGCAACGATCACATGCCCATTTTGCAGTTCAACCCTGAACATCGCATTCGGCAGGGCTTCAAGTATTTTGCCCTCAACTATTATCGCATCTTTTTTTGGCATATATTCCCAAACGGCCGTTTATTTTACTGTCAGCACTTCACAACCGTTTTTTGTTATCGCTATCGTGTGCTCAAAATGGGCCGACGGCTTGCCATCCCGTGTAGCAACCGTCCAACCATCTTTTAAAGTCACCACTTCGCTTGTTCCCATATTAACCATAGGCTCAACGGCAATAATAATTCCTTCCTGCAGAAGAATATCATGATTCAAAAGCTCCCTACTTACATAATTCGGAACTTTCGGCTCTTCGTGCATTTCGGTGCCTATCCCATGGCCGACAAAATCGGTAACAACAGAAAAACCCGCTGACTGGGCGATATTCTGCATAAGCCCTGCTATCCGGCTCCATTTTTCGCCGGGTTTACAGTGTTCAATCGCCGTATCGAGCATCTGAGAAGTCGCATCCATAAGTTGCTGTCGCCGCCGGTCGATATTTCCTATCGCGATTGTAATGGCGGCATCGCCGCAATAACCTTCCAGCTTTACACCGAAATCGACACTGAGAATATCGCCTTCACGCAGTTTTACTTTGTCCGACGGTATTCCATGCACTACCTGCTCATTAATTGAACTGCATATAGCGGCTGGAAAAGGCCTGTATCCATAAGGATTTTCCACGCCCTTAAAAAGAGCCTCGGCCCCTGCGATTCTGGTCGTTTCTTCAGCTATACGATTCAATTCGGCAGTGCTGATACCTGCTGTCGCGGACTGCTTTAATTTTAAAAGAACATCGGCGACAACTGCGCCGGCTTTTTTCATTATTTCTATTTCTCTGCGGCTTCGTAACTTTATAGCCATTTTATTTTTCAAGCCGTTATAAGATTATCAAGTTTGGCAAATATCAAAGATGTTACTTCACTAATTGACTTTTCAGCATCAATATTCAGAATCCGGTATTTTTTGCCGGTATAATATCCTACCACCGCAGCAGTCTGCTGGTGATAGGTTTCAAGTCTTTGTTTTACGACATCCGGTTTATCGTCTGTTCTCTGAGCGAGTTTTTTGCCGCATTTGTCGCAAACGCCTTCAACCTTAGGCTTTAAAGTATCTATATGATAAATAGCACTGCAAGCAGGACAACTTCGCCTGCCTGTTAATCGTCTTTCAAGTACGCTGTCATCTATAACAAGGTCGACGATAGCGTCGATTTTTTTCCCTTTTCGCGACAGCTCTCTATCAAGTTCGCCCGCCTGCACAACCGTGCGGGGAAAACCGTCCAGAACACAATTGCCTTTTGCGGACTCTATCGCGCCGACCATCATTTCTATTATTAACTGGTCCGGCACAAGTTTGCCTGAATCCATAAATTCAGCCGCTTTTTTGCCAAGTTCAGTTCCATTAGCGCGATTATTTCTCAAAATATCGCCGCTGGACAAATGAACCAGCTTATATTTTTCTGCGAGCCGCTTACATTGCGTGCCTTTACCGGCTCCCGGCGGACCAAGCAGAACTATTACCATCCGCGAGCTCCCTTTATCCTTCCACTGGAACTGAAGCCCTCGTAATTTCGCATTATCAGGTTGGCTTCTACTCTTTGCACAAGATCCAATGATACACTTACAACAATCAACAGGCCGGTCCCGCCGAAGAAAGACGCTACCTGCCAGTCTATATCCAGTCCCGGCAGTTGAGCGATAACAGTCGGCACAACCGCTATAATCGCCAGGAATGCCGCTCCGTAAAATGTAATCCTCGCCATCACCGTTTCAAGATACTCGGCTGTCCTGTGTCCGGGACGAAGGCCGGGTATAAAACTTCCGGAGTTACGAAGGTTCTTAGCCATTTCTTTGGGCTGAAACTGCACTGTCGTCCAGAAATACGAAAACAGAATTATAAGGACAATATACAAAACATTATATACATACGCTCCGGAATGAAGCGACATAGCTATATTTCCCAGGACCGCCGAGTTGGCAAATTTAGGGATACTCAAAAGCTGACCGAAAATTATCGGCGGAAACTGCATAAGACTCGAAGCGAAAATTATCGGCATAACTCCGCCGTGATTTATCCGCAGCGGAAGATAATGTCTTTGGCCGCCATACATCTTCATACCCCGCATCTGCTTGGCCTGCTGTACGGGTATTCGCCTCTGTCCCTGCGTTATCAGAATCGCGCCGGCAACAACAAAAATAAAAGCTATTATCAAAAATATTATCTTGCCGGGCCCGTATGTTCCCGCTGAAGTACCGGCGCCAACAGTAAACGAGGTGTTCTGCCATACCCTGGACAATGTGCCCGGCATCCTGGCGACGATACCTGCCATAATCAAAAGGCTTATTCCATTTCCGATGCCATACTCGTCAATCTGTTCTCCGAGCCACATCATAAATATCGTTCCGGTGGTCATACCGATAATTCCAAAAACAACCGCCGCTCCCGCAAGCTCAGGATACGCATAAGGCGCCATATATTTCACAAACATCATTGACTGAACCAGGCATATCGGTACCGTTAGATACCGCGTATATTCCTGTATCTTTTTATATCCGGTTTGCCCTTCTTCCTTTAGCTTTTTAAGCACGGGCCAAACTTCGCCCAGCAGCATCAGGATAATCGAGGCGGTAATATAAGGCATAATGCCCAGACCGAACAAACTGCTCTTTCTCAATTCGCCGCCGCTGAGCATCTGCAAATGTTCCAACGCCCTGTTGATAGGACTATTTTCGTCCTGCTGCTTGGTTGCGCCCATAACCCGCTGCACATCTATGCCCGGTATGGTAATATGGAATCCGACGCGGTAAATTATCAGCAGCGCTATCGTAAATAGCACCTTGTTCCGCAAATCAGGAATCTT
>JBEKEA010000062.1:0-7271 GCA_050014075.1 Sedimentisphaerales bacterium | reverse complement strand
AACACTGAATACGGCCGCAAGAATAATAAAAGGGATTTTTTCCAGAACTAAACGATAAATAACCTGCCTGTCAAAATGTTTTATACGATTCAGCGGCCAATAGTCCAGCAAAAGCAGCACAAACGGCAAAGTTACAAGCATAGGTTTTGACATCAAACCGAGAGTAAAAAAAACAACTATCCATAAATAACGACTTATTTTTGGCCGATTGACATAACGAACATAAGCCCACATTGTCAGCAGCCAGAAAAAAGTGCTTAATACATCTTTTCGTTCTGAAACCCAGGCGACCGATTCGACGTGAAGCGGATGAAGAGCAAAAAGAGCCGCGACAAATGCGCTTTGCCAAAGTGCTTTTGTCATTTGCCTGAGAACAAAGAAAAGGAGCAATGTATTGGCTATGTGAAAGAGCAGATTGGTGAGGTGGAAACCGGCTGGATTTAAACCGAAAAGCTGATTGTCAAGCATATACGAAAGCCAGGTCAATGGATGCCAGAAATTCGCGTAACCGGTAGTAAAAGCCCACCTGACGGCGCCTGCGGTCAAGCCGTTTAGGACGTGAGGATTTTCATATACATAAGTATTATCGTCATAATTGACAAAATCAAAATTGCGGACCTGCCAGAAAACCAGCAACGAACTGACTGCTAAGGCGAAATAAATAGAAAGGACAAGAGATTTTTTTACCCGTTCAGGCATAGACAACAATATATTTACACAAGCATTTTTTGTCAAGGAGCAAAACCAGCTATGGCCGATGGGTTTGTTTTAATTTTGCGATTAAATCTTTTCTCCCCTTTGTAGTCAGATAATTTATCAGCATCCTCTGATTTTCAGGCTGGCCAAACTGTAAAAGAGCCAATTGCAGCTTCTTTTCGCTGTGACCTTTGGGGATAAATATCTTCTCTCCCTTTGAATCCAGTCCCGAAACATACATAGCCGTCGAAAGCGTAAGCGGAACAGGTGTAAAATCCTGAACCTGCTCTAATCGCCAGTTTTTCTTTAGCAGATACTCCATAAGTTTGGTCGCGTCATCGGCAGTGCAGCCGGGATGGGAACTTATAAAATAGGGAACAAGATACTGCTCTTTGCCGGCCTTTCGGGAAGCGGCCATAAATTTATCTTCAAATTCATCCAACAGCTCAATCGGCGGTTTACCCATAAGCTGTAAAACCATCGGGCAGGAATGTTCCGGCGCGACTTTCAGATGCCCTCCTACGAAATAGCGGGCCAGGAGATTAATATAATCGGTATTGAGCAGAGCCAAATCGTGGCGAACGCCGGAGGCGACATAAACATTTATTTTCCTCTTGTCCGCCCTGGCGAATTTCAAAATCTCATCCATCAATTTTAACAGCCGGGTATAATCGGCATTGAGGAATTTACACGGCGTAGGAAACAGGCAGCTGGTTCGCAGGCAGGGTTTATCATTTCCGCAGTTCATACCATACATATTTGCCGTTGGCCCGCCGATATCGGTTATTGTGCCACGGAAAAATTTTTCTTTGCTCAATCGCTGCGCTTCATCAAGTATTGAATCTATTGAACGGCTGGATATTTGTTTGCCCTGATGGAAATACAGCGAGCAGAACGAACAGCCGCCG
Source organism: Sedimentisphaerales bacterium (assembly GCA_050014075.1). Taxonomy (GTDB): domain Bacteria; phylum Planctomycetota; class Phycisphaerae; order Sedimentisphaerales; family UBA12454; genus UBA12454. The sequence continues at coordinate 5,667 of JBEKEA010000062.1, read as the reverse complement.
AAGCAGCCGCGATGTGTCGTTATCGAGCACTGCACCGGCTCAAGAGCCGGAACACCGCCAAGTTTGTCATACATCGGATGGCTTCTTTTGGTAAATGGCAGAGCGTAAATTTCATCCATTGTATTTTCGTCAAGCGGCCGGGCAGGCGGCATAACGACTATCGCGGGGGCACCCTCATGCTGCTGAATGACTGAACCCCCAACATGAAGTTGGGGGCTTCCGGACGATTGATATTTCAAATATGCTTCCATTGCAAGCTGGGGATTTTCTTTTTGCTGCTCAAATGAAGGTAATTCAACGGCGTCGGCGGGAGGCTGGACGCCTTTGAAGACCGGATATGCTGTGCCGGGGATATTTGTAAGTTCTCTAATCGATTGGCCGGAGTCGAGTCTTTTGGCGATTTCGAGGATTGCCAGTTCTCCCATACCGTGGACGAGCATATCGGCTTTTGCGTCAATCAAAACCGAACGCTTGAGCTGGTCTTCAATATAATCAAAATGGACTAATCGTTTAAGGCTTGCCTCAAGGCCGCCGAGAATTATCGGGATATTTTTGAATGCTTCTCGCGCTCGCGCAGCATAGACTAAAAGAGGTTTATCGGGTCGCAGGCCGAGAACGCCGCCGGGGGAGTAGAGGTCTTCTCTGCGTTTATGGCCGAGCGAAGTGTAATTGTTCAGGCGCGAATCAATCGAGCCGGAAGTGATGCCCCAAAAAAGTCTGGGCGGGCCGAAAATTCTGAACGCATCTGCGCTGTGCCAATCGGGTTGTGCCAATATTGCTACGCGGTAGCCTTTTCTTTCGAGCCAGCGTCCTATCAGAGCCACGCCGAAAGACGGATGGTCAACGTAAGCATCGCCGGTAACGAGAATGATGTCCGGCTGCGACCAACCCAAGGCCCGCATTTCCTGGGCTGTTGCAGGTAGGAAAAGTCCGGTATTTTTTGTTTTTTGCGATATAGGCATACATTGTTATTATACGTTAAAATGCTGATTTTGTCATTGAGGAAATACTAAACTGCAACCGCTGAGCGGGACAAAGTCAAATTTTCATTTATTAATCTGCTCCGAGAGGTCATTTGCGAAATGGGAGTTTAGAGACTTGAGAATATTATATTCGGCCAGAGCGGAATTCCTGTCGCCTATTACCAGGCAGGCAACGCCAAGCTTATAGTGCGCATTTTCATCATCCGGCCAAATTCTTATGGCCTGTTTATAAATATCTATCGCCTGCTGCCAGCGGCCAAGGCCGGAATAAGCAACGCCAAGATTAAGGTATGCACCTTCAAAATCCGGCTCGATTTCTATTGCATTTTTGCAGGCATCTATCGCTTGAGTCCAGCAGCCAAGGCTGGCATAAGCCGAACCAAGATTATTGTAGGTAATATAATTGTTTTGCGTTACCGACAACGCGTGCGAAAAAAGGGTAATGCCATTTTTCCAGTAGCTTGTCTGCCGATGGGCGCATATTCCAAGTGGTGCCAGCACCAGTATCATCAATAAGCCGAGGGCGATTTTTCGCTGCGGCAATTTTGCCAGTAATTCGGATATACCCCAGGCAACGATAATAAATAAACCTGTAAGAGTAATATAAGTGTAGCGGTCGGCCATAGCGAAACCTCCAACCTGGACAATGCCGATAACAGGAACAAGAGTTCCAAGATACCAGAACCAGCCTGTTACAAGATATCCGCGATTTTTGGCGAACCGAAGCACAAGAATTGTTAAGGCCAATAGGACAACAGCCGAAATTACGGCATATAAAACCGATACGTTTTCATAGGGATGCGGATAAAAGACAGCCAGATGACTGGGCCAAAACATTTTGCCAATATAAGTAACATAAGAGATAAAAGCATTATAGATACGATACTTCAGGCCCAAATATGTGAATTCAATTGCCGCCCTGCCGCTTTGCTGTGTAAGAAAGGCAACAACACTGAATACGGCCGCAAGAATAATAAAAGGAATTTTTTCCAGAACCAAACGATAAATAACCTGCCTGTTAAAATGTTTTATACGATTGAGCGGCCAATAGTCCAGCAAAAGCAGCACAAACGGCAAAGTTACAAGCATGGGTTTTGACATCAAACCGAGAGTAAAAAAAACAACTATCCATAAATAACGACTTATTTTCGGCCGATTGACATAACGAACATAAGCCCACATCGTCAGTAGCCAGAAAAAAGTGCTTAATACATCTTTTCGTTCTGAAACCCAGGCAACAGATTCGACGTGCAAAGGATGAAGCGCAAAAAGAGCCGCCACAAAAGCACTTTGCCAGAGCTTCTGCGTCATCTGCCTGAGAACAAGAAAGAGAATTAAAGTATTTGCGATATGAAGGATAAGATTTGTGATGTGAAAGCCGGCGGAACTAGCGCCAAATAACTGCCGGTCCAGCATAAGCGACAGCCAGGTTAAGGGATGCCAGAAAGAGGCGAAACCTGTGGTAAATGCCCAAATGACATTGCCGGCGGTCAGGCCGTTTAAAACGTGAGGATTTGCATATACGTAAACATCATCGTCATAATTGACGAAATTGAAATTCCTGACCTGCCAGAAAACAAGCAACGCACTAACTATCAGAGCAATATAAATAAAAAATACAGGAGATTTTTTTACCTGCTTGGGCATAGGGTTATGTTTTCATTTGTTAATCTGATTTAAGAGTTTATTTGCCATTTCCGGATTCAAAGATTTCAGAATATTATATTCTGCCATAGCGGAATTTTTATCGCCTATCGCCAAGTAGGCAACGCCAAGATTTTTATGTGCCTCGGCATAATCCGGTTTGATTTTTATGGCTTGCTTATAAATGTCTATCGCCTCGGTGTAGCGGCCAAGTTTGGCATAAGCATAGCCGAGATTATAGTGCGTCTCGGCTAAATCCGGATTGATTTGGGCGGACATCTTAAAGGCATCTATCGCCTCGGGCAAGCGACCAAGATTGGCATAAGCAGCGCCCATATTAGTATACGATTCAGCTAAATTGGGTTTTATTTTTATGGCCTGCTTATAAGCTTCTATCGCCTCAGGCCGACGACCATGATGGGAATAAGCAAGGCCAAGATTATTGTATGCAATCCAATTATTTTGTGGAACTACCTCTACTGTATGTGAAAAAAGGGCAATGCCATTTTTCCAATAGCTTGTCTGCCGATGGGCACATATTCCCAGGACCGTCAGCACAATAACCATCGATACGCCGAGAACAATTTTCCGCTGCGGAAATTTTGAAAGAAGCTGCGGCAAGCCCCACGCGAGCATTAGAAAGAGACCTATATACGGAATATAAGTGTAACGGTCGGCACGGGCCTGCAAACCGGCCTGAACAATACCGATAGCTGGTATGAGCGTTCCAAGATACCAGAACCAGCCTGTAACGAGATATCGGTGATTTTTTGCGAATCGAAGGACAAGAATCGTTACGGCCAATAGCAGAATGGCTGATAGTACGGTATATAAAACAGATACATTTTCATAGGGATGCGGATAAAACACGGCCATGCGGCTTGGCCAAATCATTTTTCCCATATACTTTATATAAGAAACAAGGGCATTGCCGATGCGAAACTTTAAAGGGAACCGATCAAATGATATTACCACCCTGCTGCTTTGCTGGGCAAAAAAAGTGACGACACTTGAAACAATCGAAAGAACAATAAAAGGAATTTTTTCCAGAACTAAACGATAAATAATCTGCCTGTCAAAATGTTTTATCCGTTCAAGCGGCCAATAGTCCAGCAGAAGAAATACAAAAGGCAAAGTAACGACCATTGGCTTTGACATCAAACCGAGGGCGAAAAAAACAACTATCCATAAATAACGGCTTATTTTGGGCCGATTGACATAACGAACATAAGCCCACATCGCAAGCAGCCAGAAAAATACGCTCAGGACATCTTTTCGCTCAGCAATCCAGGCGACCGATTCGACATGCATAGGATGAAGTGCAAAAGCGGCGGCGACAAACGCGCCGGGCCACAGCGAGCCGGTCATTTTTCTAAGAACCGTAAAGAGCAGCAGAGTATTTGCAAGATGGAAAAGGATATTTACAAGATGAATCCTGCCCGCATTGGCTCCGAACAACTGACAGTCAAGCATAAGCGAAAGCCAGGTTACAGGATGCCAGTTTGCCGCCTGGCCGGTCGTAAAAGCCCAAACGATATTATCGAAAGTCAGACCGCTTACAACATGCTGATTTTCGTATACGTATAAATCATCATCGTAACTGACGAAATCGAAATTCCGGACCTGCCAGAAGACCAGCAAGGCGCTTACTGCTAAGGCGAAATAAATCGAAAGGACAAGAGATTTTTTAACCTGCTGTGGCATAAGCAGTAATATATTTACACAGACATCTGTTGTCAAGAAGTAACCCGCAAAGCCGCCTTTTCATTGGTTAATCTGATTTAAGAGTTTATTTGCGAGCTGAGGGTCCAAAGATTCAAGAATATTATATTCGGCCATAGCGGAACTTTTATCGCCTATTGTCAGGTAAGCATAGCCAAGATTTCTGTGCGCCTCGGCTAAATCCGGCTCGATTTTTATCGCCTGCTTAAAGGCGTCTATCGCCTCCGGCAGGCGGCCAAGTTTGGCGTAAGCAACACCAAGATTATTGTATGCCTCGGCGTAATCCGGTTTGATTTTCACTGTCTGTTTATAAGTATCTATTGCATTGGCGGCGAGGCCAAATTTGTCGTAAGCAAAGCCAAGATTATAGTAAGCTTCGGCGTAATCCGTCCTGATTTCTATGGTCTGCTTAAAGGTATCTATCGCATCTTTGTAACGGCCAATGCTGCTGTAGGCAACACCGAGATTATTATAGGCCGCAGCATAACCCGGCTCGGTTTTTATTGCCTGCTTATAATATTCTATCGCCTCATCGTAACGGCCAAGACCGTTATAAACACTGCCAAGACTATTATACGCGATATAATTGTTTTGCGTTACTTCGATTGTGTGAGAAAAAAGGGTTAAATTGTTATTCCAAAAGCTTGTCTGCCGATAAGCACATATTCCTAATGCCGTCAGCACAATCACCATCGATATGCCGAGAGCGATTTTCCGCTGCGGCCATTTCACAAGCAGTTCAGGCAGGAGCCAGGCGATGATAACAAATAAACCTATAAGAGTAATATAAGTATAGCGGTCGGCCATAGCGTGGTTGCCAACCTGAACAATGCCGAGAACCGGAATTAGCGTTCCAAGATACCAGAACCAGCCCGTAACAAGGTATCGGCGATTTTTTACGAATCGAAGAACAATAATTGTTACGGCTAATAACAGAATGGCGGAAATTACCGCGTATAAAACTGATACGTTTTCATACGGATGGGGATAAAACGGGGCCAAGCCGGCCGGCCAAAACATTTTTTCTATATATTTTATATAAGAGATTAAAGCGTTTAAGATGCGATACTTTAGAGGCAGCGCAGAAAAAGACGGCAGCGCTCCGACATCCTGCTGCGTATAATAGGCAACGACGACGGCAACCGCTGATAAAATAATGAAAGGTATTTTTTCCCAAATCAAACGATAAATAATTTGTCGATTAAAATTGCTGATACGATTGAGAGGCCAATAATCAAGCAGCAGCAGGACAAACGGTAAAGTAACGAGCATTGGTTTTGCCATAATACCCAAAGCGAAAATAAATAAGACAAGCAGG
>JBEKEA010000061.1:0-7524 GCA_050014075.1 Sedimentisphaerales bacterium | reverse complement strand
CGGTACTGGAAAATTATTTATAGTTTGGTCTGGGAAAAAATACCTTTCTTCGCACTGGCGGCGGTTTCAAGTATCATCACCTTTTTGGTTCAGCGAACCAGCGGTGCGATGGTGGGCATTAATAGTCTTCCTTTGAAGGACAGGACTGTTAATGCTTTCTTATCTTACGCAAGATATATAGGGAAGATGTTCTGGCCGCAAAATCTGGCGGTATTTTATCCCTTTGGCGCCGACAGAGTTGCGTTCTGGCAGGTGGTGATGTGTGTTTTGTTGCTGCTTGTTATATCCATTTTTGTAATTCGTTTTGGACGAAATCAAAAGTATTTGCCCCTCGGCTGGTTCTGGTTTGTCGGAACACTTGTGCCCGTTATCGGCATTGTTCAGGTCGGTTCGCAGGCATTAGCCGACCGTTACACTTATATTCCGTATATAGGCCTGTTCGTAATGGTTGCCTGGGGTCTGCCGGCGATTCTTTCAAAATGGACTTCGACGAGCTCAGTCGAGTCGCCGCAGCGGAAAATCGTTCTTGGCATGTCGATGGTGATTGTACTGACGGCCCTTGGGATATGCGCCTATCGGCAGGTAAGCTGTTGGAAAAACAGTATTACACTTTTTTCACACGCCGTCGAGGTAACGCAAAACAATTATCTTGCATACAATAATCTTGGCCTTGCTTACGACGATCTCGGCCGCAGCGCCGAGGCGATAGAGGCCTATAAGCAGGCCATAAAAATCGAGCCGGATAATGCCGAAGCATATACTAATCTCGGCGTTGCTTACGGCAATCTTGGTCGCTACCCCGAGGCTATAGATGTCCATAAGCAGGCCATAAAATTCAAGCCTGGTTTAGCTGTGGCACACTACAATCTTGGCAATGCCTGCGCCAAGCTTGGCCGTGGCACCGAAGCGATAGAGGCCTATAAGCAGGCCATAAAAATCGAGCCGGATGATGCTATGGCACACTATAATCTTGGCAGTGCCTACTACGCCCTTGGCCGCTACCCCGAGGCGATAGACGCCTATAAGCAGGCCATCAGAATAAAGCCGGATTATGCCGAGGCACACTATAATCTTGGCATTACTTACTACGCCCTTGGCCGTTACACCGAGGCGATAGATGCCTATAAGCAGGCCATAAAAATCAAACCGGATTTGGCCGTGGCATACAATAATCTTGGAATTGCTTACGACGACCTTGGCCGCTATGCCGAGGCGATAGACGCCTATGAGCAGGCCATAAAAATCAAGCCGGATGATGCCGAGGCACATAATAATCTTGGCTATGCTTACCTGGCGATAGGCGACAAACGTTCTGCTATGGCCGAATATAATATTCTTAAGTCTTTGAACCCAGAAACGGCAAATAAACTCTTAAATAAGATTAACAAATAAAAGTGTAACTTTGCAGGGCTATTGAAGAGTTGACTCGCTAAAAACAAAAAAACCGGCGGAATTGTCCGCCGGTGAATATTTAACATAATCCCGTCAAAGCTTGCTCGCCTTCGGCGGGGCGGTTCCACAATTCAAAATTCAAAATTAAGAATTTAAAATTATCTTAAATACTTTAAGACATATCTGCGCCGCGGCACATTTTAAGCGATATGAACAGAATTGCTCCGATTAGAATTATTGCTCCGCCCACTATAACTGCCGCCCAGCCTCGGTTTAATGCCTCGGCGATGAATAAATAAACGCCCCAGCATATAAATAAAAATCCTGCCATCATTAACACTATAGCGGAAATTAAAAATGTCCACAAAATCATAAACCTCATCAATTCTTTTTTAATAGAGTTGATTTGCGATGTTTTATGTTCTGCCACAATGCCGCAGATATTAGAGACTTCTCCTGCGATATTTATTATATCATCCAGCAGGCTCATTATTTATGCCCTCGACGTGCTATTATCGCCAGAATTGCCCCGGTTACAAAAGCGACTATTACAGAGGTAATTGGTTTTTTCTCGATAGCCTCTCTGCTTTTAACTACCGCTTCCTCGCCGTGTTCTTTTACGCTTTCGTATGCCGCCTCGGCTGTTTCCCTGGCTTGGTCTTTGATGTTTTCCAGAGACTCTTGTATCTTTTTTTTGCTCTCTGCAAATTTGACTTTACTGTAATTGCCTGTTGCTTCGAGCGCATCGGAAAGGTCTTCTTTTAGTTGCTTGAGGTCTTTTTTGAGGGCTTTTACTTCACGGTTCAATTCTTCTGTTTCATTTGGCATGATTTATTCCTTATTATTAAATAATATTATCAATCGACCTGTTTATATCTTCTTTCTGTTTAATTACGCATTAGGGGAATTCCCTGATATTGCATAGGAAATACCCTGCCCCTCTGAGTGCCTGTGGTGAGCATAGTCGAACCATATCGAAGGGAGCACGTCGAAAGGGCCTGCCCTGTGAGATGACGATTCGCCTATCTCATCGGGGTCAATTTTGCATTTTAATTTTTTAATTTTATTATTTAAAGCCTTTTGGCTGTTGTTTGCTGTATTTGTCAATACATGCCTGTTCGATATCTACATCGTTTATATTCGCAAGGGTGCACAGCCAGGCGATAATATCTGCGAATTCTTCTTCCTTTTCTTTTTTGGTAGTTTTTTCATCGGCCAGTGCGGTAGCCAGTTCTCCGACTTCTTCTATGAACCACATAAAAGTTTTTGGAGTACCTCTTTCGCTGTCTCGCTGGAGGTATCTTTCAGCAATCAGTTTCTGAAAATCCTTTATATGCATAGCAACGGCTGACGTTAGTCAGAAAGAACTTCAGAAAGTTTAGCTTGGCCGAAGATATCTCTTACTTTTTCAGTAGCCAGTCTGCAGACCTTTTCCATCTTTAGGCTGAATGGCTCATTATTGGTCTGTTCCGCAAGTTGCAGATGGCTGAACATTGGTCCATCAACGGCTTCGATGATTTCCAGAAGTGTGATGTTTTCAGCCGGCCTTGCCAGGAAGAAGCCGCCTCGTGGGCCTCTTTTGCTGCGAAGCACATTGGCTCTTACAAGCTGCTGCAGAATTTTGAGCAGGTATTCGAGCGGTATGTTGTACTGTTTTGAAACTCGTGAAGCAAGAACCGCTCCATCTTTATAAAATTGAGCTATGTAGCCTACAGCTACCAATGCGTAACCTGTTGATCTGCTAATCTTCATTTTTTTATCTCCAAAAAAGAGGGTTATTTTTTATTTTGCTTAAACTATACATCCCAAAGCGATTAATCAGGTATCTTTACTATTGTACTACAGTTTACGGTTAAGTGTTCAAGTATTATTACTAATTTTATACAGGAAAAACCTCGAAATTGAGGCGTTTTCCACTAAAACAGAACAGAAACTACCCGTAAACTCTTTAAATTATTGTAGTTATCGCTTTTACCATAAATTAACAGGCATTTCAAGAGATTTTTTTAATAAAATCAAAATTTTTATAAAAAAACCTTTTATTTTGACTTTTTAATGCATTTTGCCTACTATTGGACATCTAAAATTAAGGAAATTTTTAGGAGTAAAACTTATGGAAGAGGTAAAACCTCGAATAAGCATTTATTATGCACAAAACGCAACAGTCGTAACCCTCACAGATGAAAAGATACTCGAAGACGAAGACATCAAGTCGCTGGAAGATTCTATAATGCCGTTAATAGACGGACCTGTGAGCCTTGTGATTGATTTTGCCAGCGTAAAGTTCCTGTCCAGCGCAGTACTGGGACTTCTAATCAGAATAAGCAAACGAATAAATGAACATAAAGGCAAACTGAAACTTTGCGGCATCAGCCCGCGTATTTTCGAAATTTTCAAAATTACCAGATTAAATGAAATTTTCGATATTTACGACGATGCCAAAAAAGCGCTGCAGAGCCTGAAATAATTGTTTCTACCAAACGGCCGGCCAGTTATGCCGGTCTTCGTTTTGGACGATAATTGCTTAATGACCTTGAAAACCTGTACCCATGAAAAAGTCGTAATTAAGGGATTAATATCGGAACTTCGAGATGTTTGCACCAAAGTTCTGCACTTGGCGAAAGCCCTCAATTATTCCAACGATGATATTTTCGCGGTACACCTGGCAATCGAAGAGGCAACCGTTAACGCCGTTAAACACGGCAATAAACGAAACGCCGATAAAGCCGTTACAATCGAATACGAAGTAACGCCCGAAAAAATAGATGTTGTAGTAACCGACCAGGGACAGGGCTTTGACCCTAATAATCTGGCAGACCCGCGATGCGGCGAAAATATATATAAAACTGGCGGCAGAGGGGTGTTGCTTATGAAGTCCTATATGGATACAGTTGAATATAACAAAACCGGTAATTCTGTTCATATGATTAAACTCAACAGCAGACACACCAGATAATGGGATGGCAGATATAGGAACCTGCCTTATTATGCCGATGTAACAGGATACAAAAAAATACGGAGTATATTAGTGCTTAAAAAGATTATAGCGTTTATCATCGCGGCTTATGTGCCAGCAATAGCGGTTCTATTTATCGGCTGCGAAGGAGAAGATTCCTACACGCCTCAAATAACCGGAAATGTTTTGCCTTATAGCAATGGTGCTCCTCAGCAGCATTATTACAGCAAACCTCCCCAAAGCACATACAAAATAGAGGACAAAAAAACATATAAGGCTGTCGATACGTCCGGCTCTTACGGCCTGATTCCACAGGCAGGCAGCGAAAAAGGCTGGAAGGCAATCGTAATTCATCATTCAGGCACCGACACCGGCAGCGTAGCATCGATAGACGATTATCATCGCAGGAACAACGGCTGGGACGGCATCGGGTATGACTTTGTAATCGGCAACGGCTCAGGCAGCGGCAACGGCGAAACTGACAGCACTTTCCGCTGGGTAGAACAGAAGACCGGCGCTCACTGCAAGACAGATGATACAAACTGGGCCAACGAAAACGCCATCGGCATTTGCCTAATCGGCAATTTCGATAATTCAAGGCCGTCCAAGAGTCAGATGGCATCGCTTATGAAACTTGTGCGCTTCCTTTCACAGAGATATGACATACCGGCCAATAAAATTTACGGCCATAATTCAACGCCCGGCCACGCCACAACGACAAGCTGCCCCGGCAGATATTTCCCGCTTAGCTACGTAAAATCAAATTTGTAGCCACGAAAAGAATTCTTAATGTTGAATTAAGGAGCCCCTAAGGGGGATTTTTCAGCAGCCCAGCGGCCCCTATTTAATTGAAAATGCTTGTAATTTTAAGCTGAATATGGTAAGTATTAAAGGTCTATACATATAGCATATGTCCTTTCTGAAAAGAACCTGGAGGAAACCAAAGATGAAAACCAGAGCAGCATTTATCCTGTTCCTTACAGTCATAATAACCATTGCGGCAGGCAGTGCTTTCGGCGCATACGGCGGTGGCAGCGGGACAGCGGCTGACCCATACAAAATCGCCACAAAAACTCATTTACTGGCTTTAGCCGCCACTACAGGCGACTACGGCAAATGCTTTATCCTGACGGCGGATGTCAATATGACCGCACAGGTCTTTTCGGTGGCAATCATTGCCGCAGATGGCAGCCTGGCGTTTACAGGAACATTTGACGGCAATGGCCATAAGATTGTTAATTTCACCATCAATACGAATAATTACGACCACGGTCTATTCGGCACTATCACTGGCGGCTCGGTTAAAAATCTCGGTATCGAGAACTGTTCGGTTATCGGTTATTATGCCGGCTGTCTGGTGGGATTCAACAGCAGCGGCACTATCAGCAATTGCTATTCGACCGGCTCGGTCAGCTGTGGTTCCAGTTCTGCTTCTGCCGGCAACCTCGTGGGAGAAAACTGGGGCACTATCAGCGATTGCTATTCGACCGGTTCAGTCAGCGGTGCTGCCAGTTCTTATTATATCGGAGGCCTGGTGGGACGCAACGAGGGCACTGTCAGCACGTGCTATGCGACAGGTTCAGTCGCCGGAGGCGCCGAAATGGGCGGTCTGGTGGGAAGTAACGGGGGCAATATCACCAATTGCTATTCGGCCTCTGCGGTCAGCGGTTCTCAGTACCTCGGCGGACTGGTAGGAATAAATTACAGCACTATCAGCAATTGCTATTCGACTGGTGCGGTCAGCGGTTCTTACGACCTTGGCGGTCTGGTGGGATCTCAAAGCGGCGCCAGTACTGTCAATAGTTTCTGGAATACACAGACTTCCGGTCAGACGACCAGCGCAGGCGGAACCGGCAAGACGACGGCACAAATGAAAACACTTTCAACTTTTGCTTCGGCCGGATGGGACTTTGTAGGAATCTGGGGTATTGAGGAAAATCAGACGTATCCGTATCTTCCTGCACTGCCCGGGGACTTGAATCATGATAAAAAAGTTGACTTTAAGGATTTTGCGATTTTCGCCTCGCATTGGCTTCAGCAAAATTGATTTGTCGTAAATCAAATTTGTAATATGATTTGCCTTTTAACTCGTTTTTGTCGTTTCGCAGCCATTTAGCGCAAACTTATTTCCTTTGCCTTTTCATATTTTCAGAGTTAAAGTTACCGTTCCGGTTAATTTTATGAACATATAGAAAGGGTTTTACAATGGATACGAAGAAAATTTTACAAGCCGTATTAATATTATCTTTATTCTTCTGCCTGGCTTCCTACGCGAAGGATGAGTCGGCGAAAAAAGAGAGCCAGTCAGCCGTAGCTGAAAGTATCTCGACGGGGATAGACACAAATGATTTTTATAACTCAAAACATCACTGGTACGACATTAAAGAGGCGAAAAACGTAATTAATCCTGAGCCGAACCAGCCTCGCTACGCAGAAACGCAAATAAAAGAAATTGCCGACAATATTCTTCTTTTCCAGCGAGACAACGGGGGCTGGCCGAAGAATTACGATATTAAGGCGATATTAACCAAAGACCAAAAGGAAAAGGTTATCGCGGCAAAACCTATTCCTTATACGACATTCGACAACGGCGCGACATATTCACATATAAAATATCTGGCCAAGGCCTATCAAATTATCAAGGATGAAAAATATAAAGAAGCGGCTCTGAAGGGAATTGATTTTGTTCTGTCGGCGCAATACGCCAACGGCGGGTGGCCGCAATATTATCCGCTGGAAAAAAAATACAGCAGAGAGATTACTTTCAACGATGATGCAATGACGGGTGTTATGAGAGTGCTCAAGGATATAATGGATAACGAGCCTTATTATTCTTTTGTCGATAAAGCCCGACGAGAAAAAGCCAAAACCGCTTTCGACAAAGGACTGGACTGCATACTCAAGTGTCAGATAAAAGATAACGGAATATTAACAGGCTGGTGTCAGCAGCACGACCCGAATACTCTGGCTCCGGTCATGGCCAGGGCTTATGAGCTGCCAAGTATTTGCAATAGAGAGGGCGCGAATGTAGTTCTTTTCTTAATGAGCATCGACAAACCAAGCAAGGAAGTAATAAATTCAGTGCAGACGGCGATAAAATGGTTTGACGATTCTAAAATTAAAGGAATCAGGGTCGAGGAATTTAATACTCCGCCGTTCCAAACTCCATTGAGACT
>JBEKEA010000060.1:0-7873 GCA_050014075.1 Sedimentisphaerales bacterium | reverse complement strand
CGGTACTGGAAAATTATTTATAGTTTGGTCTGGGAAAAAATACCTTTCTTCGCACTGGCGGCGGTTTCAAGTATCATCACCTTTTTGGTTCAGCGAACCAGCGGTGCGATGGTGGGCATCAATACCCTTTCTTTTAACAAGAGGGTCGCCAACGTCTTCTTATCATACGTTCAATATATAAGTAAGATGTTTTGGCCGAGTAATCTGGCGGTATCCTATCCCTTTGACGCCAGAAGTATTCCGTTCGGGCAGGCTGCAATATGTGCTTTGCTGCTGCTTGTTATATCTTTTTTCGTGATTCGCCTTGGACGCAGTCAAAAGTATTTACCGATGGGCTGGTTCTGGTTTGTCATAACATTCATACCCGTTATCGGCATTGTTCAGGTCGGCGGCCAGGCATATGCCGACCGTTACACCTATATCCCATATATAGGTCTATTCATAATGCTCGCATGGGGTTTGCCTCAGTTTCTTTCAAAATTACCGCAGCGGAAAATCATTCTCGGCGTATCGATGGTGATTGTGCTGACGACACTGGGAATATTCGCCCATCGACAGGTAAGCTATTGGAAAAACAGTTTGACACTTTTTTCACACGCACTGGCGGTAACGCAAAACAATTGTCTTGCGTATAATAATATCGGCCTTGCTTATAACGATATAGGCCGCACCGCCGAGGCGATAGACGCCTATAAACAGGCCATAAAAATCAAGCCGAATTATGAATCGGCATACAATAATCTCGGCGTTGTTTACGGCAATCTTGGCCGCGGCATCGATTCGATAGATGCCTATAAGCAGGCCATAAAATTCAAGCCGGATTACGCTATGGCATACTATAATCTCGGTCTTGCCTGCGGCAATCTTCACCGCTGGTCCGAGGCGATGGATGCCTTAAAGCAGGCTGTAAAAATTAAGCCTGATTTAGCAGAGGGATATTATAATCTTGGTTATGTTTATCTGGTGACAGGCGACAAAAAATCCGCTCTGGCAGAATATAATATTCTTAAGTCTTTGAATCCCCAGTCCGCAGAGGATCTCTTCAAGCAGATTAACAAATAAAAATATTTATCCCGCCCCTGCCTGTGCCATGAGGTTCCTGTTTGAGTTTTTATCCATCTAAACTTACCAATTATTTCTTTTTTGTGTTTTCCGTACTTTTAAGTTTATCTTTCTCTGCCAGGGCAATACTAAGATTGTTTCTTGCATCAATATAACCAGGGTCAATTTGAAGAGACTGATTAAAATGCGCTATGGCCTGGTCAAATTTTTTCTGCTGGGAAAGTATTACGCCAAGGTCGTTGTGGGCTCGCGCATTTCGGGGCTGGATTTGCAGAATTCTTTCATATTCTTTGGCCGCCTCGTCCAATCTGCCGCTGCCGAACAGAGCGGCGCCAAGATTAAGGCGAGTATTAACAGAGTCGGGAGCAATTTGCAGAGCCTTGTTGTAGAACGAAACGGCTTCGTCTAATTTTCCGGAATTCGCCAAGGCATAGCCAAGGTCGTTGAGAATATTCGGGTCATTTGGCGCCGCAGAAAGAGCTAAGCGATACTCCGCCGCAGCATCCGGAAACCGGCCAAGTCTCATCAGCACTAAACCGAGACCATTATGTGCAAAAGAAGTATCTTTGATTGCCATCGCAGTTTTATATTCCTCGACAGCTTCGGCGTATCGGCCTTTAGCTGCCAAGGCAGCAGCAAGATTACAATACGCATCATCGAAATTAGGATCTATTTTAATCGCTCTTTTATAATATCCAATAGCTTCATCTATTTCCCCTTTGTCGCACAGAACCATTCCAAGACCATTGATGGCCCGAACATAATCAGGTTTTATTTCCAGAGCTTTATCATAGTATTTGACGGCTTCATCGTATTTGCCCTGCCGGCTTAAAATATCGCCTAATGTATTTATCATGTCCGTGGAATTAGGTTCTATCCGAAGGAAATTTTGGCATTCTGTTTCAGCCTCAGCGAATCTATCTTCATTTATAAAGGCAACGGCAAGATTCTTATATGCAATATAATTGTTTTGTGTTACCGCCAGTGCGTGCGAAAAAAGCGTAACGGTGTTTTTCCAATAGCTTGTCTGCCGGTGAGCGCATATCCCAAGGGCTGTCAGCACAATTACCATCAATGAGCCGAGAATGATTTTTCGATAAATCCATTTTGAAAGAAGCTGAGGCAATCCCCATGCAATCATTATAAACAGACCTATATATGGGACATAAGTGTAACGGTCGGCATAGGCCTGCAAGCCGACCTGAACAATACCTATTACGGGAATGAGCGTGCAGAGGAACCAGAACCAGCCGATTAGCAAATACTTTCGGCTTCGTCCAAAAAGAATTACAAAAACAGATATAACAAGCAGCAGCAAAACACACATAACTACATGTCGGAATGCAAAGATGTCGGCATCAATAGGATAAAATACTGCCAAGTTTTGAGGCCAAAACATCTTATTTATATATTGAATGTATGATGACAAGACGTTAGCAATTCTCTGGCCCAAAGAAAGCATATTGACGCTGGCTACCGTGCCGGTGTTTTGCTGAGCGAAAAAGGTGACAATGCTCGTGACGACCGAAAGCGCAAATAATGGAATTTTTTCAACCAGCAGACGGGGGGATATTTTTCGCTCAAGCGGCCAATAGTCCAAAAGTAAAAGCACAAAGGGAAGAGTTACCGACATAGGCTTTGCCATCAGACATAACATGAAAATTAACAAGACAAGCAGATAACGTGCGGCACCGGGCTTTTTAACATACCTCACATACGCTAACATCGAAAGCAGACTAAAGAAAGCACTTAATACATCTTTTCGTTCAGAGACCCAGGCGACTGATTCGACATGCATCGGATGAATGGCAAACAGACCTGCGACAAATGCGCTTTGCCAAAGAGCGCCTGTCATTTTCTTAAGAACCATAAAGAGCAGCAAAGTGTTTGCGATGTGAAAGAAAAGATTAGTAAGATGAAACCCGCCGGCGCCGGGGCCGAATAACTGGCAATCTAGCATAAGTGAAAGCCAGGTCAAGGCATGCCAATAGCCTGTGTGAATAGTTGTAAAAGCCCACTTAACGCCACTTGCGGTCAGGCCGTTTAAAACGTGCGGATTTGTAGATACATAATCGTCATCGTCATAATGCACGAATTCAAAACTGTGCACCCGGTAATAAATGATAAATGTGCTTATCGCCAAAATCAGGCAAATGATGAGAGAGCGGTTTTTATCCGGATTTTTAGTCATTGGAATTTACTTTCTGAACGCTATCAGATTTTTGTTTTTCAGACAAGGCGGCATTGAGATTATTTTTAGCATCAACATAGTCTGGATTGACTTGAATGGCCTGTCTAAACTGCGCGACAGCATCATCAAGCTTTCCCAGCCGATAAAGCACTACACCAAAATCATTGTGAGCAACAGCATTGTTTGGCTGAATACGTATTATTTTATCATATTCTTTTACCGCTTCATCCAATTTGCCGCTGCTGGTCAAAGCTGCTCCAAGATTCAGATGTATATTAATACTGTCAGGGGAAATTCGCAATGCTTTGTTGTAGAGCGTAATTGCTTCGTCAAATTTCCCAGTGTGCGCCAATGTATAACCAAGCTCGTTGATAACATTAGGGTCATTGGACTTTAACAAAAGGGCCTTACGATACTCTGTAATAGATTGCGGGAATTGACCAAGATTGAACAGAGCCTGGGCATAATTGCGATGTATGCGGGGCGTGTCCATGGTTTTCAACGCGATTTCGTAATGTTCGATAGCTTCATTGAATTTGCCTTTACTTGCAAGAGCAACACCAAGATTGGCATTGGCCTCAAATGTACGAGGATCAATTTCAATCGCTTTTTTATAGTAAACAACAGCCTCATCCACTCTTCCTGCCTGATGGAGAGCAGCTCCAAGTCCGCTGAGGGCATCTATATAATCAGGTTTAATTCGAAGAGCCTGGGTATTATGCCAGATTGCTTCATCGATGCGGCCTTGCTCAAGAAGTTCTTTGGTCATACAAAAATGCGCATTGCAATTATCATTAGTCACTGCCAGCGCACGCTGACAAACCGTTATGGTATCTTTCCAATATTGTGTCTGAAGATATGTACATACGGCCAAGGCGGATAAAACTATCAGCGAAGAAGTCCAGAGTATAAACTTTCGATGAGGCAATTTTTCCAGCAACTCCGGTAATCCCCAGGCGATTATAATAAATAAACCTGTGAGGGTGATATAGGTATAGCGGTCGGCCATAGCCTGTTCACCTATTTGAACAAAGCGAATGACAGGCAAGAGCGTTCCGAGATACCAGAACCAGCCAGTGACCAGATATTTACGTTTCCCGGCAAATCCAAGAATGAAAATCGTAACAACCAATAACAAAATTGCCGATATCACGGCATATAAAACCGAAACCTTCAGGCCGGGGTGCGGATAAAAAAATGCCAGTCCGGTGGGCCAAATCATCTTTCTCATATATTCGATGTAAGAAATAAAAGCACTGTAAATACGATACTTTAAGGGGAACCCGATAAAAGACACTACTACCCCGCCGCTTTGCTGCGCTATAAATGTTAAAACAGCTGAAGCTGCTGAAAGAATGAAAAAAGGAATTTTTTCCAAAATTAATTGAGAGATGGTTTTCCAGTCAACCCTTTTTATACGGTCAAGAGGCCAATAATCCAGTAAAAGCAATACAAACGGTATAGTTACCAGCATAGATTTCGCCATAAGACCTAATGCAAAAACAAGCATTGTTACTAAATAACGGACAACGCCGGGCTGTTTGACATATCGCAGGTATGCCCACATCGTCAGTATCCAAAAGAACGTACTTAAAACATCTTTTCGTTCAGCCACCCAGGCAACTGATTCGACATGCAGCGGATGAAGAGCAAAAAGAGCAGCCACAAATGCACTTTGCCAAATCGCATTTGTCATTCGCCTTAGGACAAGGAAAAGAAGCAGCGTGTTTGCGATGTGAAAGAAAAGATTAGTAAGATGATGACCTGCGGGATTTAAACCGAACATTTGCCAATCCAGCATATGCGAAAGCCAGGTTAAGGGATGCCAATTTAAAGCGTACCTGGCAGTTAATGCCCATTGAATTGATTTGAAAGTGATACCATTTTGAATATTCGGATTTTTATACACATAATCAGAGTCATCAAAAGTCATGAACTTGAAATTATGCACCTGAAAATAAACAGCAAGAGTAACCAATGTTAATGTCAGATAGATTAAGAGAGACCAGTTTTTGTCCGGGTTTTTAGTCATTAGAATTTATTTTTTGTTACTTTCTATAGCATTATTACTGGATTTTTGTTTTTCGGCCAAGACAGCGTTAAGATTATTTTTAGCATCTGTGTATTCAGGATTAATTTGAAAAGCCTGTCTAAACTGCGTAATGGCATCATCAAGCTTTCCCAGCCGGTAAAGCACTACACCAAAATCGTTGTGAGCAACGGCATTTTGAGGCTGGATGCTCAGAATTTTTTCATACTCTTTTAAAGCCTCTTCAAATTTGCCGCTGCTGGTCAAAGCTGTTCCAAGATTCAGATGTATATCAATACGGTCAGGAGAAATCCGCAATGCCTGATTATAGAGTATAATCGCCTCATCAAATTTCCCACTGTGCGCCAATGTATAACCAAGCTCGTTGATAATATTGGGGTCGTCGGGCATTGTTAAAAGAACCTTATGATACTGGGCAACAGCTTCCTGGAATCGGCCAAGATTGAACAGAGCCTGGGCATAATTGCGATGTACGCGGGGCGTGTCCATAGTTGCCATCGCGATTTCGTAATGCTCGATAGCTTCATTGAATTCGCCCTTACTTGCGAGAACAACACCGAGATTGGCATTGGCCTCAAAGGTACGAGGCTCAATTTCAATCGCTTTTTTATAGTAAACGACAGCCTCGTCCACTCTTCCTGCCTCATGAAGAACTACTCCCATACCGTTAAGGGCATCGATATAATCAGGTTTGATTCGAACAGTCTGAGAATAATGTTCTATCGCTTTGTCGTATTCGTGCTGCAAAGAATAAGCCTTTGCCAACTGGCAGTGGGCATGCCAGTCTTCGGGGTTATTGTGCAGAAGCTGCGTATAATATGCGACGGCCTGGGCGAGCTGGCCCTGTTTCGCACGAACATCTAAATCTGAATAATACGCTGCGTTTGCCTGGCCGGGGCTTACAAAAAAAGACAGCAGTATCGCCATAATCAATGTACCAAACCAGCCATAAAGAACCATTCGCAAAAGAGATAACTTTTTGTCCCTTAGCCGCTGGTCAAGCCAGTCGAATCCGAACGCGAAGATTAAACTTATTGGCAATATTACACCAAGACCGTAAAAAGCCTTTGCATGGCAGTAATAGGGGAATCGAAGATTTAGATAAACTATACTGTGGGCCACAGCAAAAAATGATCCCAGTATTAATAGCCAGCTTTTGTTAGCGGTGTACACTACATTAACGATTGCACAAACTGTGCCGATAATGATTGCCAGGGCAACTGGAATCGCAAGAAGATAGACCGCCGACATATATTCATAATTCCAAGGCGGACGAAAAGTATATTTGTTTGCGGCGCCAAGATACGCATCGCCCCAAAACGTCGAATAGATAGAATCAAAAAATGAATAAGTGCCGGCGAAGTAAGGCACGGTAAACACTTTGCCGAATTGGCAGAAGTATTTGTATGTGTGAAATCCCGGATCCTGCCACCAGGGCGATAATAATGAGTAATCCCATGCAGTAATAAAAACCTTGCCAAAATGCATCCAGTTGCGAACATAAAACCAGCCTGCTATGACTACTATAATCAGGAACATCAAACCCAACTTTTTGCCAAGCAGGGTTATAGGATGTTTTTCTTCGGATAGCTGTTTATACAGAAGCACCAGAAAAATAATCGGCAGTATAGTCAAAACCGTTATCTTTGTCAGAATAGCCAGCCCTATAACTAAACCAAGAATGCAATACAGCCTCAAGGAGCTTTGATTGCTGTTAAGTATTATTATTGTTACAAGTATTGCCAGGCCTATCAGGAGGGCGCTGAGGGACTCGTTGGAAAAGTAGCTGGAGATGTAAATGTTCATAGGTATCAGTGCCGTTATGGCCACAGAAAGAGACTGTTTGGTTTGACTATTGGGGAAAACTATACGAGCCGCAAAGTAAGCAAGGCAAATTTGACCGAGACCGCAGAGAAATGGAATTAATTTCAATGAGTACGGAGCCTGAGCTGCGGCAAGAAACAGTCTGCCTAATAAAAAAACCATAGTAGAAGCAAAATAAAAAAGAGGCGGCTGAAAGAATTCCCAGCCTTCATTTGCCAGTGGAGGAACAAACTTATGATCGATAAGGTATTGGACATAATCAAAATGGGCTTGAACATCAAATCCTACTTCAGTAGGTGATATCTTAGCCGCGTTGTTTAAGAATAATATTATCCAAACTATGATGCAAATCATCAAAATCCGCTTTGGCGTAAATATTAAAAATCGCTGACTCCGGCCGGTATTGAACTTTGTATTTCTTTGTTTGTCATTGTTCAGCCAGAAAACCACGGAGGAAATTAAGAAAAATAAAATCAACATTGGTAATTTTTTATACAAGCCTTCTAATGGAGGCACACATTGCAAACTAATGGGAAGCAGGGAACAATCATTTGCCAAACTTGCTCTGACCGGCAGACTATCCGATATAGAAACTGTCCAGCTTGTATCGGTTTTAATTTCGTTCTTCATACCACGAGTATAAAGCCAAAGAACGGGCGGACCATATTCATTGGAAACTTCAGCTCTTATCGTATTTGTACCTTCTTTCAGGAATTTAGAAATCTCTAATTTCCGTTCTCTCTTCC
>JBEKEA010000059.1:0-8881 GCA_050014075.1 Sedimentisphaerales bacterium | reverse complement strand
CGGCGATTTTTGGCCAGTCGAAGGACAAGAATTGTTACTGCCAACAGGACGGCGACTGAAATTACGACGTATAAAACAGATACGCTTTTAAGCGGGTGCGGATAAAACGGGGACAGGCCGGCCGGGAGAAACAGTTTTTCTATATATTTCATATAAGAAATAAAGGCGTTGGCGACGCGAAACTTTAAAGGGAGCAAGGCAAATGAGAAAACCGCTTCGGTGTTTCGCTGAGCCAAAAAGGTGATAACGCTTGAGACAATCGAAAGAGCGAAGAAGGGAATTTTTTCCAAAACCAAACGATAGATAACCTGCCTGTTAAAATGTTTTATCCGCTCAAGAGGCCAATAGTCCAACAGCAAAAGCACGAAAGACAGAGTTACCAACATCGGTTTGGCCATAAGACCTAACGCGAAAATTAATAAGACAAGCAGGTAACGGGCAATGCCGGGCTTTTTGACATATTGCCAATACGCCAACATTGCCAGCAGCCAGAAAAATGTGCTTAATACATCTTTTCGTTCAGCAATCCAGGCAACGGATTCAACGTGCAGCGGATGAAGTGCGAAAAGAGCCGCGACAAATGCGCTTTGCCAAAGAGCACCTGTCATTTTCTTAAGGACCATAAAGAGCAGTAAAATATTTGCGATGTGAAGGATAAGATTTGTGATGTGAAATCCCGCGGGATTGGCGCCAAATAACTGCCTGTCCAGCATAAGCGAAAGCCAGGTCAGAGGATGCCAGTTGCCCGCATGATTGGTAGTAAAAGCCCAGGCGACGGCGCCTGCGGACAAGCCGTTTAAAACGTGGGGATTTGCAGATACGTAATCATTATCGTCATAATTAACGAAATCGAAATTCCTGACCTGCCAAAAGACAAGCAAGGCGCTGACTGCTAAGGCGAAATAAATCGAAAGGACAAGAGATTTTTTAACCTGTTCGAGCATAGGCAACAATATATTTACACGAACATTTGTTGTCAAGAAGCAAGTTATCCGAAACGCAGTGCCTATGGCATGGCTAAGACCATTATCAGTTATCGGTTATCAGTACGAACGACTCTGTCGAAAGCGGGATTTTTTTAACAGCCCCAACGGCCACTAACTTTTCACCACAGAGGCACCGAGGACACGAAGATTTTTTAAAATTGAAGATTGAATCTTATTCGTAAATTCCTGACTGAAGCCAATAGCTATAAACTCTTTTAAGGAGTCGAACCTTGCTGATAAATCTGCTGAATTTCAGAATCAGATAAAGCTCTGTTATAAATACGAACATCGTCAATTTTGCCATTGAAGAATTGATTGAATCCACTATTGATGGCTCCAACAAGAAAGCTATTTATAGATTCTGAATAGACACCATGGCAAGGGGCGTTACCATCTAAAATACCATTGATATAAAGATATTTCTTCGGACCTTTTCTTACACCTACGCAATGAACCCACTGATTCTGATAACCAACTGTGGAGACAAGACCTTCACCATTTTGATATGAATCATAAGTAGCAAAGTTTATTTTTCCATCAGGCGACTGCTGGAACAACCATTGTTTGATATACCAAACATCATATTTTCCGGCAATTACACCATAACCCCCATCGCTGTGAGGCCCTTCGGTTTTAAACCAAAAAGAAACAGAAAAATCCTTATCCTCAAATTTAACAGCACCTCCATAATCAACAAAGTCATTGGTACCGTCGAAATCCAAGGCTTCATTAATTTTGCCGTTGGCAGTCCATTGCGCCCCAACAATCGTCGCATTATGGCCGTTGGCAGAACTATCATATGCGACATTGCCGCTGTTTTCATCAAACTTCCACCATAAAATAAGATTAGGTTCAAGCCATGTTTTAAATTGCCAAGTGTTACCTTTGGCAAAACCGTAAGGATTTATCGAATCAATGCGCCAATAATAAGTTGTATTTACATCAAGATTGCAAGGATCATAGCTCAGAGCAATCTGGTCGCCCATAAATTCTGGCGAGGAAGTGTCTGCGTTGCTTATATTATTAAAATCAGTTCCAAGGTATACATCATAGGAGTCGGTATAAGGACCTGCAGACCAGCTTAGTACCCCATTCGGGTCACTACACTTATCACCATTAACCGGAAATGGATTAACTGCCACACTGGGCATAGGTTTGTCAGTAACAGTAAAACTCCATACAGTACCTGTAGTTGTGCCGCCTCCATTTATTTCATCAATCCTCCAATAATAAGTTGCGGCCGCAGCCATTACTCCGGTGTCATAGGTTGTATCTGTCAGATTACCTGCAAATGGCGGAGGATTGACAGTTCCAAAATAGACATCGTGCGACGCAGCATAGCGGCCCGCAGTCCAGCTTAGGTCCTGTGCCAAAGCGACATCTACATCGCCATTGAGAGGCGTCGGATTACTTGCATGGCCGGGAGCAGAAATAACGGCATATATCCCTGACTGGAGCCAATAACTTGCAAACTCTTTAAGGTCGCGGATATCTACAATGCCGTCAAAGTTTAAATCAGCCCAGTCGCAGAAATGATTATACATCCTGCAATCATCTCTCATCCAGTACCTGGCAAGCACGGCAAAATCCCTGAAGTTGTTCCTGCCGTCGGTATAAATATCCGCAGGCGAAATCTGCCAGGTCAAAATCGGATATTCGTTAATCGGCATAAACCAAACCGCTTCGTTGCCGTCAGTATAAGAAAAGTCCCAGCCGGCATCGGTAAACGTAGAAAGTGTTTTCATTTGGGCGGTGGTTTTGCCAGTTCCGCCGACACTAGTTGTCTGACCGGAAGTATTAACATCCCAAAAAGAATTATTGGTAATACCTGAATTACTATAGCCTATCAGGCCGCCGACATGAAGATGACTACTGACCACGCCTGTCGAATAGGAATTGGTGATACTACCGAAGATGTTGCATCCAGCTAAGCCACCGACATTGTCAGAAGAGTCGGAGCCCCTGACCGTACCCGTCGAATAGGAATTGGTGATATTGCCACCGTCGTAGTTGCTTCCCACCAAGCCGCCGATAGCGGCAGCCCAAGGAAAACTGTTGCTGACCGCATCCGTCGAATAGCAATCGGTGATACTGCCGGAGTTGACTCCCGCCAACCCGCCGACACAGCTATAACCGCTGACTATTCCTGTCGAATGGCAATTGCTGAGACTGCTATAGTAGTCGCTGTATCCTACCAAACCGCCAACATATTGGGAATTGGAAGCGCCGCTGACTGTGCCCGTCGAACAGGAATTGGTGATACTGCTATTATAATCATATCCTATTAGGCCGCTAAGATAGTCACGACCGCTGACAGAAAAATTATCAAGACCAAGATTTTTGACCGAGCCGCCATTGATACAGCCAAATAAACCGATATAATCATTAAAACCGCCATTTATTGTAAGATGTGTGATTTTATGACCTTTGCCGTCAAATGTACCCGTAAAAGCTGTCCCCTGAAAACTATCGCGTAAACTGGTATCGGCGGCAATGATTGCCTTCGTAAAGGCCTGCCCGGCCATATCAATATCCGCAGTCAGGATAAAGCATTTGTTGTAATCTGCGGGCGCGGCTGCCAGTGCCAGCAAGTCATTGATATCGGCAATCTGATATGGGTCATTCGGCTGGCCAGTTCCGCCGGAGTAGGCGAAGACAGTTGAAGCTAACAGGCTTAAAAAAAGAAGCTTAGGCAGGTAATTATTCAAAATATGCTTCGAGAAAATCAACCTTATATCCTCCTATATTTTCTTTGGTTTAATTATAGGATAAAAGTCTGCATTTGTCCAGAAAAATAAGGAAATAAGGGCAAATGTTGTCGATAAATTTTGGCAGAATTTATTAAAAAACAAACAAAAATAGTGTATAATTCCAAAAATCATTCTAAATAAACGGAATTATCGTATGGCGACAACTGCTAAAAAATCATCAAAATCTGAAAGCTCAAAGCTGAATGTTTGGCTGATAATGATTTTCGCGGCACTTGTCATCGTTACGATTATTATCCGAATTCATACCCTTGCTGTGCCCCTCGAACGCGATGAAGGTGAATATGCTTATGCCGGCCAGCTAATGCTGGAGGGAGTTGGGCCGTATTCGCTGGCTTATAATATGAAAATGCCTGGCATTTATGCCGCTTATGCGATTATTTTAGCCTGTTTCGGCCAGACTCAGTCCAGCATTCACGCGGCAGTGCTGATAATAAATACAGTGACAATCCTGTTGATGTTTCTTTTGACGAAAAAACTTTTTGGTCCTATTGCCGGGGCGGCATCAGCCGTTTTTTTTGCGATTACCTCGATAAGTCATGCCGTTATGGCCAGCGGTAACGCAGAGAATTTTGTCGTTGTTTTCGCGATTGCCGGAATAATGCTTTTGATGAATTTTATAGATTCAAAAAAATATATGTCCCTGGCAGCGGGAGGGGTTCTGCTGGGCATTGCTTTTATGATGAAACAGCACGGAGCGGGATTTATCATCTTCGGTCTTTTCTTTCTGATTTGGAAATGTATTTGTCAAAAACCAATTAATTGGCTCAGAACCATATCAGTTATTTTAATCTACAGTATCGCAGTGTTTCTGCCGTTTCTGATTACGTGTTTGATTTTATGGTATTGCGGAGTTTTTGAGAAGTTTTGGTTCTGGACATTCGAATACGCACATTATTATGTGAAAGTAGTTACTCTTGAAATGGGCATAAATCAACTTAAAGGAAGACTAACGGCACTTATTTTATCTGCTCCGCTTATATGGCTGGCAGCTTTATTGGGTCTTTTGAGTGTTGTCTGGAACAAAGAGATTCGTAAACATAGCGTATTTCTTGTGGGTTTGCTTGTTTGTTCCTTTCTGTCAGTCTGCCCCGGATTATATTTCCGTAACCATTATTTTGTTCTTTTTTTGCCGGTCCTTTGTATTCTGGCGGCGGCAGGGGTCATTGCGATACGGGATATTCTTAACACCTTTATCAAGTCAAAAACCAAAACGGCTTTTATTTCAATATTAATTATTATTCCGGCAGTTTGGCTCCATAGTTTTTACCGCGATAGCGAATATCTTCTCGAATCCGACTTTACCAGGCTCTCAAGATACTGCTTTAACCTCAATCCTTTCCCAGAGGCTCTTCAAATTGCTGATTACATAAAAAAACATTCCAAAGAGGATGACACAATAACAGTATTAGGTTCCGAACCGGAAATATATTTCTATCTGCACAAGCGATCAATCACTCCCTACATCTATACATATCCGCTTATGGAACCGCATCCTTATGCGGCCGATATGCAGCGTGAAATGATTCGTCAAATAGAAGCCAATAAACCTAAATTTATTGTATATTTTAAAATCAGATATTCATGGTTAACGCGGCCTGATTCGGAAAGATTAATCTTCGATTGGGCAGACCAATATATAAGGTCTTATTATCGGCAAATTGGATTTGTAAAAATGCTTTCTATCGATAAAACAATTTATTATTGGGACTCAGTTGACCGTGTTTCAAGGCAGGAGGACTGGATATATGTTGGTGAGCGTATAGACTAAATTTATTATTTATCAGAATGACTGCTTTGGTGCGCAGTCGGCCAGGTGTTTACCACGTAAGGAACGATGAAATTTGCCAATTCAGTTGTTTTTTCTTTGGACAGTGTATGATCCTTTATATATACTATTTATCGGGTATAATGGAATAATGGCTTATAAACCTGTTACGGAAAAACCATGAATATATCCTATTGCTAAAGGTATTGCGTGTCTAAGTTCTCATGAATAAAAAAAGAGTTTATCTAATTACTGGTGCCACCGGATTTATTGGTTCATGTCTTCTTAGGAAGCTAATCTCTACGGGTAGCCCTACGCATATTCTCCTGAGAAGAGAAGCTGATTTGTGGCGTATAAAAGATATTATACATAAGACAAATGTTCATTTTGATGATTTATCCAATTTGGATAAGCTATCTAAATTGGTTAGCAAAATTAAGCCTGATATAATCTATCACCTTGCAACTTATGGGGCGTATTCTTCTCAAGACAATGCGGATTTATGTATAAAAACCAATATCAACGGAACCTGGAATCTATTAAATGCTACGGCTAATATTGATTATAAATTGTTTGTAAATACAGGGAGTTCGTCAGAGTATGGTTTTAAGAAGTCGCCTATGCAAGAAAATGATTTTCTTGAACCGGCCAGTTATTATGCTGTTACAAAAAGTTCACAAACCTTACTTTGTTCGTATTTCGCGAAAAAAAACAAGAAGCCTATAGTAACTTTCAGGCTGTTTTCTGTTTATGGTCAATATGAAGATGGCGGGAGATTTGTTCCAACGCTATTGAAGTCTCTGTATTTTCATAAAAAGATGAACTTAGTCTCTCCATATATCGCCAGAGACTGGATTTATGTGGATGATGTAGTTAACGCTTATTTGCTGGTAAATAAACTTAGCAAATACGGCGGCGAAGTATTCAATATCGGCACCGGTATTCAGAAGACCATTAAAGAAGTGGTTGAATCGGGCGTTGAAGCGACGGGGGAGAAAACTATATTCAAGTGGAAAGGGATGAAACACAGGATTTGGGATACCGATTATTGGGTTGCAGATACCTCTAAAACAACTAAGCTATTGAAATGGAGCCCTAAAGTCGGCTTGTCTGAGGGATTGTTGTTAACCTGGAAGTGGTTCAAGAATAATTTACATTTATACTCTTAATGCGATATGAAATTAATTGAAACAAAGTGTCCAATTTGCGATTCAATTGGGAATTACACAGTCATTTATAAAAGTAATTTTAATTATTCTGATTTGACTTCCGAAGTTTTTTCTGCGAGACGACTGCCGGATGCAATACATTACCAAATTGTCAGATGTAATAATGATAATCTTGTAAGGTCGAGCCCGGTTTATGATACTTCGGTCATCGAGAATTTGTATAAAACCAGCAAGCTGAATTATACCGAACAAATTGAAAATTTAATCCCCTCGTACCTGGCAGTTTTAGATAAGGTTTTATGTAAGCTTGCTAAAGATGCGAAAATACTTGAGGTCGGCTGTGGAAACGGATTCATACTCAAAGCATTATCAGACAGAGGCTACAGCAATTTATACGGAATCGAGCCCAGTTCGGATGCCGCTGCAAAAGCGGATGATAATATCAGGGACAAAATTACCGTGGATTTCCTGAAGGATGGTATTTATAATAATGAATATTTTAACTTTATATTCTTTTTTCAGACTCTTGACCATATATATGAGCCTGTGCAATTTTTGAATAGTTGCTATAATTTACTTATGCCAGGAGGTTTTATTTTAGCTCTTAACCATAATGTAAAAAGTTTATCAGCGATAATATTGGGAGAAAAAAGTCCAATTATTGATATCGAACACACACATCTGTATAGCAAGGAAACCATCCGCGAGTTATTCAGTAAATGCGGCTTTCGTCCAATAGAAATATTTTCTCCTAAGAATATAGTATCTCTCGAGTATCTTCTTTGGCTAATGCCGTTACCAAAAAAATTAAAACTCAAGCTGCTAAACTCTCAAGGGAAGATGTTTAACTTTTTATTGAAGCGAAAAATGAAGCTGAAACTGGGAAATTTATGTATAATAGGTCAAAAACAGGTTTAAAATAAGAAAGATTATTTAAATATGGATAGTGCGGCGGCTAATTCGTCAAATTATCAGGAGCAGCCGGAACCTTCAACTAAAAATGGAGCAACGTCTCAATGAAGAATGAAACCTTAAAACAAAATGTCGCCAAGTTCAACAATGATGTGATAGCGAATGGCGGATACCGGTACACCACTAATGCGTCCTATTCATCGGTGACAGCCAATCAACGAATGACGAAGGCTACCATGGCTCGTATACCTAAGGGTGTGCGAAGCCTCATTGATATCGGTTGTGGCGATGGAACCTATACGGCAGAATTGGCCAGGCTTCTTCCTGATATCGAGATTTTGGGTGTGGATCCGGCAGCCGATGCTATCGCTCGTGCCAAGCGTCTGGCACCTTCAGTAGTTTTTACGGTTGCTGATCTGCTGGAACCGGGAACATTACCACAAAGGGTTTTTGATGTTGGAATCATTCGAGGAGTCATCCATCATCTTCCGAATGGCCCAGTAGGCATTAGGAATGCTGCGCGGATATGCAAAATGCTGATTATTATAGAGCCTAATGGTAACAATCCTATTGTAAAATGGTTAGAAAAGCACTCCCAATATCATATCGAACATGAAGAGCAGAGCTTCACTGCTCGTGAACTGGATACGTGGTGCCGATCCGCCGGCTACGGACAAATCCAGATTGGTTATATCGGCTTTGTCCCAATGTTTTTCCCGACGCTACTGGCAAAAATCATCCATTTCTTTGAGCCGTTATTCGAGTGCATCTACCCCATAAAGAAATATCTTTCTGCTCAAATTGTACTTACGTGCGATGCGCATATTCAATAATACCTTGCGTTAAAAGGATTGATAAAATATAAAATGAATCAGGAGCAGCCAGAACTTTCAACTAAAAATAGGGCAACGTCGGAATCTTTGACTCTATTTGAGCATATATTACTTTTTTTGAAGGTTGGTTCTTCTGACGACCCGCTGGGCTATTCAGTATACTGTGAAAAAGAGGTAACATCTGGATGAAAAAAATAAATCTTACTGCTGAACAGAAAAAAACCAGAAAGCGAATAATTGAATTAAGCTATCAATCTAGTTTTTCTCACATAGGTTCGTGTTTGACTGCCGTAGATATAATAGACGCTATTTATCAGGTCAAAGACAAAGACGAACATTTTGTGTTGTCAAGCGGACATGCGGGTATCGCTTTGTATGTAATTTTAGAGAAGAATAATATTATTGATTCATCTGTCCTAAAAGAGCTGCACCTTCATCCCGACAG
>JBEKEA010000058.1:0-8916 GCA_050014075.1 Sedimentisphaerales bacterium | reverse complement strand
GCCAGGTCGTCGAATGGCAGTATCAGCAGACTCAGGTTGCTGTTCTTTCGCGTCAGACAGACTTTAATCGAACTGATTATGCCTTGAAACAGGCTTATGCCGATTTGCTGGCTTCAATGAGCCTGTCGCCTTTGGCAGAAATCAAACTCAATATAGAACAGCCGTTAAAAGAACCTAATGAACCTTTGGAAGACCTCGTTTACAAAGCGATGATTGAAAATCCGCAGCTTCAAATCGCCGACAGGAACGTCGCTATCGAAGAGGAAAAAGTCAAAGTTGCTCTGGCCGCTTTTCTGCCGAGGCTGACAATATTCGCTAACCACTCGACAACTTCGAATTCGTTTGATGTCCCTGAAACCTTATGGTCTTACGGTTTTGCCGGAACTATGACGATCTTTAACGGATTTGCGAATATAAATGAATATAATGCGGCAAAGGAACGAAGAAAAGTTTCATTCATCGAAAGAGAGCAGCAAACGCTGGTCGTGATGCTCCAGGTTTTAAAGGCTCATCTTAACCTCGAAAACGCCAAAGACGAGCAGCTCTTTGCCGGCAGGTCGTTTGATGTTATTTCAAAACATTCCGATGAAATATATGAAAAATGGAAACAGGGCCAGGTCCAAAGCTCCGAAATGCTCAATATGATGGCTGAAAAAGGCAACGCGCAAATGGAATTTATGAACAGCAACTTCCGTTTGCAGGTCTGCATCGCGACGCTTCAAAATGTGATGGGAATTACTGATATACAATCAATTGACGAGAAAAAAAATGAATCCCGCACCTTCAGGCATTCAAATAATAATTCCAAAGGGTTGGGAAAGTAATCTGTTGGAGATGCAATAATATGAAATATATATCAAAAGAATGTAAAGAAGGTGCGGGATGAATCTGAAAAACATTAAAAACGGGAAAACCAGTCTTCTGGTCGTTGTCGTGACAGCGGCAGTAATAGTCGGCATATTTACGACGATTTATATTGTTCGAAGCTTCAGCCGGGTTTCCACCGACGATGCCTATATAACGGGCAGAACCCATACTATCGCAGCCAGGATTATGGGCACGGTCAGCGATGTAAATATAAATGATAATCAGAGTGTTAAGCAGGGCGATGTGCTTGTGAAAATTGATCCTGCCGACTATGAGCTTAAATTGCATCAGGCACAGGCGGAGCTGGACGCACAAAATGCACGGATGCTCGATGCCGAAGCGGGCGTTAAAGCTGCCGAGGCCAATCTTGAACTTCAGCAGGCTTCGCTGAATCAGGCATCTCTCGACAAAAACAGGGCCGAATCACTTTATCAGAAAAGCGCGATACCCAAAGAGCAATATGAAAAAATATTCACCGCTTTCGATATTGCTTCCGCGCAGGTAAAAAACGCAAACCAGCAACTCGAAAAAGCAAAATCGCAAAAAAATCTTGAGGATGCTCTCATAAAACAGAAACAGGCGTCATTGGAAATCGCCCAGCGCGACCTCTCCTACACAAAAATATATGCACCGTCCAGCGGTTATGTAACCCTGAAATCCGTCGAAGTGGGCAATCAGATACAGCCCAGCCAGCCGCTTATGGCGATTGTAGCTCTCGATGATATATGGATAGTCGCCAATTACAAAGAGACGCAGTTGGAGAAAGTCAAGCCCGGCCAGCGCGTAAAAATTAAAATCGATACTTTTCCCGGCCGAATTTTCACCGGCAAAGTTGACAGCGTTATGGCTGGAACCGGCGCAGTCTTTTCGCTTTTCCCGCCTGAAAATGCCCTCGGCAATTATGTAAAAGTCGTTCAGCGAGTCCCGGTAAAAATTGTTTTCGATAAGGATCCCAACAACGCCGACGTGATGCGGATTGGTATGTCCTGTGTCCCAACCATCATTACCAAAGATTAAATAAATGGGCAAGGTAAACAAGTGGATTGTCGCTTTATCAGTTGTGCTTCCGACCCTTTTGGAGGTCATAGATACTTCTGTTGTTAATGTTTCGCTAAATCACATCCGCGGGAGTTTATCGGCAGGCGTCGATGAAGCGACCTGGACAATCACAGCATATCTCGTGTCCAACGCAATAATAATTCCATTGACCGGCTGGCTCTGCAGTATTTTCGGCCGCAAGCGTTACCTGATGTTTTCCGTCGTGCTTTTTACCGCCAGCTCATTTATGTGCGGCAGCGCGACAAGCCTGGCGATGCTCGTCTTTTTCAGAATCGTCCAGGGCATAGGCGGCGGCGCATTGCAGCCTCTGTCCCAGGCGATTCTTTTCGAGGCCTTTCCTCCCGCTGAGTATGGTATGGCAATGGCTATGTTCGGAGTCGGCATTATGTTCGGTCCTATTGTCGGGCCGGTGATGGGCGGATGGATTACAGATAACTGGTCCTGGCCCTGGGTTTTCTATGTCAATATTCCCATCGGCATTATTTCCATCATTATGATTGCTATTTTCATACACGACCCGCATTATGTGAAAAAAATCCGTGAAAAAATAGATTATTGGGGTCTTGGTCTTATCGTCGTCGGAATCGGATGCCTCCAAATTGTTCTCGACAAAGGTCAGCGCGAAGACTGGTTTTCCTCTGCCTTTATTACGAGACTGGCCATAATAGCGACAGTTTCTCTTATTCTGTTTGTTATTATTGAACTTAGAATTCGTGAGCCGATTTTAAATTTAAGGGAATTTAAAAATATACCCTATGCTTCCGCGAATATCATTCAGTTTTTTGTTTTTTTTGTGCTCTTCGGAAGTATCATTCTGCTTCCCATTTTTCTCCAGAATCTTATGGGATATGACGCTTATCTTGCCGGCCTTGCTCTTGCCCCCGGCGGAATTGCGACTCTTATTATGATGCCCATAGTCGGAAAACTCACAACTAAAATTAATCCCAAGTTCATTTTGTTTGCAGGCCTGCTCCTCATAGGCTATTCGATGATTATGATGATACGATTTAACCTTTCCATCGATTTCCAAATGGCCGCTATGCCCAGAATTGTTATGGGATTCGGTATGGCGATGGTTTTTGTCCCGCTGATGAGTATGGCTTTTGCCACTATCCCCAATGAAGAAATGGGCAATGCCACCAGTATCTTCGCTTTGCTGCGAAATATTGCCGGCAGTTTCGGTATAGCGATTATGACTACGATTCTGGCGCAAAGAGTGCAATTTCATAATTACCGCCTTGTCGAGCATCTTAATCTCTATGACCCCCGTTATCAAATGGCTCTGCATAATGCGACAGCTCTTGTGCAGGCAAAGACCGGAGTCGCAAACGAGATGGCCGCCAACGGCTTGATTTATCAAAGGTTGATGCAGGAGTCAAACTTGTTTTCTTTCACGGATGCTTATTATATCTCGGCTGTAATAATATTTGCCATTCTGCCGCTCATATTTTTGCTCAAACGCCCGATACATTCAGACTCTCCCGTAATGGCACATTAATCAGATTTTAGTTGACGTTAGAGTCAATTAAAGGTATTAAATAAGCCATTAAAGGAAATAGGGGTAACTTATTTTTTACGGAGGTTGCAATGATAAAGTTGGCGATGATAGGTGCAGGCGGATACGCTTTTAATTTAATGAAATGGATGTGGGAGATTCCCGATAAGTACCAAATCGTAGCCGCTAAGAGCAGACCCACCAGCACATCGCCCGGCAGGACTGCCTGTCAGGAAAAGGGCATTCCGGTTTATGATACCGAAGATCAGCTCATCGAAAAAGTCAAAGGCAAAGCTGATGTAATATATATTCCAACGCCGATTAATACGCATTTCAACCTGACCAAGAAGTGCATCGCCGCAGGCTTCGATGTTTTTCTCGAAAAGCCTCCTGTAGCCATCATACAGGAGCTTGACGAGTTGATAAAATTCACCTCGCAGCACGGCAAAAAAGTGCCCGTCGCGTTTCAATACCTTCATTCGACAATCGTTCAGGAATTGAAAAAACGAATCGTCGAAGGCCGATACGGCAAAGTTAAACGCGTAAAAGGTATGGCCGGCTGGCCAAGGTTCGATTCGTATTACAGCCGAAGCAACTGGGCAGGCAAACTCCGCCTCAATGGCGATTGGATTCTCGATGGAACGATTAATAATCCTCTCGCTCATATGCTCGCAGACCAGCTTTATCTCGCATCCGACAAGGCAGGCCAAATGGTTGAGCCTGTAAGTATCGAAGCCGAATTGTATCACGCTCATAATATTGAAAGCGAAGATACGAGCAGCGTAAGAATTATTACAGATAAAGGCATCGAAGTTCTGTTTAATACCACCGTTTGCTCCGATGCGAAACTCGATACGTCAGTTATTATCGAATGCGAAAAAGCCAAAATTGAATATACCGCGTTCTGCAAAGCGACAATAACTCTTTCAACCGGCGAAGTTGAAAAAATTGACGACCCCGTCGAAAAACGCGTCCATATGCTCAAAAATCTTGCCGACAACTATGAAAACAAAAAGCCTTTTATCGTTAATCTGCAGACCTGCCGTCCGTTTGTGCTCGTTGTAAACGGCGCATTTGAATCCTGCGGCGGAAATCCTCCTGCGATTGACAAAAAATACATTACCCTTTCCAAACAGCCCGAGCCGCCGGCAGGCGATACGGTCAAGACGGTAATCAACGGCATTGATAAGATTTTGAAGGAAGCTCACGAAAAAGGCAAACTGTTCTCCGAAGTCGGCGCACCCTGGGCCAAAAAGCCGAAAAAATTCGATTTAAAAGGCTACAAAAAATTCCCAACCGTTGCAAAGTTTGATTGAAAATATTTTTCATCCGAAAGCCCCCAACTGGGAGTTTACCCTCGAGAAATCGGGGGTTGGGGGTCACCGTTCTATTCGATCTCGCTATTATTTGGGAGCGAAGAGAAACCAGTTTTGCGCCAGGGCCGCGAAGTCACGGAAGTTTACAGTGCCGTTCCTATTCGTATCTGCCCCGCCGCACCACAACTGCCCGATGCAGTTCGTGGCCAGCCAGTTCTGTGCCAGTATCTTCATATCCCTGAAATCCACGGTGCAATCGTTGTTGAAATCGCCGGACAATGCTTGCGAGCAATCCGCTGCGCGAAGGGCGACGGTGTAATCCCAGTTTGCGGAGATGGCGGTGAAATTATTGCCTGTCGGGCGGCTGGTGATTTGGCCGAATTCGTCACTGCCCCAGACGACCAGCGAACCGTCAGACCTCAGAGCGACGCTATGCTTGACGCCTGCGGCAATGGCGATAAAATCATTACCGCTCGGGCTGGCTGAAACCTGACCGGCATCGTCCTTGCCCCATGATACGATTGAGCCGTTGGACCTCAACGCCACATTATGATACGCACCTGCGGTGATGGCGATAAAATCATTACCACCCGGCAGCGGAGATACCTGATTGGCGTCGTTTTTGCCCCATGCGGCGAGCATGCCATTGGACCTTAACGCAAGGCCGTGCTTGGCGCCTGCCGCGACTGCGATAAAGTTGTTGCCGCTCGGCAGCGGAGATATCTGGTTTGCGTCATTCCATCCCCATCCGTATAGGGAGCCATCTGATTTTATAGCGAGATTGAATGGCTTTGAAGTGCAAGAAGCGGATATGGCGATGAACGTCGTATCGCCAGGCACGATAGGAGGTTCGGCGGCACCATTTGCATTGGCAGTATCACCCCAGGCGGCGATGGTGCGATTTGATTTTAGGGCAATGGCGTGCTTGTTGCCTGTGGAAACGGCTATATAATTATTTCCGGCTGGCGGATTCATAGGCGGGGTGAACCCGGACGTCATCAGAGAGCCGTCAGATTTAAGTGCAATGGCTACATATCCGCCTGCTGAAACAGCCGAGAAGTTGTTGCCGATGAACGGCATACCCTGGTTGCTGACGTTGTTGCCGAAAACCACAAAGCTGCCGTCAGTGCGTATAGCGACACTCGTGAAGCCGCCGGCGGCGATAGCGACAAAGTCGTTGCCCGCAGGCGCAGTTGCCTCTCCCCAGAAATTATTTCCCCATGCGGCGATAGAGCCATCGGACCTGAGTGCAACACAATGGTCAATGCCCGCGGCGACGGCTATGTAATTATTGCCGGCAGGTACGGTTGTCTGTCCAGATTCATTCCTGCCCCATGCGACAAGGTTGCCATCTGACCTGATTGCGACGTTGAAGTAAAGTCCGGAAGTGATTGCGCGATAGCCGTAGTTCGGTAGTCCCGGTGGCGGCGATGCTTGGCCGCAGTACACTGGGATGGGAGTTGTATCGTCAAAGTCAGAACCCCAGCCGCGGATGGCGCCGCCATAAAGCGAAAGCGCAAGGCTATGCCGTGTTCCGCAGGAGATAGCTTGGCACGGGAACAGGTCGGCAGGTACCGTACACTGTCCATAAGTATTATCGCCCCATGCGACAACAGAACCGTCCGCCTTCAGGGCCAGGCTATGCGCATAGACTGCGGCGATGGCTGTGAAGGGATTACCGATTTCCAGAAGTGGCGTGCCGGAGACCTGGTTAAAACCATTGTCGCCCCAGCTTACAAGCGAACCATCAGCGCGGAGAGCCACGGCGTGCTCGAGGGCAGCAACAACGGCCCTAAAAGTATTGCCCCCAGGCGGCGTGCCTTCGGCATTAGCGATAGTGTTGCCAAGGAAAAGATCCCAACCGTTTTTGTTATCGCCCCAGCAGACGATAGTCCCGGGAGATACTATTGCGAATGTGCGATAAGCGCCTGGTGCAATTCTCATGGGTCGCTCAGTAAGCGGCACATTGGGCATGAGATGCCGGCCCCAGCCCGCAATCTGCTGCCCTGCGTTACAGGGAACGACGATGATTAGATAGAATAATGACGCGACAAAAAATGATGAAAATATTTTTTTAAAAGATGCGCAACCTATTTGGTTAACCATAGCTTCCTCCTTCTGTGGCAAAATTGATACCAGATAACATAGAACTTAAACAATGGAACATAATTATAACTATTTATGTCGTGTTTGCAAGTTAAATATATATTAAGATATATTATTTCTACAATTTTACAAAAAAGTTACTCACCCCTATTATGTCAAACTAAACAAACGACTTACATTACTTTTCACTGTTAACTATCATCGCCTTCGGCGGGGCCTTGTATATCTTCTTAAATGCCCGGTAGAAAGTGGATAAATCCTCATAGCCGACCTCGAAAGCAATGGCTGCTACCGATTTGTCGGTGTGTTTAATCAGTTCAGATGCCTTTAAACATCTAATAGAATTCAGGAATTTTATAAAACTGCTTCCGGTCAAATTTCTGCACAAGTTTGTAAATTGCCTTTGAGATACTTTTGCCAGTCTTGCCGCGTCAGAGAGACTGTATTGTTCGTGGGAGTTTTGCGAAATGAAATCTATTACGGCTTTTATTCGTTCGCCGCTCTTTGGCGGACTGCTGGAAGTCTTTTGTTTGGCCTGCTGCAGTCTGGCTCGGTAGATTTGCAGAATAGCGAGGCTTAAATTTTGTTTTATGGATAATTTATATCCTGGCGGTTTTGTGTTCTGTTCATACAGCATCTGTCTTAAATATCTTTTGATGTTTTCAGAGTAATACAATGGCAGCGCAAAAGGTTCTGTCGAGGCAAACAGATAATCGATTATATATTTATTCAGCCCTGAAACCGCTGTGTCGAAGTAAAGAGAAAATACGGTCATAGCCTTGCGGGGTTTATCCGAGAGTTTGTGATTTTTTTCTTTTTCGAGCGTGATGACCGAGTCGGAATTAACCGGGAATGATTTGTTTTCAAATTCAAATACCCCTTGTCCAGATGCTACATAAAGAATACTCGGATGGTTGTGCTTGTGGGCGGCGTTTGCAGTCGGCAGTCTTGCTATATGACTTTCGGCCAGCACTCCGTAGTCCGGTAAATCTGTGTTTTGGCTGAAAATATGCGATTTTTGTATATTTTCACTTTCCATAACTGCTTATTATATCAGTATTTTCAGGAAAATCAAGAAAAATTGCCTAAAACGCCAATGAATATTTTCCGCTTTTACAAAGACAAAATATCAGTTTAAAGATAGGATATTTTTATTAGAAACCCTTTATTTTTTTAAAAAGAAGGAATTATGGAAGCATTACGAATCAGACCTAAAAAAGAAAACGTATGGGATTTTGATTTAAGCAATATTGAGCAGCTGCACAAGCTTGCCAATTCGCTTTCAGTCAAAATCGAAACAAGCGACGACATTTCAATTTTGGCTCAGCCGGTAAAAATCGGCAAACTCACCGCGCCTAACTCGATGGCCACACAGGCGATGGAAGGCTGCGACGGCGATTCGCAGGGCAGGCCGGGGCCATTGACTTTCCGGCGATATAAACGTTTTGCCGCCGGCGGAGCGGGCATTATCTGGTCTGAAGCGATAGCAGTCGTTCCGGAAGGCAGAGCCAATCCTCGCCAGCTTTGGTTCAATAAAGATAGTCTGGCAACGTTTAAAGATATGATAAGCAAGGCCCGCGAAGCTGCGTGGGCACGGTTTGGCAAAAATCACAATCCGATTATCGTTGCTCAATTGACCCATAGCGGAAGATATTCAAAACCCAAGGGCATATCTGAGCCGATAATTCCGCAGCACGACCCATACAGAGATGTGATGGTTCCACAGTATCCGCCAAACGCAAATGCTAAAAAGAATTTATCACCTGATTGGCCGGTTGCGACCGATGAGTATCTTGACCAGCTGCAGGAGCGATTTGTCGAGGCTGCACAGATAGCGTTTGAAGCAGGATTCGACGCGGTCGATATAAAGGCCTGTCACGGCTATTTGATAAATGAGATATTTGCCTGTTTCAATCGGCCAGGCAAATACGGCGGAAGTTTTGAGAACCGCACAAGAATTCTGCTTGAGATTATGGAAAAGATTCAGGCGAAACTTGGCAAAGATAAATTAGTTACCACGCGTTTCCCGATGTATGACGCGATACCGTATCCTTACGGCTGGGCGGTCGATAA
>JBEKEA010000057.1:0-9037 GCA_050014075.1 Sedimentisphaerales bacterium | reverse complement strand
ACGTAACCGCCATCGTCATAATCGACGAAACCGAAATTTCTGACCTGCCAGAAGACCAGCAAGGAACTAACGGCTAAGGCGAAATAAATCAAAAGGATAAGAGATTTTTTTACCTGTTGGGGCATAAGCAGCAATATATTTTCAGGGATGTTTGCTGTCAAGGAGTAAGTTTTGTGATTGATTCTTTGGATGTTTTCCGATAGGCTTCCGGCATTAGAAAGGAATTGAAAATGAAAAAGATTTCAAAGCGACATCTACTGATACAGGCGGCACTGAGCGTTTTTATGGCACTAGCTGTGCTAACGCTTGTCAGCTGCGAAGGCGGCGAAGGACCTATGCAGACAGCAGGCGAAAAAATAGATAATGCCGCTGAGACAACCGGGCATGCCGTTAAAGGAGCCGCTGAAACTACCGGCCACGCAGTGAAAACCGGCGCTGAAAAAACAGGCGGCGCATTGAAAACCGCTGGTGAGAAAACCGGCGAAGCAGTAGAAAATACGGTCAAGTAAGCAAATTTTTTATTTAAGATTTAAAATTTAAGATTTGAAATCAGCCCTGGAATCTGGCGACGAGAAACGCTCCGATGAAGTGGCTGGCAGCGACGACAAGAACTGCAACGGTAGTATGAGCAAGAATCGCAGAATAAGGACTCATTTTTCTCTGCCTTGCTATTGTGTAACTCATAACGGTCAATATTAACATGCCCCAGACGACTGAGCAGACGGCGGCAAGCTTAACAGGCAAAAGGATTATCAGGGCGATGAAGGTCAATGAGACAAACAGGCGGGCAAAGAAGTTGGTCAGCGTGGAAAGCCAGACCTCTTTTTTGCTGAGGTGCTCGGACTCCTGATAGATATGGATGCCGAAAGTATCGGATAGATTGTCGGCCAGTGCGATGACCAAAAGAGCGCCGATGATGCTTAATTTAGGATGCGCCAGCGTATCGAGGCCGGTGATAATACCCAGATTGGTAATGATGGCCGAGGTGGCGCCGAAACTGAATCTGGTTTGAGTCGGCCTTACTGGATTTTTTAAATCGTTTTCCATATCGCGTTATTCTACCGTAAAATAAACCATCCGCAAAGGATTATCTGGCCTATTGCATTAAAGTAAAATGTTGTTACCTTATCCGTGTTGTAATCACATTACAGAAAGGAACTTTTATTAAATTTATTTCTTTAAGGAAAAGGAAAAAATATGAAAACTACAATTATGATAGTAACAATGCTGGTTCTGTGGGCATATCCGCTTTATAGTGCGGCTGATGATTCACTCGTGCCGCCGCCGGTGCCATCGCAGGAACAACCCGAAGTTTTGACGAGCGGGCCTGTTCATGAGGCTTTTGCCGAACCTGTCAACCTGCAGGTGCAGGCAGGGTTAGTGACTCCGCAACAGCCGCCGGCCAATATCGTGGAAAACGCGCCGCCACAAAGGCCCCAGGGCGATCAATTCGTCCTTATTCCGGGATACTGGGCATGGGATACTGACCGCAATGATTATATATGGGTCAGCGCATGCTGGCGAGCAGCGCCGCCAAATACTTATTGGGTGCCGGGATACTGGGCAAAAGTCAATGATGGCTGGGAATGGGTAGCGGGATTCTGGGCACAGTCCGGCAATCAGACAATCGAATATCTGCCCGCTCCTCCGGTGTTAGAAGATGTGGAGCCGGTAGGTTCGCCGCCATTAGAAGACCAAATCTGGGTGCCATCCTGTCAATACTGGTCTCACGACCATTATATCGTTCGGTCGGGATACTGGCTGACAGCACGGCAGGGATGGGTGTGGTCGCCATCTCATTATATCTGGACGCCACGGGGATACGTTTTCTCGGTGGGTTATTGGGACTACTCGCTGGAACGGCGCGGCGTGCTGTTTGCGCCGGTTTATTTTTCACGTGGATTTCATTTTCGGGCAGGGTTTACTTTCTCGCCCAGTATCGTCATAAACATCGGCATGCTGCAGGTGAATCTATTTACCTGCCCGCGTTACTGCCACTACTACTTCGGCGATTACTATGATAATGTGTATCTGGGTATCGGCATTTTTCCGCAGTTTAGAAGCGAGCGTATCCATTTATGGTACGACCCAATATATGTGTATGACCGATGGAATAATCGACGAACCGAACCTCGCTGGGAAGAGCACGAGCAGCACGAGTATGACCTCCGCCGCAACGACAAGAACCTTCGTCCGCCGAGGACGTATCGCGAGATGGAAACCCGGCAGGCCGGAATGTCTGAAGATCAGCGAAAGAACTTTCGTGTAGCCCATCCAATGACTGAGGCCTCTGCAAACAGAGCGACGATGAAGTTCCAGCAAATCAATACCAAAACACAACGGCAGATTACAACAAAGGCAACCGAGGTATCCAAGTTTAGCGATAAACGCAACCAGTGGGAGTCTGCGCCAACCACTGTGAAGACAGCTCAGCCAAGCAAAGGATCTAAAGGTATTTTTACCAAGCCGGCTGAGCATAAGGAGACTGTTGTCCAGCCTGTTGAACACAAAGGTTCTGTGACGCAGCCAACTGAACATAAAGAGTCAATAACTGCACCTGTGGAGCGCAAAGGCTCTGTGACACAACCATCTGAACATAAGGAATCGGTAACTGCGCCTGCGGAGCACAAAGGTTCTGTTGTACAACCAGCCGATAACACTCCTGCGTTTGTTCCGCCGCGAAAGGTCCGTGCGACTGGATCAGAGAAGGTTACAATTCCCAAGTCGCCGGTTGAAGGCAAGTCTGTTCATTCGGATAAGTCGAACGCAGGTCCGCCATCAAAACCCGCTGAAGAACGCAAGCAAGTCGATGACAGCAGGAACAAAGATAATGGCAGGGACAATACAGACAGAAATAAAGATACAGGCCGAGATAATAAAGATAAAGGCAAATAAGCCGGACTATTCATGCCGTAAAGTTAATGCATCAGATGCGGTCAGCAAAGGCTCGGCCCTGGGCCGAACCTTTGCTCCGACTGCTTTATGTCAGCACCATTATTTCAATGGTTATCTTCCCTGCAACGAACTACGCCGTTTTATGATTGATTCTTTGTCTGTTTTCCGATAGTCTTCCGGCATTAGAAAGGAACATAATGAATCTTATAGCAATAGATATTGGTAATACCACAATAACGGCTGGGCTTTTCCTCAATGATATGGAAGCGGGGATGGAAAAGACCAGCGGAAACAATATAGAAGAACTTACAGAAGTTTTGACGAACCACTGGCAAAGAGTTCCAATTGCCAATGCCAGTAAAGATAAAACAAAACGTGATGGAATTATCGCTGTGGCGAGCGTAAAACCGGAGTGGACGGAAATAGTTAAAAAAATAGTAAAGGAAAAATTAGGCGAAAATATTCTTGAAATTGGCGTCGGTAAAAATATACCGCTGCCGATGGAGCTTGAGGTTGATAAGCCCCAGCAGGTCGGCGTTGACAGAGTTATGGCGGCATACGCGGCGTATAGCGTCATTGAAGCTGCGGTTGTTGTCGCTGATTTCGGCACTGCGGTAACGGTTGATTACGTCGATGAAAAAGGTGCATTTCTCGGCGGGGTGATTCTGCCGGGCTTCGATATATCGGCAGACGCTTTGAACAGGCATACGGCGAGCCTGCCGAAAATCGGCAAAGTAAAAGCTCCCGACGGAAAACCGTTCGGAAGAAATACAGAGGAGGCGATTAATAACGGATTGTATTTTGCAGCGTTAGGCGGCCTTGAAATGATTACAAGGCTTTACGCCGAACATCTTGGCAGATGGCCGCAGACAATTGTGACCGGCGGAAATATGGAAATCGTAAGAAGCGGCTGCGATTTTGCCGATACGTTCGTCGAGGACCTTGTAGTCAAAGGAATTGTCCTTACTTATAAAAAATACCTTGGTGAAAAAGAATAATTTCCCGATTTAATTATGGAAAGCAATCGGCAAAATTGTATCGCATCGCTGATGACGGCAAAGACCGCCAGCGCGATATCGAGTATCCAGCTTGCCGGGGGCGGGGCAGAGGAAATTTTAAAAAATATTTTCAAACCATTAGGGCAGGTTCCTTCATTTGCAATCGGGTCAATTCTTCACGGCAATATTTTTGACGGCGATAAACTTATCGACGAGGTGATAATCGGCTGCGAAGACAAAGACCTTTTCAGTATAAACTGCCACGGCAATCCGCTTATTGTAGAAAATATACTTGAATTGATAAAAAAGCACGGGGCTATAATTACAGAGCCGCAGGAGGTTTTAGTATATCTTGGCAAACAAAAATACGGCGATAATACAATCGCGATTGAAGCCGATATCGTAATGGCACAGTCGGCAACGCTTTACGGCGCAAAAATAATCCGCTATCAGACCAAGATGGGACTGATACAAGCGGCCAACTGGTGGCTTGATAATCTGAACGCTTTGGAAATTGACGATATAATAATCGGCTCAGAGCAGGTTTTGAGCGATAGTGAAATCGCAAAATTTTTTATAAGAGGCGCGAAGATTGTTATCGCCGGTCCGCCCAACAGCGGCAAAAGCACATTATTTAATTATCTTTGCGGCAAAGAAAAAGCGATTGTAACCGATATCGCAGGCACAACCCGCGACTGGCTAAGCGCGAAAATCAGACTTAAAAATATACAAGCGGAATTTTTCGATACGGCAGGTCTCGATGAAACACTCAGCGAAAAAAATATAATTGATGCACAATCGCAAAAACAAGCTATTGAACTAATAAAAAATTGCGATTTGGTATTGTATGTTGTGGATAGTACAAACCCCGCCAAAGTGTTGGCGGGGCTAACCGAGTCATTAAAGAAACTTGTTGTTATTAATAAATGCGATTTGGCGGGAGATTTATTGGCTGATGGTTTAAAAATCAGCGCAAAAACCGGCAGCGGAACAAAAGAACTTATTGACGAAATTGAGCAGAGACTTGGTGTTATTGATTTCGATATGAAAAAGACGGTCTGTTTCACCGACAGGCAGGAAAATATATTAGAACAGATTACCGAGGCAAAAACAAAACAGCAAATTAAGAAGCTGATACAAGAGTTGTTAAAAGGCAAATTTGCTGTATAATACCGGCTATGACTCAACAGCAGGACAAATTAACCCCGGCGATGAAGCAATATGACAGCTTCAAGAAAAAATACCCTGACTGCATAATGTTTTTCAGGATGGGAGACTTCTACGAGACATTCTACAAAGACGCTCAAATCTGCTCGCAAGTCTGCGGGCTGACACTGACCAGCA
Source organism: Sedimentisphaerales bacterium (assembly GCA_050014075.1). GTDB lineage: Bacteria > Planctomycetota > Phycisphaerae > Sedimentisphaerales > UBA12454 > UBA12454. The sequence goes on along the minus strand of JBEKEA010000057.1, from coordinate 3,800 downwards.
GAAACAAAGGCGAAAATCCTGTGCCGCTTGCGGGTATGCCTTTTCACGCGGTCGATGGTTATCTAAAGAAAATGATAAAGGCAGGGTATAAAGTCGCCGTCTGCGAACAAATCGAAAATCCGAAACTTGCCCAGGGCGTTGTCAAACGTGATGTAATCCGGATTATCACGCCCGGCACGCTGACGGACGATATGCTGCTGGAAGCGAAGCAGGATAATTTTCTTTGCGCGGTGAGTCTTAATTCAAAAAGCGCAGCGATAAGCTGGGTTGATATTTCGACGGGTCATTTTTTCGCTCGCATTGTTCCCGAGAGGGCAGTGGTCGATGAAATCCTGCGGATTTCGCCGGCGGAGTGTATTTTGCCGGATGCCCGCGGCGAACTTTTCAGCGAGGAAATTAAAAAACTCGCATCGCAGATTCAGCAGTCGGGCGGCACAGCGGTAACATACAGGCCGGTGTGGTATTTTGAGCCTTACGACGCTTATAAGAGGCTGCTTACTCATTTCGGCACAAAGACGCTCGAAGGGTTCGGCATAAAAGACGACAGCGCAGTAATCAGTCCGGCGGGGGCGGTAATTGAATATCTGAAAGAAACGCAAAAGACGGCGCTGGGGCATATATCGAATATAAAACTTATCGAGCAGAAAAAATTTCTTCAGATTGACCAGACGACGCTGCGAAGTCTTGAGGTGCTTTCCACTATTCGCGGGCAAAGCGGCAGAGGTTCGCTGATTGAAAGTATCGATATGACGTTGACCGGTATGGGCGGCAGGATGTTTCGACGCTGGGTTTGTATGCCATTGTGCGATGCCGGGTCAATAGAATTGAGGCAGGATGCGGTCGAGGAATTTCTTGAGAAAAAAAATGTGCTCGAGCAGATTCGCGAAATTTTGAAGAATTTTGCCGACCTTGAAAGAATCGTTGCGAGAATCAGCACTTTACGAGCAGGGCCAAGAGACCTTCTTGCTCTTGCGCAGAGTCTTGGGAAAGCCAGGCCGCTTAAACAACTGCTTTCAGATTTAAAAGCTGACCTGCCGGTCGGTCTTGCGAAAGATTGCGATACGATGAATGAGCTTGCCGAACTGCTGGGCCTGGCGATTGAGCCTGAATGTCCGAATCATCTTCGTGATGGCGGAGTTATAAAGGCAGGTTTCAATCCTGAACTTGACGAATTACGCAATATTTCAAAAGACGTCAGAACATGGCTTGCGCAGTATCAGCAAAAGGAGATTGAGCGAACCGGCATAACGAATCTGAAAGTCGGCTTTAATAATGTTTTCGGATATTATATTGAGATAACTAATTCTTACGCCGACAAGGCACCTGCCGATTATGTCCGCAAGCAGACGATAAAAAATGCGGAGCGGTATATAACGGATGAGTTGAAAAAATATGAGGAGAAAATTCTTACCGCAGGCGAAAAGAGTCTCGAACTTGAGCAGCAGCTTTTCGAGCAGCTTCGGAGAAACTGCGCAGATTTCACTCACAGGATAATGGCTCTTGCGGATGTTGTCGCCACGTGCGATTGCCTGACGGCCTTTGCGCAGCTTGCATTTGCGAGAAATTATACGAGGCCGAAAATTACAAACGGCACGGAACTGGTAATCCGCGACGGCAAACATCCTGTGCTTGGCGAAATGTTAGGTTCGGAATTTGTGCCCAACGATATCGAACTTGGCGATAATAATGGTGAAGTAATGATTATCACAGGTCCTAATATGAGCGGTAAAAGCACATATATCAGGCAGACGGCGCTTTTAGTACTTTTAGCCCAGACGGGAAGTTTTATTCCCGCAAAGCAGGCGACAATAGGATTGGTTGATAAAATATTTACGCGTGTCGGCGCTTCCGATGAAATTATCAGGGGCCAATCGACATTTATGGTTGAGATGACCGAGACGGCGAACATCGTTAATAACGCGACAGAAAAATCACTGGTAATTCTTGATGAAGTCGGCAGAGGGACGAGCACTTATGACGGGCTGTCTCTTGCCTGGGCGATAACCGAACACATTGCAAATAAAATCAAATGCAGAACACTTTTCGCGACGCATTATCACGAGCTGACCGCTCTTGCCGAGCTTTTAGTCAATGTGAAAAATTGTAATGTCGCGGTTCGCGAATGGATGGACGAGGTGGTATTTCTGCACAAGATTGTCCCCGGCGGAACGGACAAAAGTTACGGCATTCACGTCGCGAAACTTGCCGGTATTCCCAAAACTATTCTCGAACGCAGCAAGGAAATTCTCGCGGAGCTTGAAAATACGTTTCAAAAGGAAGCTGCCGGCGATAAGCTGACAAAACAGAGGACAAAAGAGCCTGATGCGGCTGTGCTTTTCGACCAGAAGGAAAAAGACGTGCTCGAAAAGCTCAAAAGTCTTGATGTCAATAATCTTACGCCAATCCAGGCGATAAATCTGCTTAACGAAATAAAAGACTTTTTAAAGAAACAATAGATTAATTTGAATTGAATATTTTTCATCGCCATATTACAATAATGCCGGTTTTTTTAAAATGAGGTGGGAAAATGTATTGTCAGAAATGCGGTTCTGAAAATCTTGAAAACGCTGCGATATGCCAAAGCTGCGGCGGAGTGTTTGTTTACAGTAAACCGACGCGGACAAGCGGTATGGCGATTACTTCGATGATATTGAGCATAAGCAGCTTTCCGCTGCTGGGAGTGTTCGGCATCGTATGGATAATCGGTCTTGTGTTCGGAATAATCGCGCTCAATCGCATTAGTAAATCCGGCGGCCAGCTCAGGGGCAAAAGCTTTGCTATCACAGGCATCGCAGTCTCGGCGTCTGGTCTTGCGGTTTTGCTGACAATTATAGGCAGTTTGCTGCTCTTTAATTCCGCAAAGACAATTTCACTGAGCAAAAAATTTAAGATGCATACCACATCCGCTACGCCTGCGGAAATCGGCCAGAGACCGTCTGTTAAAGGATGGGTTTGTATTCAAAACGACAAAACCAATTCGATCGATAACTGTTCTGAGGCGTTGTTTACGCCGGGCCAGTTCGAGGCGAATGATTTGACGATTACAATGGGTATGGAGTGCGGCCCTGAAGGCCAAAAGCCTGTAAATGCAAGCTGGCAGTTTACCGGTAAAAAAGGCAAGACCGATGTTTATAACTTTACGATAACGGTTCCAATCGGCCAAAGCACTCTAACCACAAACAATACAATCATATATGATGGCAAAGAGCAGAAGGTTTTCGAAGATAAGCAGATAAAGATTTATATCAAGCCGGAGAAATGAAAGTTACGTTTTGTCGGCCGATTGTCTTTTCAGCGACAGCACATACAGAAGAATAAATATCCCCAGACAGATAATGCAAATCCATTCGACCTGGCTATGCGAGAGGAGATTGAACAAATAATTTCTCTGCGCAGGCCAGAAAGGCGTTACATCGTAATGGTAAATTCCGTCGAGCAGGACGTGAAGCCAAATACCCAGAATTCCTGAGAGAATCATTTTTTTAGCGTTTGTCTGATATGGTATCCTGATTATTTTCATAAACCAGGTAAAAATAAGCAATCCAGAATAAGCAACCAGCCCCCAGATGGCGCCAATTGCGGCACCTATGAGGAAAGTATGGGCGAGCCTGTGATATGGCCGGCCCAGGTGCATTAAATTAACCAGCAGAACTTCGACATCAATCACTATGTTCGCAAGCGCAAACACCGGCAGGTCTATCCATTTTCGGAAAATATACCCGATAAGCCCGGCCGGTCCAAAATGATAAGGTGTAAGCGGCATTTGGCTTATTGTATATGATATGTGATATTTAGTCCAG
>JBEKEA010000056.1:0-9173 GCA_050014075.1 Sedimentisphaerales bacterium | reverse complement strand
AGCAGCCTCACCTGTTGTAAAAAGCTCTTTTGTTGTATCCATACTTGGATTCCTCTTTTGAATTTCCATATTCTATTGTATCCTAAATTGCCTTTTCTGCCTAATTTAACGATTAAACCCTGTTTTTGTCAAGATATAAAAAATATTTGTATAAATTTATCGAGATAACCTGTTTTTTTAAAGGGCCGAAATTGTTACTTTTAATATCCAGTATTATTTGTGAATGTTATTACTTATGCTGGGATAAGCAGTTAAAAAGAACTGTATAAGTATCTCTAAAAGAGTTGAGAAAAAAACCCCAACGCGTTAGACTCTTGAGATATTCAAATTAGAAACGTTATTTTGAGAAATAAAAGCAAATGAAACGAACAGAATATTTGTTACTTCTGCTGATTCTTCCGTTGAGTCTTGTCGCAGGCTGTATCCAGGGCCAGGCGTCAATATCGCTTAATCCGGACGGCTCGGGCAGCATAAAATTTGAAGAACTTTATGACCCTCATTGCTGCCGGGATAATCCGACAGAGATTTCTCAGACATTCCAGAGTTTTATTAAGCAGATAAAAAATACTTTGACCGAATCTGAGGGAATTGAAGCCTGGAGCGACGTGGACTGGCGGGTTCTCGATAATGGAAAATTCTATTTCAAAGGCCATGCTTTTTTCAAATCTATCAATGACGTAAATATTTATCTTGGAAACATAAAAGGCAATCTTAAAGTTTCTTACCAGAGAAATGAAAATCAGAATTGCATTCTCGAATTGAAGTCACTCAAAACAGAACCGAATTATACCGCATCAGCCGAACATTCGGTGAAACGTTACGAGATTTTCTGCGACGATGTGAGAAGAATGATTGGGAAACTGCAACTGAGTATATTAATTAACCTGCCGTCGAATGTTCAGAAAAGCAATGGATTTGAGAAGATTGATTCGCGAATCGTTAAATTTGTAATCGATGGAAAACAATTGTCTCTTTTATTTCAATCCGTAAAGGAGCAGGGACAATACGAATTAGCTGAGAAGTGTAATTTCCAGCCCGGCGAATATGTGAATAATGAATTATTACCTGGGTGGCTCAAGAGCCAAAAGCCGCTGTGGATTTATTTTGCAGACAGCAGCGAATCTCTGTTCAATTACGACAAGCAGGTATCAGAAGCGAAAAAAGATTACAGCCGGATTCTGGAAAAGATTGAATTGACGGCAAAACCGACTGAAACGAATATACCGGTTCCCAGCAAAGGCACTGAAGAGCCGAATGTTCCGCCAAACAGCAAAATAGATAGTAATGATATAAACGCAAGGCTTCGCGCCGGATTGTCTTATGAAGCCAAAGATAAATATGGCGACGCTGCCGAAATCTATTCAAAGATAATAGAAGCAAATCAAACCGACGCCGAACATCTTTCACAGGCATATTACAGGCTGGGTATGTGTTATTTTGAAATGGGATATACCAATAAGGCACTTGAACAATTCGAATATGTGCTTGCAAATTACCCGTCGCAGCGATTCGCTGCGGTGCGGTCGCTAAAAATGATACAGGACATTCGCGGCGGAACGGCGATAAGGAAAGCCGACAAAAATCCATCCGATACACCGGCGATTATCAGCACAAATCCTGAAATTTATATTAATGATGTCAATTCGAGGCTCGATAAAATAACAATTAAATTCAGCAGGCCTGTCCAGCAGTCTTACTGGTTTTATTCTTCATTGTCGCCGGGAGTATTGCCGCAGGTAATAGGAGAACCGAGTCTCGACTCTTCGACAAACGAATGGACGCTGCCTGTCAGGCTTGAACCGGGCAAAGTTTACGCGATTGCCTTTAACTGCGGAGATGCCGTAAAGGATATTGAGAATTTCAGCGCCGGTTTTCGCGGCCTGTCGGGCAAAATGTGTAAGCCGTTTGTTCTTGTCTTTGCGACTGCGGATATAGATAATATGCCGACCGGAATTGATAAAACTTTGATAAAAAAGGCAGAAGAGATAAATTCTAAAAATTAGAAAAAATAAAATCCCGCCGCAGGCGGTTCCACAAATCTTCAATTTTAAATTTTAAATCTTAAATCCCTCCTACCCATCTGCTCCTTAAGCTTTTCAGGTCTTCTGCCAGCAGAAAACTCCTGAAGGACTCATTTTTGAATATCGGAAAATTAAGAGGGGCGTATTCTTCGTCACCGTTTAGTATTACAAATTTATCTCTTGCCATAGCCGCCGTTATCAGCCCGCTTTTCGTTAATGGACTGCGGAAGCTGGCCATTTTATTTCCGTTCGAATATCTGGCGTAATATACCGGCTTGTTTTTCTTTGTTTTTGCTCTTTTTATACTGACGCCTATGAATCCTGTTGAATTTTTCAGGACACGGTTAAGCAGATTTTGTCGATGACTGACGATTCGCAATTTGCTTCTGCGGTTATCTAAGGGGTTTCGGTTTATATGGTCGACTACTTGTCCTTTTTTAGGTTTCATAATAAATCTTGCCAGAGAGGTTGTTTTCTTTGTTTTCCTGTTCCGCAGCTTTACTCGTCCTGTCTCGCTGATTAGGATTGTGGCGTTAAGGATTTTGGGATTGTAGTAATCCCCTCGGTCGAGAAGAACATTTCGTCCCGCCGCCTTTCTTATCATATAATTGTGCCTGTCGCGTTGAAGCTTTTTAGCGAAAACGGATTTTTTCTTCTCTTTCCTCATTTGGTTGTGTGGTTAGCCCTGCCAACACCTTGGCAGGGTTCGGGTTAGCCCCGACTCCTGCGGTCGGGGGTAATTTAAATTTGTTTAGCCCCCAGTTTTACTGGGGGTTCGTTTATTTGTTTAGCCGCCGGTTTTACCGGCGGTCAGAGCCCCAAGCGTTAGCGCGGGGTAATTAAATTGGTTAGTTATTTTTTATTGTTTTGATTTTTGTTATTAGGATTTGTTTCGGATTCTTGTCCGCCAAAGCCTTGGCGTCGGCGGATCGAGCTTAGGATTTCGTATTTTTTTATTATTCGGGATATAGGATTGCTTGAATTGATTATTTTAAATTGAATACGGACGGATGCTGAAATAATTATTTGCTTATTATATGCTTGCTAAAGGACTTATGTAAATTATTCACTTTTCGCTTAACTATATATGTATTTTACCATATTTTTAACAAAATGCAAGAAAAATGACACTTTTTTAAGAAAAAAGTGTCATCCTGAACGAAGTGAAGGACCTATTTGAAAAGGGTCTATTTTTTTTATAAAAAAATTATGATTAAATTGGTTAGCCCACGGACCTGCCTGTCCGTCCGTAGCCTTTGGCGAAGGCGGATGCCGGGGGTTCTTTCTCACTTTTCACACTTTTCTTACTTTTCACGCTTTTATCCCCTTTGATTTCAAGTTTTTTTATTAGGGCAAATCATATCTTTAACTATATTTTACTTGATTTCTAACTTTGTTGCGGTATAATTTACGCGTTGTTTTGGGAGTAAACAGGAAGGATTTTTTTCAAAGGGAAGCACCTTTGGAAGGAGGAAGAAGATGAAAAAGAAGACAATTATTGTAATGGTAATTGGTTTCGTTTTTGGTTTGTCCCCGATTGCTCTTGGAGCACTTACTCTCATTTCTCAGTCAGCAACTGTTAATCCAGCGAGTGGTGAAGTACTGTTCACTGCGAAATTTGATGTTCCCCCTGTATTTCCCTATCAACTCCAATATTTACTCAATTTTGATAGTGAAATTCCAATACAGGGCGCGAGTAATACAGATGCAGTACTTCGAGTTTTCCTGCATAATGAAATGGGTGTACCGATTCTCCAAGGATATTTTGGTTCGCTGCTTGGCTATGCTTCCTACAATACCTTTGAAGATGGAACCAAGATTCAAGTAGGAACTACGTTAGCCACTCTTGGTGAAGCAGATGGTCTTTTCTCATATCGACTGGACGCCTATCAAAGCGGTTCAGACCTATGGTCTGTATATGGTAATAGTACAATAGTTCCCGAGCCGGCTTCAATGACGATTCTGGCATTGGGCGGATTGGCACTGCTTAGACGCAGGAAATAATTGACAAAAGTAAATTAAAATCTTCAGCGGGCGGCTCTTTTATGGCCGCCCGTTTTTTTTAAGTCTCTCTTGCAATCCTGCAATTTCGCTCTAAAATGGCGGACTGGTATTTGGCATTTAGTATATGGTATTTAGTGTTTCCTCTGTGTTCTCGGTGAGCTCTGTGGCTAAAATTACGGAGTAAAACTAATGAAACGAAAAAAAATAACAGTGGCAGGTGCGGGCAATGTCGGAGCGGCAACAGCGTTTATGGCGGCTCAAAAGGGACTTGGCGACATTGTACTTATCGATATCGTTAAAGGTCTTGCCGAGGGCAAGGCTCTTGATATGTCCCAGGCATCGGGTTTGTGCGGATTCGATTGCAAAATCACAGGCACAACCGACTGGGGGCAAACTGCCGGCAGCGATATAGCGATAATAACAAGCGGCCTGGCCAGAAAGCCGGGTATGAGCAGGGACGATTTGCTTGCGAAAAATACCGAAATAGTAAAAAGCGTAACGGGGCAGATTGTAAAATATTCGCCTGACTGTTTTATTATAGTTGTCTGCAATCCGCTTGACGCGATGGTAAATGCCGCGGCGATTGTAAGCGGTTTTAAGAAAAATAAAGTTATGGGAATGGCAGGCGCGCTCGATACCGCAAGGTTCGCTTATTTCGTTTCTGAAAAACTTGGTGTCAGCGTGCAGGATGTTCAATGTGTTTTGATGGGCGGACATGGCGACGATATGGTTCCGCTGCCGCGATTCGCCACGGTAGCAGGAAGACCGCTTACCGAACTTCTCGATGAAAAAACAATTAACGATATTGTTCAGAGAACCAGAATGGGCGGAATCGAGGTTGTAAATCTGATGGGCACAAGCGCATATTACGCACCGGCGGCAGGGGCGGTAAAAATGGCCGAAGCGATACTGCGAGATAAAAAAACGGTTTTGCCTTGCTGCGCATACTGCGATAAAGAATATAATGTCGGCGGCTGTTTTGTCGGTGTGCCGGCTGTGCTGGGCGCCAAAGGCGTCGAAAAGATTATCGAGCTTGATTTGAACGAAAAAGAAAAGAAGGATTTAGCCGTTTCAGCAGGGCATGTAAAAGAACTGGTAAACACGCTTAAAAAATTCATTTAAGCTGTCGCGGAATTGATTTTGCTTGACCGGGGGGCCTAAATTGTTAAAGTATTTGCAGTTACAGCATTAGAAGCATTTCTGCGGATGTGGCGGAATTGGCAGACGCGCAGGTTTCAGGTACCTGTGAGCTTACGCTCTTGGAGGTTCGACTCCTCTCATCCGCATTTTGTCTCATTTTAGCAATCCCTCTTAAATTCAAGGTTTTGTATATCAAAGGCCGATAATAAGTTATAGCCCTTATTTCATTTTTTTACAGATATAGTCTATGTTTGAAGCACTTAAATATTATCAAAATCTCGCTGAAAGATTTCAAGGCCAAATCCTGATTGCTCCGGGAATGGTTATTGTCCTAATCGGACTTTGCATCTGGCTGGCGGGGCTTCGATGGCGAAGAATACTCGGAGCAATAGTCGGCTGTGCATTTTTCGCCGTGATAGTATTGAGCTTTACTAAATCCGGCATCCAGGCTGTTTATGTTGCGGTTCTTCTCGGAGCGGCGATTGGCGCAGTGGCTGACAAAGGCATAATTGGAATTGCCGGAACTATTGCCGCTGCGATGATTGTTCTTGTCATACTGTCGGTAAGTCTGCCCAGAGGGCAGGGCAGTGTTGTTCTGCCGGAATATTCATATCCGGTACTCCCTGAATACGAGCACAACGACAGGACGATTCCTGCCCAGGACGCAATAAAGCTGTCCAAAGATATGGTCTCATATTTTGGTTACAAGGCGATGGATAATATTAAAACGGCATCCATAGTTGCTTTTGCCGCGGCAATTGTTACATTATTAGCTGCCGGTTTTGCCGCCTTTGCGATGCCGAGAATATTTATCGCTGTTGTTTCGTCCTCGCTTGGCTCAGCGGTTATTTTTGTCGGTATGGTTTTACTGCTCTTTTATAAAGGTTCAAAACCTGTAAATTGTATCGCGGAAAAAGACAGGTTCTATATAATGGTTCTGGCGGCAATGACGGTTTTCGGAGCTTTGGTTCAGCTTATTCTTTCGCCGGCGCCTAAAAAGGAAGTTAAAAAAGAAAAACAGGAAGAGCCTGAAACTGAAGGGAAATGGAGATAAAAAATGAATCCCGCACCTTCTAAGTATTCAATTTGGTGCGGATGGAAAAATGTATAGTCAGTAAAAAATTAAATTACAACAAGTTTTTAAGAAAATTAAATCCCGCCTATTGGTAATGCGGGATGAACAGAAAGAAGGTGCGGGATGAATACGTTTTTTGTTCTCGCGGAAACAACCAGGTCGGCTCATCAGCAGATTATATCGATGGATATGTTCTGGGAGCAGGTAGTTAAACTTGGCTGGTTGCAGGCCCTTATCGCGGTCTCTTTTGGCGCTGTTTATCTTATCTATGGCTGGCGTATCTTTAAGGTTCTTGCCGTCGTTAGCTTCGGAATGGGAGGACTGTTTATTGGTATGGAGCTTGGCCGGAGAATGGGCACCGGCCCGACTGCTGTAATGTGGGGCGGCGTGGCAGGACTTATTATAATGGCGGTGCTTTCAATTCCGCTTATGCACTGGGCGGTAAGCATTCTCGGAGCTGCGGCAGGAGGAATAATTACAAGCTGCATCTGGTATGCACTCGGGTTGCCTCATCAATATATCCTCGCCGGAGCTGTAATCGGAATTGTGGCCGGCGGAATGATTTCGTTTATTGTCTTTAAAATCTCAGTAATGCTTTTTACGAGTTTAGGCGGAGCAGTTCTCATAATTACCGGCCTGCTCGCGCTTGCGAACCTTTACGAACATAATCAGACTGAAAAAGCAGATTTTGTATATTCGCTGGTTAATGAATACACCTGGTTTATGCCTGCGATACTGATATTCACGACCTTTGTCGGTATGGTTATCCAGAACAAATTAGTCAAAGGCGCTTCAGACTGGAAATTGTAATCTGCCGTTTTCACATTGCCTGAAATGTTCTTAATAGGGAGATAACAAGGGGCAATCACCGCTCTTGCAAATTATAAGTCTTGCAAAATACTATAGTTAGCATAATAATAATAATAATAATAATATATAATCTCTGGTAATTATTAGTTGATTTTGGTATAATATAGTTACGAAAAACAAGGAAGTGATTTTTAAGGAGGTAGTTATGAAGAAGTTATTAGCAACAATTTTTGCATTTCTGTTTGTATTTCTGTTTTGTGCGCAGGCTGTTACATTTTCCAGTGATGCAAATATACAGTCAGGCAATAATTGGATGAATGTCAATATCTATGATACGCCGCCAAATCATACAACCGTTACAATGACTGGCGGAACTGTGAATGACTCGATGGGCGTTTACAACGCAAGCACATTGAATATGTCCGGCGGAAATGTTGGCGGGCTGGGCGTTGGTGAATTTGGCACTGTAAATATCTCAGGCGGGTCTGTTGCCGGGCTTGGTCTCCATGACAATGCCACTGCAACTATTTCACAAAACGCGAGTATTGATTCAGCAGCGGTGATGGAGTCAAGCATTTTAAACATGAACGGCGGCACAGTGGCCAGCATAGGAGGATATGAAAATTCAATATTAAATATAAGCGGTGGAAACATTAGCGACATGTTGGGAGCTTATGGAAATACAATAATAAATGTATATGGTTACAATCTTTCGATGACACAGTCTGGTGGAACACACGGGGTTGGTCAAATTACGGGCTATTGGCTTAATGATTCGCAATTTACTATTAATCTTGGTGGTACAGATGCATATACTCACATCAATTTAATACCTGAACCAACTTCGCTCTTATTGCTCGGTGTGGGAGCATTTCTTTTAAGAAAATCACATAAATAATCAATAAAACTTCTATCAGGGAGGATATATTATGTATCGCAGGAAACTTTTCACAGCAGTTATTCTGCTTAGTTCTATTTGCTTATCAAGTCCTGTTTATTCCGCAAAATCTGTCTATGTTATCAGTTCGCAGGATCATAGTATAGTTAAGCCATATTTGATTAACGCAAATCATGTAACGCTAAAATCCTAAAATCTGTAAAATCTGGGGACACCATACTAATTATATATTGACAAGACGTATTTAACATTTTAGTATTTTGTCATGGCAAGATTAGCAAGAGTAGTAGTTCCGGGTTACCCGCACCATATAGTTCAGCGAGGCAATCGCCGACAGCAGACTTTTTTTAACGATGAAGATTATGAATCGTATATTGCTCTTATGGCTGAATGGTGCGAAAAATGTGGCGTAGAGATATGGTTTTATTGTTTGATGCCTAACCATGTTCATTTGATAGCAGTTCCCCAGTCAGAAGATGGCTTACGCAGAGCTATCGGGGAAGCCCACCGCCGTTATACACGCAGAATCAATTTTCGAGAAGAATGGCGAGGCCACTTATGGCAGGGACGATTTTCATCATTCGTGATGGATAATAAATATCTGTTAGCAGCAGTCCGATACATAGCGATGAATCCGGTTAAAGCTGAAATGTCTAAACGGCCTGAACAGTATCGTTGGAGCAGTACGGCAGCATATCTTAAAGACAAAGAAGACAATCTGGTTAAACGTAGCGGATTGAATGAGAAGATAGCGGATTGGTCGGAGTTTTTAAAACAAGGCGTTGACTCTGTATTAGTGGAGAAAATGCATAGACACGAACATACCGGCAGACCTCTGGGCGGTGAGAATTTTGTGATGAAATTGGAAAAGATATTGAGTAGGATGTTGAAGCCTAAAAAGGCAGGAAGACCTAAAAAGGATAATTCAAAAAATGCAGGAAAAGAAAAAAATTAGTATGGTGTCCCCAGATTTCGGAATGATTTCATTTATTGTCTTTAAAATCTCCGTAATGCTTTTTACGAGTTTAGGCGGAGCAGTTCTCATAATTACCGGCCTGCTCGCACTTGCGAACCTTTATGAACATAATCAGACTGAAAAAGCAGATTTTGTATATTCGCTGGTAAATGAATACACCTGGTTTATGCCTGCGATACTGATATTCACGACCTTTGTCGGTATGGTTATCCAGAACAAATTAGTCAAAGGCGCTTCAGACTGGAAACT
>JBEKEA010000055.1:0-9212 GCA_050014075.1 Sedimentisphaerales bacterium | reverse complement strand
TGCTGCTGCTGCGGGTGCCAGAGGGCATTTGTGCGATTAGCTCGGATGGGAGGTCGTAATTCAGTTTTTCAGTTTCCATAGTTCGACAAGCTCACTATAAATAATGGATAAATTATCAGACGTTAAGAGAAATAACAAAAAAATTATCTTAATTTATTGGGGCCGGTAAAAGCTTTATTTAAAGAAATATTTTTTTATTAAACCGTAAGCGATGAAATCCGATAAAAAAGGCAGCGGCAAAGTATATAAGGATAGAGACAAATGAGCAATAATCAGAACCTCGAATGGCTTGCGGTTACCATCTCATCGCTGGACAGAAACGAAGTCGAAAACAAAATCAAGAATTTCCAGAGCAGTTTCAAGCTCGATTTTACCGAAGAATACCTCAAAAATCTGACTGTTGACCGGCTTAGACACATTCTTTTTGCCGCGATGGCCGCAAACCTGAAAAAAAAGAGCAACTAATTCATATCCAACAACCTGCTTTCAAAAGGGGAATTTTCTCATTCTATTCCATTTTTTGGCGTTGATAGATTGCCGAATTTCGAGTATCCTTAATCTATACTAACGATAGACTAAGGAATTTATATGAAAGAGGACAAAAGCCGGCAAAGCGGCGCGAAGAAAACTTCGCGGTTCGACGAAAAGCAGTATGAAATGCTCAGGCGATGCTCGGACGCCAAAGATTCGAAAGAATGGAACAAATGGCGGCTGGAAAATCCCGACGAAGATATTATGCTCGAAGGGGGGAATTTCCTGGGCTGGCATCTCAAAGATATTTATCTGAACAGCGGTTTATTCGAAGACAAAGACGGCAGGAGCTGCGAGTTTAAAAGTGAAATTTATCTCGAAAACGCCAACCTGAGCCACGCAAATCTTGAATGCGCATATCTGGGCAGGGCGCATCTGGAAGGGGCGGTGCTGTTTGTAGTCAATCTCAAAGAAGCCAACCTGCGTTTTGCCGATTTGAAAGGCGCATATCTTGGTTACGCGGATATGGAACACGCCAACCTTGAAATGTCGCATCTGGAAAACGCGGTGCTTAGAGAAGCAAATCTTAAAAGCGCAAATTTTCTTCAAACACATCTGGAAGGGGCGGATTTCAGCTATGCATATCTGCAGAAAGCTAATTTCCGCAGGGCAATTGTTGACGGCGCTACGGTGCTTTGGCAGTGCAGAGTAAATCGTCATCGTGAGGGTAGAGAAAACGGCACAGATTTCAACGGCGTCGGTATTAATAACACCAGAATAGACCCTGCGACAAAACAACTTCTCGAATATAATGTCAGGCGATGGAACTGGGGAGAATGGTATAAAGAACACTGGCTTTTAAAATGGCCGGCAAGGTTTTTCTGGTGGATAAGCGATTACGGCAGGTCAACGGGCAAAATCATAAGCAGCTTTCTCGGGGTGGCGATTTTATTCGCGTCTATATACTGGATGGTGCCGGTGTATCTCGTTGTCAACGGCGCGGTAGGTGGTATCAGAAACTTCATGCAGGCATTATATTTTTCCGTTGTCGTAATGACGACGCTCGGGTTCGGAGATATTGTGGCCAATCCGGCCTGCTGGCAGGGCGAGGCGCTTGTTGTGATTCAGGTAATCCTCGGATATGTATTGCTCGGCGCATTGGTGACGCGGTTCACTGTGCTGTTTACGGCAGGGGGGCCGGCGGGTAAATTCGAAGAAGAAAAGAAAGAAGACGAGAAATAAGAATCGGAAGCTTTTTGATGGATTTACAAAATGAAAAAAGTTAAAAAAGGTTTTTATATAACCGGCTGGCTTGCGGGCAATATAGCTTTCTGGATTTTGGTTTTCATTAGTTTTGCTTTAATGATGATAATGTCGAAAATCGATCCGAGTCTGAAGACGGCGGGAGCAATACTTTATGCATTTTCATTTATTCCGATGATTTTCGCTACTGTCGTCGGAATGGTGCTGCTCTATAAGATGTGGGCGGCTATCGAGGGAATCGGGGCAAGGACTACGCCGGGCAAAGCGGTGGGATTTTTGTTTATACCGTTTTTTAATTTTTACTGGTGCTTCCAGGCGTATTGGGGCTGGGCTCAGGATTACAATAAAACAGTCAGCCAACGCCAGATTAATGCGCCCATTATGCCGGAAGGATTAGCTCTGATTATCGCAATATTTCAACTTTTATGCTGTATTCCGTATTTGGGGATGTTATTCGGGCTGGCTAATTTAATACTTGTGGCTATATTTTTTGCCAAAGGATGTGATGCGGTTAACGCACTGGTTGACGCAGGGGTTGAGCCGCAGAAGGTTGCAGCCGGTTTGCCGCTGGAAAACGCAAAGACATCCGGCTTTGCCATAAGCAGCCTGGTGCTGGGTATTTTGGGATTCTTTACCGCAGGGTTAACATCACTGGCCGGTCTGATTCTCGGAATTGTCGGAATAAATTCGATAAAGAAAAGCGGCGGGCAGCTAAAAGGCGACGGAGTTGCGGCGGCAGGGATAGTAGTTTCATCAATTGGTCTTATTATACTGCCGATTATTATGCTGGCCATACTTATGCCTGCGCTGGGAAAAGCGAGAGATGTCGCCCGGAGGGTTATGTGCGAAAATAATATGAAGAGCCTCGGCGCTGCAATGATTGCATATGCCAATGATAACAAAGGATTATATCCAACATCATCGAAGTGGTGCGATTTGCTTGTCGAAAAAAAAGGAGTGGATTCGAAGACATTTAAGTGTGCAGGCGATGACAGCCAGTGGCGTTCAAGTTATGCTATGAATGCAAATATTGAAAGTTTTGGCAGCAGCGCTCCTGACGATATGGTTTTGCTTTTTGAGACGAGAGGCGGCTGGAACCAGTGCGGCGGAGCGGAAATTATGTCCACCAACAATCACAAAGGCGATGGCTGTAATATCCTGTTTAACGATGGAACTGTCGAATTTATAAAAACCGAAGACCTTAAAGATTTAAGATGGGCTCCCGACCAGAATGATTTGGGTTTGTCGGCGTATTTGTTGAAAACCGGCGCCAGATAAAAGCGCAATAAAAAAGGCTCAGGAGACCTGAGCCTTGTTGAAGCAAAACCCATGCGAATTTTAAATATATAACTTGGGTTATAAATTAAACATTTCGCTTCAACGAAACCAAAACCTTATATAAGAAAAAAAGAGCATTAATACATTACCTATTATAGTACTAAATCCTGTTTTTGTAAAGGTTTTTTGGGGATATTTATAAGATTTTTTTAAGTTCTTGTAAATAAAAGACTTATATTTAAAAATTTGCAATAAAATTAGGAATTTCGGCCTCGTTTCCGGCGGGAAAGATTAATATTGTCGTAAAGAACAAACAAAGGTATGATTCTGTACTAATTAATTTTAGGAGTATTAATAGTGCCAAGAAGTTTTGTAAGGAAGCAAAGAATACTAATAAGCCGGCTATTTGTTATCAGTATTGTTGTAGTAATATTGATATCCCAGAGCCGATGGGAAGATAGTTTGGTAGGGCCGGTGTTATTTCTGGCAGGAACTGTGTTGATAGGATTCGCAGTGGTGGGCCGGTTGTGGTGCTCGATGTATATTTCGGGATATAAAAGCGGAACGCTAATAACGGAAGGACCATATTCGATGTCCCGAAATCCGCTGTATTTTTTCAGCTTTTTAGGGGCGGTAGGAGTTGGCCTTGCGACAGAAACGCTAACGATACCGGCCTGTGTTTTTCTTGCTTTCGCGTTTTATTATCCAATGGTGATTAAGGCAGAGCAGAAAAAATTGGCTAAGATTCACGGAGATGCATTTAACGATTATTGCAAAAGAACGCCTGTGTTCTTTCCATCATTTAAATTATTAAAAGAGCCGGAAGAATATACCGTAAAGCCGAAGATTTTCAGGAAGACGCTGTTTGAGGTGTTGTGGTTCGTATTGCTGCTGGGCTTCCTTGAAATTCAGGACGGACTTAATCATGCAGGACTACTACCGATTATTTTTAAAATGTTTTAAAAAGAGAATTTCAGATATAATTTTCTGCGGTGTTGGAAATTTTATGGGGATAGACAGATGATAAAGATAAAAGAGTTGCGAAAAAGTTTCGGACCGATAGTTGCCGTTGACGGCGTGTCGTTCGAAGTCGAAAAAGGTCAGGTACTCGGATTTCTGGGGCCAAACGGAGCAGGAAAAAGCACCGTTATGCGAATGCTTGCCTGTTTTTTACGGCCTGATGGCGGAACGGCTTCAATCTGCGGCTACGATATTATAAAAAATCCGATTCAGGTTCGCCAAAATATCGGATACCTGGCGGAAAATGTTCCATCTTACAGCGATATGACGGCAGGGGCGTTTTTGAATTTTGTCTGCGACGCAAGGGGACTCGAAGGCCAAAGACGCAAAGACTCGCTCGATAAAACGGTCGCGATGTGTCATATCGAATCCGTTTATCATCAGACAATCGAAACGCTCTCAAAAGGATACAAAAGAAGGGTCGGCCTTGCACAGGCTCTTATACACGAGCCGCCGGTGCTGATTCTCGATGAGCCGACAGACGGACTCGACCCAAACCAAAAACACGAAGTCAGACTGCTTATCGAAAATATGGCGAAAGAAAAATGCATCGTTATTTCAACGCATATTCTCGAAGAAGTCGAAGGCGTTTGCAACAGGGCGATAATAATTTCTAAAGGGAAAATCCTGGCGGATTCCACGCCCCAGAAACTTAAAGAAAAATATAACTGTACATTGGACGAGGTATTCAGAAAGATAACAACGAGTAAAGTTGCATAAAAAAGGAAAATTAATATGCAGGGTTTTTTAGCAGTATTCAAAAGGGAGTTCAAATCGTATTTTACGACTCCGCTTGCGTATGTGTTTCTGGTGGTGTATCTGTTCTTTTCGGGCTATCTGGCCTTTAAGGACGGATTCTTCGAATCACGGCAGGCGGATATGATGATATTCTTTATGAATATGCCGCTGCTGTTTGTGTTTTTAGTTCCTGCAGCAGCGATGAGACTCTGGGCCGAAGAGAAAAAGACCGGCTCAATCGAACTGCTCTTTACGCTGCCGATTACTGTTACGCAGGCAGTGCTTGGAAAATTTATTGCCGCATGGCTGTTCCTTGTTGTCGCGATATCGCTGACATTTCCGATGGCACTGACGGTTTGTTATCTCGGCAGGCCGGATTTGGGACTTATGGCGGCAGGGTATCTTGCGACAATTCTGATGGCAGGAGGCTTTCTTGCGGTCGGATGTTTTTTCTCGGCTGTCAGCAATAATCAGGTCATCAGTTTTGTGCTGTCGGTTGTGGCCTGCAGCGTGCTTGTATTCGCAGGAATGCCGACGACTATGAATTATCTTTCGACGTTTCTGCCGGCGGGGGCGGTCAATACTGTTGGGCTGATGAGTTTTCAGGAGCATTTCGAATCCATTCTCAGGGGCGTGCTCGAATTCAGGGATATATCATATTTTGTCATTCTTATCGCCGGCTGGATAGCGGCCTGCGGCGCTGTGCTGGATGAAAGGAGGGCCGGCTGATGAGTAGAACAATACGAGCCATTGTCGCAGTAGTGTTTATCCTGGTGATTATGTTCAGTTTAATCAGCATTTGCCAGAACCTTGGCAAAGGCCTGAAGGCCGATATAACCGCGCAAAAGGTTTTTACTCTCTCCGGCGGCACAAAGGCAATCATCGGCAAACTTAATCAGCCGATAAAGATGAGACTTTATTTTTCCAGGACGGCTGCGATTAAAGCGCCGGACCAGATTCGATACTTCAATAATTATTATGATTTTGTCAAGTCGCTGCTCGACGAGTATGTCGCCGCGTCGAACGGAATGATTAAACTCGAGGTAATCGACCCTCGGCCGTATTCGGACGATGAAGTGGCGGCGATAAAATGCGGCCTGAAAAAATATCCGATAAACGACGAAGAAAATTTCTTTTTCGGACTTGTCGTCCAGACGCAGTTCGGCGTCGAAAAGACTGTTCCGTTCTTTTCGCCCGACCGCCAGAATTTTATCGAATACGATATCAGCTATCTGATAGATACCGCTATAACGCGGCAGAAAAAACGAGTCGGCGTATTAAGCTCGATGAATATAATGGGCGACCAGGTTACCCCGTATATGGCACGGATGATGCAGCTGCAGGGCCAGCAGCCCGGCAAACCCTGGACAATTGTTCAGCAGCTCGGCCAGCAGTATGAGGTAAAAAGCGTTCCGAAAGGTGTTAAAATAGAAGATGTCGATATTCTGCTTGTTATTCATCCGAAAGGTTTTTCGCAGCAGACGCTTTTTGCAATCGACCAGTTTGTAATCAACGGCGGCAAAGCTATTGTCTTTGTCGACCCGTTCTGTATTGCAGACCAGCCGAAGCAGTCGCCGATGACGATGCAGACCGAGCACGACCCTACTTCTGAGCTTAACAAACTAATGGTCAACTGGGGACTGGAAATGCACAGAAACACTTTCGCCGGCGACAGGTCGCTGGCATTGGAAGGAGTTCTCAAAGCCGGAGAACGTCCGCAGAAGATTATAGGTTATCTTGAAACAACCCGCGATTGCTTTAATAAAAATTCGCCAATCACGGCGGAGCTTAACCAGGTAAGGTTCCTTTACAGCGGCGTTCTGGAACAATTACAAATTTCCGATGAGGACAAAAAGCAAACTAACATCGAAAGAATACCTCTGGTTATGACTACGCCTGGCGGCAATAGCTGGTCGGTTGGCAATATCGAAGAAGTTCTGACGCCGGATGTGGCAAGCCAGATGACAAAGTTTACCGACGGCACCGAGCCGGTCGTAATGGGTTATCTGGTTACTGGTAAGTTCAAAAGCGCGTTTCCGCAGGGCATTGATATCGAAATCGATGCGCCAAAGGACGCCAAAGACGCCAATGAACCTAAAAAAACCAAACATATCGACGGCTTGGCTCAGGCAAAGGAAAATTGCGCGGTGGTGGTTTTTGCGGATGTCGATTTTATCAGCGATATGGTCGCTTACAGTAATACGTTCTTCGGCACAATGGTTATCGGCGACAACAGCAATTTGCTGATTAATACGGTCGATGATTTGTGCGGTTCAGGTGAGTTGATTTCCATCAGGTCTCGCGGAAACTTCAAGCGGCCTTTTGTGGTTGTCGATAAAATCGAGGCCCAGGCCGAAGCGCAAACCGCCGAGGAGGAAGCGAAAATCAACGCTGAAATAGCCGGTTTTCAAAATGAACTGCAGACGATTGTCTCCTCTGCCAAAGAAGGGCAGGATGCGATTATCGGCTCTTCAATCATACAAAAGAAAAAAGAACTTGAGCTGAAAATCGTTGAGGCGAGAAAACAGCTCCGCCAGGTAAAGATGCAGCGTCGGCAGCGAATCGAAAGTCTCGGCAATACGCTGCAAAACTTCAATATGCTGGCAGCGCCTGCGGTAATTCTTACAATCGCGATTATTCTCGGCGCCCGCAGAAGCGTAAGGAAAAGACGTTATATCAGTCATGCAAGCGATGCGTAGCCACGAAGGCACAAAGACACGAAGTAAAAAGGAAAAACAATGAGTAATAAGAAACTTTCGTTTTTGGGAATTTTAGCGATAGGGTCAATTATTCTTGCCGTTTATGTTTCGCAGTTCGCAAGCAGAACAAAACATATATCGACCGGGGCCGGCTATCTTATCCAGGGCCTTGATCCCGCAAAGGTGTCAAAAATTGTTATCGGAAAAGATGCAAATACGTTCACGCTAAGCAGGGGGCAAAACGGTTTTGAAGTCGAAAACAGAAGTAATTATCCGGCCGGCAGCAAGACGGTAAATAATCTCTTTGCAAGTATTATGGATATCCGCACGATTGATGTTTACACCGAAAACAAGGTCAATTACAAAGACCTTGGCGTAACCGAGCAGGACGCGCAGGCAGTCGTAAAATTTCTCGACGCCAACAGCCAGATTATCACCGGCGTAATTATCGGCAAGGATTGCCCGTCCGGCGGGACGTATTACGGCAGACTCGTCAACGATAATAAAGTTTATGTTATGGACAAAGTGCCCTGGCCGGGTGCTTCGCCACTGGAGTATATAGATAAACAGCTTATAGCGATAGTAAACAAAGAAAATATCGCGTCAATAACGGTTACTTCACCGGCCGGAACTTATACCCTCTTGCCCGAAGCCAACGGCACAGAAGTTTCGATTAAAGATTTACCTGCCGGCAAAGAAGTGAGAAAGAACGAATGCGATATGGTTTTCAGCGCACTTGCCGAGTTAAGTTTTGAAGATGTAAACGCCGCTGCACAATTGCCGGATTTGAAATTCGACCGCGAATACGCCTGTCTGCTGAAGGACTCGACTTTGATTCTTATCGAAATCGCTCAGAAAGATTCCAAAACTTTTGTAAAATTCAACGTCGATTTTACCGACAAAACGCAGGTGAAAAAAGAAGAAGGCGTAGAGTCGCAGGAAGAGCTTAAAAAGAAAGAGGCAAAACTTCTGGCAAAGGAAAAAGTCAGAAAGCTTCAGGATGTTACCAACGGCTGGATTTACCAGATTCCCGCCGTCAAAGCCGACTCTATGACAAAGAAACTGTCTGATATTATTGAAAATATCCCCGCGTCAAAGCCGGCAGATGCGAATGCGCCAATGGAAACGGTAAAAACCAAAAGCAAATCAAAGACTTAAAAGACTTTTTACGATAAAGTAAATACCGAAGAAAATTATTGCCGCGGCGCAAAGGGCAAGCACCATCTTCTGGTTCTTTTCATTTAAAAACTTTGTGCCTTTGTAGCTTGTGAAAGACAAAATCTCCAACCAGCCCATATCGCAAAGCGAATGCACTAAAGCAAAAAGAATAACCGCAATATAGCCTAAACCGGCGGCGTCTTTTGCAAGATTCAAGCCTACCGTCGCCCACCAAAGTAAAAAATAAGGATTTGACGCCGATAGAATCAGGCCGGTCATAATCGGGCCTTTGGAATTAAAAGGCGGGCGCGATTCGTGATAATTTTTAATTTCTTTAAACATTCCAAAACCCATCCAAAGCAGGAAGGCACCGCCGGCAAGACCGATTATGAATTTCGCGGCCGGATGCTCGAAAACAAAGCCCAGTCCCAGTATAATCGCCGCAATCAGCGGCAGTTCAATGGAGGAATGGCCCAGGGAGATGAAGATTCCGGCATGTTTGGATTTAGTTCCGGCAGCGATGGTTGCGGCCATGACAGGACCCGGGGCCAAAACGCCGGAAAGTGAAATTATAAAAACCTGAAT
>JBEKEA010000054.1:0-9840 GCA_050014075.1 Sedimentisphaerales bacterium | reverse complement strand
GGAAGAATTTTTGCCGCGATGCAGCGTTTTGCTTATTCCAAAAATTACGAATTTGAGATTATGTCAAAAGAGCTTGCCACCCCTACCGGCCTGCTGGCGGAGGTTATTCGAGAATCTATCGAACCTCTGCGGCGTGAATTCGATCTTGTTATTAGGGAACTGTTGGGTTCGCATGCTTCTGAAAAACAGATACAGCTTTGCAGGATGAGCGTTATGGCTCAATGTACCAATATAATGATGCACCAGCAGCACCGGAAGTTATTTGCCCAGGCAAGCATTAAAACAAATTTATCGTTTGAAATTCCCAATGTCGAGATGATGGCTGACCATGTCGCACGTTTTTCTCTGGCAGGTCTTCGCGAAATCAGACGTCAAATCGAAGCCGGCGAACTTATCGACCAAATCGCCGCTGATTCTCCAAAAAATACAGAAACGAGGTATTAGTATGAATCGTTCGATTAAAATAACCATAATTGCGATTGTCGTGTTAATTCTTATCGGCTTTATCAGTACTCGTCATTCCGCAAATGGACAGGCAGCTTCTTACAGCACCGCCAAAGTGAAACAGGGCGACCTGTTAATCACTATCAGCGCTACCGGCACAGTGGAGCCTGAGGAAGTTATCGATGTCGGTGCGCAGGTTGCCGGGAGAATCGATTATTTCGGCAAAGATAAAGACGGCAATACAGTCGATTACGGCTCGATCGTGGAAGAAGGCACGGTTCTGGCTAAAATAAACGACTCTCTTTATGCAGCGGACGTCGCGCTGGCCACAGCTCAACTCGCCGAGGCCAACGCAAAATTATATCAGGCCGATCGCGACTGGGCTCGCGCTCAAAAGCTGGGCCCGTCCGAAGCGCTTGCCGAAAGCAGCTACGACGCTTACAAATCCGCCTTTGATACTGCAAAGGCGAATGTGGCGCTTTCCCAGGCAACTCTTGACAGGTCAAAAACAAATCTCGATTACTGCACTATCAAATCGCCGGTCAAAGGTGTTATTATCGACCGCAGGGTTAATATCGGCCAGACTGTCGTTTCAAGCCTTAATGCTCCAAGCCTTTTTCTGATTGCCAAAGACCTTAAGCGTATGCAGGTCTGGGTATCTGTCAACGAAACTGATATTGGAAATATTCATCCGGATCAGGCTGTAACTTTTACAGTTGACGCTTATCCCGGCGAAGTCTTTAACGGCACAGTGGGCAAAATTCGTTTTAACGCCACAATGACACAAAATGTTGTAACCTATACTGTTGAGGTCATTACAGATAATTCCAGCGGAAAGCTGTTTCCATATCTTACTGCCAACGTCAAGTTTGTAGTGAGCAACAGCAAAAATGTTTTGCTGGTTCCCAACGCAGCTTTGCGCTGGTCGCCAAAGCCGGAAGAAATTGCTTCGGAATTTAGAAATGTTTCTCAAGGCGAAAAAATCTCCGACGCTGCTGAAGGTGTCGTTTGGACACAGCAAGGCTCTTTCGTTCGACCGATTAAGGTCCGGCTCGGCCAAAGTGACGGCTCAAAAACAGAAGCCAATGGTGATGAGCTTAAAGAAGGCCTTCAGGTTGTTACCGGCCAGCAGACCAAGCAAACTACCGATGCCGGTACTACTAATCCATTCGTTCCCCAGATAAGGAGAAGCCGCAGCAGCAGTAGCGGCAGCAGTGGCACCGGCAGCAGCGGTAGCGGCGGCGGTAGCAGCAGCAGATAAAATTGGTATTGTATGATTATAAATTTTAGGATTAAAAAATATTATGCAGTTGCTTGAATTGAAAGACATATACAAAACATATTTCTTAGGCGACATAGATGTGCCTGTGCTCAAGGGGGTCTCGTTTACCATTGAGCAGGGCGAGCTTATCGCGCTAATGGGCGCTTCCGGTTCAGGCAAAAGCACATTAATGAATATTCTCGGATGTCTCGACCACCCGACTTCGGGCGAGTATCGGCTGGACGGACGGGACATATCTCATCTCTCCGCAGATGGCCGCGCATTGCTTCGAAACAGCAGAATTGGATTCGTCTTCCAGAACTTCAACCTGTTGCCCCGAACAAGTGCGCTGGACAATGTGATGATGCCTCTGTCTTACAGCGCCGAACATCTCTCGGACCATCAGGCCCGTCAAAGGTCCGAAGAAATGTTAAACCGTCTGGGGCTGGCGGATAGAATGCATCACGAACCATCTCAGCTTTCCGGCGGTCAGCAGCAGAGAGTCGCTATTGCAAGGTCGCTGATAAATAATCCGTCAATTCTTCTCGCTGATGAGCCTACCGGTAATTTGGATTCGCATACCAGCGAGGAAATCCTGCGGTTATTCCAGCAGCTTAATAAAGAGCAGGGTCTTACTATCATCCTCGTAACACACGACGCTGCCATTGCTCATCATGCAAAAAGAATTATCCGAATCAGCGACGGCATAATCGAAGGCGAAACAAAAACCGACGAAAAAATTATTCCTGACGCCGGGGGTGCCAAATGAAGGTTTACCGCACAATGTCTATTGCGCTGCGGGCTCTTCGCCGCAATCCTATGCGGGCCACACTTACCACGCTTGGCATTATTATTGGTATCGCCGCGGTCATCGCTATGATGGAAATCGGTAATGGCGCTTCGGCGGCAATTCAAAAATCAATCGTCAGTATGGGCTCGAATATGGTTATGATTCAGCCCGGCACCGCCGCCAGCGGCGGAGTCAGCTTCGGCGCAGGAAGCGTTATGACGCTCTCGCCGCAGGACTGCGACGCTATTATCCAGCAATGCCCCGCCGTTCAATACGTTGCTCCTATTGTTCAGGCAAGAACGCAGGTAATCTACGGAAATAAAAACTGGGTGCCGTTCTTCATTGTCGGCTCTACGCCTGCCTATCTGGATATACGCAACTGGGCCGAACTGGCACAGGGAGATGTTTTTACCGACAAGGATGTCCGCAACGCAAATAAGGTATGCCTTGTAGGCAATACTCTCGCCCGTGAGTTATTTGAAGGCGTTTCTCCCATCGGCAAAGAAATCAGAATAAAAAATGTATCTTTTAAAGTTATTGGCGTATTGACCGTCAAAGGTGCAAATATGATGGGTATGGACCAGGACGATATCATTATTGCCCCATGGACATCCATTAAGTATCGGGTTTCAGGCACTTCATTAGGTAATGTTAATCAGAGCAGCACAGCTTCGACAAGCTCGACTGCGGTAAACTCTCTTAACAATCTTTACCCCAGCAGTTCGCTCAGTCTGTATCCGACACAATCGACAACTCAGGCTGCTGATACTCCTCAACCGGTGCGTTTCGCCAATGTAGATAACATCCTGACTTCGACAGCCGCCACAGAAAATATCCCGCTGGCTATCAAACAGGTAACTGCAGTTTTAAGAGAACGTCATCATATTCGTCCCGATGAGCCGGATGATTTCAGCATTCGCGATATGACTGAAATGATAAAGACATTTACTACTGCCACATCATTAATGACAAACCTGCTGCTATGCGTCGCTCTTATTTCGCTGATTGTAGGTGGAGTTGGAATTATGAATATTATGCTCGTTTCCGTCACTGAGCGCACTCGTGAAATTGGGTTGCGAATGTCTGTCGGCGCAAGAGGCCGGGATATTCTCAGGCAATTTCTTGTTGAAGCCATTGTCCTGTGCCTGATAGGCGGAGCGCTGGGTATCCTGCTCGGCCACGGCGGCGCGCTGCTGGTCAAGTATTTTAAACATTGGCCGGTCCAAACTTCATTAACTGCCATCATCGCAGCGGTTCTTGTATCTGTGAGCATTGGTCTTATTTTCGGTTTCTATCCTGCGTGGAAAGCTTCACGCCTCGACCCGATTGAGGCTTTACGTTATGAATAATTTAAGAAAACTAAGTATAGGAGGTTTGTATATGCGGCTCATGAACTTTCCATTGCTGTATGTAACGTGTTTTTGTCTTTTGATAATCGCCGGCTGTATGGTCGGTCCCAACTATCATTCCCCGCAGGTTTCTGTTCCATCTTCATGGACAGGCTCTAAGGGCCAGACTACTTCTACTGTGGACCTTGTTCACTGGTGGACGCAATTTAACGACCCCAATCTTAATTCGCTTATAACCAGGGCCGTAATGTCCAACCTTGATTTGAAACAGGCCCAGTCAAGGCTTCGTCAGGCCCGTTTCCAGCGCCAAGTCGTATCTGCAGGACTTTGGCCCACCGTCGATGCCACAGGTTCGTATTCACACAGCCAGACAGCAGGTTCTTCTAAAACCAAAAAAAATCCGGCAAGAAGCAATTTATGGAAGTCCGGTCTTGGCGCTGTATGGGATCTTGACATATTTGGCGGCGTTCGGAGAAACGTAGAAGCATCCGATGCGGACATCAAGTATGCCGTTGAAGACCAAAGAGATGTTTTAGTTACGCTCGCCAGCGAAGTGGCGCTCAACTATGTCGAGCTTCGCGGCTACCAGCAGGAAATTGTAATCGCACAAAACAACCTCCAGGCCCAGAAGCACACCGCCGAGCTGACTCGCCAGCGATTTGGCAGCGGCCTTGTCGGCGCCCTTGACGTCGCAAACGCCGATGCGCAGGTCGGTACTACCGCCTCGCAGATTCCGACAATGGAAACTTCCGCTCAGCAGACTATTTACACTCTCAGCACATTGCTTGGCCTTGAGCCTTCGGCATTATTGGCAGAATTATCCTCCGTCCGCCAGATTCCTTATAATCCGCCGACTCTGCCGGCAGAGCTTCCGTCTGATTTGCTTCGCCGTCGTCCTGATATTCGCCGTGCCGAAGCTAAAATTCACGGCGCCACCGCTCGCATCGGCGTAGCCACTGCGGATTTGTTCCCAAAATTTAATCTTACCGGCTCGGCGGGCTATCAAAGCAATGCTCTTGGCACAATGATAAATTCACAAAATGCTTTCTGGGCAATTGGTCCTTCCATCGATTGGCAAATCTTCAATGCAGGCTCAGTCAAAGCAAATATTGAAGTCCAAAAGGCTCTTACCGAGCAGGCTGGGCTTGCTTATCAAAAGACAGTTCTCACTGCCCTTCAGGATGTTGAGAATGCTCTGATTGCCTATTCCAAAGAGCAGCAACGGCACAAAGCTCTTGAGGACACCGTTGCCGCCAACCGTAAAGCCGTGGACCTTGCCACTCAGCTTTATTCTCAGGGCCAGACTGAATTTCTCAGTGTTCTCGATTCGCAGCGTTCTCTCTTTGCTGCCGAAGATTCTCTCGTCCAGAGCACTCGCAATTTGTCAACTGATGTGGTAGCTCTTTACAAAGCTCTTGGCGGCGGCTGGGAAGAAACGCAGGACCCAAATATGACTAAATAATTTTTATCCTTTCGTCACGATAAGTCCTTTTTTGAAGCGGAAAAAATCCGCCTGAGGCGGACAAGAATAAGGACTTAGGAGCGAAAAATTGGGAAATTTGAAAATTTTGGAGAATTTTTCAGATATTTTTTGATGTAAGTCCTTTACCGTAAAATATTTGAGGCCGTCCCCACAGTTTTATCTACCGACAAAACTAAGCGTGGGGATGATATAAGTCCTTTGTTTTCGAGGGGGTTTTTTATGTAAGTCATTTCAGGGACAAGTTTTAGTAAAGATTTTGATTTTTTTTCATTTTTTTTGATTTTTTTACCCAGATTTGGAATGATTTACCCCTGTTTTTTGATGATTTTGACCAATTCTTTAATCACTGATTACACGGATTACTGGATTATTATTGTCGGTATAGTTATGGGTATCGGTATCGGTATCGGTAAAGTCGCGTAAATCGGTTACGGTTTCGGAATAGGGTATAAAACGGACGACGCGGATTTATTTAGCCACAGAGTTCGCCCGCCTTCGCCAAGGCTACGGACGGGCAGGCGCCACGCACAGAGGATTTTCAGACACGGACATACACTGTTTGTTTCAACAAGTTATTCTGCGAATAACTTCATGTTCAAAGCAAAGGCTTTGCTCAAAGCGAGCTTTTGTGCCAGCCGTTATGCTTTGTCCACGGGCTGAAAATAGCCTTTGTTGAAACAAAACACGGTTACGGCACATCGCTTTGAATTTTTGCTGGTTGCGCCAACTGCCTTAAAGCCGGATATAAGTCGGAGGCAAGTAAATTTTTTAAGTGTGTTTGGGGAGAAGCGGGGATATAATTGGTGAATAGTTATCAGTTATCAGTTATCGGCGAAAAAAACAGGAGAAGAAAAATAGGTAACGGACACATCACGGCAAAAGAAATATGATATTGGAAGGCACCCCAGTTAGATAGCTTAGGGTATTCTTCAAGAAGTTAGCTGACGCATCTAACGGGGCAAGGAAAAATTATGGATGATGACAACTTCAAAAATTTTTGAACATCAAATCAAATACAAGCTTGAAGAAGAAAAACTCATAAGATGCAAATTATACAAGATATATTTAATAAAATTATCGCAGAACAATTTACTCCTGAAAAAATGGCCGTAAAGGTGATTGAAAATTGTTTAGAAAAGAAAGGCATAAAACTTACTAAGGAACAAATAGAAAAGCTTAAAAATGAACTCATTAAAAATGGAATCAATAATTTGTCAATCTCAATCGATGATTCCCAGGTTCCGGCAGAGCATTTTCAAGGAAAAGAAAAATCTTCAAATATTTCTATAGATATCAGCGGCGCAGAAGTTGATATTGAAAAACTTGCGAAGCAATTTATAGATAAAATCAGTGACGATATTCCTGCAATGGTTTCAGAAGTAGGAGAAATTATTACTTACACCTTGCATAAAAATTCTAAAAAAATGTTGAAAAATAGACGGTCAGATATACAAAAATATGAATCAGCAATTTTTAATAAATGGGAAAAAGCTATAGATTTGCTCGAAACAACGCTTGTCATTGCAACTGAAATAGGAGAAGACTTTAATAAAGAACTCCGTGAAAAACCTATTCCTGATAGGGGTTATATGATAGAAGTTATGACAAGACTTCATGCTCGAGCTTGTCAAGTAGCTTCTGAAATTTTGACATTACTGAAATCCGGATATGCAGATGGTGCTCATGCACGCTGGAGATGCCTTTATGAAATTGTAGTCGTGCTCCACTTTATTGGTTCTTTTGGAGAAGAAACAGCAAGAAAATATATTCTTCATCAAGGAATTGAATCCTATAAGGCAGCTCTTTTGTACCAAGACAATTGTGAAAGACTAGGATATGAGCCAATGACGGATGAAGAAATAGATAAGTTAAAAGATAATCGAGAAAAATTAATTATACAGTTTGGAAAAAATTACAGTGGAGATTACGGTTGGGCTACTATTGAGACAGGTGTTAAACAACCGACTTTTCGAGATATAGAAAAGAAAATAGAAATGGCTCATATGCGGCCTTTTTATAAAATGGCAAGTCATAATGTTCATGCAAATCCTAAAGGTGTATTGTTTAAATTAGGATTATTACCTATTGAACCAGAAATTTTACTTGCTGGGCCAAGTATAATAGGACTAGACGAGCCAGGACAAGGGACTGCGATTTCAATTCTTCAAGCTACAACTGCTTTACTTGCGATTGAAGCTAATATAGATAGACTTGTTAGTTGTGATATATTAAAACGTTTTTCGAAAGAGACAATGAATGCTTTTGTCAAAGTTCAAGAAACAATTAATGATGAAATAAAACTTACAGAACCAAAAAAACGAGAACTCAAAAAAAATAAAGATTAAATTTTTTCTTTCAATAATGCCGCGGATAAATCATTTACGATTGAATATTTAAAATTGAAAATTGAAGATTTAAGATTTTGGTAATTGTAGGGAGAATTTTTGATTGGGGTAATCATTTACGATTGAAAATTGAAGATTTAAGAATGAAGATTTAAAAGTGTAAAGATTGAGATTCTTCACTGCGCTGCACTTCGTTCAGAATGACAGACGGATGGGATTGGCGAAGCGGGAAATAACGAACCCTGCCATAGTCCGCCTGAGGCGGATAAATGTTGGCAGGGCTAACCACGGGCGGCGGACGCCCTTTTCGGCCATTTTTTCACATAAAAAATACTTAACCTACCGTTAATGCGGTAATTACAACAAAAAGCAAAACATTTATCCCAAATTAACAATATTGAAATAAAATGAAATATCTGGTATAATATGGCGTTGAAAAACCTAAATGGGTCGAAATTGATAAAAAAATGGCTGATTCCATAACACACTCTACATATCATATGATAAAAATCGCGATGCACGCGTTACGGCGGCACATTATGCGTTCGATATTGACCTGTTTAGGAATTGTCATCGGCGTAGCGTCTGTAATCGCGGTAATGGAAATCGGCGAAGGAACATCTTATTCAATACAGAAAACCATCGCATCGGTCGGCGCAGCCGTTGTGCAAATCGACCCTGCCGACAGCGTTAAAGCGGGCGTAAGCACCGGCTCAGGCGGCAGAGTAACACTTACGCCGTGGGATTGTGAAGTGATGCTCAAAGAATGCAGCGCCGTTAAATATGCCGCTCCGAGCATTGACTGCCATGTGCAAATCGTTTACGGAAATAAAAACTGGTCGCCGAGAAATGTGCTGGGCACAACGCCGGCGTTTCTTAAGATTCGAGACTGGGAAAATCTGACGGAAGGTGAACCCTTTACTGATAAAGACGTACTGAGCGGCGCGAGAGTCTGCCTTGTGGGGCAAACAATCGTTCACGAGCTTTTCGGCGGCGAATCGCCTGTCGGTAAAGAGATTCGCATCAAAAACGTCGGAGTGAAAGTCGTCGGGGTTCTGAGTCCAAAGGGAATGAATATGATGGGCAGAGACCAGGACGACATAGTCATAGCGCCGTGGACGACAATAAAATACCGGCTATCGAGCGTCAGAGAAACCATAGCCCCTACCGCGGACGCTGCGGCTTCAACGATTAATACTCTCAATGGCCTATATCCCTCGCAAAGCGTTCAATTTTATCCGCTGCAATCGGCGGCGCAATTGGCAGACTATCCACAGATGACGCGATTCTGCTCTCTTAACGATATCTTTGTGGCAGCCAAATCGCCGGAAGAGAAACAACTTGCCATTCGCGAAATAACCAGTTTGCTTCGGCAGCGGCATCGGCTTGCCGCCGGGCAGCCTGACGATTTCAGGATACGGGACCTTGCTGAAATCTCGAAGACTCTTGCCGCTACGCAAACGCTGATGACTAATTTGCTGACGTGCGTGGCACTAATATCGCTGGTGGTCGGCGGAGTGGGGATTATGAATATTATGCTTGCATCTGTAACCGAGCGAACCAGAGAAATCGGCGTAAGAATGGCGGTGGGCGCACGCGGCAAAGATATCCTGAGGCAGTTCCTGACCGAAGCATTGATTCTGAGTTTGCTGGGCGGCGGAGTCGGCATCCTGCTGGGGCACGGGGCATCGATTGCGGTGAGAATATTCCTAAAATGGCAGACATTGCCGTCGGTGCCTGCGGTAGTCGCGGCGTTCGTAGTATCGGCCGGGGTGGGGATTATCTTCGGTTTTTATCCGGCGTGGAAAGCATCGCGTATGGACCCGATTAACGCATTGCAATTCCAATAGCCCCAGACTCGATAAGCGTATCGCAGTCAGGTAACACAAAAAATCTATGATAGATAAAAATGCGATTCATTAAGACAATGTTTTGGCCAAATGACCGGGGATATTAACCCTATTACACTGGATCAAAAATTAGAGTTTGATAATTCACCTGCCTCTCTATAATTTTTAAGTCTTTTCATAAAAAAACAAGCTATAATACCCCATACGCATTTTTTCAGGATTGAATTTATAATATTGTAGCTTCATATATAAAATGAATTATAATTTCTACTTATAGACCAATTTCAATTTTTAGAGCAGAAAAAAATGAACACCGAT
>JBEKEA010000053.1:0-10098 GCA_050014075.1 Sedimentisphaerales bacterium | reverse complement strand
CCCATACGCATTTTTTCAGGATTGAATTTATAATATTGTAGCTTCATATATAAAATGAATTATAATTTCTACTTATAGACCAATTTCAATTTTTAGAGCAGAAAAAAATGAACACCGATACAAAATACAGCAAATTCGTTCTTGTTCGGGAAATGATGCAAACGCCGAACATCCTGAGAAAATTCAAACTTGAAAACAGCGAAAAAGTCATCAATGCTATCAAACAAAAAGGTAAGCTCTTTTTTACCGGAGAAGGCTCAAGCAGAATATTTCCTGCAAAGAATGCTATTTATAGCGCAAGAAGAGCAGGGATAAATCTTAACCTTGCGACAGAAGGAGGACTTCAATCCTGCTGTTACGACCTTTCTGATTTTGTCGTATTCGGCGCATCAAACAGCGGACAAACAAAAGAGGTTATTCGCCTGTTCGAAAAACTCAATAATGTCAATCACAAAAATCTCTTTGCACTAATCGCAAATAAGAATACCAAACTCGAATCACTGGCACAGCAAACCTTTTTTCTGAGCTGCGAAAAAGAGCAGGCTGTTGCCGCCACAAAAAGCGTTGTCGAACAAGCTCTCTTCTATCAGGCGCTGCTGTCGGCAATACAGGGAATATCGCTCGACAAAAAATTAGCCCGGCTTGCCGATGCGTTTGATGCCGCTTTGACAATGCCGATAGATAAAAAAATTACAGATGCAATCGCATCGGCGGGAACAATTTATTTTGCCGGCAAAAATGACGGTGTCGCTGAAGAATTAACTCTCAAAGCATACGAAATTACCCGCAAAAAAAGTGATTTCCTTGAAGGCACTTATGCCGTTCACGGCGTGGAAGAGGTAATGAATAAAGACGATGTTGTAATTCTGATTGACCCCTTCAAGAGCGAACTTGAAAAAATTAAACAGACACTCGTTGACGGCGTCGGGTTAAAAGTTTTTGCCGTTTGTGACGAAGAAACAATATTCCCAACAATTCAAATACCGGATATCGGCGAACTTTCCAATTATGTTTATCTTGCAGCCGGCTGGAATATTCTTGTCGAGACTGGCGTGAGCCTGGGTATAAATATAGATAAACCCCAGCGAGCAAGAAAAGTCGGCAACGAATATATCGGCGGGTAAATTTTTTATTTGCGGCTTGTCAGATAAATCGCCTGCTCGGCGAAAATATTCGGAGCAAATTTTACAGGGCTTCGGCGATTACCGATTAGAGGAATCTTTGTTTCTACTTTTGCGCCGATTTTATCGCAGAACTTCTCAAAATCCTTAAGCGATATAACATGTATATTCGGCGTGTCGTACCATTCAAAAGGCAGTTGTTTAGTACGAGGAGCCTGGCCGCCGAAAAACAGGCCTACCCGGCATTTCCAGTACGCAAAATTCGGGAAACTTACAATAACTTTTTTGGCTACCCTTAAAAGCTCGGCAAAAACCAGATGCGGATTCTTAAGAGTCTGCAAAGTCTGGGAAAGCACCGCATAATCAAAACTGCCGTCCGGATAATGTTCAAGGCCTCGTTCAATATCCCTGTGAATTATGTTCAGCCCGCTATCGACAGACTGCAAAACAAGTTCCTGGTCAACCTCAATGCCTTCGGCGTCAATATTTTTATCGTGCTGCAGATTGAGCAGAAGCAGCCCGTCGCCGCAGCCTACGTCGAGAACCCTGCTGTTGGGACTGATGAGCGATTCGATAAGCTCGTAATCGACACGCAATCTTATCGCTCTGTCCACGCCTCTGATACTTGAAACCGCCGCGGGCTTGTCGAACTTCGGCTTAGCGATAGTCGTTGAAAGAAATCCACTAAGCAATCCGCCGAGCGTTTCAGGCTCGAGCAGAAAAGCATCGTGGCCGTAAGGAGAAAGAATATTGCAGTAGCTGACCGGCTTTCTCTGCGCGACAAGGGCGTTGACCATTTCTTCCGACTGCGCGGGAGTAAAAAGCCAGTCGCTTGTAAAGCTGACGATTAAAAATCTCGATTTTGTTTTCGCAAATGACTTCTGAAGCGAGCCGTAATCTCTTTCAAGGTCAAAATAATCCATCGCCTTTGTTATATACAGATAACAATTGGCGTCGAAACGGTCAACAAAACTCTGGCCCTGATAGTCAAGATATGTTTCAACAGCGAATTCAGCGCTGAAATCATAACTGTATTTTTCCGCGCTCTTAAGCTCCCTGCCGAATTTTTCTCTCATACTTTCTTTTGAAAGATAAGTAATGTGCCCTATCATCCTGGCAGTTGCCAGACCTTTGCGCGTCGGCCGGCCGGATTCCATATCGGCTAAGATAGCATTTCTGCCAACTGCGTCGAAAGCAATCGCCTGTGGGCCGAGCCGGGGTGTGGCGGCAATTACTATCGCCGATTTGACAAAGTCAGGATATTCAATCGCCCACTGCAAAACCTGCATTCCGCCCATCGAGCCGCCGACAACGCTCAATAGTTGTTTTATGCCGAGCTTATCAAGCAGCAATTTTTGAACCTTCACCATATC
Source organism: Sedimentisphaerales bacterium (assembly GCA_050014075.1). Taxonomy (GTDB): domain Bacteria; phylum Planctomycetota; class Phycisphaerae; order Sedimentisphaerales; family UBA12454; genus UBA12454. Next base: position 7,604 of record JBEKEA010000053.1, on the reverse strand, counting down.
GGCTATGGTAATCAAAGGGAAATCAAGATTGTAAGCCTTGCCGGTTTGCGGATTAATGCTCGACGGTCCGGTCGTGCCGCCGCAGCTGCCTAAAAAGTTGGAGCATATAACATAATATTTATTGGTATCAATCGCCTTGCCGGGGCCTATCATAATGTCCCACCAGCCGGGCTTTTTGTCGTCTGCGACGCTGAAACCGGCCGCGTGAGCGCTGCCGCTGAGGGCGTGGCAAATAAGCACAATATTATCGCCGGCTGAATTCAGCGTGCCGTATGTTTCATACACTACGTCTATTGGGGCAAGAGTTTTCCCGCTGACCAGCTTTAACGGATTATCAATTCCGACAACCCTTATGGTCTTTGCCTCAACAATACCCACTGAATCGGCCTGTTTTTCAGCCATAATTTATTTTAATCCTGTATAAGCATTTTTGTCTATTTTAGATTATATACAAGGCCTTTTGGGTATGCAATTTTTCTTTTGGGCTCTGTCTTAATAACTAAATCACTGAAAATCGTTCTTATTCGGCCCTATCGGCTTTTTTATTAGACACTTGCCGGCAAAAACACTATACTGTTTTTTTAATTTTCGGCGGAAAAACATATGGGAGAAGCCTTTAAGGATAGTTGCGAGGTAAGATATGAGCGAAAATCTTCAGGCGGAAATTAAACAGATTTGCCAAAACAGCGGCAATGACCGAACAAAAATGATGGACATTGTCCGGCAAGTTCAGCAGAACTTCGGCCAAGTCAGCAGCGAAGCAATGGACATTATCGCAAAATCTGTCAATTGCCATCGCGTCGAAGTCGAAGGCGTCGTCACTTTTTATGCGTTTTTGTCTAAAAGGGCGAAAGGCAAAGTCGTCATCCGCCTGTGCAACGATGTTGTCGATAAAATGGCCGGCGCAGAGACAGTTGCCGAAGCGTTTAAAAAAGAGCTCGGCATCGATTTCGGACAGACAACGCCGGATGGAAAAATCACTCTCGAATATGCTCCCTGTATCGGAATGTGCGACCAAGCACCGGCGGCGATTATCAATGACGAAGTCATAACATATCTTTCCACCGATAAAGTAAAAGAAGTTGTTGCCGATATTAAAAAACACTACGACCCTTCAAAACTTAAACACCGTCTCGGCGACGGCAATAATGCCGACGAGATTGTTCACTCCTGCGTTCATAACGGCATAAGAAAAAAAGGCAGAGTTATCTTTGCGGACTACAAAAGCGAAGCGGGTCTGAAAAATGCTCTTGCGGTAAGTCCGGTTGAGGTCATCAACGTAATAAAAACGGCAAGACTTCGCGGAAGAGGCGGAGCGGGATTCCCGACGGGAATGAAATGGCAGTTTACACGCGCTGCGGCCGGCGAGAAAAAATTTATCCTCTGCAACGCAGACGAAGGCGAACCGGGCACTTTCAAGGACAGGGTAATTCTTACCGAAAGAGCCGATATGCTCTTTGAAGGTATGACAATCGCCGGTTACGCCATCGGCGCAGAAGCCGGAATTCTTTACGTTCGAGGCGAATACGCTTACCTGAGAAAACTGCTTGAAAAGATTTTAAAGGAAAGAAGGGACAAAAATCTCCTCGGCAAAAACATACTCGGCAAAACAGGTTTTAACTTTGATATTACAATCCAGATGGGGGCAGGCGCATATATTTGCGGCGAAGAAACTGCTTTGATTAGCTCCTGCGAAGGTTTGCGAGGCGACCCGAAAACCCGGCCGCCGTTTCCCGCACAAAAAGGCTATCTAAATAATCCGACAGCGGTAAACAATGTTGAAACCCTCTGTTGTGTAACAAGAATTCTCGAAATGGGCGGCGCGTGGTTCGCTGAAACAGGCTCCAAAGGCAGCCCCGGCACAAAACTTTTGAGTATCTCAGGCGACTGCAAACTACCGGGCGTTTATGAACTCCCATTCGGAATAAAAATGCTGGATTTACTCAAAGAAGTCGGCGCTGAAGATGCGCAGGCTGTCCTTGTCGGCGGGCCAAGCGGCCAGATAATCGGCACCAATGATTACAACAGGACAATCTGCTATGACGATTTGGCAACCGGCGGAGCGATTGTCGTATTCGGCCCTGAAAGAAATATGATTAAAATCGCCGCTGAGTATATGGAATTTTTCGTCGAGGAAAGCTGCGGTTACTGCACGCCCTGCCGGGTCGGCAATGTGCTGCTGAAAAAATATCTCGATAAAATTCTGACAGGAGCAGGCGAACCGGAAGACCTCGATATACTCAAGCAGCTGGGCGAAAGCATTAAACTAACCAGCCGATGCGGACTGGGGCAGACTTCGCCCAATCCGGTGCTGACCACATTGAAAAACTTCCGCAAAGATTATGAATCTAAGGTTAAAAAAGTCCAGGACGGAATGCAGCCAACATTCGATATCAGAAAGGCCCTTAAAGACGCGGAAACCATTGCGAAACGCCAATCCGTAATGTTTACAAAATAAGGATAAAAAATGAGCGAACAAATAACATTCACAATTGACGGCGCCCAGATAAAAGGCAAAGCGGGCCAGACTATTCTTCAGGCCGCCGACGAAGCGGGCGTTTATATACCCAGGCTCTGCTATCATCCCGACCTTGCTCCGCACGGAAGCTGTCGGGTATGCACGGTTCTGGTCAACGGCAAACCGCAGGCCGCGTGCACTCAGCCGATTACCGAGGGAATGATTGTCGAAAATGAAACGCCGGAACTAAAGGAGCACAGACGAAACATTATCGATATGCTCTTTATCGAAGGCAATCATTTCTGTATGTTCTGCGAAAAGAGCGGAAACTGCGAATTACAGGCGATGGCTTACAGGCTCGGCATATTATCTCCGAAATATCCATACTTTTTCCCAAAAAAAGACGTTGATTCAACACATCCCGATATATTCCTCGACCTTAACAGATGTATCCTTTGCGGCAGATGCGTCCAGGCTTCAAGGGATGTTGACGGCAAAGGCGTTTTCGAATTCGTCGGCCGAAGTATTAATAAAAAACTTGCTGTAAACGCCGAGGCAAACCTGAAAGATACTAATGCTGCCGTAACCGACAAGGCCGCTGATGTATGCCCGGTCGGCACCATAAATAAAAAAGGGACTGCGTTTGCAATTCCGATTGGTCAAAGACTGTATGACAGCAAACCAATCGGCTCGGAAATTGAAAATCACAAAAAATAAAATAGTTAAAAATTTGTGAGGATATAAAAGATGATAGTGAAACCAAAAATCGCAACAACATCGCTGGCAGGCTGCTTCGGCTGCCATATGTCGATTCTCGACATTGACGAGCGAATCCTCAAACTTATCGAGCTTGTCGATTTCGACAAATCGCCCATCGACGACATAAAGGAATTCACCGGCCAATGCGCCATCGGGCTGATCGAAGGCGGCTGCGCAAACGAAGACAATGTCCACGTGCTGAAGGAATTCCGCAAACACTGCGATATTCTCGTTTCCGTCGGCGATTGCGCTATTAACGGAGACATCCCCGCTTTGAGGAATGCTATTTCATTAAAAGAATGTCTCGAAGAAGCGTATCTGAACGGCCCGACTATCCACAATCCGGAAAAAATCATCCCCAACGACAATGAACTGCCGCTCTGTCTTGACAGAATTTATACGTGCAATGAAGTCGTGAAGATTGATTATTTTCTGCCGGGCTGCCCGCCAAGCGGCGATACAATCTGGCAAGCGGTTGTCGCGCTTTTGAATAACAAACCTCTCGATTTACCTTATGAACTGATAAAATACGATTAATTCGTTTTATAGTGAGCTTGTCGAACTATTTGGAGTATTAAAAGTGGGTACAACTAAAAGAGTCGTAATAGAACCTGTAACAAGGGTCGAAGGACACGGCAAAGTTTCTCTCCTGCTCGATGAGAATAACAAAGTTACGCAGGCAAGATTTCACGTTGTCGAATTTCGCGGCTTTGAAAGATTCATCCAGGGCAGACCTTACTGGGAAATTCCTGTCATTGTACAGAGACTTTGCGGCATTTGTCCGGTAAGTCATCACCTGGCCGCCGCCAAAGCGATGGACAGAATTGTCGGTGCTGATGTACTGACTCCTACCGCCGAAAAAATCCGCCGCCTGATGCACTACGGCCAGATGTTTCAGTCACATGCTTTGCACTTTTTCCACCTCTGCTCGCCGGATTTGCTGTTCGGCTTTGACGCCGACCCGAAAATCAGAAACGTCATCGGCGTCGCCATAAAATACCCCGAACTTGCCGTGCAGGGCGTTATGATGAGAAAATACGGCCAGGAAATTATAAAAGCGACCGCGGGCAAAAAAATTCACGGTACAGGCGCAATCCCCGGCGGAGTTAATAAAAATCTTTCTATCGCCGAAAGAGACGTCTTTCTCAAAGACATCAATCAAATGCTGGATTGGTCAAAATCCGCTTTGAATATCGCAAAAGATTATACCCTCAAGAACCTCGACAAACTCAAACCCTTCGCCTCTTTTGACTCGAACCATTTAAGCCTCGTCCGCAGCGACGGCGCAATGGATTTATATCACGGAAATCTACGGGCAATCACTGCCGACGGCAAAAAAATCTTCGACCAGGTCGACTACTCAAACTATTGCGACTATCTCACTGAGGAAGTGAAGTCCTGGTCTTATATGAAATTTCCATTTATTAAATCGCTCGGCCCAAAGGACGGCTGGTATCGCGTCGGACCGCTTGCGAGAATAAATACCTGCGACTTTATCGACACGCCGTTGGCAGAAGAAGCAAGAAAAGAATTCAAGGCCCTGACCGGCGGAAAACCAAATAATATTACAATGGCTTATCACTGGGCAAGGATGATTGAGCTTCTGCATTCGATAGAGAAAATTAACGAGCTTCTGCACGATAAAGACCTCCAGGGCAAAGACCTTGTTGTAAAAGGCAAACGCAGAAATGAGGCTGTCGGCCTTATCGAGGCCCCGCGAGGCACGTTGTTCCATCATTATAAAGTCGATGACAACGGCCTGATTGTTATGGCAAATCTTATCGTTTCTACAACAAATAACAACGAGGCGTTTAATAGAGCTGTGCAGAAAGTCGCCGCCGACCATATTGACGGCGTGGCGAAAATTACAGAAGGCCTTTTGAATCACATCGAAGTTGCGATAAGGGCTTACGACCCGTGCTTGTCCTGCGCGACGCACGCGATGGGAAAAATGCCTCTGATTGTTACGCTTTACGACCATAACGGCAATGAAATTGACCGCAAAATAAAAGAATGACCTGCGGAAACACAAAAATCCTGTTGATTGGTTTCGGCAATCCGGCAAGGGCCGACGACGGCCTGGGGCCAGCTCTGGCTGAGGAAATTGAATCGAAAAATATTCCGGATGTTACCGTGGAAACAGATTATCAGCTTACAATCGAGGATTCAACTCAGGTTGCACGGCACGATATTGTTATTTTCGCCGATGCTTCGGTAAATTGCGCCGAGCCGTTTACTTTCCAAGCGGTTGAAGGAAAACAAACAGATAATTTTTCAACTCATAGCGTTGAACCGGCCGAGGTTATGGCTTTGGCTGAAAACCTTTTTAAGTCGAAGGCAAAAGGGTATATTCTCGGTATTCGCGGTTATGAATTTGAGCAGTTCGAAGAAAAATTGACAAAAAAAGCGAAAATTAATCTTCAAAAAGCTGTCGAATTTTTAGAGACTATGTTGAAAACAAAAAATTTTAATAAAATACAACAAACATCTGCCTGTTTTTAAAGGAGACTTCAAATGCAGGATGGTAAATATGTAATTATGGTAATTGACGACGACCCTGATTTTTTGACCGTGATGCGCCTGGTTCTTGAAGCCAGCGGCTACATTATGGCTGAAGCAAAAAGCGCCGAGCAGGGCCTGAAGATTTACAAAAAGACAAACCCGGACCTTGTTCTTGTCGATTTGATGATGGAGGAAATCGATTCCGGAACAAGTTTCGCTAAGGAACTGCGGCTGGTCGGCAACAAGGCTCCCGTTTATCTTTTAAGCGCAGCGGGAGATGAAATGGCGGACAATATAGATTATGCGCAATTAGGTTTTGCCGGCGTTTTCCAAAAACCGATTGAAAATCATCGCCTTTTGAGTGTAATAAAAACCAAACTAAAATAGTTTAGTCTGAGGCAATTTCAACTCTGCATTTTTCTATCGCGGCGAAAAATTCTCTGCCGTAATTTTTTTGAATAATCCTGCTGTCGAGAACCACGATTATGCCGGTATCGGTTTTGCTGCGTATCAGTCTGCCGAATCCCTGTTTGAATTTTATTATCGCCTGCGGAAGCTGGTATTTGAAAAAAGGATTGTGTCCCTGTGCCTTTATATGCTCGATTCTTCCTTCGATAAGCGGATGACTGGGCACAGCAAAAGGCAGTCTGACTATTATTACATTACTCAGCGCCTGGCCCGGAACATCCACGCCCTGCCAGAAACTGTCGGCGCCGAACAGAACGCTGCCGGTATCCATTTTAAAGCGTTTTAAAAGCTCCGACCTGTCAACGGAACCGCCATGCAAAAGCAGCTCGATATTGTTTTCGGCAAACCAGTCCGAAAGCAAACCGGCGATTTCCTGCATCATCTGGTAGCTTGTAAAAAGAACAAACGCTCTGCCGCCGGTCTGCTTTACATATTTTTTTATCTTTTCCGCCGCCGCCTGCGCGAAAGCCGGCTCGTTAGGCTCCGGCATATCAGGCTCAATATACATTGTAACTTGTTTTTCATAATCGAAAGGAGAGCCGAGTTTTAATGACTTAAACTTTTCCAGTCCGATTCGCTCGGCAAAAAATTCGAAGTCGCTTTTGTCGCCTTCATTATCGCAGCACAACGTAGCGCTTGTAAGTATTACAGACTGGAATTTATCAAACAGGCATTGTTTTATTTGCTCGGCGGGATTTACCGGCGCGCTTCGCAGCGATATTGTCATTCTTTTCGAGTTGTCCGACGACTCAACCCAGTAAACGTTTCCCGTGTCCCGGCAAGAGAGGAAATTCTGCAAATCGTCCTGCAAAGCTTTCAGTAAATCGACAAAACGCAAAAGCTCAAACTGTTCATCCGTATCACTGTTTTCCTTCGCAAGCCCTGCCAGAGCAAGCCTGAGTTTCTTCAAAGGTTCGGTTATAACATCCGCGACAAATTTTTCTCTGACCCTGCCGTTGCCTCCGTTTGTTTTATACCACTGTTTCGCAAGGTCAAAAAACTTTTCCGCTTCTTTTTCGCACAACTTAACAAGCTCAATGGCCTGGCTATATCCGGTACTGACCAGAAGTCCTTTTTTTGTTCTGGTATTATATAAACCATTCAGCAGAAAAACTGCCCTGCGATAGCTTATATCAAGTCCAAAATGCTCTTGAGCAACATTTTCTATATTGTGCGCTTCGTCTATAATCACAAACTTGTAATCAGGCAAAATCGAAACATTATTCTGCCGCAACGCAAGGTCGCTGAACAAAAGCGCGTGATTGGCTACAATAATATCGGCCGTTTGAAGCCGGCGACGGCTTTTCCAGTAAAAACATTTGTTGAAATTATCGCATTTTCTTCCTTTACAGTTGCCATGCTCGCTTTTAACCGCGCTCCGTATCTGCGCCGAAGGAGTAAAATCAAGTTCGCTGAA
>JBEKEA010000052.1:0-10750 GCA_050014075.1 Sedimentisphaerales bacterium | reverse complement strand
GCTTTTCGCTGCTGTGCACTGTGCTGTCAAATGCCTCATCTGTCAGTTCAACTATATTTCCCGCCATCTTAAATCCTTTCGTCCTAACATCATCCGAGCTACAAATTTTATTTACTTAGCCCCGCAATGTCAAATCATTTAGCCGTTCTCTTATAAACCCTCGTTTTCGCCTTGAAAATCGCCTTTTTGCTCGATTTTCTTATCTTCTTTCGCCTCCACATCCTGCTGATTTCCAATTTCCACTATCGGTATCTCTACATCAGCCTGGCTATCAGCCGCCTCGACCGTTTCAATCGGAATACTCGCCCGGTCTTTCGCATCTTCCTGCGCTTCTTCTTCTGCGCTCCGCGCCATCATCGCATTATGAACAACCTGCTCTGCCGGCTCATCAGTCAATGCCCTAAGATAAATCGGCATCAATGGCTTGGCCTGCTCGGCCGTTATAAGTTTTTCTCTCACCAGTTCCAGAACAGCAAGGAAAAGCCCGACCATAATCAGCCTGTTTTTTTTGTCCTCGAAAATCCTCGTAAAACTCATCGCCCCTTCGTTCTGCAGCCGGTGAAGAATCTCAATCTGGTAAAGGTCAATCGGCGTATCGTCTGCAATATGACTCATATCCATCACATTGCCCGTCGCCTTCATCATCGAATCGAACGCGTTGAGCAAATCCCAGATATTTATCTGGTCCAAATCAAGCTCAGGCTCAGTCTTAGGCTCAAGACTGGAAATAATATTATCGCTTCGCGAATATTTCTGCTGCTGGTTCTCCGCCGAAAACTTCAGCATATTCGCTGCGTCTTTGAATCTCTTGTATTCGAGAAGCTGCCTGATAAGTTCGTGCCGCGGGTCGGCCAAATCCTGCTCCATCGCGTCAAGCTGGTCTTTCGGAAGCAGCATCGCAGATTTTATCTCCATCAGCGTCGCCGCCATCACCAAGAATTCGCCCGCCAGCTCCATATCGAATATCTTCAGCATCTCGACATAGCGAATATACTCTCCGGTAATCTTCGATATGGGAATATCGTAGATATCAACCTCTTCCTTTCGCACCAGATACAGCAGCAAATCCAGCGGCCCGGCAAATATATCAAGATTTATTCTATAGTCACTCATATTCCCGTTCATTTCATCATTGTAGGGGCAGACCTATGTGTCTGCCCTCTTTCACCGATTCACTATAACCAAAACCATACCGCGACGTTACCGATACCTATACCGAAAACTGGCATTGGGCTGATTTTGTATTTTATTCCAGTCCTACTGCAACTCTCGCTCTTTTCAACGTTTTTTCAGCAACTGCAGTCGCCCTTTCGGCTCCTTTTTTCAAAACTTCTTTTACATAATCTGTATTTTTCTCAAGCTCAGTCCTTTTTTGCCTGTAAGGCTTGAAAAATTCTATCAGCAATTCAGCAAGTCTCTTTTTCGCATCTCCGTAACCCATTCCGCCCTGCCGGTATTTCTTGTCCCACTCCGCCAGTTCCTCCGGCGAGGCTACTAATTTTAATAACGCAAACACATTGCATTTATCCGGGTCTTTCGGCGACTCGACAGGCGTAGAGTCCGTAACAATTTTCATTACCTTCTTTTTGACGGAGCTTTCAGGCTCGAAAATCTCAATTGTGTTATCGTAACTCTTGCTCATCTTCCTGCCGTCGATGCCCGGCACAACCGCTACCGATGCGAGAATATAATCCTTCGGCAGCACAAACGTTTCGCCATAAGTATTATTAAAAAAGCCTGCAATATCTCTTGTTACTTCGATATGCTGTTTCTGGTCTGCGCCGACCGGCACAAGATTGCTGTCGAAAATAAGAATGTCCGCCGCCTGCAGAACAGGATATGCGAAAAGTCCGTGATTGGCCGAAATGCCCTGCTCGACTTTTTCTTTATAGCTGACACATCTCTGAAGTAAACCCATCGGCGTTACACAGGATAGTATCCAGGTAAGTTCCGTTACCTGCGGAACATCCGATTGGCACCAGAAAACTGTTTTTTCGGTATCGAGTCCAAGCGCAAGATAATCCATCGCTACCGCGAGTTTGTTTGTGCGAAGGTCATCTGGTTTTGGCCCGCTGGTCATAGCGTGATAATCAGCGATGAAATAAAAGCCTTCGTTTTGTGCTTGCAGTTGAAGGTGTTGGCGCATAGCGCCGAAGTAATTACCTATATGCAGCCTGCCCGATGGCTGAATCCCTGACAATACTCGCATACAAGTCCTTATCAAATAAATAATTATAGCCAATAAAATACAGACGCAAGAATATCATCAATGCCCCAAAATGTCAAGGCTTAACCTCCGGACCTGCCTGCCCTGTAGGATTTCGCGTTCGAAATCCGTATCGGGGTGCCGGGGAAAAATCATTTCCGCATTTATAACAAAAAATTAATATTCCCCAAACATTGTCTGAATATTTACTACCTACAATTACCTGCGAATAAACAGTTTGAAATGGCGTTCCGAATAATTTTAAACAGTTCTGATAAATGATGAACAGAAAAGAAGGTGCGGGATGAATCAGAAAAAAGCAATTATGTTTGAGCAGTTACTTCAGTGCTTTAATAACCAGCCGATATCGGTAGGTCAAATGCTCGGCGTTGACAATAATCCGATGGATTTCAGTTGCGATGAGCACGAATTAGTTAGCCGGCTTTATGAAAAATATGCCGGCACCTGGTGGGAAGTAACGTTTGATGATTTGCCTGATTTTCTTGGCCGCCCTTCGCCGAGGTGTGTTTATCTTGCCGATTCGATACAGGATGCCCTGCGGCTTAGGCCGCAGACCAGCGATTCTTACTGGCAAAACGCATTGAATTATTTCGACCAGTTGATTGCCAATATGTATGACGTCGAAGAAGAATGCGTTTGATTTGCAGGAATAACTAACAACTAAAAACTATCGACCGGCAACTACCAATTATGCCCACGATAAATTTGTCTTGCAGGCCGGCGATGAGGATTACGCGCCGTTGAATTTTGAAAGTTTTAAATACGAACCATTCAGAAGCTTTCTACTGGAGGCAGATTTAAACAAATTCAAAATAAGATATGTCTCCTGTCCCGCACCAATTAAGAATTCAAGTATTCCTCTATCACTACGGTAAAATAAATTGGTGCGGGGTTCGTCTGTATCAAAAAACATTTTACATTCAAACTCACCATAATACAACATTGGACATTTAATAGAATTATTTTACTACTTCATAAAATTTATTATTTGTCCATTCAACAAATGTGGGCAAACGGCTCTCTCCGGTATAAATATATATTCTTCTTTTAGCTCTTGTTAAAGCAACCAAATATTTACATATATTTTCATCTGTAATTTTTTTGTCCTTATCTAAAATATATTTATCATCAAAATTGACGAAAAATACATAATCACTTGTAAGGCCCTTTGAACCCAATATAGTAGTAATTTTAATTGGTACTTTGCTGTAAATATTTTTCTGACCAAATTCCATGTCCAATTCATTTTTTAATTTTTCATTTACAATCGCATGATGATCATATTTGAAACATTCAATTATTTTTGCATACTCATCTGTAAATACCTTGTTATTGTCATTAATCTTATTCAGAGTTATCAATATAGAATCAACATAATCAATAATATCTTTATTTAAAAGGTCTTTGAATTTTACTTCTTCATTTTTATCGTGACTTTCTTTGATAATATTATTAAATTTATCTCTATCCGATAGAATATATTTCGCTACGATTCTCCATCCCAAGTTACACTCTTTGTTTTTGAGCAATAATTTAAAACCGTCTAATAATTGAAGTTTTTCGCTTTTTTGAGGGGCTTGAATATTATTGAATCCTTTTTCATGTAATCTTTCAACTAAATCTGGAATTTGTTTTTTTAACGAACATATTATTAATACTGACCTTTGTTGCCTAGGATGAAATAACGTCTTGATTTCTTGATCAATATAGTAAGCTACTGATTTCTGATAAACTTCTTTTTTAACTATTATCTTGGGATTTTCACTGGATACTTTATCTTTTTCTGGTGATGAATAGTACCTGTATTTTTTATTTAATCTTTCCTTTAAAAATCCTTTTTCTTTCGCTTTAGCAACAACACTATCAAAAGCATTTACGATTACCTCTGTACATCTAAAACAAAATGGCAACTCGAAAAAAGAATAATTTCCGTCTTTGCATTTTAAACGGATTTCATTTGGATTAGCATGTTTAAAAGAATAAAGGGATTGATCGTCATCTCCAACTATCAAAAGTGGATTCTTAAAAGATAACAAGTCTATTAATTTAGCTTCCAATTTATTAAAATCTTGAAATTCGTCTATTAATATTTGAGAATACTCTGGAATTTTACTTTTATCCTGCTCAAATATTTTGATCAAAGTATAGATAGAACAATCTGGCCCGAAATGATCATAATATTTTCTCCTTTTAGAATAGAACTCTAAGTCATCCTTAGAATCTATTAAATTGCACAATAATTTCTTGTAATCAATTTTTTTATTATAAACTATTTCATAGTCATCCTCGATAACTAGTCCTAAATCCATGAAAATATTTTTATTTTTAGGAATATTCGCTAGAGCAAAACTATGAAGTGTTTTAACCTCTGCAAGGTTATGCAAATCTAACCTTAAGTCATCTACTAATTCATTAATAAAAGATAATACAAGATTTTTGGTCTTTCCTTTTTTTAAATTGTCTCTACATATTTCTTGAAAAATAGAACTTTTGCCAGTACCTGGTCCCGCAACAATTATTTTCTTCCCAGAATCAGAGTTTAGTATTGCCTCTGTATATTTCCTTTTTTCAGTTTCAAGTTCTGTATATTTATCCATATAAATAATAAATTTAATAATGGTGACTTATTCGGTCGTAGTTTTTGGCGAAACAGGCGTTTTATTAGATTTCGAAATTATTATGAATCCGCTCAATCGTGCGAGCAATACTCCTCTACGTAGTACAACTACCAAAAGTAAGCACACAAAGAGTCCTATTGTCAATTTCAAATGAACCAATATTGTTGATTCAATGCCTAATATTCGTAATATCATAAGAGCAATAAGTCCACACAACAAGTTATCAGAAAGTGCTGCAGTCGCTTCCATTTTTGTTAAAACCGCACCAGCAAGTGCGTCAGTTTTCTTTAAATTGTCAATAAGTTGGTAACTTTTTGCGAAGGCTTTAAAGGGTGAAGAAGGGAGATCGAGCGTTGCACCTGCCCACTTGCATAACCACTGAGGTTTTAAAAAACTCCAAAAGATTAAATTGAATAGCGCCGCCAATGCCGAGAGCATAAGGCCAATAAGATATCCTGCTAAGAGAAAGGCTATGACAGTGATAATCTGTCCACACTTAGTAGACCATGAGAATAGTAAGTCTCTAAGAGTGTCAAGGCACAGCACAAAAGCTAAACCAGGTATTAGTCTCGAGATAAGGTCATAATAAATCTCCGGAACTACTTTACTTACGGATTCTGCATCCATCTGTAACTCCTTCCCATTAAATGAGCTATTATAACAATAGCAGCAATATGAGATGTTTACCTATTTTTGATTTTCCGTCGTTGCTCCTCTTGTTGCTTCATAAAATTATACCCCCGCTTTCAATTGGCTTCAATAACAAAAAAGACATCTTAGGTTAAGATTTATCCGCCGAAGGCGTTCCTTTACCCTGTGAGATGTCGCAACTATCTCATCGGGGTCATTTTTATTTTTGATATTTGATATATTCTTCGTGCTCCTTCTTACCTTCGTGGTGAAAATTCGTGTTCATTCGCCTGCCCTGTGAAGTGTCGTAACTACTTCACCGGGGTTTCGGATTTCGTTATTCGAATTTCGGATTTATTTCCTATTGACTACTGACTATTAACTAATATATTTCAACTATGTTCATCAACTCAAAGCCAGACACGTTTGAAAAGCTCCAGATACTAAGTCGCGACTCTCAATACGACCTTGCCTGTGCCTGCGGCAGCACCAAAGACGAACATCGCACTCGCGGCAGAGACGGCAAATGGATATATCCTGTCACCCTGCCCAACGGCGGGACATCCCTTTTATTTAAAACGCTCATTTCCAACGTCTGCTCTAATGACTGCAAGTATTGCCCATTGAAAGGCAACGCTGATATACGAAGATGCACGCTTGGCACAGATGAGCTTATAAAGACGTTTTTGGACTATTATAACAATGGCGAGGTTTTCGGCCTTTTTCTATCGAGCGGTATTATCGGAACTACCGATGCTACGATGGAAAAGTTGATTGCCTGTGCGGAGACGCTCCGCAGGAAGCATCATTTCAAAGGTTACATTCATCTGAAGATTCTGCCGGGTTCAAGTCCAGCCGCGATAGAAAAGGCAATTTCGGTTTCGAATGCCGTTTCGTTGAATATTGAAACGCCGGGCAAGGAATTTCTCGAAAAGTTATCGACAAAAAAGGATTTTTTACGAGACATTGTTGAGCCTGTGAAACTGATTAGCAGGCTGATTCGCAACAGCGAAAAACGGGTAAAACAGACGACTCAGTTCATCGTCGGCGCCGCCGGCGAAACTGACCGCCATATTGTCAATTACACAAAGGCGTTATATGACAGAATTGGCTTAGAGCGAGTTTATTTTTCCGCTTATCAAAATCCCTCGGCCACTGCCGAACCGCAGGCCGATGAAAATCCTCAGCAGCGTTTAATGCGGGAGCATCGTTTGTATCAGGTTGATTTTCTGTTTAGAAAATACGGGTTTGAGCAATCGGACATAATATACGACAAGTCTGGTCTTTTATCAATGGACGTTGACCCTAAAGAGGTCTGGGCGAAGAATCATCCTGAATTTTTCCCTGTAAATGTAAACACAGCAAGCAAATATGAGCTTTTGCGGGTGCCGGGGCTGGGGCCGATTGCGGTTGACAGGATATTAGAGAGGCGAAAACTGGCTAAAATCAGCACTTATGACGATATAATTTTTAGCAAAAAAACGCTGAAATCAGCGAAATATCTCGATTTTGGCAATTGTATGCAAAATAAGGTGTTTTTGTTTAATTTTTAGCTTGAAAAAGCTCTAAAAATCACTAACATTCTCTACTTCCGTTGTAATTTACTGTAATTTTGCTAAAAAAAGGATTTCGTTAATATGATAAAAGTTAAGTCTCGTCTTGGTGAATCAGTAGAGCAAATGGTGAAGCGCTTTAAGAAGATGTGCGAAAAAGAAGGCATTATTCGCGATATAAAGCGTATGAGCTACTACGAAAAGCCATCCGAGAAGAACCGCAGAAGAAGACGAAAGGCTGTAAGGTCGGCAAAATTCTCAAGCAGATACTAATAATTCCAGTTTTCTCAAAAACAATAAAACCAGGCACAAATTTCCGCCTGGTTTTTTTATGCGCCCTGTTGACCGGGCACCTTCTAAAATATTTAAAAATTGAATATATAAAGAAGGTGCGGGGTTGACAAATATTCAAAGCGTTCTTATTATAATCGAACAGTGGTTTTTCAGGACGATAAAGGAATATTCCAAAATCGCTGTCGGAGAAATGTGAAGATTACAGCTGTTATACCCGCTCGTTACGAGTCCACAAGATTCCCAGGGAAAGTTCTCGCTAAAGAAACCGGCAAATATCTAATCCAGCATACCTTTGAGCAGGTCTGCAAAGCGAAACTTATCCAAAAAGTCATTATCGCCACAGACAGCCAAATCGTTCTCGACGCCTGCAAATCGTTCGGCGCCGAATGTGTTATGACATCCGCATCACATCAGAGCGGCACAGACCGCATCGCTGAAGCGGTAATGAAAATAGATACCGATATCATTATCAATGTTCAGGCCGATGAACCGGAAATCGAGCCGGCGAACATCGACCTGCTGGCTCAACTGATGATTGATAATCGGCAGGCCAATATGGCTACGCTTGTTGCGAAATTCGAAGACAAAGAGCAGATTTTAAATCCGAATATCGTAAAGGTTATTATCAGCAAAGACAGATTCGCCAGATATTTTTCCCGCTCGGTTATCCCCTGCTGCAGAGAAAACGGTCCTGTCGGAAATATAGACGATTATTACAGACATTTAGGCATTTATGCCTATACAAAAGACTTTCTTTTGCTTATAACAAAACTTCCGGCTGGGAAACTTGAGAAAATCGAACAGCTGGAACAGCTTCGCGTAATTGAGTATGGGTTTGGGATACTGACAGGTCTTGTAAAACACATTGCTCCGGGCATCGACACGCCGCAGCAATATAAGGATTTCGTTAAAAGAGTAAAAAAGGCATAATATGATTGATAATAATGAATTACTGGCAAATACAGGCGACTCATCAGTGGAAAGCGAATATTTTTCGCCGATACCAGACGGCTACCAGAAAGGCAAAACAAAATACGTTATTGTAATGGGCACTGTGATGAGCGGGCTGGGCAAGGGAATTTTCTCTTCCTGCCTTGCAAAACTGATGCTGGATAAAGGCCTTAAAGTCGCCCCTATCAAACTCGAAGGCTACCTGAACATCGACTCTGGCACATTAAATCCATTCCGGCACGGCGAAGTATTCGTGCTCGATGACGGTATGGAATGCGATATGGACCTGGGCACTTATGAACGGATGCTCGACCAGAATTTAAACAAGCATAATTTTTCGACAAGCGGCCAGATTTACCGCGATGTGCTGGAAAAAGAACGGCACGGCGATTATCTCGGCAGAGACGTTCAGATGATTCCGCACGTAACAGGCGAAGTAAAAATGAGGCTCCGCACACTTGCAATGAAATCAAACGCCGATATTGTGTTTGTCGAGATTGGCGGGACCGCAGGCGATTTGGAAAACGCTTTTTACATTGAGGCGATGAGAGAACTTGCTTACGAAGAGGGCGCTCACAGTTGCTGCTTTGTTGCGCTGACATATATACTTGAGCCTCGAATCCTGGGCGAACAAAAATCCAAAGCCGCCCAGCTCGGCATAAAACAGCTTATGCAATGCGGAATTCAGCCGGACATTATCGCATGCAGAGCGAGCAGTCCTGTTAATGAAAAAGTCCGCCAGAAAATCAGCATTTACAGCAACGTGCCAATCAGCAGAGTCGTAAGTCTGGCCGATTCGGCAAGCATTTACCAGATACCCGCAATGTTGCGCGAATGCGGAATGGATTTTGAAGTCCTCAGGCTTTTGCATATAGAGGACAGGATTGATTTACGCAGGGAACGGACAGAATGGGCCAAATGGTGCGACTTCACCGATAAAATCGGCAAAGAAAAACAGGAAGTTACCATCGGTATCACCGGCAAATATACTTCTGTCAGGGACAGTTACGCTTCAATTATTAACGCTCTGGAGCATTCCGGCATTGCTCTGGGCTGTAAAGTTAAAATCAACTGGATTGATACGAGCGATATAACCGAAAAGAACGTCGCCGAACATCTGAAAGACGTTGACGGCATAATCGTTCCCGGGGGTTTCGGCGTTCGCGGCACAGAAGGCAAAATCTCCTGCATTAAATACGCCCGAATGAACAAATTGCCGTTTCTTGGTTTATGCTTCGGCTTCCAGATGGCCGTAATTGAATTTGCAAGAAATGTCTGCGGCCTGAAAAAAGCCAACAGCACCGAAATTGAGTCTAAATGCAGTGAACCGGTAATCGATATTCTTCCGGAACAAAAAGCAATCGAAGGCCTTGGCGGAAATATGAGGCTTGGCGGACAGGATATGAAACTTAAACCCGACACGGTGGCCTTTAAGCTTTTCGGAAATAAGTCGACTATCCGGATGAGATTCAGGCATCGTTATGAAGTTGACCCCCGTTATGTCGAAACGCTTGAAAAAGCCGGTATGATTTTTTCAGGCAAAGCGCCGAATCAGCCGATTATGCAGATACTTGAGCTTCCCGGCCATCCATATTTTATCGCGACCCAGGCTCATCCCTGTCTGACTTCAAGGCCTCTGCATCCTCAACCGATGTTTACGGGCCTGGTTGCCGCTGCGATGTCTAACAAATAAAATTATTGCTTTTTGCCGGCGTCGTTGGCGTCTTTAGGTTTCTTTTCAAGCTCTGCTATTTTCTGTTTCAGCGCGGCGTTTTCGCTGGCAAGACTTTCATTTTCTTTCTGTAATTCCTTGGGAAGTTTATTGAAAAATTCTTCGGTCTTCTTGCCAGCCGATTCCTGTATACTTTCATTTTCCTTCCGGCACTGCTCGAGTTGTTTCTTTACTTTTTCCACTTTATCCCTGCATAGCGCCGGAACATCTTTTAAATCCACCATTTGCTGACATTGTTCAAGCTGTTTCTGCAGTTTTACGAGTTCATTACGACTTTGTGAAAATTCATCTTGCAAAATTCGTATCGTATTAGCGTCGCTGACTGCTTTTTGATTTATTTTTTTATTTTCCTGCTTGATTTGCTCAAGTTGTTTCTTCTGTCTATCTATTTCGCTCCGGCATTGCGCAAGTTCTTTTGTCAAACTCATATTTTCATCAGCCAGGAGTCTGGCTTGTTTGTTTATTTCATCATCTTTGCTTTGCCCGGCCTGCTGGCTACTCGCAACAAATAAAATTATTAATACTGCTAAAAACCAGCTTGCATTTTTCATAACCTGTCCTTTAATAAGAAGTTCTAAACTCCCCTGATTATACCAGCAATTCATCCTGCGTCAACATGCTATATGTATACAAAAAAACGGAAGATTCTGCCGTGGCGTTAGAATCTTCCGTTACTTTGTGAGCTAAAATCAAAATTTTGAGTTACGGCCCACGGTCCTGTAAGTCATCGGTTAACTTTGCCGTG
>JBEKEA010000051.1:0-16274 GCA_050014075.1 Sedimentisphaerales bacterium | reverse complement strand
CAGAAGCATCTTGAAAAAATCAATCACAGCTTGCTTAGCCGCAAGTCAGGCTTTTTTGGCAAAATTTTCTCTAAACATTAAATCCTGTTTTTCACCTTTTTCACCTCACAGCAATTTAGCGATTTACTGCACAGGACGCCGCTAATCCCCAGATTCGGCTATTATGCCTGATTATCGATAGTTATAGCCTTTTTTATGAATGATTTAATTATAAAAAAAAACGTTCGTAAACAGTTGTCTGTTCTTTTGTTAAAAAAAATATTCAATAATTTTGATTTTTCTCTTGCAATCAAACTCCTTTTGGGGTATAATTCTTTAATAATCGGGGTAGGTGAAGTTAGTTAGCCAGTCAGAAGAATCTTTGTACGTTTGATTGCGCATTCTGGTTTTCTTTTTCTGTATTGGTTTGCACAAGTCTTTTGTTTTTAATCCGGAGAGAAGTTATTTGCGGAGAGTTTGCGCGCTTTTTTAAAGCGAAAGAATAACTTTTTAAGATCGAAAGTGAGGTACAGTATGATAAGGAAATCTTTAATCGTTTTTGCCGTAGCATTCGTAACAGTCTTGCCGGCTTTTGCCGTACCGATAATACAATCAATGAGCGCAACCAACGTAAATACATCGTTTGCGGGTAGTGGTGGTACGCTGACTATGGGTGGTATGGGCGGAGTTAACCTTCAGTACACATCAGGCGCAGTAAACACGTATGATAATGGTCATTTTAGCTTAAATACGTACCTGTTAAGTGATGCTGCATCGGGCGGCGGCATAGCCCGCGGAACTTTTGCCGGCGGGTCTTTCATGTATCAAGACAGCGGCCCTGTTACTTTGCTGTCAGGCTCTATCACGTCTTTAAGTCTGACTGAGGTATATGATGGTTCCGGGATGTTTTCCGGCAATGGTACCTTTACGGTTACCGGCGGAACTTTGCAGTCTTATTTTGGTGCGAATGGCATTATGGTTGACATTTCATATAGCATTACACCTAACACTATTAGTGATTTCTCCCATGATTTTGCCGGCAGCTCAAATATGACAATTTTGCCAGTTCCCGAGCCGGCTACGATTACACTGCTGTGTAGCGGTGCTTTGGCACTCTTAAGAAGAAAAAGCAGCAAATAAAGCTTTATATTGCGGAGACGTTTTTTATATAAAACCAGAGCCGGTCGTTAGATCGGCTCTTTTTTTAAAAAAAGGATTTTTTCATCTCTAAGTAATATGACCTCTAAATTAACTCTTACAGCATTCGTCATTCTCCTGATAACTACACCTTTATCTATGGCCGACCCGATAGTTCAAAAACAAAACTTTAGCGGCATCACCGGCTTTCCCGATAATTTGACTTTCAATAAATTTAACGCAGGCGGTACATTAACTTCTGTCAAGATAACCTTAAATTTACAGATAACCGGCGGCAGCCTGATAATTGATAATGACAGTAACAACCCTATTGTTGGAACTTTTGAATTCGGCATAAATGTCGCACTGTATTCAGCAGATGTATCTCTGACTGGCGGACCAATTAAGGCACAGGCTTTAAATTCTCTATCAGTAAACCTGGGGGGTAATTATAATGACGGGGACAATGACTTCAGCCCAGACCCTCCTGATGGATGTTTATATAATGGGAGTAATGTTTCCGATAAAGAATCAGGTCTTGTAAGCAATTTGACTCAATACGAAGGAAGCGACACTTATAATATTGCCGTTCTAACTTCCCTCCATACCGAACACGACATTACCAGTAAATTTGAATATCGTGTCAATCCTTATCCGGCCGTCAACGGATACGTTGAAGTAAGTTATACCTACGACCCCATACCCGAACCGGCCACCGTAACAATTTTATGCCTTGGAGCGGCATTTATGCTCCGCGATTTTCGTAACAGTAAATCCGATATTTAATACAGCCCAAAAACCTTTTTTTGTTTTCCAGCCAAAGGCCTTTAAGTTAAATCTTAAAGGCCTTTTTCCATAATTAAACTCTTTGCCGCAATCCGGTTTATTCAGGCATAGAAAACTACCTCAAAATAATTTTTTATTTTCTCTATTGACAGTACGTATTTTTATGGTATAATTCCGATAATAATAGGGGTGGGAGAAGAAAACAGAAGTATTGGTTGTACAGTTTAGGGAGGAAGTAAGAAAACGCGATACCGGTGAGGTATATTAATGCGCGTTTTTCTTCGTTTTGCTACTTGCTAAGGAGAATTCACAAAAGCTGTTACTGCTTGTTTTGCGCACTTTTTTAGGCTTTTTGATGTCTGGTAGCTTACTTGCCTGATTTTTCATCTGGTTTAGCTAGACTTGCAGTTAGATACTGCGCGCTTTTGGAATAGTAGAGAAAATTAGGAGAAAACTTTTTATTGCTTGGAGCAAGTTAGGAAGAAGTTTTATGAGTAAAGACAGGAAGAAGTTTTATATGAGTAGGAAGAAGAGGTAAATAGAGATGCACGAGAGAAGAAGTTTCACGGTTTTTCCCTGTCACTTCATTTTTACAGCTTTGCTGTTATTCTTTGTGCCAATCTGGGGGTCTGTATTTAATCTAAGCAGTGCACAGGCTGCTATTGCCTGGACACCGAGCAGCGGCACTGGCAATGGGCTCGTCTGGAGTAATGGCAGGGGCAGCGATAAGAATCTGTTCGGCAATCCAACCGTTACGCCAACCAGTACGAGCAACACTTTTAGTTTTGCGCCGGATGATTTTCGCGCTGACAGCGTCGATGGCAAAAGCGTCCTCACATCTGACAGTCTCCAGTTTGACATAAAGGCTGACGATGAAATCGAAAAAATCGTATTTGCAGAAGGCGGCAGCTATAACATTACGGGAACAGGAAGCGTCAAGGCAACCTGTTCAATCACCATCGTCAACCTCGATGTCTATCAGGTAATTAATAAAACATTCGAGGTAACTCCCAGCTTAGCAGAAGGCACATGGAGCGAAAGTTTTGAAGTTGACGGCATAGACTGGTCGCATATTCGAATCACAATGAGCAACAAACTTATCGCACGCAGCAGCGGCGTCGGCTCATCTTCCTGGATTGATAAGGAAGTTGTCGGCGTTAATGACGGTGTCGGTATTGAAATAATTATGGTACCTGAGCCTGCCACAATCGGCATACTGACAATGGGCAGTTTGGCAGTATCGGCTTTAGGCAGAAAAAGAAACCGCAGGTAGTTTCAAAATCCGCGGCTTTGGTGTTTGCACACGGAAGAAAAAAAAGACCGTACAGGAAGTGATTAAGAAGAAGAGTTAAATAAGTATTGGAGTAAGAACGATGTCAGGTTCAACATTTGGTTGTGCAAAGTCTGTTTTGGTTTTTGTGGTAATTTTATTCACCCTTGTGGCAGTTCAGCCGGCCGGCGCAGTTGCTTTTCCATGGGATAACCCCAACGGCGGCAACAGTGATTTCTCTTGGGCAAACGGCGGCAGTGAATACGGTCGGTTCGGCAGCCCCCATCTGGACACTGGAAATACCCTTATCTTCTCACCTATAAGCTTCGAAGCTGTAAGTCTCGATGGAGAATCTGTCTCCGTTTCCGACAAGCTCGAATTTGAAGCCAGTTCCGGTTATGGTTTCCAAACCATTCTGATTACAGAAAGCGGCGATTACGAAATTGAAGAGGCCGGCACTGTTAGTGCGTCAGGAACGTTGTGGGTTGAAAATCTCGATACCAGCGTGATATTGAGCGAACCGCTTTCGTTCACGCTTTTACTAACAGAGAGCACCTGGCAGGGTTCGGCACAGGTGAGCATTGCCCCGACAGACTGGACGTACATTAAAGTCACGTTCGAAAACGAACTCTCAGCGACCGCTGCGGACGGTTCTGTTGCATCAATAGAGAATACAGCTTCCGACATTAAGATTCAAGTTCCCGAACCGGCAACAATTGGTTTGTTAACGTTAGGTTCGTTAGTTTTCATAGGAAAGAAAAAATAATATTAATATTATTTAATTTAATTAAGGAGAACGGATTATGAAAAAGTTAGTAACGATTTGTTTAGTGTGTGTTTTAACAGCGACGGCATCTCAGGGAATGGTCATCGACTTCAACGAGAACGGCGTCGGCCACATTGATGGGACCACGCCGCTCGTATCTGGTATGGGAACCCCGTCACTAGCCGGTCCGAGCGACCAGTACGACACCCTGTATTATGTACTCCCGTCACCAGTAGTCGAAGGAGATTTGGTGCTTTACGAACCTGGAACATCATCTCAGGTTAGTGACATTTTGAGATTCGTCAATGAGAATGTCAATGAGAGTACCGAGAGCCGTGTTTACGTCTATTCGGAAGCGGAGCAAGGCGATCCATTACCGCTCGACAAGGCAGACACTAGAATTCCCTACGATTACCTCGAACACCGTGCGGGAATGGATGAACAGGGACCCGAGAATGACTGGAACGGTATCGTCCTTACGCCCACGTCCTGGCAAGATGAGAAAGGGCAGTGGCAATATATGCCGGGATACATGATGCAATATGGCGAAGGTGGCGTGACTTACAACTTCACCAGCGACATTCCCGAACCGGCGACGATTTGCCTGCTCGGCTTCGGCGCTTTGAGTCTGCTCAGAAGAAAAAAATAAAATGATTATTGAGGAACAGCCAGCACAAACTACCTCCTTGTGCTGGCCATCCTCTCTAAAATCGTTAGTAAAAAAAATAATAATAAACAAAACTAACAATAAGAAGGACAGTGGTTAGAACAATAAAGAGGGCTGAGCCGCAAACCAGCGACTCAGCTTTCCCTTTGACCGGTAAGTAAACAGCATCTGGAGAGAAGTGAAGTTATGAAAAAGTTAATTACGCTTTGTGTATTTGCAGTGCTGCCGGCGGTACTGGTCTTGCCCATGGGTGCAGGAGCTTGTCTGATACAGTATTCGGTTACTGTCATC
This sequence comes from Sedimentisphaerales bacterium, assembly GCA_050014075.1. Lineage (GTDB taxonomy): Bacteria > Planctomycetota > Phycisphaerae > Sedimentisphaerales > UBA12454 > UBA12454. The sequence goes on along the minus strand of JBEKEA010000051.1, from coordinate 11,378 downwards.
GCGGGGTCTGACGTAGCGGTTTTCAGCGGCACGGGTGAAACGAGTGCCCACGGCTATTTCGAATGTTCACTTGTCAATAGTGAACAAGTTATTGGCGATGCTTTTATTGAAAGCCTTAAGCTAAAGATTAACTCTGACCCTGAAGTGGGTGTTGAGTTTGGTGTTCGAGCCGGAGCTTCGGAAACGCCATTCCATCTTCTGTCTGATGTGGTTGCGTTCTCCCCAATAGTAAACCCGACAGCATCAGCGTTGGCAAGTGTTACGTTGACGGACAGGTCTCCCGCTGGGGCGACAATCACAGGTCTTTTCCCGGGCGGCTGGATGCATCAAGCCAGATATAATAGTTCAGCAGTGTTTGCGAATCTGGTCAACAGTTTTTCGATTCCCGGCGGGACGCTGACTAAAGAGGAAGAAAAAGGTAATGAATTCAGCATGATCACAATAAACGATACTCTTACGAGCATTGAATCAGAGTTCTGGTTTACGCTTTCGGCTAAGGATTCATCTGCCGGAACAAGTACGTTTGTGGTTGAAGAAGTTCCTGAACCGGCAACAATTTGCATGCTCGGCCTTGGCGCTTTGAGTTTTCTGAGGAAGAAAAAATAAATAATACAGAGGAGAATTTGGGCTTAAGCCAATGGCTCATCACTTCTCTTGAAATTGGAAACTCATTGGCAATTGGAGAATCTAAAATGAAGAAGTTAATTACAGTCTGTTTAGTGTGTGTATGTTTATTATCAGCTAATCTCTTTGCAACTACTGCATATCAAATCATCGATCTTGGCGGTGTAAATAGTACCGCTTATTCAGTCAACAATAGCGGTCAGGTCGTAGGTCAGTCTAACGGCACGGCCTGCCTTTTTGATTCCACAGGCGGCGGCAGTAACACTGACCTTGGCTCATTGGGCGGAGGCTGGAGCACCGCCGAGTCCATAAATAATAGCGGACAAATAGTTGGAGTGGACAATTATCTTATCCGTGCTTGTCTTTTTATCACACCCAGCACTAATAAAGATCTCGGAACACTGCCGGGCGATAGCTTTTCCGCGGCTTATTCCATCAACAATAACGGCCAGTACAGCCTGCCTGTCGGCTCTTCTTCAGATGGTTCCGGCAATACTCGCGCCTGTTATTTTAACTCGGCATTCGGCGGCGGCGTTATGGGTCTTGGAACGTTGACGGGTGGATCCAACAGTGAGGCAAAGTCCATCAATGATAGCGGCCAGATTGTCGGTTGGGCCGTAGATAGTTCCTATAATACACGTGCCTGTCTTTTCGGCTTTGGAAACAATACCGACCTCGGAACTATCGGCGGCAATGGCAGCAGCGCCTCATCTAACAACAACAGCGGCCAGATTGTCGGCCAGGCTCAAAACAGTTCCAGCGACTATCATGCTTGTTTATTTGACTCTACAAATCCGCTGAATAACACTGACCTTGGAACACTTGGTGGAACTTACAGCGTGGCTCTATCTATCAACGAAAGCAGCCAGATTGTCGGTTCTGCCACTGATTCCGATGGTTTAATGCACGCCTGTCTTTTTGACTCCGGCGGCAATATTAATCTTGAATCTTATTTACCCACAGGTTCCGGATGGGTTCTTAATTATGCATCGTCAATAAATGATAGCGGCTGGATTACAGGAACTGGCTATCTCAATGGCCAGGAGCGAGCTTTCCTGATTGAGCCGGTTCCGGAGCCGACAACGATTTGTCTGCTCGGCATTGGCGCTTTGAGTCTGATTAGAAGAAAGAAATAATAATATAAAATCAACAAAAGGAGATACTAAGATGAAAAAATTATTAACAATAACAATCATCGTTTTGGCAGTCAGTTGTCTTACGCAAGCTTCCGTAATCGTCAACTACGATTTCGGCTCCACCTATGCCCTCAGAACGCTCGATCCCAGCATCCAGGCCGCCCACATCACAGGAGGCAGCTTTAGCTACACTGGTGATGGAAGCACTCCTTCTTATAGAACAGGCAGCGATGGAACCGGCAATTCTTATGGGGTTGATAACGGCTGGGATGATAGCGCATATGAAGATTACTTCTACTTTACCGTTACGATAGATAATGGCTGGAGTTTCGACGTCAGCAGTCTTCAGTTCGATTCCAAGGTCAGCGAGATGTATGGCCCAGAAAATGCCAAGGTAACCTGCTTAGGTGCCTCCGAAACCACCATCGAGTCTGGTATTAATATCTGGTATAGCGGCTGGCAGTATGGTTCTGCCACTAATATTGCAGACGATTCGCTACCTAACGGCCTGACTGGAAATGTAACATTCCGAATCTATGCCAAAGATACACAAATGGGCTATGGTGGCTCTTTCGCTGTCGATAATGTTATTCTCAACGGCTCTATGATTCCCGAACCGACGACGATTTGTATGCTCGGCCTTGGCGCTTTGAGTCTGATTCGAAGAAAAAAATAACAACATAAAACAATTATTGACAAAAGGAGGGAGAAAGAAGTTATGAAAAAGTTAATTGCAGTTTTTACAGTGATAGTGCTTTTCGGCACCGATTTAACAATGGCCAGCACTTGGACCACCATCGATTATCCCGGGGCAGGCTGGTCAGAGGCGCGTGGAATTTCTGGAAACAATATTGCCGGTAAGTTCTTTTACACCTCTGATGAATCTGGTGTTATGCACGGCTTCCTTTATAACGGGACTACCTATACCGCCATTGACAACCCTGTGGGCGGCATGACAAGTATTCATGGCATCAATGGAAGCGATATTGTCGGTGACTACGGTGCACACGGTTTTATCTATGATGGGACAACCTGGACCACCCTCAATCACACTGGGGCTACTTTCACAGGTGCATATGGCATCGACGGCAGTAATATTGTCGGTAGTTACGAGAACGCTAATGGTTCAAGCCACGGTTTTCTCTACGACGGAACAAACTGGACTACCATTGACTATCCTGAAGCAATTGAGACAGAAGCAGATGGTATCTCCGGCAGTAATATTGTCGGCGGCTACACCGACTCTTCCGGTAATGACCATGGTTATCTCTATAATGGGACAAACTATATTACCCTCGATATGTCAGGAGCAACCGGCACAGAGGCATCCGGCATTGACGGCGGCAACATCGTCGGCGATTACACTGACAGTTCCGGCAATGACCATGGTTTTCTCTATGACGGCGTAAATTGGATTACCTTAGATTATCCCGAGGCAACTGATACGTGGGCAAATGGCATCTCCGGCAGCAATATTGTCGGCGGTTACACCGATGCTTTGGGTGATGACCACGGTTTTATTTACACGATTCCCGAACCTGCAACGATTTGTATGCTCGGCCTTGGCGCTTTGAGTCTTCTGAGAAGAAAAAAATAAATAATAATTTTTTAAAAGGAGAAAAAATGAAAAATGCAGGAGTTTTGATAGTTTTCGTATGTGTAATGGCAGCAGTTAATTTTGCTTCGGCTAACACCATACGGGGAATTGACATTGATTTTGTAACTATCGGCAATGCTGGTAATACTGCGGATACGGGTGGTACTGTCGGCTGTGGTGCAGTTGGTTATAATTACCGTATCGGCAAATACGAGGTAACCAATACTCAGTGGAACACTTTTACAGCCGCCATCGGTGCCCCCACGGGCTATGACGGTGGTTATAGCTATAGTGCAGGTTTCACCGGTGTTCAGCAGCCAACCAATAATGTAAGTTGGCACGAAGCAGCCCAGTTCTGCAACTATCTGACCAGCGGCGACAAGAGCAAAGGTGCATATCAGTTCAGCGGCGACAATACCAATCCCGGTAATTTTCTGGGAATCGACAGGGCTTCGTCAATTTCGACTTATGGAACAACTTATGTTATCCCAACTGAAGATGAATGGTACAAGGCGGCATATTTCAAATCTGATGCCAGTGGCTATTCGCTCTATGCCAACGGTACAGATATCGCCCCTACTGACGTACAATCGAATTATGGCCATGATGACGATACTCTTTGGAATGTAGGTACCGGCACACAAGAGCAGAACGGTACTTCTGATATGATGGGCAATGCCTGGGAATGGAACGAAACCCTTTTTGACAGTTCCTATCGTATCCTTCGCGGTGGGGCGTGCAGCCACGACGACAACTACCTCAACTCGCTCCATCGGTACGACGAGGACGACAACTACCCGTACTACGAGGACGTCATTGTAGGGTTCCGTGTCGCCGAAATTCCCGAACCGGCAACGATTTGTCTGCTCGGCATTGGCGCTTTGAGTCTGATTAGAAGAAAAAAATAATAGTAACAAAAAGTAGCGTGTGCTACATCGTTCGGCTAAAAGCCATCCTGAAACAGGGATGGCTTTTTTGTTTTCCCCAATCCCGGCAAAATCATTTTATCTTTCTGAATTTTCTCAATTCTTCAAGTATCAATCGCATATCTTCCGGCACGGGCGCCTCGAATTTCACCAACTTATTTGTCGTCGGATGCGTAATCTCAATCTGCCAGGCGTGAAGAGCGGGCCTTGCTATCAGCGGCTCCTGCGGCTGGGACGGCTTGTCCTCTAATTGCCAGGGATAAACAAATCTTCCGCCATACATTTCGTCGCCGATTATCGGATGCTTGATATATGACATATGAACGCGTATCTGATGTGTCCTGCCGGTCTTTATATTCACTTTTAAAAGTGAATACCCCCGGAACTTTTCAATCACCTCATAAAATGTTATCGCTTCCTTGCCGATTAGGGGCAGAACCGCGAATCTTTCGCGTATCAGCGGATGAACCGCCAGCGGTTTATTGATACAGTCTGCGTCGGGCTCCGGTGTACCGTGCACAATCGCCAGATAATATTTTTTAGTCTTCCTTTGCTCGAACTGTTTTGCAAGCCGCCAGTGTGCCGTCTCGTTCTTGGCTATTACAAGAACGCCAGTCGTATTGCGGTCGAGCCTGTGAACTATTCCCGGCCGGAATTCTTCGCTGCCCTTTGAAAGCTGCTTGGCGTGAAATGCAAGAGCGTTAATCAGCGTCCCTTTTTTATATCCTCTTGCCGGATGAACGATAAGATTGGCCTGCTTGTTTATGACCAGCATATCGTCGTCTTCGTAAATTATATTCAGCGGGATATCTTCCGGGATAAATTCCTTGACCGGCGGCGGAGGAAGAATCAAATCTATTGTATCGCCCGGCGTTATCTTCGTGCTCGGCTTAGCAGATTTGCCGTTGATTGTTACCGCCTGTTCGACGATTAGTTTTTGCAGCATCGTCCTGCTGAAATTGCTTAATCTCCCGCCCAGGTATTTATCGAGTCTGCGCTGTGTTATATTGCTGCCGACACGAAGTGAAAGATGTTCCGCCCCTTCAGTTTCGATTACTTCCTGATTATTCTGCTCGTTTTCACTCTTGATGAGATTTTCTTCATCCATCCCACACCTTCACATTATTCATTTTTAAAAAAATACGTGTTATATATTGAATATTTAGAAGGTGCGGGATCCATTATACATTATTTAGGCAGATTAACATCAGGCTTTGAAGTCGGCTCTTCCAGTCTCAGGGGACCGACAGGTTTTATTCCGGTTTGATCTGCCGGCGATTCTTGCGGCTTTTCCGACTTGGTAAAAACAACTTTACTTTCATTATCGCTTAATGTCTGGGCCCGAAGTTTTGCTCTTGCAGGATATAGAGTGCCTTTGTATTCGGGATTTTCTTCTATCTTATTGTAGAGTGTTTTGGCGCCTGCGAAATCTCCCATATCTTCCAAACACAATCCTATTCCATATTCAGCCATTGCCGACACTGTCGGGTCCCCTTTTGCCTTGGCCAGTGCCTCTTCATATATTTTCTTTGCCTGCTCATCCTGATATTTCCGGACATCCGGCTCGGCCATTTGCGGCCGATATTGCAATTCCGTTCGAAGCGCCTCTGCTCTTTTAATCATTGCAAGGGCCGACAGTATTGGATTTTCTGTCTCGCCGGCTGCAGTTTGAAGGGCGCTGGCAGCGTTTAGAAATATATCGGACACTCCCAGTCCCTGCTGCTTGCCCTGCATTACAGTCTGTTTTTGAAAGCTTAGCTGGTCAAGCATCGAAGCTGTCTGCGCATCTTTTACGTTCCAGATGCGGTTTTCTCTATGGTAATAGAATATCGTATATGCGATTAGACCTGCCGCTATTACCGCCCCGATTATTATTGTCGTTAGATTGTCCTGGCACCACTGTGGAAAATTCGCTATCCACTCTGCCAATTCATTTGTCTTCAATTCATGGCGATGTTCTGCTTTCATCATCATTATTCAGCTAATATTTATTAAAAGGACTAAAGATTAGGTATTATATCATTTACCTTTTGACTTGCAATATCTGTTTTGCACCACTAAAATTACCCCCTGTTTATAAGATTATATTAAAAAACAGGAAAAAACTGATGTTTAGAAAAAGCCTTTTTTCATTACTTGCTTACTTTGTTATTTCCCTGCTTTCCTGCTCCTGTTTTGCCGGCCCTTCAGCCTCGCCCGCTGCGGGCATTGACAAAAGCAAATATATTACTATTGACGAAATTACTCCCGGAATGGATGCCTACTGCCTTACTGTTTATCAGGGCGTCGAGCCAAATAAATTCAATCTTCAGGTTGTCGCCGTTATTAAAGACATTGCTCCTAACAGAAACGCCATTCTCGTTATGGGAAAAGACGAATCTTTTATTCACACCGGTCCTGTTGCCGGCTGCAGCGGTTCGCCGGTTTATATTAATGGCCGCCTTGCCGGTGCTCTTTCTTTCGGCTGGATTTTCAGCAAAGACCCGCTTTACGGCGTAACTCCCATCGAAGAAATGCTTCAGGTCGGCTCTTCCTCTCCTGCGCAAAATCAACAGCTTGGTTTTTCTCCGACTCTGGATTTTTCAAAACCCATCGACCTTAAATCTGCTTACAGGCAGACGATTGATTTTAAAATCGGCAAATCTTCCGCCGGCCAGATGAACCTGCTTCCCTGTCCGATTGCAACCACTCTGCCGCAATCTGCTTTTGACGGTTTTTCCGACTCTTATGAATCCGCAGGTTTCCTGCCCGTTTCGGGCGGCGCTTCCGGCAAACTTCCCGAATTTGCCGATATGCCGATGAAGCCCGGCGGGATTCTCGCCCTGCCGCTGGTCTATGGCGATATTGAATTATCCGCTATCGGCACTGTCACTGAAGTCGCGGGCGATAAAGTTTACGCCTTCGGCCATAATCTCCTCGGCGAAGGTCCGATTGATGTTCCTATGGCAACGGGTTATGTCCATACTGTCGTTGCCAGCGTTTTAAGGTCGTTTAAATTCGGCCAGCCGATTGAGATTAAGGGCGCCCTTTATGCCGACCAGTCAACCGCCGTTGTCGGCACTCTCGGAAAAAAGGCCGCCGTAATCCCGATGAATATTAAGGTTCAGCGTTTCAATGATGACAAAATTCGCACATATAACTGTCAGGTCGCTTCACATCACTATTTTACTCCCCTTCTGGTTGGAACTTGCCTTTCCGGTGCGGCTACGATGCTCGGCCCTTTGCCCACAGAACATACTATCTTGTACAAAACTCGCATCGGCATTGAAGGTTACAAACCAATTTATATGGAAAATTTCTCAAGTTCTGCCGACCTTGAAGAATATCTCTCTGACACTATCGGCGCGATAAGCCTCATTCTGAATAACCCTTACGACAGGCCGGTTATAACATCGCTTGATTTTGAGATTAACATCCTGCCTAAAACCCAGGTTTCTCACTTTTGGAATTTTGAAATTTCAAACACCACCGTAAAGCCGGGCCAATCTATCACCGCAAAGATTACGCTCGAATCTTACCTGGCTGGAAATAACAAAACATATACTACGGAAATTAAAATTCCCGAAGATACCCCGCCGGGCGAATATGCACTTTCAGCTATGGGCCACACCGAATACAGACAATTCGTCACAAGGCTTGCTCCTTATAGATACACACCTGAAAATATGCCGGACCTGATTAATATCATAAACGATATTGGCAACATTAAGCGAAATGATCTTTATATTACACTGACTCTTCCGGCCGGCGGCATCACTATCGATAAATCTGAATTACCTCGACTGCCGATGACTAAGACTCTGTTGTTGAACAATGATAAACGTTCAACCTCTGCCCAGCCCGCTGCAGATTGGCTCCAGCAGACAATACCTGTCGGCTCTGTTGTGCTCGACAGCAGAAGTTTTACTATTACCGTAGAAAAAAAAGGTTCCTGACACCTTTTATATCCTTTATTAATAAAGACTTATAACCTAAAATTGAATTATACGGAGATGCCAATGAATAAATATTTGTATCCTGTTTTTATTATTCTCGTTGCCGCCTGCACTTGTTCCGCAGTTACCAGCAAAATTATCAGGCACAAAACTTTCGACAATTTCTCGAAAGGAAAAATACAGGACACCATCATTAGTTCTCGCGGGACTATTACGCTCGCAGCGGCTTCTCAAATCCTCGCGCAGGATTTCAATGATGTCTGGTCTATTAATTCTATTGCTTGCAAAGACGATGACTCTGTTTATATTGGCACAAGTCCCAACGGCAGAATCTATAAATACAAAGACGGCAAAACTGTTTGCATTTATCCGGCCGACCTCGGCAAATCCGAAAAAAAACAGTCAAAAGAACCTAACGAGTCTAACGATCCCAATGAGCCTAACGAGCCCAATAAACCTCCGAAAATCGCCGTAAGAAAACACATTGCCAACGAGCACGTCTTCAAGCTCGCTTTCGATTCTCACGGCGACCTCCTGGCAGCAATTAGCGGCGCAAAATGCCGTTTGCTTCGCTATGACGGCAAAAAATTTGAAACCGTCTTTGAGCCAAACAAAACCTCTTATATTTTCGCCATCGCTCTCGATAAGGCCGGCAATGTCTTTCTCGGAACCGGCCCAAAAGGTCGCATCTGGAAGCTCGACAGTAAATGCCGAAATCCCCAGCTCGTTTATACCTGTCAGGACAAAAACATAATGTGCCTCCTTGTCGGCAAAAACGGCTTCCTCTACGCCGGCACTGATACAAGAGGCCTCGTTTATAAAATCAATCTTGAAAACAAAACCGCTTCAATTCTCTATGACAGCGGCGAAAATGAAGTCACCGACTTGCTTTTCGGCAGCGATGGCTTTTTGTATGCCGCCGCCACTTCCTATAAATCCATTAAAGCTCAGATGAAAGGCGTCCCAGAACCTCAGCGACCGCTCGCTCTTGGAAAGCCTGAAAGCAAAGAACCTTCTGAGTCTTCTGACTCTGCAGAAGCCGAAGAACAGGGCATTTCTCTCAAAACCGCGAATTCTCCGCAGGAAAGTTTACCGCCTCCCAGTCCGGTACCTCCGGAGCTTGAAAGAGGCCGCCCCTCCAGTTCTGCAAGTCACGTCTATAGAATCGACCCTAATGGTTTTGTTATTGATGTTTTCAGTGAAACCGCTGTCTTTTTCACAATGTATATGCAAAAGGACCAGATTCTCCTTGGCACTGGAAACAAAGCGCAAATGTTCGCCGTCAATCCCAAAACCGAAACCGATACGATGATTTATGAGGACAAAACATCTTCGCAGATAACCGATATCAAAAAATTCGGTAACGATGTTGTCTTTGCCACCGCTAATCCTCCAAAGCTTATTAAACTAAAATCTGCTTTCGCTCCGACCGGCGACTTTCAATCCGCACTCATCGACGCCGGCCAGCCGGCTCAGTGGGGCAAGCTCCAGATTGAGGCCGACATCCCGGCCGATACCAAAATATTAGTAAGCGCAAGAACAGGAAACGTTGAAGATATTAACGACCCGACTTTTTCTTCATGGACGCAGCCCGTAAAGATTACCGAACCCCTCGCTCTTGCCGTCCCCCTTGGCAGGTTTCTTCAGTATAAATTAATTCTTGACGGCACAAACACTGCCGCTCCCGTTATTCGCGAAGTGGCCGTTGCATATATGATTCCGAACATCGCTCCGAGAGTCATGGATATTACTATCGGCAAAGCCGAGAAAAACGCTTCCCTCGGCACTCGCAAAATAGACTTCAAAGCCGAAGATGAAAACGGTGACAAGCTCATATATCAAATCGATTTCAGGAAAAAAGGCCGCACTGGCTGGATTAAGCTGATAGACGACCTTGAAAAAGCTTCTTTCGACTGGGACACAAAAACCATTGAGGATGGCTTCTACGAGCTGAAAGTCACCGCTTCAGACAGGTTAAGCAATAATTTAACCTCTGCCCTTACCGGTTCAAGAATCAGTGAACCGATTACAATCGATAATACTCCTCCCGCAATCGAAAAGCATGAGCTTAAGATTACAGGCCATTCGGCGGTTTTGACTCTTACTGTAACAGATGAATTCAGTATCATTTCTGCCTTTAATTATACTGTTGACAGCAATGATGATTGGATTTCCGTCTTGCCTGATGATAACGTCTTCGATACTATTACCGAAAACTTTACGATTAAACTCCAGGACCTCAAGCCCGGCCAGCACGTCCTGGCGATTAATACTTCCGATGCCGAAGGTAATATAAGATACAAAACTTTTGAAATTGATATAAAATGAGAACTATACAATTTGATAAAATTGTTTCAGAAGTTGAAAAGCTCTGCACAACCGCAGGCACTCAGTTGCCGCAGGATGTTTTGACCGCGCTTCAGCAGGCTGAAAAAAAAGAGTCAAACGCTTCAGCTAAAAAAATCTTAAGTCAGCTTATTGAAAACGCTAAATTAGCCAGGCTGCAAAATATACCCATTTGTCAGGATACCGGCCTGGCTGTCGTGTTTGTCCAATTAGGTTCAATGGTTTCAATCCAGCCGGAAAGCAAAACTATTATTGACGCCGTAAACGCCGGCGTATCAAGCGGCTACGAAAAGGGATACCTGCGGAAAAGCGTCGTCGCGCAGCCTTTGAACAATCGAAAAAACACCGGCACAAACACCCCTGCCGTCATTCACACTCAAATCGTCGGCGGCGACAAAATAAAAATCACTTTACTTGCTAAAGGCGGCGGCTGCGAAAACAAAAGTCAGTTCAAAATGTTTTTGCCCACCGACAGCGCCGAAAAAATCTCCGATTGGATTGTTAATGTTGTTGCCTCTGCCGGTGCCGATGCCTGCCCGCCGTTCATCGTTGGCGTAGGTCTCGGCGGCGATTTCGAGCAGTGCTGCCTCTTGAGTAAATTCGCCCTTACAAGAACTCTCGATTCGAAAAATTCAGACCCCTTTTACGCACTGATGGAAAAACAACTCCTGCAGAAAATTAATTCTCTGGATATAGGTCCTGCCGGTATGGGCGGCGATACTACCGCTCTTGGTGTTTCAATTGAAACTGCCCCCTGCCACATCGCCTCGCTTCCCGTTGCCGTCAATATCGAGTGCCACGCCCACCGCCACGC
>JBEKEA010000050.1:0-12119 GCA_050014075.1 Sedimentisphaerales bacterium | reverse complement strand
TATTCCGGGCGATTTCGATAAGAACAACATTGTGAACTTCCTTGATTTCGCCGAATTTGCCGCGGTTTGGCAAGATAATTAAAAGTAATCGACGACAATAAAAGGTTTAACGGCCTGCGAGAATTTTCGCAGGCCGTTTTAAACCATTATTATTTCATTAAATTTTAGCAGCTAATCCGCACAGATAACTGCAGCACAATCCTAAAAATGTCCCAATGATATTTCCCAGCACCGCCAGTAACAGTCCCACCGGCGCAAGCTGTGGATGATAAATCCCTGCCACCACCGGCGCCGATGCCGGCCCGCCGATAGCCGCCTGGCTGGCTGCTGCGGCAAGAGAAATCGGCGAGCGTAAAAGCCGACCCGCGATAAGAAGAAAAACCGCATGTATTGCAACCCACGTCACACCTGCCAAAAGCAATATCGGCGAGGCCGCTATATTCGACATACTCGCTTTTGCCCCGATTGACGCCAGCACAAAATATAATACCGCAAACCCAAACCTCGAAGACCCCGCCGATTCCAAACTGCGAATCGGAGTAAACGACAGCGCTATACCAAGCACCGTCGCAACAATTATTATCCACGTCATTGTATTAACAAGGTTATTGATAACAGGCAACACGTCTGCAATATACAGCGACACGATTGTGCCGCCGAGGCCGACGCCAATCATTGCAAAAATTTTGCCCATACTTCTGCTGCCGCCTCCGGCACTAACCGCCTTTGTCCTGGCCTGCAGGTCTTCTATCAAAGCCATATCCGACTTGTTCCAGCGGTCAAACCGCTCCTGATACGCCGACAAAGCTATAAGTATTCCCATCCAGGTGTAAGGCACTATCGTATCCACAATTACCGCAGGCAGAAACACACTGTCAGGCGTATTCGTCGCCTCCTTTACCGCTATCATATTTGCACTGCCCCCAATCCAGGAGGCGCTCAAAGCCCCAATCGCTTTCCACGCATCAGGAGGCAGCCAGTGTTTATAAATCAGCACCACCAAAGGCCCGCCGACCATTATCCCAATTACGCCTGCCCCCATCATCGCCAGAGCCGTTTTGCCAAGGTGCAGTATCGCCTTTATATCCACCGACAATAACAGCAGCACAAGGCTCGCCGGCAGACAGTATTTCGTTATATTCCCGTAAACCGCGCTTTGACTGGGAATAATTCCAACGGTATTCGCAATCATCGGCAAAAAATATATCCAGAACATTGACGGCAGATACTTAAAAAACTTCGCAGCCCACTGTTGCTGGGAAAAATATAAAATGCAGCCTTCAATCAGCATCAGCACCGTCAAAATATAAATAGGATTGTCGCTCATCTCTGCTTTGCCTCGATTTTGTAGCTATTGCCTGTTATGGTTAAATCTCCATATCGGCCAAAATGGTTTAAAAAGTGTATCGAGTCAAGGTCGATATAATCAAACTGGCCTGAACCCATCGCAAAATAAATGGCTGCCGAAAGGCCCACCATCGTCTCGGTCATGCACCCTATCATAACCTTCAGCCCTGCTTTTTTAGCGATTCGCAAAATCTCCGCAGATTCCGCTATCCCGCTTTTGGCTATTTTTATATTTACTCCGTGAGCAAGATTTTCATCTACGACCTTTTTGCAATCGGCGGGACTGAAAACCGTCTCATCGGCAATTATCGGCACCGCAGAGCGTTTACACAAACTCTTCAATCCACTAAAGTCATCCCGCCGAACCGGCTGCTCGAAAAGCTCAATCTTTATTTTCGCTCTTTGAAGCTCATCGAGCATCTTTAAACAAGACTTGTCCGTGTATCCCTGATTGCCGTCAAGCCGGATTGAATAATCTTCTACGCTATCAACCAAAGTCTGATTGATGCCCTGCACAAATTTAATATCCTTCGCAACATCTCCGCTTGTCTTGACCTTATACTTTTTAAATCCCTTCTTTATTATCGTCCCAAGCCACTGTTTGCAGACATCCTCCTGCAAAACAAATGGAATTGTAATGTCAGTTTCCAGAAATCGAGTGTGCCCGCCCCAGTAAGAGTATTCGCTTGTTTTTTGTTTTGCAAGATATGCCCTGAACAACGCGACTTCCAGCCCTGAAACAGTCATATGAAAATCCGGCCATCTTTTGCGAAAGCTTTTCACAATCCGGCTGTAATTGTCTATTGAAGACCCGATTAACTGCTCTCTTGCCTGGGCAAGCACATCTTTAATTGCAGGCACCGTCTCATTTTTAACAACAAAACTTGTCGGCACTTCTCCTATGCTGAGCTGACCGTCTTCGAGTACCACACGCACAATCACACTTGTTGCGCAATTTTTAGAACCAAGCGCCGTCGCAAACGTCGTCTTCATTGGCCGAACTATCGTGGCAAAACTTATTTTTTCAATCCTGCACATCTTGCCGCACAGTATATCGTGAAAATCATCCTTTGTCGAACAGACTTTCCCTGACGTGGCAATCTCAAAAATGGTTATAGCTGGGCAGAAAGACGCCGAAGACGACAAGCATTTTGGGCAAGACGAGGCTATTGGTAAATAGGAATATGAATTGCCGCCACTTAAAAAGCAAAATATTAATGGCGATATGGATATGCCCCCGTGTTGGTATGTTCGCAAGGCCGGTTAGGATATTGAATAAGGCAAAAATAAATAATCAGCTTGTTAAGTCGATACCACTTGCTTTTACTTAACGAAAATTCCTAAATAATACTTTTCTCTTACGGAAATAGACTACGTTTGGCCAAAGGTACAAAAACCCAGTAATAACTAAGGCAAAAGCATAAGCAAATATCTTTTCTTGACCGCTAAACTTCTGTAGAGATGGTAGAGTCAATGGATATTGCAGAGTCCAAGCTGTTAATAAAACCCAGTTTAGATACCATCCCCATATCCATCGCTTATGAAGGCCGATGAATACGGCTACAATAAGTGCGATACCCCCAAGTGGCAGAATTTCTGCCTCTTTCACTTTGTCGATATAAACAAGACTATTCAAAACCCAAATCGGTAACAGGAAGTAGGTATAAAAATAAAACCATCTCATCGGGAACAACCCTGTTGTTTTCTTTTTTGCGTTAACAGATTCTACGACAACCAGTGTAATCCACCCGATGATTATGAGAAGTATTAAGATGTCCATTTTTCTACTCTCCTAAAATTTATCACCAACGGCACGCCGTATAGTGGACAAGCCTCTAATCCTCTATCGACAAGATAATATATTGACTTAATAATCGGCTTGGCCGTCTGATAAAAACCGTGTAGAATAGCATAAAAGTTAAGAATAATCGGGACAGCGGAGTAATTAACCGCTAAGCGATTTGGCCTGTGGCAAGGTTCTTATTCATCTGCTAACCTGCTATAGGCCAGACCGACCCGAAGAAAGACAGATGAAAAATGACAGAAAAAATAAGCTATGCCGCTTCGGCGAAAAACTTTGCCAAGAAAATTCTTAAAGATTTTGGCGACGAGGTGGTGGAAACACAGAATAAGGCCGACAATTCAGCAATTTTATCAGAACTTAAAAAAAGATTAAACGACCTGTCTAAAAAAACCCGCGCAGGAAAAATAATTTCCAAAGCGATTAAGAGATATAATCGTAAAGACCTTGCTGGATATAAGGCATTTACCGAAACAAAGAGTGCGGAAGAAATCGAAAATACTTGCGAAAAGGTTTACGACGAAGCCTATTCGATTTTTAAAGAGGCAGCAGACGCAGGGATAGAGTTGCCGAGTGTTCCTGCGGTAGATGGTACATTTTGGGGTTTTAAGCTATTGCATAATTGGTGTAACGAATCCTTACGGAAAATATCCAAACCGCAAAAGCATATATCCAAACCGGCCAGCGACAGCAAGGCGGGGGAAACAAAAAAAAGGAACAACCTCACCGGAGAAGCTTTGGCTCTTGCTATGCTGGTACAACACCCTGACTGGTCTGATACGAAAATTGCTAAAGCCGTAGGTGTTAGCCGCACCACCCTATACGACTGGCCGAAATTCAAAAAAGCTAAAGAGGCTTTGAAACAAGGGAAAAATGATATACCGCGTGGAAGTAAAAACGGCGAAACCGGCGATATAGAAGCTTGGGACGATAAAACATAGCCCGACATTTTAGCCGACACTTAAAATTTATAACCGCTGATATTTCAATCCCTTATCAATCTGTCAAGCCGACACATACCCGACACACAGCCATTTTTCAGAACCATAATAAAGGTATTTGAAAAATGGACATGAACGATAAACAAACGGGCAAACAGGCACGTTCCCCACCTGTATTGTTGATAATTGAGCGGGACACTGCCGTTGAATATTTTGAGGATTTTTCTCTCCTGTTCACCTGTTCTTCAGATTGGGGTTGCAAAAAAACCTTATCCGGCTAAAATATCATCGTTAAATATAACGATGTCTAAGTTTTTATCTTTTATTTTTGTTTTTATATTTTTATTCAATGCTTCGGCCTTGGCCCAGCTCGATATCAATCGCCTTTCTGTGGACGATATCAATAAAGTTGAAATTTTGCTCGGCAAACTGGACCCCCTGATTCAGGCAAGAAGAGAAAAAAATAATCTCGCCTCACTTAACTTTGACGAACTCTATGCCCCGCTTACTGAAAGTCAGAAAATATTCCTCAAAAATTTCGAAAATCTCGACGCCAATGCCCTGTCGGTCAAAATACCCTACCTCGGAATCGCAGCCGGCAATGAAGAACTCGTTATTATCAGGGGACAGAAAATCAAAGACAAAGGCAAATTCCAGACTCTGCCCCCGCAATTTTTGCCGAAGGATGTCAATCAAAGCTACACCCAAATGATGGACGCAATGCAAAAAGACCTCGGCAAACGCCTTTACGTCGAATCCGGCTACCGCTCCAGCGCATACCAGTTATATTTGCTTATCGACAGTCTGAAAAACCACAACTACTCCATCCGCGAAACCGCAAAATTTGTCGCGCTGCCCGGCCACAGCGAGCACGGATGTCCGCGACAACAGGCGATTGACTTCGTCAACGAAGACGGCATTGACGGCCAAGGCAACCCCCGGCTCTTCGAAGTCCTCCCCGAATACGCCTGGCTGACAAAAAACGCCCAAAAGTTTAATTTCGCTCTCTCATATCCAAAGGATTCCAACGACGGCATTGCTTACGAACCCTGGCACTGGCACTATAACAAGCCTCGCTAACCCAACTGTACAAATAGATTGCAACTGGTTGTAATTGTCGACTGCCGTTGCTTTGTTGAAAATAACAACCATCGCTACAACTAATTCGGGGTTATATGAAAATGAAAACAATTTTTTACGGAGGTTAGGACTATGAAAACCTTAAAAAGGAAATCACGCTCAGACAAATTCCCACTTACGCGTGTAATGGCCAAACTGGCGATAACATCGGAAGCGGTGGTAATAGTCTCGTTTTTGGCGATGAATCTGGAAAAGATACTGGCCGGGATCATCTCTTTTTTGTTTTTATTTTGGCGGTGGATGCTGGAGCAAGTGATGCAGGGTCGTTCTGGGCAGCAGAAGTGGACGTCGGCCACTCTCTGGGCAACCGAATGAGACCACCGCCGCTGTAAGGGAAAAAGACTTTAAATAAATGCTTGTAAATAGAGAAGATTTTGATATTATCATTAAGTTAAAATGCTTGGTTGCATAGCAAGGCATTTGATATGGGAAATATTAGAAAAAGTAATAAGGAGATAATTGGTGGATAGAAAAATACTGCTTAGTGAGAAAGACATACCCAAACAGTGGTATAATTTAGCTGCGGATTTACCCAGTCCTCTTCAGCCGCCGCTTGGTCCAGATGGCAAACCCATAACACCCGAGATGTTGGCTCCCGTTTTCCCGATGAACATCATCGAGCAGGAAGTCAGCACGCAAAGATGGATTGATATACCGAAGGAAGTTCTTGAAATTCTGTATCAATGGCGTCCAGCTCCGCTTCGCAGGGCCTTTCTTCTGGAAAAATATCTCAAAACCCCCGCGAAGATTTTTTACAAGGACGAAAGCACCAGCCCTCCGGGCAGTCACAAGCCGAATACCGCCGTTCCTCAGGCGTATTATAATAAGGTTGCCGGCATAAAGAAAATCACAACAGAGACCGGCGCCGGCCAGTGGGGCTCGGCCCTGGCTTATGCGTGCAATCAGTTCGGACTTGAGTGCAAAATATATATGGTTCGCATAAGTTTCGACCAGAAACCCTTCCGCAAAATTATGATGCAGGTCTGGGGCGGTAATTGTGTCGCAAGCCCTAGCAATCAGACTTCATTCGGTCGAAAAATTCTCAAGGAAATGCCAAATACGCCAGGCTCGCTCGGAATTGCTATTTCCGAAGCAATCGAAGAAGCCGTCAGCGACAAGGCCGGCCAAACGCGTTATTCGCTCGGCAGCGTTCTCAATCACGTTATGCTGCATCAAACAATAATCGGCCTTGAAGCCAAAAAACAGCTTAAGATGATTGGTATTGATAAACCTGATGTCGTTATCGGCTGCGCAGGCGGCGGAAGCAATTTTGCCGGCATCTCTTTTCCGTTTGTGCAGGACAAAATTAACGGCGCAAATATTGAAATTATTCCTGTCGAGCCGAAAGCCTGTCCGACGATGACTCGCGGCGAATTTGCTTATGACCACGGCGACACTGCTTGTATGACTCCGCTTCTGGCGATGTATACGCTCGGCCATGCGTTTATGCCTGAGCCGATTCACGCCGGCGGCCTTCGTTATCACGGTATGGCTCCGCTCGTTTGTCAGGCCATTGTTGAAGGCCTAATGAAACCAAAGGCTTATCATCAGTTGAAATGCTATGAGTCCGCGATGATTTGGGCAAAGACTGAGGGCTTTATTTGTGCCCCTGAAACCAGTCACGCGATTGCCGCTGTTATAGATGAAGCCAACAAGGCAAAAGAAGAGGGCAAGGAAAAGGTGATATTGTTTAGTTACAGCGGCCATGGCCTGATGGATTTGAGCGGTTACGATGCTTATTTAAGCGGAAAGCTGAAGGATTATGAATTGCCGGAAGCGGAGCTTAAGAAATCTACAGAGGTTCTTAAGAATCTGCCGAAACCCAAAGCTCAAAAATCCGGAAAATGGTAAAATATTGTTGTAGTATTATAGTTGCCTGGCCACAGGATAGGGTATGTGCTATTGCCGCTGAATTTGAAAAGGAAGGCATAAAGATTCTCGGCACCTCGAGGGCAGTTTTATGCAAAATGAAATTATAGATTTTCACACTCACGCCTTCAGCGACGACCTTGCCCCAAAAGCGATGAAGGCTCTTACGGAGCAGCATCCTGAAATCCCGTATTTTCTCGACGGCACAATTTCTTCGCTCTTAAAATCAATGGACGCCGTTGGCATAGAAAAAAGCGTTATCTGCTCTATCGCCACAAAGCCAAAGCAGTTCCAGCCGATTCTCGACTGGTCGCTGCAGATTCAATCCGACAGAATTGTTCCTTTCGCTTCCGTTCATCCTGCCGACCCCGACAGGGACGAGCATATAAAGCAAATCAAACAGGCCGGCTTCAAAGGCATTAAGCTGCATCCGTACTATCAGAACTTTTATCTCGATGAAGATTTAATGCTCGAATATTACGAACAGGTCTGCAAATGTGATTTGATTCTTGTTATGCACACCGGCTACGATATCGCCTTTGAGCATATCAGAAGGGCCGACCCCACGAGGATTGTAAACGTAGTGAAAAAATTCCCCCAGCTAAAATTGATTACTACTCATCTGGGTGCCTGGCAGCAATGGGACGAGGTCGAGCGAGACATAGTCGGCAAAAATATTTATATGGAGATATCTTTCGCTCTTGATTATCTGCCCGCCGACAAGGCCAAACAGCTTTTCGAAAGCCATCCAGCCGATTTTCTGCTCTTCGGCACAGACAGTCCCTGGAGGAGTCAAAAAGAAACACTTAATCTGTTAAATAGACTTAAGTTGGATACACAAAGAATGGATAAAATCCTCCGCGGCAATGCCAAAAATCTGCTGGGGACAAATTAGCTGAATTATCAATCGTTTATTTCTTAACATCCTTATTAACAAGGCCTTACTACTTTTTGTGAGTATTTTCACAAAAATACACAAAAAATAAACACACTTTTTGTTGTTAAATCGTTAAAAAAAATTACTAATAATTATGGTTTTGGGGCAGGTTTTACCGAAAATAGGATAATGGCCAATAAAAAAGGCTTTATCAGTATTATTATGATGGCAAGGGGTTAACTTTTTACAGGAGATATAGTTATGTTAGGAATACAGGACAAATGGGTTTCGCTTGCTTATATTCTTAGTATCGTAAGTACTTTATTGTGCGTTATTTATGGATTTATCAATTGGAACAAAGGCGATGATGAGGTTAGTCAGGTGGACAAACACTGGGCCAAGGAAGAGGATAAACTTGATAAGTAGTTTCAGCCGTTAGTCCTTTGTGTGTGTATGGTTATGAAAATCTATTTATTTTAGTCCTGGAGACATAAAAATGAATATATTAGCGAGCACGGTAGATGTTTGGACGATGGTTTCGGTTGTGGTTTACATGCTGATAGTGGTTTATCTTGGCTGGCTTGGCTTTAAGCGTACCAAAACCGCAGCTGATTATATGGTTGCCGGCCGGGAGGCACATCCATTAATTATGGCCTTAAGTTATGGCGCAACTTTTATTTCCACATCTGCCATTGTCGGCTTTGGCGGCGTTGCCGGATTATTCGGAATGAGTCTTTTGTGGCTTACTATGCTCAATATCTTTATGGGCATTTTCATTGCGTTTGTCTTTATTGGCGGGCCGACCCGTCGAATGGGACATCGCCTTGATGCACATACATTTCCGGAACTTCTCGGCAGACGGTTCGACAGCAAATTTATCCAGGTTTTCGCAGGCGGTACAATTTTTCTTTTTATGCCGTTGTATGCGGCCGCGGTTTTAATCGGCGGCACTAAATATTTCGCGACGCAGTTAGGTGTCGATTACAATGCGGCGCTTTTTATCTTCAGCGTAATAACCGCAACGTATGTTTTAATGGGCGGCCTTAAAGGCGTTATGTATACCGATGCTTTGCAGGGCGGCATTATGTTTGTCGGTATGGCAATTCTGATGGTCTGGACTTATGTGAAAGTCGGCGGCATTGTGCCGAGCCATCAGTATCTTACAGATATGGCGCCGCTTGTGCCGAGCAAATTGGCTGCGATAGGACATCAAGGCTGGACTGCGATGCCGAAATTCGGCTGGGGCGGTCCCCAATATAACTTATGGTGGACTGTGGTAACGACAATAGTTATGGGCGTCGGAATCGGCGTACTCGCTCAGCCTCAGCTTGCTTTAAGATTTATGACGGTAAAGAGCAAAAGAGAACTTAACCGCGCTGTGCCGACCGGCGGAATATTTATTCTTGCGATGACAGGCGTTGCGTTTACTGTCGGCGCACTATCGAATGTTTATTTCAATCAGCACGGTGACCCTCTTACCGGCAGAGTAATTAAATCGATTAATGAAGCCAAAGGATTCGCTGTATTGCAGATTATGAAAAAAGATGATACCGGAGCATGGAGCGATGTCGTTGACGCAAAAGGCGAAGGCAAGAAGGCGCCGGTAACGCTTACGAAGGACGCTGCTCTCGGTATAAAAGTAATTGATAATAAAGAATTTCCTATCGTTCAGGGCAGGAGCATTTCAGTTGTTTATGCCGGCGGAGATGCCGAGCAGATAATTCCGACATATATAACCAAGGCGATGCCGAAATGGTTCGGCATTGTATTTTTGCTTACACTGCTTTCCGCAGCGATGAGCACTTTGTCCAGCCAGTTCCACGCATTAGGCACCGGTATCGGCAGAGATGTCTATGAGCAAATCACCGGCAAACACAGCAATACAATGTTCGTGGTACGAATAGGAATTATCATCGGCTTTGTCATAGCGATGCTCTGGAGTTATTACTCTGCGCAAAGCTCGATTATTATCGCAAGAGCTACCGCCATATTTTTCGGTTTGTGCGCTTCAGCATTTATGCCGACGTTTTTCGGCGGACTGTTTTTCAAACGAATGACAAAAGCCGCGGCGATTAGTTCGATGATAGTCGGATTTTTAATAACGACTTGCTGGCTGCTTCTTGTCAAGGCACAGGAGGCCGGGGCACTGGGCTTAGTGGAGAAATTAACAGGAGGCAAAGACAGTATCCTGGCAGGTAAGGCTAACTGGCCTGTAGTTGACCAGCTTATCGTCGCTCTGCCAGTATCAATATTAGTCGCTATTGTTGTTTCGCTGTTTACTCAACCGCCTTCAAAGGAACATCTTCATAAGTGCTTTGGCGAAAAATAGTTATGACGGTTAAACTATTGAAAATAAATTATTAAAATAAATTTAAAAGTAATTGAAATTTATCCAAAATTGCGTAAAATATTGATCACATTGGCAAAAAGTATTAGCTGACCATCTTTTTATGGAGAAAAAAATGGAAAAGAATGTATGGAGACTGCTGTTAATCATTTCTATTTTACTTTCGGCGATGACATTCAACTCATTTGCTGCTGATCAACAACCGGCCGCGGCACAAAAACCTGCAGCTACTGCTGCACCTGCCCAAAGCGATTCTTCCAAAGAGGGTATGGAAAGATTCAGGGACTGGTTTCATAATCCTACACCCTGGCTTGAAATGGGCGCTGATTTGAGAATGCGCTGGACATACGGCTGGAATCTCGACACGCTGAACAATGACGCGACACATCGAGACAGTAACTGGAACTGGTATCAGAATCGTATGAGATGGTCGCTGAAGTTCAAACTCAATGACGATATGGATTTCAATATCAGGTATGCATGGGAGTTCAGAGTCTGGGATGTGCCGGAGCGCAAAAACGGTAATGGAACTTCTGCAGAAAAAAGAACCGAAAGCACAGATTTTAGTGAAATTGTATGGGACCAGTTTAATTTGGTAGTGAGAAACTTCGGCGGTATGCCCTTGACAATGGTTGTCGGCAGACAGGATATTATGCTTGGCGAAGGCTGGCTTATTTGTGATGCCACACCGGGAGATGCGGCAAGAACCGCTTATTTCGATGCTCTGCGATTTACCTATAATATTCCCAGCAAGGAAAAAACTACGTTGGATTTAATTTATGCCGAGAATCGTGCTGCGGAAGACTGGTATCTGAAACCGATCAATGACCGTAATGCAGTAATAACGCAACAGGATGAAAGAGCTGTAATACTTTATTACACGGATAAGTCCCGGCCGAGTTTGAATCTTGAAGGATACTTTATACTAAAGGTTGATAATCCGATAAATTACGCTATGAAAGCGACCCCGACAGGCAATGACCGATGGAATGCAAATTGGAGCAAGAGGGCTAATATATATACTTTTGGCGGCGCTTTATCCGGGTCAATCTTTGGAAGCGAACACTGGAAATACAGGGCTGAGGGCGCTGTCCAGACAGGCAGGAAGGAAGGTTTTGACCCGACGAATCAGGCACTTCCGCATACCGGCATGAAAGGCCTTATGGCATTCGGCACGGTTGACAGGATTGAATACCACTTCAACGATGCCAAGAAAAATAAACTGCGAGGCAGCTTCGAATACCTCTCCGGCGATAAGCCCGGTACCGGCAAAAGCGAGGCGTTCGACCCGTTGTGGGGTGAATGGCCGCGAATTAGTGAAACTCTTCTCTACGTTTACAACCTCGAAACTCAGGCAGGTGAAGTGACAAATCTTTACCGAGCCGGATTGGGACACAGTATTCAGTTAACAGAAAAAATGTCAATGGACACAGATATTCATTGGCTTTGGGCAGATCAAAACACCAGGAAGAACTTTACGCATAGCAGCGGTTTGGGCTTTTCAGATACCGGAAAATATAGAGGCACGCTTGCTACCTGGTGTCTCAAATATGCCTTCACGAAAAACCTTAAAGGCAATATTTTGCTCGAGTACTTCCAGCCGGGTAACTACTATGCGAGCGGGAGCAGAGACGCCGCATACTTTGCAAGGGTAAATCTCGACTATACTTTCTAATTGTGTAATTAAATGTTATTCAAAAGCCCGGTCAATAGGCCGGGCTTTTTTCTTGAATAACATTAATATTCGGATATAATTATCTCCTTTATGGCTACAAACCGAGTCAAAGATAAGATATT
>JBEKEA010000049.1:0-13603 GCA_050014075.1 Sedimentisphaerales bacterium | reverse complement strand
GCGCCTGGCGGAGGAGGAACAGTAGTAAAGCTCCATACCGTACCTGTAGTTGTACCGCCTGCGTTCTTTTCATCTACACGCCAATAATATGTAGTGCTTGTTGCCATTGTTCCGGTGTCAAAAGTTGTTCCTGCCTGACCGCCGCAAACTAACGGCGGCGATGTCGCAGTTCCAAAATATACATCATGAGAAGTGGCGCCGCTGCCTGCAGTCCAGCCAAGGTCTGTAGTAGTGCCTACGTTTATTGCTGTATCTGCTGGGCTTGGAGTTGTTGCCGCACCTGGCGGTAGAGGAATAGTCGTAAAGCTCCATATCATGCCTGTAGTTGTGCCATCGGCGTTCTTCTCATCTACACGCCAATAATAAGTTTTATTATTAACCATTGTTCCGGTGTCATAGGTTAAAGCTGTACCATCAGCAATGACCTTGGTTACCGGCGGATTTACTGTGCCGAAATATACATCGCGGGATGTAGCGCCGCTGCCTGCTGACCAGCTTAGGTCCTGAGTCAGGCTGACAGATGTCGCGCCGTTAATCGGCGTTGGATTAGTTGCCTGTCCGGGGGTCATTCCAGGCTTGATTGCGATGCTCATCATGCCCTTGTATGCTGAAGTCGCAAGGGTAACAGCCGTGCTGCCGTAAGCCCCTGTGGCCGCTCTCCCGCCCGTGGCTACCCCAAGCCCGCCGCCGTTTCCTTGGCCCGTAGTATCGTCGGTGCGCTCGGCGATACTTGTCAGGTTGGAGTTTGTCCATGCCGAGAAATCGTTTGTGCCGTTTGAGTCGGGTAGAGCCGCGGCAATGGCCGCCACGATAAGAGTATTGTTAACCGTTGTTGTCGCGCCTGGAATGGAGCCGCTGGTGTCTGCCGTAGCTTCAACGCCGCCCCCCGTAATATTCCAAGGATTGCCGGAGGTAGCGGCGCCACGAACGGCAATAATACGGCCAAGCTGATGGTCACCTGAGTCAGACGTAGTTGGAGCACCTTGAGTCCCATTAAACCGCGACCAGAAGACCGTAAGTCGGGTCGCGCTGGTATTACCAGCTGTTCCAGTTCCTTGCGGTGAACTAGTAACCTCCGTCCATGTCCCGCCATTCGGGGTAGGAATAGTTATAGCCTGATTAGCAGTCTCAAGAAACAGCAACAAAATGTCGCCTGCAGCGATACCCGAAGGAAGCGCTGGTGTAATCGCATTTGTGTTGTATGCGACGGTCCCGGCCGCGACGAACGTGGGTAATGATTGGGCTGCTGTCGTAAAGTGCCATACCGTGCCTGTAGTTGTGCCACCTGCGTTCTTTTCATCTATACGCCAATAATAAGTTGTATTATAGCTCATTGTTCCGGTGTCAAAAGTTGTGCCTGCCTGGCTGCTACTCGCTAATGGCGGCGTAGTTGCGGTTCCAAAGTATACATCGTGAGATGTAGCGTTAGAGCCAGCAGTCCAGCTGAGATCAGTTGTTATAGCTATGCCAGTTGCCCCTGTACTTGGGCTTGGATTTGTTGCTGCGCCAGGAGGTGGCTGAGGTGTGGTAGCAGATTGTTCTGTTGACCAGCCTGTCTCGTTCGGGACAGGAGCTGCGTCACGAGCCTTGACCCTAAATGTATATAAGGTGCTCGGGGTCAGACCCGTCGGTGCATAGGTCGGACTTATTTGCCAAGTACTGCTTTTGTTGCTGTCGGTGGTGCATTCAAAGTAATACTGCACAGGCGGATAATTAGCGTCTGTAGCGGTATTAGCCGTCATCGTAATTGAGGTTGCTCCTGTTGCCGTTGGCGCCGAGGCCCATGTCATCGGGTTCGGCGTCGGCGGTGTGTGGTCCGGCGACATCGGTTCCTCCCGAAGCATAAAGACGGAAAAAGCGTATGCCTTACGAATAGCAGGGTCATTCGAATCCGGAGATGCTTCTGCGCGGACCTTGAACTTCCCATCGGCACCCGGAGTAATACCCGTCCATCGCGCCACATAACCTTCGTTGTGATTGTTGCCTGTGTTGAAACGCACTCTCAGGGGGTCGCCCAGGTATTCTGTTGTGCCGGCTGTGCTTGCATTGGTGGCAGAGTCAATACCTGAGATAGTGTATATAGTCCACCTGTCGAGATAGCCAGGTGCGCCATCTGTGGTGCTCTTGGAGCGCGCAGCAGATGTGGCAAATGTATATGTCTTATTGGGGTTTAATCCCGTGAAATTCGCATCAACCCACCAGCCGGAGGCGGTGCCGTAATAGATGACACCGGTCATATCAGCAATGCCGTGGAAGGTGCTATAGGCATCCGTGCCGGGAGCGGTGTCGTACCCGCCGCTCCAATTGGTTCCAGAAACACTTCCAACCATAGGCTGCCAAGTCACGCCGCCGCTCTGCGTCATCGTGCACGTCACACCAGTATCGGCGCCGGTAGTGTAGTCTTTCAATTTACCAGATGTAGGGAAAACGTATGATGATTGATGGTCACTCGACGGGGTGCCGGTTCCGTAATTCGTGATATGAGCCAAATCCCCGTATGCTACTTTATTTCCGAAGGGGTCGGTGTTGACATCGACCAGGCAGGGGTCAAACACACAGTCATTATAAGCAAGAAAGTCGCCGTTAATGGATATGGTGTCGGCCAGAGTAAAGTTCAAGCCTGTATTTGAGTCTGAAAGCGGACGAATATCGCGGTATACATTGACAGTTGCGAAATCTTCGGTTACATTAACATCAATAAATTCCAGGCCGTTCCACTGCAGATTAGTGGGAAGGTAATCATTTTGAGTTGGGCCCGCTGTAACACCTCCTGGTGTCCAGCCGGCGTTGCCTGTGCTGATTTCCCAGACCCTGCCATATTTACCGGCCATATTGGGGTCCTGCGTTCTCCAACTGTTAATGGTGGGATAATCGTAGGTCCAACCGCGTTTGTCGCCCTGATGCTTGTAGTAATAATGTGTATGACCAACAAAAACGGCCGAAACTTTATGGCTTTCCAAAAGCGACCAGAAAGCGTCCCGGTCAGTCGGGTACTTGTCAAGGCTGTCGCCGTAGTGATGATTGTAAGGAAAGGCCGGTTCGTGCACAAAGATAAAGATAAAAGGCTTGCTGGTGGCCGCCAGGTCATTCGTTAGCCAGGTAAGTAACGCCGGTTTTATATCACCACTGGCATCACCATGAATTAAGCCATGGTCACTGTCGCTGTTGGCTATTGTATTGCCATCCCAATAACAGTTCAGGACGATAAAATGAGCATTGCCATAGTCCCATGAATATGTTGTTTCGACGCTTCC
Organism: Sedimentisphaerales bacterium; assembly: GCA_050014075.1. Classification (GTDB taxonomy): domain Bacteria; phylum Planctomycetota; class Phycisphaerae; order Sedimentisphaerales; family UBA12454; genus UBA12454. The sequence continues at coordinate 10,349 of JBEKEA010000049.1, read as the reverse complement.
GGTCGGGCCTGGCCGGTTGATTAAAGTTTGCAACGGAGTCCTGACGCTGTGGCCGTTGTTATATTCGTCCCGAAGCCACTGCATATCCGTTGTAGGCGATTCTGCATCGTGATTGCCAACAACTCCGTAGCAGGGGAAGTTCGAGCCAAAATAGGTGTCTATTAACGTGCGATTTGACGGATTCGTAGCGGCATAATCAATATCTCCGCACAAAACGTGGAAAGCGCCCGGACCACCGACTTTGTCTTTAATCGCCTGAAAGGTTCGGCTGCCGAATGGTTGCATTGCGTCAGTTCCACCGCGTTGGTCGGACGTGATAGTAAAGTGAAAAGGCTGTGCATTGGCCGATGCGACCAGCATCGCCAGACCTAACAAGCATAGCAGACCGGTAATTGCTTTTACTTTTACAGTTATTGATAACTTCTTCATTTTCCCTTCCTCCTATAGATAAATAAAATTAATTTTCTTCACCGGTTGCGACCAATGCGCAAACCGGCCTTTTATCTTTTTTGCGTCCTTGTCTGGAAACCAATTCCTCCGTGAAGATTAAAACAAAAAACCAAAGCCGATAGCGGCTTTGGTTTTAATTAGCTTTATTATTAATTAAGAGAGAGCCCAAATAACCTTGGTGAACTCCCCGGCTTATTAAATTAAGGCCAAACCTTTTAGCTTTTCCCTTAAAGTAAGCGGGAAAGCTAAAAATAAACACAAACTTTCTTCGCATCCTTTCCTCTTCCCGGTCCGTTCCCGACTCTTTTTCTTCTTTAAATGTTTTTGCTAACTTTATAGCAATAGATATCTTATGAGAATTTTACCAGACTTGTAACATCAAAGTCAAGTAATTTCTTGCCGCGAGTGGTATGCCCCAAAGCTTCTGATTGGTAAAGTCCAGTAATCTGCAATCTGGGGGTGAAAAACCGGTTGAAATTGCATATTTAGGCCCAATAACAGAGATTAGCCTGTAAATGTTGCGCTGCGGTTCATTTCTTCGGGGTCGGCTGTTGCAGTGTCGGGCGTAAGCTTAATTAAGGCGTCATCGGGGGCAGTTATATCTGCTGGCTGGCCATCGACTTGCAGAGTAAAAATCAACGGGCCAATTTGGATGCGGTCGCCGGGCATTGCGGTGGCTTCGCCATCGATTTTAGTGCCGTTGACGTAAGTGCCGTTGCTGGATTTGAGGTCGCGAATTTTTAGCGCATTAGGTTCCAGGCTCAGCTGGCAATGCTTTCGGGAAACGACCTGCAAAGGTATGCATAAATCGCATTCCACGCCGCGGCCGAGGGTTGTGGCTTTGTTACGGATAGGAAAATTTCTTTTCGTACCGTCTTTTTTAAATAAAATTAACGATATATCCATAGCTCCCTTTCAGGCTGCAGAATTGGAGCAACTAACTATATATTATAACAAAAAGGTTAGATTTTGCAAGAATTATGTAAAATCAATTAAATTTCTTCTTAAAAAAGCTGATTTGTTGACTTTAAAAGCAATATTTCTTAAACTGCCGGTTTAAATTAATCATAATATTTGAGGTATAAATGAGTTATAAAGCTGTGATTTTCGACCTTGACGGAACACTTGTAAATTCTTTGGAAGACCTGGCGGACGCAACTAATTACGCGCTAAAATTTTTCGGCCAGCAAGTCCATAACACCGAAGCATTTAAGCAAATGGTCGGAGAAGGAACAAGAACACTTATAAGCAAGGCACTTCCAACCGACAAACAAGAACTTATAGAACAAGTCCTTGTGAAAATGCGCGAAAAATATATGCAAATATGTCTTAATAAGTCCCGGCCATATAATGGATTACAAGAGGTTGTAACTGAACTTTCAAAAAGAGAATTCAAATTGGCAGTTCTAACTAATAAAGACGAAAAAATGGCGCAGAAAATCGTGAGTCATTTCTTCAATGGATTGTTTCAAATTGTCAAAGGCACAATTGAAGCAGTAGCTGTAAAACCTGAGCCAACCGCAGTATTGCAAGTGCTTGCGCAGCTTAAAGTTAAACCTGAGGAAGCAATCTTCGTCGGAGATAGTAAAATCGATGTCCAAACGGCTAAAGCCGCAAGTATCAAAGCTGTAGGCGTTAGCTGGGGCTTCAGAGGCAGAGGTGAACTTATAGAAGCAGGAGCTGACTGTATCATCAGTCAACCAAAGGGGTTATTGAGACTGATTTCGATTGAAGAATGAAAATTGAAGATTTGTACGATAACGTTTTGGGTATCGGTCCGCCTGAGGCGGGTAAAAGGCGGACAAGTTTTGATTTTTTACCCCTGTTTTTATATGATTTTGGTGTTTTTTTCATAGCGACTATCAACTAATTAACTCTTGAGAGTTAATTAGTTACAGTTTATAATTCCTTCACTTGTGAATTTAAAGGGATTGACAATGGCAAAGCAAGTTATTATCTGGACGCTGGTTACGTTAGTTTGTTTCTTTTCTGGTTGCACTGAAAAGCAGATGGCTGCACCTGAGCCGAAATGTCTTTCGAGTGTTGATATCAATTCGGCAATGAAATCCTCCGAGCTTGTTCTTATCGGTATGAACTTTGTTATCGATAAGTCCGACCCCACACTACACTTAATGACAACTAAGCCGCAGACAGGCAGCCAATTTTTCGAGCTTTGGCGCAAAGACAATGTCGGCGGATATAACATAGCGCAGTCTAACATCCACAGTATTCAGCGAACTGTTGAGCTTGGTTTTAATGAAATTCAGGGACAGGTTTGTATTGTCTGCACGGTCAAAAGAGAAAGGCTTTCTATTCCGGAAAAAGATATCGACAGCGCCGGACAAGCACAAAGTTTATTTACCGGGAGTAACGAAACGATGCAGAAATTGACTATCAATGACGAACAGGCAAAAAAGATGGACTGGATAGATATCGGCAGGGACAGCCGGCTCGAAAAAGTTATACTCGACAAAATTGATAAAAAAATCACAGGCAAAAAGAAGGGCAGCAAATAATGAATCCCGCACATCTGAAATTTGAAATCTCAAATCTCAAATCTCAAAGAGGTGCGGAATGAACGTTCTTGTCTGCGGCGGGGCGGGGTATATCGGCAGCAATATGACGGCTATGCTCGCCGGGGCGGGGCATAAACCTGTTGTTTTTGATAATCTCAGCAAAGGACACAAACAGGCTGTAAAAGGACAGGAGCTGATTACAGGAGACCTTGCGGATTTTGACCTGCTCGTAAAAGTCCTCAAAGAGAAAAAAATCGATGCGGCAATGCACTTTGCCGCTTTTATTGAGGTTGGCGAATCATGCGAAAAGCCGCTGGAATATTATCGCAATAATGTCTGCAATACCCTGATTCTTCTGGCTGCGATGGAGAAAACAGGCGTTAAAAAGTTTGTCTTCAGCAGCTCGGCCGCTGTTTATGGTATGCCCAAAAGCGTTCCAATCACTGAAGACCTTCCGAAAGAACCGATTAATCCTTACGGCGAAACAAAATGGGCTGTCGAGCGAATGTGCCATTTTCAAAGCCAGACTGGAAAACTGAATTACGCCGCTTTGAGATATTTCAATGCCTGCGGCGCAGGCGGAAACGGTACTCTTGGCGAAGACCATAAACCGGAATCACATCTTATTCCTCTGGTAATTGCCGCTGCGATGGGCAAAAGAGGAGATATAAAAATCTTCGGCACAGATTACCCGACGCCGGACGGAACGTGCATAAGAGATTACATTCACATCGAGGATTTATGCTCGGCGCATTTACTGGCTCTTGAAAAACTCGAAAACAAAAGCGAACTGGTATTCAATCTTGGCAACGGCAAAGGTTATTCGGTTCGGCAGGTTATAGAGACGGTTAAAAAAGTTTCCGGCAAAGATTTCAAGGTTACCGAAGTTGCCCGCAGGCCGGGCGACCCTCCGGTGCTGACGGCAGATGCTTCGAAAGCGATTAAAGAGCTCGGCTGGAAAGTAAAATATCCTGCGATTGAGAAAATCGTTGAAACCGCCTGGCAATGGCACAGTAAAAATCCGGATGGTTATGGCAAATAAAAATTTCATTGGAGTAGATTTCGGCGGCACGAATATCAAAATCGGCTGTTTTTCTGCAAATTTAAAGCTGCTGTGGAAGACTTCTATTCCGACAGATGCGCAAATGGGGCCTGCTGTCGTTATAGATAGAATGGCTGATACTATAAAGTCGATGGCGACAAACAGCAAAGTTCCGCTTAAAACAGTTAAAGCTGTTGGAATCGGCACGCCTGGTCCGGCAAAATATTCAAAAGGCATACTTATCCGCTGTGCGAATCTGCCGAAATTTACCGATGTGCAGATAAGCAAAATGCTCAGCAAAAAACTCGGCAAGCCGGTAGTTCTCGAAAATGATGCTAATGCCGCCTGCTACGGTGAATTTGCCACAGGTCAGGGCAAAAACATAAAGGATATGGTATTCTTCACGCTCGGCACCGGCATCGGCAGCGGAATTATATCCGACGGCAAACTGCTCCACGGCAGCGGAGATAACGCCGCTGAACTGGGGCATACAATTGTGAATGTCAATGGCAGATTATGCGGTTGCGGACAGAAAGGCTGCACTGAAGCTTACGCATCGGCTTCAAGCACCGCCAGAAGGGCGGCAGAAGCGATAGAAGCAGGCGCAAAATCAAGTCTTAAAGCGGTATTGGAGAAAAACGGGCAGATAACCAGTAAAGATGTTTATCAGCATTTAGCAAAAGGCGATGCGCTTGCAAAAAAGATAACCGATGAGACTGCCGAGGTGTTAGCAGTGCTATGTGTAAATGCTTTGCATTGCACTGAGCCTGAAAAAATCGTTTTTGCCGGCGGGATGATTGCGGCGGGAAAACCGCTTTTAGACAGGATAAAATATTATTTCAAACAGCATATCTGGAAAATTAAAAAAGAGGATACAGTTGAGATTTGTTTCGCAACTCTCGGAGAAGATGCCGGCATTATCGGCGCCGCCGCTCTGGCAAGGGAGCTGTAATAATTCAGGCAAGCATTTCTTCCAGAATCTCCGCCGCGGATTGGACATATTTGGTGCATTTCTGTTTAAAAAAGTCATTCTTTTTCGCTTCTGCGAAACCTTCGGGTGTACTGATATTGCAGCCTATAAGTTCCGTACAGCCAATTGAGCCGTGGCGATGCTTAAACCTTTTGGCAAATTCATTTACCTTTTGGATTGTCTTCATCTTGGCATCTATATCGTCAGCCCGTGTTCTGCCGTATTTTAATCCGATAGCCATTATCGCTCCGGTTACCGCACCGCAGGTCTGGTCAAGATGCATACCGCCGCCGAATCCGCTGCTGATTTTATACGCCTGTTTTTTGTCCAGGCCAAACCTTTCGCAATATTCTCCGAAAACCGCCATCGAACAGGAAAGGCCACCTTTAAATGCTTCAACTGCTTTTTCTGGATTGTTCATATTATTTCCCAGGAATAAGATTTCTCGACTGCGCTCGAAATGACAACTGTCGTTGTCAAAAGCCGGTGGTGGGATTCGAACCCAAAACCTCGGCTTTACGAAAGCCGCGCTCTACCGTTGAGCTACACCGGCAAATACCTAAATAATGCGGTTTTGTTTTCAAAACGCAGATTTAAGTTTGTCTATTTTATCTTCAAAAAGCGATAAAAGCAACATCGGAGACGAAAAACTGTTAGCAAACTACAATCTGCTTATTGATCAAACGTCCAAAATTCAAACTCCATATGTTCACCTCTAAATAAATATGAATGTTTCTGTTCGCCCGTATATGCTCCAAAACTATTTTTTGCATTAATCCCAACTGTAACAATCCAGCCATATTCCCTGCCTTGAAACCCTTTGTTTGCATATCCTTTGTATGGAGCTTCAAATCTGTATTGGGCACTGTACGGGTCCTTTAATGTCTCAGACACTATATTTTTAATCGTTTGTTCGTAGTTCTGTGGGCATTCGCCATAATCTGCCGCGGCCGAATCGTAATATCTTTTTGTCTGGCTGTCTATGCAACCGGCCAGAGCCAACAAAAATAGTCCAGCAATGATAATTTTTGGCATTTTTTTTCCTCTAAAAATGATAAATCTTTACTTTTTAAAGCTGCGCTCTACCGTTGAGCTACACCGGCATAAAAAAGCAAATATAACCCTTTCGGCGAATATTGTAAAGCAAAAGCCCATTACTGCGTCATTGCCTTGGACTTGCTAAATAAGTATAATAGTTCTTGAAAACAACCCCCGATTCTGCTATATAAGGTGGTTCTGAAAATGAACCAATTATTTATGGTTTTAACTTATTACACATAAAGGAGTTATGATTTTTTATGTTGTATTATAGCACCGGAAACCCGCAAACAAGTTTGAGCGCCGACGACCTGAAGAAGGGTCTGTTTGCCGCTCTCGATAAGCTCGGCAAACGAAAAAAGGTCCTCGTAATCGGTCCGGACATTACGCGGTTTTATTCGCGGGCAGGCGAACTTACCAATATGGCCTGGCTGTATTATGGCGATAAACTTACCGATATTCTGCCCGCGGTGGGGACACATTTTGCGATGACGGAAGCGGAAATAAAAAAGATGTATGGCGATACGCCTCTGCATCTTTTCAGGACATATAATTGGCGCACCGATACTGTTACGCTTGGCAAAGTGCCCGCCGATTTCATAAAGAAAGTCAGCGGCGGAAAAGTAGATTACGATTGGCCGGCCCAGGTTAATAAACTGCTCGTCGAAGGCGGCTTTGATTTAATTTTGTCGATTGGTCAGGTAGTGCCTCACGAGGTTATCGGTATGGCCAATTACAATAAAAATATTTTCGTCGGCCTCGGCGGCCCGGAAGGCATTAACAAGAGTCATTTCCTCGGCGCCGTCTGCGATATGGAAAAAATTATGGGCAGGGCGGATAACGCCGTGCGAAAAGTCCTTAATTACGCTGATGAGCATTTTCTTAAAGATATGCCGATTGTTTATGCTCTTACTGTTGTCTCATCGGACGACAAAAGAAAAACCCATACAAGGGGTCTTTTTGTCGGCGACGATGCCGAATGTTTCAACCTCGCATCCGACCTTTGCTTAAAGACCAATTTTACTATGCTCGATGAGCCGCTCAAAAAAGCGGTCGTTTATCTTGACCCGCACGAATATAAAAGCACCTGGCTGGGCAACAAAAGCATATACCGAACAAGAATGGCAATGGCCGACGGCGGCGAACTGGTTGTGCTTGCTCCGGGCGTAAGAGAATTCGGCGAAGACAAGCAGATAGATGCGCTAATCAGGAAATACGGCTACGTCGGAACGCCAAAAGTCCTCGAATATGTAAATAAAAATGAGGATTTGAAAGCAAATTTAAGCGCAGCGGCGCATCTCATCCACGGCTCAAGCGAGGGCAGGTTTAAAATTACTTATTGCCCCGGAAAATTAACAAGGAAAGAAATCGAATCGGTTAATTTCGAATACGGCGACCTTGCCGAGATGATGAAACGTTACAATCCAGATAAACTTAAAAATGGTTTTAATACTATGCCCGATGGAGAGAAAATATTTTTCATCTCCAACCCCGGTCTGGGCCTGTGGGCATACAAAGGCAGATTTAATAAATAATTTAAATTAAGGAGCAAATTGAAATGTCGAAAGCTGATATAGGTCTTATTGGTCTTGCTGTAATGGGTGAAAATCTTATTCTCAATATGGAAAGCAAAGGCTTTACCGTTGCCTGTTTTAATCGTACCGTTTCGAAAGTCGACGACTTTGTCAACGGCAGAGCGAAAGGCAAAAAAATAATCGGCTGCCATTCTATCCAGGAGCTTTGTGCAAATCTTGCAACGCCGCGCAAAGTTATGCTGATGGTAAAAGCAGGCCAGGCGGTCGATGATTTTATCGAACTGGTTCTGCCTCACCTTGAAAACGGCGACATCATCATCGACGGCGGCAACAGCCATTTCCCCGATACGACCCGCAGAACAAAATATGTCGAAAGCAAAGGCAAACTCTATATCGGCACAGGCGTTTCAGGCGGCGAAGAAGGCGCTTTGACCGGACCATCTATTATGCCCGGCGGTTCGTCCGCTGCATGGCCTGCTATAAAACCAATCTTCCAGAAAATTTGCGCTCATACCAAAGAAGGCGAACCCTGTTGCGACTGGGTTGGCGAAAATGGCGCCGGTCATTTCGTCAAGATGGTGCATAACGGCATTGAGTACGGCGACATACAAATGATTTGCGAAACTTATCAAATGATGAAACAGGGTCTGGGCCTGACAAATACCGAAATGAACAGCATCTTTGCCGAGTGGAACAAAGGCGAGCTTGATTCATACCTTATCGAAATCACCCGCGACATCCTTGGGTATAAGGATGAGCAGGGCAATGAGGTTGTCGATTTAATTCTCGACACGGCAGGGCAGAAGGGCACAGGAAAATGGACAGCCATCGCTGCTCTCGATGCCGGCCAGCCTTTGACGCTCATCGGCGAAGCAGTTTTCGCAAGATGTCTTTCGGCACTGAAGGAAGAGCGAGTCGCGGCATCGAAAATTCTTGCGGGCCCCATAAAAACTTACAAAGGCGATAAAACAAAAATGATAGAAGATTTGCGAAAGGCTCTCTATGCCTCTAAAATCGTAAGTTACGCACAAGGCTATCAGCTTATGAGATCTGTCGCCAAGGAATCCGGCTGGAATCTCAACTACGGCGGAATCGCTCTTATGTGGCGAGGCGGCTGTATCATTCGCTCGGCATTTTTGGGTAAAATAAAAGACGCATTCAAGAAAAATCCGGAACTCATAAATCTGCTGCTTGACCCATTCTTCAAAAGCGCGGTCAAGAAAGCACAGAGTTCGTGGAGAAGGGTTGTCAGGGCTGCCGTTGATATGGGCATTCCAATGCCGACCATTAGTTCTGCTCTTGCATATTATGACGGTTATCGCTGCGAAAGACTGCCGGCAAATCTGCTGCAGGCTCAGCGGGATTATTTCGGCGCTCACACTTACGAGCGCGTTGATAAGCCTCGCAAAGAGTTTTTCCATACGAACTGGACAGGCCGCGGCGGCACAACCAGCGCATCAACTTATATAGCTTAATATAATTTACAAATATGATTTAAAGGAAGGTTTGATATGAGTAAACTTGTTGTATCCAAGAAAGGCGCACTGGACTTCTTGTCTCTTGGCGCATTGGTATGCCGTTTGGACCCGGGAATTATTCCATTTCATAAAGCGACAACCTTTCAGGCATACGTCAGCGGAGGCGAATATAATGTCGCCGCAGATTTGTCAGACTGCTTCGAGCTGAACACCGGCATCGCGACGGCGATGGTGAAATATCGTCTCGGCCGTTTGATACAGGAACGTGTCAGGGCTATGGGCGTAAAACCGTTTTACAAATGGTTCGAGCGTGACGGCGTTCAGGGCCCGAATATGGCGCTGGTTTACAGTGACAGAGCTTACGGCGTTCGTACTCCGGAAGTCGATTACAACCGTGCTATTGAGGCCGCCGCTCAGCTTAAGCCCGGCGATATTAATTGGGCTGAAATTTTCAAGGACGGCGTTCGCTGGTTCCACAGCGGCGGAATTTTCGCCGCGCTTTCAGAATCAACCTCTGAGCTGATTATTGAAGCGATGAAATACGCAAAGTCCAAAGGTGCAGTTACCAGTTTCGACATCAACTACCGCGCCAAACTCTGGAAATTCCGTGGCGGACAGGAAAAAGCCCTCAAAATTATGCATCGAATCGTTGAGAACGTCGATGTTTTGGTCGGCAACGAAGCGGATATGCAGGACGGCCTTGGCGTGAAAGGCCCGGACGTTGTTAAACAATCCAAACTCGACCCATCCGTTTTCATCTCGGTGATTGGCGAAGTTATAAAGCAGTTCCCGAACGTGAAAGCTGTTGCGACTACACTTCGCGAAGAACATAACACTAATCATCATACATGGAGTTCAGTGGCATGGATTGACGGTAAAGTTTATCAGGCTCCGACCTGTGTTCTTCTATGGCCTGCTCACAGGCAGAACGTATGAAGAAGCGGTTAAACTCGGCTGGGCACACGGCGCTTTGCTGACGACTACGCCGGGAGATACGACAATGGTAACTCTCGAACAGGTAGAAAACTTCATTAAAGGTTCACGAGGCCGTATCCAGCGATAAGAAATTTTTTAAAAAAATAAAAGCCCGTATTCGGCAGTTTCGGATACGGGCTTTTTTGTTACCTTATTTTTCTATTTTTTAATGATGCCCGTCATACCGCCTGAAATCAATGCCGCTATATTAGTCAGCACTCGCGGAACAATAAATCCCTTGGGACAGGCCAGAAATTTCGGCTGCCATTCGGGGTCGAATTTTTCTTTATATTGCCGCAGTCCCTGGAAATTATAAAAATGCTCGCCGTATTTGAAAATATAAGC
>JBEKEA010000048.1:0-13527 GCA_050014075.1 Sedimentisphaerales bacterium | reverse complement strand
TGTATGGCGGTTGAAGATTTGTATTCGCATTACGCTCATCCGAAAACCGCAATCTTGATGGGACACGCAAGAGGTGTTATACTTGCCTCGGCCTGTAAGTGCGGCACGGACGTAAAAAGCTTTGCCGCAACAAGAATTAAAAAGTCTTTAACCGGCAACGGCAGAGCATCGAAACTGCAGATGCAGCGAAGCATAATGAGTTTGCTGGGTCTTGCGAAAATGCCGGAGCCGCCCGATGTGGCTGATGCGATTGCGGTCGCGCTTTGTTGCGCAAATACGATATAAAATGATAGCACAAATAGAAGGAAAACTTGTTAGTTTAAATAGCGACTCGGCTCTTGTCCGGATTGGACAGGTTTGCTATGAGATACTTTTGCCCGGTTATCTTGCCTCTCTGCTGTCAAGCAGGGTCGGCCAGGATATTACGCTCTGCACGATGGAATATTATGAAGGCAGTATGGCAGGCGGAAATCTGATTCCGCAAATGGTGGGATTTGTAAGCGCAGGCGAAAAAGATTTTTTCAAAAGATATACCAGCGTAAAAGGCATCGGCATAAAAAAAGGTCTCAAGTCGCTCGCCCTGCCGATTGCGACAGTAGCGGCGGCAATTGAAAGTGCCGACGAAAAAACACTCATCAGTCTGCCCGGAATCGGCAATAGGCTTGCCCAGCATATTATCGCAGAGCTTAAAGGCAAACTGACAACCTTCGCAGTCGGCGCAGAGGCGTCAAGAGCAAAAGAAGAAACGACATTCGCAGGCTACCAGATTGAGGCTCTTGAAATTCTTATCGCCTGGGGTGAAAAACGGAATGAAGCGGCTGAACTTATTAATCTGGCGTGCAGAAAACATCCGAATATAAAAACCGCAGAAGAACTCGTTCCGCTGGTTTACAGAATTAAACAAGGAATAGAGGTATAAAGGATGGCAATAGATAGGGTTTTAGACTCTGATTCGATGAACGAGCAGGAAGAGAATTTTAACGCTTCGCTACGGCCGACTACTTTTGCCGAGTGTGTCGGACAGCAAAGCGTAAAAGAAAAACTGTCTATCGCTATTGAAGCCGCCAAAAAAAGAGGCGAACCGTTGGAGCATATTTTGTTTTATGGCCCGCCGGGTCTTGGGAAAACGACTCTCGCTCACGTTATTGCCAACGAAATGGGTTCGAGAATAAAAACTACCTCAGGCCCTGCCCTTGTTAAACAAGGCGATGTAATGGGCCTGCTTAGCAATGTTAATACCGGCGACATTCTTTTCATCGACGAAATTCACCGGCTCAGCACGCCTGTCGAAGAATTTATTTATCCTGCGATGGAGGATTTCCGCGTTGATTTCACGGTCGATAGCGGCATGCATGCCAAAACGATAAACTTTCCATTGAAGCGGTTTACACTTATCGGCGCAACGACACGGGCCGGTTTGCTCAGCGCACCTCTGCGGGGCAGATTTGGAATGATGTATCATCTTGAGTTTTACAACAAAAGCGAACTTGCGCAGATACTTGTCCGCTCGGCAAAGCTGCTGAATCTGGCCTGTCAGGACGGCACGCTCGAGCTTATCGCCTCGCGAAGCAGAGGCACGCCTCGAATCGCAAACAGGCTTCTAAAAAGAGTTCGCGATTATGCGCAGGTGAAAGGCAAAGGCAAATTGACTTCTGATATAGTCGCAAGCGCATTAAAAATGGAACAGATTGACGAGCTTGGCCTTGATGAGCTTGACAGGTCGTTTTTGAGGTCGCTGGCAAATGTCTATAATGGCGGCCCCGCGGGCATTGAAGCTCTTGCTGCAACGCTTGGCGAAGAAAAAGATACTCTTGAAGACGTTGTCGAACCTTATTTATTGCAGATAGGTTTTGTCCGCAGAACAAATCGGGGAAGGGAAATCACAGAACAAGCTTGCAATCATCTCAGCATTAAGCTAAAAACTAAAAAACAACAGGATGGCGCAGATTTATTTTAAAAAATGTAGGCCTTATCATAGTTCAGGAATTACTTTTTAAAAGGATTGAAAAATGAGAAAAACCGCTTCACTGACAATTTTATTATCTGTTTTATTAATGTTAGCCGCGGCAGGCTGCCAGCAATCCTCGAAAAAAGGCGGCGCCGCCCTTCTGGGACAAAATGAGGAAATGGTTAATATCTATTACCTTGCCGGAAAAGTCGGTATGTCAATGTCAACGGTTACCGACGATAAAATCACATTCAACGACACTTTCAATACCGTAACAATTTTGCCGAAGCAAAATCAGGTTTATGTTAATAACAACTATCTTAGTCCGCTGGGAAAAACCAAAAAAGTTGACGGCCTTCTTAATGTTCGTGCCTCTATAGAAGATGAAATAAAAAGTAAACTTGCAAAACCAGTCGCAGAAACACCTGTTATAGAGCCGGCTCCGCCGTCCGTTGTGCAGCAGCAGCAACCGACAAAGAGTCCCTGGGAGCTTACCGGCAAAACAATAGTAATTGACGCAGGTCACGGCGGCAAAGACCCCGGCACCACCAGCGCTAACGGCTATGAAGAAAAAATTCTCAATTTAGATGTCGCTCAACAGATTGCGCAAATATTACGCGATAAAGGCCACAGGGTTATAATGACTCGCAACAGCGACGAATTTATCGAGCTTGAAGAGCGAGCCGCCATCGCCAACCGTGCAAAAGCCGATGTTTTTGTGAGTATTCACGCTGACTCATCGGCCAAAAGCAGCCTTACCGGCTTTACCGTTTACGTTGAACGCTCAGGTTCGTGGGCTTCGTCGAAACTTGCCGACGCAATAGATACTCGAATGGCTGTAACAGGCCTTGGCAGTAACGGCGTTAAAAAAGCCAACTATCGTGTCCTTACACACACCAACTGTCCTGCCGTTTTGGTTGAAATCGGATACCTTTCAAACCGCTGGGAGGCCAAGCAGCTTCATAATAACGATATGCAAAGGCGTCTGGCCCAGGCTGTAGCCGAAGGCATAACAGACTATCTGAAACACAAATAAATAAAATATGAATCTTTATCCATTAAAATTCAAACCGATTTACAAGGAGCTTATCTGGGGCGGAAATAAGTTTCGAACCATCCTCGGCAAGGATTCTCCCGCCGATAAAAAAATCGGCGAAAGCTGGGAGCTTGCCGATTTGCCGAATGATAAATCCATTATCTTGAACGGTGAATTTGCCGGACAAACCATTTCCGAACTTCTGCAAAAATATCCTCAGGAGATAACCGGCAAAAAAAATTACCAGCCGCCTTTCGGACTGCTCATAAAATTCATCGATGCCGCCGACGATTTAAGTGTCCAGGTTCATCCTGACGCTCAAACGGTAAAAAAACTCAAAACCGGCTCTCCCAAAACCGAGTGCTGGTACATAATCGACGCCGAACCTAACTCCTTCATTTATAAAGGCTTAAAACCAGGCATAACAAGAGAACAATTTGAACAATCCATAAAAAACGGCACTTGCGCCGACCTTCTAAATAAAATTTCCGTAAAAGTCGGCCAATGTCACTTATTGCCGGCAGGAACCGTTCACGCCATCGGCGCAGGAATTTTAATTACTGAAATTCAGACGACTTCCGACACCACATTCAGGGTTTTCGATTACAACAGGCTTCAAAACGGCAAACCCCGCCAGCTTCATATCGCCCAGGCTCTTGAAAGCATTCATTTCGACCAGAACCCTGACGAGCTAACCGTAAAAACAACCGGCCGGCTTGCCGATACCGAATATTTCAAGGTTGATAAAATTACATCGCAGGCAGGAACATCAATACCAATCTCCGCCGGAATAATGAAGGTTATTATAATTATTAATGGCAGCGGACGAATAATTTCAAAAAATTCCCAGGCTGTTGATTTTGCTAAGGGTCAAACGATTCTGCTCCCCGCAGAATTTAGCGGTGAAATGGAATTTTCCGATAAAACCGAATGTCTCCTTACGACTTTATAATTGTCAACTGTTTATTGACATACCAGACAAATTCCAATAAAATACCACTATGTTAAAACCTGAAGAAAATCCCCCGATAATCTGGCCTGCAGGGGCAAGTCTTAAAGACTTCCAGGGAACCTGGTGGGTAGCGCATACCAAAAGCAGAAACGAAAAAGCTCTTGCCTGGCAGATGCAAAAGAAAAATATCAGTTATTTTCTGCCCCTTACCGAAAAAGTTTACAAAAAAAGCCGCAGGGTCATGCGTTCTATGCTGCCTTTGTTCAGCGGATATGTTTTTTTCTGCGGCAGCGAAGAGAACAGGCTCGATGTACTCAAAACTAACCGTGTTGCAAGCCTTCTGGAGGTAAAAAATCAGCAGCATTTGATTGACGAGCTTCTGCCGATAGAAAGAGCCCTCCAAAGCGGCGCAGTTCTCGCTCCATATAATTATATCAAAGCCGGCCAGCAATGCAGGGTTATCGCCGGACCTCTTATGGGAATAGAAGGTTTGGCCGTCAGCGAGCAGAACAAAACTCGCCTTGTTCTTCAGGTCGATATTCTCGGCAAAGCCACCTGCCTTGAAATCGACGCCGCCCTGCTCGAAATTGTCCAGGGCTGATTTCTTAAACCGCTTTATCCAGACATTTCTTAAGCGTTTTGCATACCAGTGCCGCATCATCTTTCGTCAGGTTATTATAAAACGGCAGCGATATAGTGCATTTGCATACGCTGTCGGTAATCGGAAAATCGCCGTCTTTAAAGCCGAATTTTTCGACCATAAACGGCTGCAGCGTTACCGGCGGGAAATAATTGCTTACCTGTATTCCTTCTGTGAGCATTGCGGTTAAAATATCGTTCCGTTTTGAAATGTATGGTTCTTTCAACCTTATGACAAACACGAACCAGCTCATTCTGCTGCTATCGGGTTCCTTTGGCACCATTATTCTATTCTCGCCGGCCAAAAGCTCCTGATATAATTTCGCGACATTTCGACGTTTTTGAACAAACTGTTCAATTCTTCCAAGCTGGCTTACTCCAAGCGCTGCATTGATATCGCTCATTCTGAAATTATAGCCAACTCTATCGTGAGCAAGCCATCCGCCGCCTTTGCCGCGCCCCTGGTTGCGAAGCGAGCAGCATATATCGGCAAGCTTTTCATCGTCAGTAAGAATCATTCCACCTTCGCCTGTTGTCATTTGCTTATTGGGATAAAAAGCGAAATTGCTCATTGTTCCGAAATTGCCGATTTTTTGGCCGTTAATTTCAGAGCCAAGTCCTTCGCAGCTATCTTCAATTACAGGCAGGTTATGTTTTTTCGCAATCTTCCAGACCTCATCGAGACCGACAGGATTGCCGAAAACAACAACCGGCATAATCGCCTTGGTTTTCGAAGTGATTTTCGCCTCGATTTTTTTCGGGTCAATGTTCAGGCTCACAGGGTCGATATCTACAAACACCGGTTTCGCATCGACCATCAGAATACTGTTTGTCGTTGCGATGAAAGTAAAAGGCGTCGTTATTACCTCATCGCCTTTACCTATTCCGAGAGCTTGCAGACATAAAAACAGTCCGCTTGTGCCGGAATTTACTGCTATGCCGTGTTTCCTGCCGATGTATTTTGCCAATTTTTCTTCGAACTGCGGTATTTTCGGCCCCAGCGAAAGGTTTGGCGTTTTAAGAACCTCAACCACCTCCTTAATATCGTCTTCGTTTACATCCGGCCGTGAAAGATGAACCTTAACATTCATATTATACTCCTGAATATGTATAAATTACGAAAGGAACATTATACTATATTTCTTACCCTAAAAAAGTAAAAATTATAGCCATCACCCCCATTAATTTTGGGGACACAGATATGCGACTAAAGTCGAGAAGACAGGATTAGAGCCTGCGTTCTGAACGCTCTTCAATAAACGTGCATTCTATTACAGCAAAAGAAGTAATAGACACCCGTTGTTTAATGACTTACTTATTTTCAATCCGATAATCTTTTAAAACTCTCTCGTTATCGGTAAACGATAGAATCTCATCGCCGGGCTGCACATTAAATATTTTAACCGTTCCTGTGCGGGTATCCATAACTGCGATTCTTTTGCCGTCATAGCTCATTTGGGTTTGATACGTTCCTGTTCCGCCCATATTTACTGCACCGAGTAAAAACACTACAAAAATACCTATTAATAATCCTATTACAAGTTTCATTTTTCCGCTCCTTATTGGTTGTGATACTTACAAGAATTAAACATCCTTGTGGACACTAAATCTTCCTCTGACAGCAACAATTCTAACCAAATTGACAATTCAAGTCAAGAGGAATCCAATTTAACGAATGCTATCGGAGGGTCAAAATCGGGGTGATAGGATTTGAACCTACGGCCTCTTGGTCCCGAACCAAGCGCTCTAGCCAAGCTGAGCTACACCCCGGGAAAAATACTATTTTACGAAAATTTTCTTCTTTTTGCAACCTATAATAAATTTACCGGGTCGACATCGACCTGCACCCCAACGGCTGAATTTGGGGGCTTGAGACGGCGGAATCGGCTGAATAACTCCGACAGATGGCCGGCTTGTTTAGCCTGCAATATTATCTGCATCCTGTGGAATCGCTGAATCCTGGCGATTACTGCCGGCATTGGCCCGGTAAGTTTTATATCAAGCCCGCAGGTTGAAATAATGCCTCCAATCTGCTCTGCGATAATCTGGGCCGCACTGGAAAGCCTTTCAAATTTCGTATCTCGCAATCGGACAAGAGCGATTCTGCCGGCCGGCGGAAGCAAACACGCCTGGCGGTGCTTGAGTTCTTCTTTTACAAACCCTTCAAAATCGTCATCGACCGCAAATTTAATCGCAGGCTGATTCGGCAAAAATGTCTGGATAAAGACTTTGCCGCCTTTGCTGCTTCTGCCCGCCCTGCCTGCGACCTGGCATATAAGCTGATATGTCCTCTCGTTGGCGCGAAAATCAGGCAATTGTAATGAAGTATCCGCGCTGATTATCCCGACAAGTGTAACATTTGGAAAATGCAGACCCTTGGCCAGGATTTGCGTCCCGGCAAGAATATCAATTTTGCCTGAGTCGAAATCGCCCAGTATCTTGTAATAATCTTCCTTTTGCATCGAATCGCTGTCAACCCGCACGACATTTGCACCCGGAACTTTCTGCTTCAGCTCATCTTCAAGCCGTTGCGTCCCCAGTCCAATCATCGTAACGTTTTTCCCGCACAGAGGACATTTCGTAGGAACAAGCGTCTGCGAAAGACAGTAATGACATATCGCAAAGCCGCCTTCAATTCTGCCTTTAAGCCGCGGCTGCAATTGATGCTTCTCGGATTTATGAAACGTCAGCGTAACATCGCAATTGCGGCACTTTAAAGTATATCGGCAGCTCGGACAAAAAATAAAATTGCTGTAGCCTCGCCGGTTCAGCAATAAAATTATCTGTTCTTTGTTTTTCAGCGTCTGTTTGATAGCTTCTTCGAGTTCCAGGCTTATCAGATTTACGCCGCGATTATCGAACTTACACTGCGCCATATCGATAACTTTCATCTGCGGTTTTGGAAGGTTAAGCACCCGTTTCGGCAGAGACAGTTTTACAAAATGGCTTTTCGTTCTGCAGTTGCTCAGCGTCTCAAGCGATGGCGTCGCGCTGCCCAAAATGCAAACCGCATCGGTCAATTGCGCAAGTTTCACCGCGACATCGCGTCCGTTATATCGCGGCGATGTGTCTTGTTTATAGCTGGGATCGTGTTCCTCATCGACAACGATAATGCCTAAATCCGATACGGGAGCGAAAACTGCGCTTCTTGCCCCGATGACAACTATCGGCGTGCTGCTTTTGACTTTCTGCCACTGCGCATTTCTCTGCGATGCGTTAAGCTGTGAATGCATTACCGCTATGTCTGCGAATCTGCTGCTGAACCGCTGAATTGTCTGAGCGGTAAGCGCAATTTCCGGCAACAATACTATCGCGCTTTTGCCTTTGGCAATCACTTTTTCTATCGCCCTGATATAAACCTCTGTCTTGCCGCTGTCGGTTACGCCATGCAAAAGAACTACAGAAAATTTTTGTGCTTCTATTCGCTTTGTTATTTCGTCAAGCGCCTTGTTCTGGTCGTCATTTAAAATTACATTTCCAGTTTTTAATATAAGCCCCTTTGGAATGACCGGAAGTTGTTTATAAACGATTTTGCTGGTAAGCTTAACAATACCTGCCCTAAGAAGTCCCTTTAACGGCGTAATACCGGAATTAACCTGTTCGAGAAGATTTTCCGTTTCAACTGCCGTTTCAGGACTGTCTGCGTTTAACTGTATCAGCGTTTGGACTATTTGCTTCTGTTTTTTCCCTTTTACCGCGGTTAAAAGCTGTTCAAAATCGCTCACTCCTGGTGAAAGATAAACGGATTTGAGTTTCTTCTCTCCTGTGCCTTTTTTTACCGCCGCAGGAAGCATAGCGCTCAATACCTCGCCCAGCGGACAAACATAATATTCGCTGACCCATTTTCCAAGTTTCAGCAGTCTTTCGTCGAGCAAAGGCTGATCATCGACTATTTTTTTTATAAGTTTAAGTTTTTTCAGAGGAATGGTTGAGGATTTAGCATCTTTAATTTCAACGCAAAAAGCGTTCACAAGTTTATTTGCCCTGCCAAAGGGAACTTCAAGTCTCTGCCCTAATTGGACAGGCAGAAATTTATCCGGCAGAAGATAATCGAACACATCATCAACACCGGTATCGATAGCGACAGTTACGACATTGGTGCATTGGATTTTTTTGTCGTCTGAAGTGTCAAACAGACCATTCTCTAAATTGGGGACAGCCACCTATTTATTTCCTATCTTTTTGGACCGTATGTCTGATTTAGCCAATTCATATATTGAACATCGTTCCACAAACTACCGCCTTGTCCTTCTCCTTGATAGGTTGTCGTAGGTTGTATTTCTATCTGCTTTACCACGAAAACATTTGCATTATCGGTTTGGAGCTGCTTTGATTCGGTTTCATCCCAAACATAAAAATGGCCCGTTGAAGTACGTTCGATTTTTGATTTGATAATATATTTATGCCCGGCTGCAAGCACCACCTTCAAACTTACTTCTGTGTCCCCCTTGAAGGTCGAATCCCAGTTGCTGACGTAGAATAATGTAAATATATGTTCACCGGGCAACATCTTTAGCGAACAGGAATAACCAAAAGTTTCATCGAAATGGCCGAACATTCGGCCGTTCATCTCCTTATTTCCATCTACTGTCAATATTTGAACTTCTCCGGAATTATGAACTTCTGCAACATATTCTTTTGGAAGCTCGCCGGTATAAAGTTGATAAGTTGAACCGCAGCCGCATAGAAGCAGACAGAACATTGAATTGAAGATTAAGATACTGATGTTTATATATTTCTTCATTTTTTTCTCCCTTAATCGTAGAAAATTGGGAAAATTAGGACGAAAATGGAAAATTAGGAACAGTTACCTATTATTTCCTAACTAAACCGACTAAACCAACTAAAACCGAAAAATCATTTAAAAAATATGGTAAATCGCGATAGGAATTATATACAAAAAAAGATGGATTTGTCAATAGTCAACATTCATCCTTATCTGCCCAAAAACAGGTGGCTGTCCCTAATAAAAATAAAAAAAAACAAGACTCCGCTGTTTATACCGACCATTTCGGTGATATCAACGAAATGGTCTTTAATATCTTTCTTAATCTGCGTAATCAGCGATTATAAATTACGCCTCATCTGCCCTGATAATCGGCAAATCCAGCCAGAATGTTGCTCCCTCGCCCACGATGCTTTCAAGACCTATTTTGCCTGACAGCAGTTTTGCAAGTTCTGTGCTTATCGCAAGGCCCAGGCCTGTTCCCGGCTGGTTCCTTGTAATCGAACCGTCGGCCTGGCGGAATTTTTCAAATATTTTTTCTTTGTCTGCCTCAGCAATTCCCGGCCCTGTATCGCTTACCGCCACTCTTATTGTCTGGTCGTCGGGCATAAATGCTTTTATCTCAATTTTGCCATTTTCCGGAGTGAACTTCACGGCGTTGCTCAACAGGTTATATAAAATCTGCTGCACTTTGCCTGCATCTGTTTTTATCAAAGGGATATTCTCATCGACTGTCAGGCGGACCTTGAGTTTTTGTTTTTCTGTAAGAGGCGAAAAGAACGCCGAAAGACCGTTGCACAGTTCCTGTATGCTTGTCTTTTCGAGATGAAGTTCAATTTTCCCCGCCTCCATTTTTGCCATTTCGAGCAAATCGTTAATCATATTCAGAAGATTCTTCCCGCTACTTATAATATTTTCCGCGTATCGTTTGCTTTTTGCGTCATCTTCGGAAGGTTTTTCCTTCAGAATTTCCGCAAACCCGAGTATCGCGTTCAATGGCGTGCGGAATTCGTGAGACATATTTGCCAGAAACTCGCCTTTGAGTTTATTTGCCCTGAAAAGCTCGATATTTCTTTCGGAAAGTTCCGTGATTTTTTCGTCGAGCTGTTTATTGGCTCCGCGAAGTTTTTCCTGTCCCTGGACGAGACTGTCAAGCATCGCGTTGAGTGCCTCGCCGAGCCGCTCGAATTCATCGTTTGTTTTTATTCCGCTTCTGACATCGAGATTGCCCTGCGAAACATTATTTGCAATCGCCCGTAGCTGTCTTATCGGGCTTAAAATAATACGCTGGGCGATAATATAAAACGCAACAATCGCTCCCGCTCCGGCAATCAAACCAGCGGTAATAACACAAATCCGGTTCATAAGAATTGTTCTGCTGATTTCCCTGCCCGGCATTTGCACTATCACAGCCCCGACAGGTTCTGAATTATTAAATGGCGGGGCCGACCCTTCTGTGCTGTGGCACGTCAGACATTTTTTGTTGGCTCGAACAATATTTATATAAGTCGTTTCGACATTGTCGCCGACTTTGTCCATCCAGGTATTTTCATTCGTCCCATCCTGTTGTTTCAGCAGTTCCTCAATCCTTTTGGTCAGTTTGGCGTCAGCCTGTTTTTTCCAGTTCTGCGCCGGCGAATCGAACCGAAGCCAGTTTACCCTGCTCGATTGCGCCAGTTTTACCGTGCCGCTTTCGTCCAGCATTACGGGGCTTTTTTGAGTTTTTCCTACTTTGAAATGTCTTTCGTAAACCGTATTAACAACCGCTCTGCCGGCATCAGTCATTGTCTTTTCGGTCAGTTTGCCCATCCAGAAATATGGTGTCAGCAGCGCAAGCGTTAAAACAAATACAATTGCGATTCCGAAGAGGAGCCTGCATTTGCCGGCCAGCGATATTGGCCGCAGATGTGTATAAGTGAGAATATTTATTAATATTTTCCCGGCACTATTCATCGTCAATCATTATACACAAATACCGGCAACAAGGAAATCAAAAGCCGCAGCAGGTTTAATGATGCGTTTGGACCCTGAGATTCAGTTCATCAAGCTGAGACTGGTCAACGCCGCTGGGCGCCTCTGTAAGAAGGCACTGTCCCTTCTGAGTTTTCGGAAATGCGATAACGTCCCGGATATTGTCCGTTCCGGTCAGGAACATTACGAGTCTGTCCAGGCCGAATGCGATACCGCCGTGAGGCGGCGCTCCGAACTTCAGCGCCTGCAGGAAAAAGCCGAATCTGTCCTGCGCCTGCTGCCTTGTGATTTTCAGCAGGTCGAAAACTTTGGCCTGCATATCAGGCTGATGAATACGAACGCTTCCGCCGCCGATTTCCGAACCGTTCACAACTATATCATAAGCCTGAGACCGGATATTCCCGGGGTCTGTGTCAAGTTTGCCGATATCTTCCGGCACAGGAGCCGTAAACGGATGATGCAGAGAATCAAATCTATTGTCCTTCTCGTTCCATTCGAATAGCGGAAAATCAATTACCCACAGCAATTCATAAGCCTTATCGTCAATCAATCCCAAATCTCTGCCGACCTTTAATCGCAGCGGAGCAAGAGCCTTATTTGCTCCGACCATCTTATCGGCGACAAACAGCAGCAAATCATCAGGCTTTGCGCCGAATTTTTCAATTATTGCCTGCTTCTGCTCCGGCGTAAAGAATTTAGTTAAATTGCTCGAAAGGTCAACCCCGCCCTGCTCGCCTTTAACGACTTTAAACCACGCAAGCCCCTTTGCCCCGAACGCCGCAGCAACATTCGTAAATGTTTTTTCGATATCGCTTCTGGAAAATTTAGCTCCGCCGCCAGGCGCGCATAGTCCTTTAACAACTCCGCCTTTTTGAATTGTATCGGCAAAAACCTTGAACTGGCAATCGCGAGCGATGCTCGAAATATCTTTCAATTTCATATCGAACCGCAAATCCGGCTTGTCGATACCGTAATCGTCCATCGCCTGCTGATAAGTCATTCGCCTGATTGGCAGTTTCACATCGACGCCGAGAATCTCTTTCCAGATTTTCGCGACAAGCTGCTCATGAACACTTATCACATCGTCGCTATCGACAAAACTCATCTCGACATCTATCTGCGTAAATTCCGCCTGCCTGTCGGCTCGCGGGTCTTCGTCTCTGAAGCATCGCACAATCTGAAAATATTTATCTACGCCGCTTACCATCAGCACCTGCTTGAAAAGCTGCGGCGACTGCGGCAGCGCGTAAAAATTGCCGGCGCACAATCTGCTCGGCACAAGAAAATCTCTCGCTCCTTCAGGCGTGCTTTTGCCCAAAAACGGCGTCTCAATCTCCCAGAATCCTTTGCTGTCAAAAAAGTCTCTTGCGACTTTCGTAACTTTATGACGAACCCGCAGTATATTTTGCATTTTCGACCGTCTCAGGTCGATATAACGATATTTCAGCCTTGTTTCTTCCGCAACCAATTCTGCGTTTTGAAGTTCGAACGGCGGCGTTTCAGAACTGTTGAGTATTTCAAGCTTTTCAATCAGAACTTCTATCTGTCCTGTCGCCAGTTTTGGATTTACAAGTCCTTCGCCGCGATGCCTGACTGTTCCGCTTGCCGCGATTACCCATTCGCATCGCAGTTGCCGCGAAAGTTTATGCATCTCAGGCTGTGCTTCCGGATTAAAAACCAACTGCGTTATTCCTTCCCGGTCGCGAAGGTCGATAAACACAAGATTACCATGGTCTCGATATGAATCTACCCAGCCGGACAGTATCACTGTCTTGCCTGCGTCTTCAATTCTCAACTGTCCGCAAGTTTCTGTTCTTTTGAGCATACAATCTTCCCGTTATTTTTTTATAAAAAAATTGTTAGTGGCACAAATTTAATTAAGCAGCTCGTCGATTGCGTCTGTAATGTCGGTTTTCTTCACAAGCCCCACCCACTTTTTCGCCATCTCGCCTTTATTGAAAAGTATTATTGTTGGAATGGCATTGATACCGAATTCCACTGCCGCTTCATGATGGTCGTCGGTATTGAGTTTGCATATTTTCGCTTTGCCGGCATACTCGGCGGCGACTTCTTCGATTATCGGCGCAAGCATTCTGCATGGCCCGCACCACGGCGCCCAGAAATCAACAAGCACCGGCTTTTCGCTGCTGTGCACTGTGCTGTCAAATGCCTCATCTGTCAGTTCAACTATATTTCCCGCCATCTTAAATCCTTTCGTCCTAACATCATCCGAGCTACAAATTTTATTTACTTAG
>JBEKEA010000047.1:0-14325 GCA_050014075.1 Sedimentisphaerales bacterium | reverse complement strand
AAAGTGTGATGATAAGTATCGGTGCCGACATCCTCAAGGTCGTTGTGCTTTCCGCCGGCACGAATACATTTCTGGCTGTTGACGGCACGATTGTAGCCGCGGGAGCCTGTGCCGAGAAAGACATCCTTAAACTGATTCATCCCTGCGTTTGTAAACAGAAGAGTATCGTCGCCAATCGGCACAACGGGCCAGCTTGGCACAAAGGTATGATTTTTTTTGACAAAAAAATCTATGAATGAACTTCTGATTTGTGCAGCAGTCAACACTTGTTAATCACCAATAAAAAAATTATTTTTCCTTTACGCCAATTGTTACAAGAATTTTGTCGGCGATTTCTTTGGTCATCGAGCCGTTTTCAATAAGGAATTTTCTGGCATTTTCCCTGCCCTGTCCGAGTTTCGTATCGCCATAGAGCAGCCAGGCACCGCTTTTAGCGATAACGCCGCAGGTGCAGCCGAGGTCAAGCAGGTCGCCTTCGTAACTTATTCCGCTATCGAACATTATGTCAAATTCCGCTTCGCGGAAAGGCGGGGCAATCTTATTCTTTACCACGCGAGCTCTTACTCTGCTGCCGATGGCATTAACCGCATCTTTTATTGTTGAAATCCTTCTAATATCCAGTCTGACGGAGCTGTAAAATTTCAGGGCGTTGCCGCCGGTTGTGGTTTCGGGATTGCCGAACATAACGCCGATTTTCATTCTTATCTGGTTAATGAAAATAAGGCAGGTTTTGCTTTTGCTGATAACGCCGGTAAGTTTTCTCATCGCCTGGCTCATAAGCCGTGCCTGAAGTCCCATATGCGACTGACCCATTTCGCCCGCAAGTTCAGCAGCCGGTATAAGAGCCGCGACAGAATCTATTACAATAACGTCAACAGCGTTTGACTTTATCAGCATCTCGGCGATGTCCAAAGCCTGTTCGCCGGTGTCGGGCTGGCTTACGAGAAGATTGGTAACATCGACGCCAAGGCGCTTTGCCCAAGTTGTGTCGAGGGCGTGTTCGGCATCGATAAACGCCGCGATGCCGCCGGTCTTTTGAGCGTTGGCAATAATATGCAGCGCGAGGGTCGTTTTGCCGCTGGACTCGGGGCCAAATAATTCTATCACCCTGCCGCGCGGTATTCCGCAGCCGCCGAGGGCAATATCAAGCGAAATGGAACCTGTGTTAATGCCCTGAATCCTTGCATAACGACTTTCGTCCATCTGCATAATCGAACCGTTGCCGTACTGCTTTTCTATCTGGGCAATCGCCCTTTCAAGAGCAACGTTCTTTGTCGTTGGTTTTTCATTTTTTTCCCCGGCTTTGTCCGTTGGCTTGACCATCGAAACCTTAGCGTAGGCGGAAGTTTTGGTGGAAGCGGACACCTTTTTTTCATTAGCAATTTTTGTCATAAGTTTTCCTCCTAAATATCCTTTTTTATTTCTATTTTTCCCAACAGAGTATATACAGGACCCTCCGATGTCAACTGACTTTTATAAAAGCATATCGAATCAACGGTTATCGAGCCGGCATTGACTTTGCCGAAATTGTCTATAAACTCCGCTAACTGCCTGTTTGGGCGGTCGTCTTTTATCCGGGCAAGCGTAAGATGAGCACTGAAAGGCCTTTGTTCTTTTGCAAATCCAAGCTCTTCAAAGCTCTGTTCGATATCCTGAACAAGTTTATCAAGTTCTGCGGGCTGCTTCTCGATACCCAGCCAGAGCACTTTAGCCGGTCTGCCGAAACTGCCGACTACTGAAAACTCAAGTTCGAAACTTTTTTGTGCCGAACAAACCAGTTGAATCGCGTCGATAATCTCGTCAGCTCTCTGGTCTTCAACATCGCCTAAAAATTTTAGAGTAAGGTGAATAAGCTCTGGTTTGACCCATTTTATGCCGGTCTGATTTTTAATTCGCCTCTTAAACTCACTTTGGAGTTTTTCAATCTCTTTGCGAAGTCCATCATTAATATCAGTCGCAATAAAACATCTCATAATCAGAATTCAGTCATTTCTTTCAATTCGTTGAGTCTTTTGTCAATCAGGCTTCTGCCGATAGCGGCGATTGACGATAACGAAAAGCCTTCGATAACAATCGATGCCGTAACGGTGCCATAGGCTATCGCGGTCTTTAAATTTTTTGCGTCGGTTCGGTCTGCTGAGGCAAGATATCCCATCATAGCGCCGGCAAAGGCGTCGCCTGCGCCTGTCGGGTCTTTGAGATGTGCGGTCGGATATGCCCCTATAACAAACCAATGGCCGTCGCTGTCCAGCGAAATCGAACCATTAGAGCCTTTTTTGATTATTACAACCTTTGGTCCCATCTTTATCAGTTCCTGCGCGGCAAGAGCAAGATTGTCGCATTTGGTCAGCATTTTCGCTTCGCCGTCGTTTAATATCAGGGCGTTTATTCTTCGCAGAAGCTTTTTTAATTCCTCCGCCTGGCCATCAATCCAGCAGTTCATCGTATCGGCTGCGACAAATTTCGGCCGGCGAAGCTGGTCCAGAAGCTGCAACTGCAGAGATGGATGCGTGTTGGCAAGGAACACATATTCGCTGTCCCTGAAATGCTCCGGAACAATGGGCGGGCGTTCTGCAAGGACGTTTAACTGAACCGCATCTGTTAATGCCTGGCTCATATCGCCCTGATAAGAGCCTTTCCATCTGAAAGTTTTGCTTCCACCACGAACTTCAAGGCCGGAAAGATCAACGTCTCTGCCGGAAAAGACTTTCGCTAAATCAAATGGACAATCGTCTCCGACAACGCCGACGAATCGCACCGGCGAAAAGAAGCTTGCCGCCATTGAAAAATATATAGCGGAGCCGCCAAGACAGTTTTCACTTTTGCCCTGTGGAGTCGTAACCGTGTCAATACCAATCGAACCTGTTACAAGAACACTCATTTTATCTCCTTTATAATCTTATCGGCAAATTTTTTAATCGTTTGCTCTATCCTGCGAACTGTTGCCTCAAGACCGAGCATATCTATCGACTCGAATATCGGCAAAGAAATCGTCGTGCCGCAAATCGCTAATCGCAGCGGCTGAGCGACCTTTCCAAGGCCGAGTTGTTTTTGCTCTGCGAGACCCCGCAGCATATCCTCTATAGTTTTATCATTTAACACGGGAAGTTTTAACAACCGTTCTTTCAGTTCTGAAAGCATCGCAAGGCCCTGGCCGTTGTTGTTAAGCAAGACCTTCTCAATGTCTTTTTGGTTATATTCAATCTTGTCGTCTTCGGTAAATAAAAACCTGCTTTTGTGGTCTATTTCCGCCAGCGTCCTTGCGCCTTCGCTTGCCTTTAGCACTCTTTTAAGCAGAGCATCGCCGGCCTGAGCGGCGGGCGAATTTACCACTTTAAGGAAATCTTTATACCTGCTCAAAAGTTCATCTGCGGAAAGCAGTTTTATATGTTCCATATTAAACGAAAGCAATTTTTTGCGGTCAAACAGACTGTTGGTCTTGTTAAACCGCGACGAGTCAAATGTATCAATCAATTCCTGCAATGTAAGAACTTCCTTATCGACGGCAGGACTATATCCGAGCAGCGCTACAAAATTAACAAGGGCCTGCGGCAGATAACCGCTTTTGAAAAAATCGACAATATTAATTTCCGGCAGGTACATATGCAGGTATTCGGCCATCGCATCGACGGCAGGAGTATCGGGCATTGAATCGCCGCTGATGAATTCCTCGAGTTCAGTTATGTTTATGCCGCCGGCAGAAGCAAGCTCTTCCATATCAAGGCCCTGGGATTTTTTTATCGCTTCTTTTAAGACTTTCGCCCTGTCGCGCTTCGACATTTTACCGCCGCCTTCACTGACGGTTAAAGACATATGAGCATACACCGGCGTTTTAAAACCGAGCGCCTTTTGCAATGCGATATGGCCGGGCGTATTCATCAGGTGTTCCTGGCCTCTGACAACGTGGGTAATACCCATAAGCTCATCGTCAACGACGCAGGCAAAATGATAAGTGGGAAAACCATCGCTTTTGAGTATTATAAAATCGCTGATATCGCTGCCTTTGAATTTAACCTGTCCGCGAATTACATCATCGACAACGATTTCATCAGAGGGCATACAGAAACGTACCATTACGTCTCTGCCCTGTGCTTTTGCCTTTTCAACTTCTGCGGCATCGGGTAATTTATTCGGACGTTGATAGATAAAATTCTGCTTTTTTGCAGCGGCTTGTTTTCGCATCTGTTCCAGCTCATCGGCCGTATCAAAACAATAATACGCTTTGCCGTCCGCTAAAAGCTGTTTGATATATTTATTATAAATGTCGAGTCTTTGAGACTGAAAATAAGGCTCTGCCGGACCTCCAACTTCCGGCCCCTGGTCCCACTGAATTCCAAGCCATTTTAAATCGTCCATTACCTGTTTAGCCGCGGTGGGACTGTTTCGGCTTTGGTCGGTATCCTCCATTCTGAGGACAAACTTACCGCCTGTCTTCTTAGCCCATAAAAGGTCAAAAAGAGCCGTACGTGCCCCGCCAATGTGAAGATAGCCCGTAGGAGAAGGTGCGAATCGTGTAACTGCCATTTACCGCCTTTCGTAACAATAAAATGCTATGCTAAATTTAAGTGCCATAAATACTAATGTCAAGGACATAAAACCTCTATTGTTGTATTCTATGCTCCATTAAGTCCTATAATGGTTTTTCAAAAAAAGCCCAAATCGACACTTCGGGCAAATAAGACATTTCTGGTCTTTTTGCTGTTTTTTCCCTTTTTTATTTCTATTTTTCTTTTCTATTCTATTTAGTTTATTTTTTCTATTGACAGGCATTGGGTATGATGTTATATTAATATATGTGTTATGGAAGCCAGAGAAGGCTGGGCTAAATCATAATTTAATAATGTCATTATAATTGTAAATTTTTCATCCTACTATCGCCCATCTTTTCGGACCTCTTTCACGCAACTTTTAAAGTTAAGCTGTATTTCTTACGATGTAATTTAAGATTCGCATCCTTTGAAGACTAAATGAATCTTTGTCGCTTTTTGAAAAAAAACATAAAAAGTGCTGTTCTTTGGCTCAAATAGAGTTATCAACAGAGAGATTTGCAAAAGAATCGACCAAAGACCGAATTGTGCAATATGAGTGTGTATGCTCTTATAAAATTACAAACGTCGCCGAGGACAGCACTTGACGTAAATCTCTCGGCTGAAAAATTAGAAAGGAAAATATTATGGAAAGGCAGAAAATGAAAAAGAAAGGCTTTACACTGGTTGAATTGCTGGTGGTTATCGCCATTATAGCAATGTTGCTGGCTATCCTTATGCCGGCTCTGAGCAAGGTAAGACAGCTTGCTCAGCGTATTATGTGCAGCACGAACCTGTCAGGTATCGGCAAGGCGATGCTGACTTACGCCACAGATGACAAATATGAATCCTTCCCGATATCCGGAAGTCCCGGCGCTTATTGGGACAAGGGCACCGGCTTACAGGCAGGCACTTGTTCATGGGACTGGAGAAATCCAAAAGCATTTCCGGAAACAGGCCAACCTCCATTCAAGGCTACTGTTAGTTCTTGCCTTTATCTTCTTATAAAATACGCAGATGTATCGGCCAACCAATTCGTTTGCCCTGGTTCAGATCAGAAAAAATTCGAAGTGAAAAATTATGATCTGGGCACCGACTATTCAGGCGATACTTCAACTGATGTATGGGATTTCGGCAAGAAAAACGCTCCGGGCGGGGAAAACCCAAAAGCAATAGGAACCCGTGGTAAAGGACATTGCAGTTATTCTTATGAGATGCCTATGATATTCATAGGTGCTACGGCTATTTCGGGCAGTGGTGTGTCTTTTCAGCCAACCAACCATCACGCATCGTCCACATCTAACCCTTCAAAGGCTGTTTTGGCCGACAGAAATCCATATTGGCAATATCCTTCTGACTCAAAAACTACGGCTCTTCTATACCTATGGGATGCTACAAACAACAGGGTAGTCCCAAGTTCTATTCCCAAAGGAAACTCCACATATCATCAAACAGATGGCGAGAACGTTCTTTTTGTTGATAACCATGCCCACTTCGAAAAAAGCGCTAATTGCGGCGTTGAATCAGATAACATTTACACTGTTTGGTCAGCGACAGGTAAAGGTCCTACTACCCCGGGAGTAATTGATTCTTCTAAATCGCCGAGCGAAGAAATGTACAGACAATGCGGAGCAAATGCTATTGCCAGCACCAACAGTAATAGCACAAGGAATTTGGAACCAGCGGATAATGCCTATTGGCCGGTTGTTGAAACTGACAACTATCTGGTTTCCGACTTGGATAATGATAGTTCTACTTAATAAATACTAATAGCAAAATAAAGACTGTATCAGGCTGCAGTCGTACCGGCCTTTCGTATATATTGCGAAAGGCCGGTTTGTTTTATATAAAGCAGAATATAGGACAGGGGATGGGGGATAGTAAATGCAATCACCTTGAAAAAGGCTGTTTTAAAATTTTCAATCCGCCGTTCAATCCGCCGCAGGCGGACAAGTCTTAAATTTTAAATTTGTTTCACTTCTAATATTGAATTGTATTCTCCGAACGGATTTAGCTCAACATTCTCATTGTACGGGTCCTGCTGCCATTGGCCGTCAACGACCATACGATAGCGATATTTTCCCGGAGCAAGCTCCATAGCCAATTCCCATTTGCCGTCTTTGCCCGGCTGCATAATTGTCTGCTGCGGTTTCCAATTATTAAAGTCTCCGGCAATCTGCACCTTTTGGGCACGCGGATAAAGCGTAACAAACCTGATGGAATTGCCGAATTGGCGGGTGCCGTAAAAATCATTAAGCTTATCGTCAATGTCTTTCCTGGCTCTTGTTTTTGTTTCGCCCTTGAGACCGGCAAGAAGCTCCTGTGCCGAGGAGCTTATCGACTCAAGATTATTGTCCAATACCTCGATAATCTCCTTTCTTTCCTTCGCGGTGTCCTTTATTAAAGGCTGTACTATTAAAGGCTGTACAATCGCCGGTTCCTGTTTAACAACCGTATCAACCGCAACTGCAATCTTCTTTTGCTCGACAAGCGTATCTGTGGCAATTAATTCCTGAGCCAACCCCTGAAAGTCCTTGTGTCCTCTGCTGGCAGGGTCATATTCGCATATCGGCTGGCCAAGACTGGCTGCTTCTTTCAATTTGGTGTTAAAGTTGACAACGGTCCAGAACATTCTGCCTGCAAAATTCTTTCGAAGCTCCGCTAAAATCTCCCTTCCCATCTTTGTGCGAATATCATACATACTGGCAAGAACCATAACATTAATATGCTGTGAGCACTGTTTGCACAAAATACTGAGAGTATCGAGCTGCCTGCTGAGGCCGTGAAGCGAAAAGTATCCTGTCTCTACCGGCACGATAACATCTGTCGATGCACGCAGAGCGTTGAACGTCAGCAGATTTACCGCTGGAGGACAATCCACTATCACATAGTCATAATCCCTGGCAGCCGTGGCAAGCACATCCTTTAAACAATTTTCACGGTCTGTCATTCCATTAGTCTGCTGCTCAAACGCAGCGAGGTCTATACTTGCCGGCGCAAGTTCAAAGTTTTCGCTAATCTCCCACAAAACTTCGGTAAGCTTTATCGGCTCACCGCGTCTTGAACTGAGGAGCACATCGTAAATACCCTGTTCAATTTGCTCATCAGGCACAGCAAGACCTACGGCGCAATGGCCCTGCGGATCCATATCAATCAGCAAGGTCCTCTTGCCTTCGTCAGCGAGAGCACTAGCAAGATTTATTGATACGGTAGTTTTTCCACATCCACCCTTCTGATTAATCACCGCTATAGTTCTCATAAGATAATCCCTTATCAACCTAAATATTTCGTTTTTAACACTAAAAACGGTACTTTAAGCGTATGGGAAAAGATAGTCCCATATCTGATTTTTCGGCCTTTGTAATATAAAAACTTTAGGCTTTATCGGACAAAAGACAAATTTCCCACCTTTTTTAGTACTGATAAGGCCTTTTTCAGCAGAAATGACTAAAAATAGATATGTTTTTTTAAGTCCTTATTTAGCATAATCTGATATAAAACAAGTATTTATATCTCTGGGGGTTTGAAATACAGACCTTTTTTTGCTATTCTTCATAAAAATATCATTAAGGTAAAGTGTAAGTATAATGTGATTTTTGTCATTGAAGAAATACTAAACTTCGACTGCCGAAGCGGGGCAAAGGCTACATCTTCATTTGTTAATCTGTTTTAAGAGGTTATTTGCGGATTTTGAGTTAAAGGACTTAAGAATATTATATTCCGTCAGAGCAGAATTTTTGTTGCCTATCGCCAGGTAGGCATAGCCAAGAAAAAGATGTGCCTCGGCGTAATCCGGATTGATTTTTATGGCTTGCCTGAATGCTTCTATCGCCTCTTGATAACGGCCAAGCCTGCCGTAAGCAGCACCAAGATTATTGTGCGCCTTGGCGTAATACGGATTGATTTTTATAGCCTGCCTGAATGCCTCTATCGCCTCTTGATGACGGCCAAGCTCACCGTAAGCAGCACCAAGATTATTGTGCGCAATATAATTGTTTTGCGTTACCTGGTTGGCATGCGAAAAAAGGGTAACGCTGTTTTTCCAATAGCTTACTTGTCGGCTGGCGCATATTCCAAGGGTAGTCAGCACCAGCACCATCGATACGCCAAGAACGATTTTCCGCTGCGGAGATTTTGCCAGCAACTCCGGCAGGCCCCATGCGAGCATTATGAACAGACCTATATAGGGGACGTAGGTATAGCGATCGGCATAGGCCTGCAAACCGACCTGAACAATGCCGATGACGGGTATGAGAGTTCCAATAAACCAGAACCAGCCGAGGAGCAAGTACCGTTTATTGCGTCCAAGAAGAACAATAAAAAAAGATATGCCAAACAGCAGCAAAGCACACATCGCAACCTGCCAGAATGGAATGCTTCCAGCGGGGTTAAGAGGGTAAAATACCGTGAGATTTTGCGGCCAAACCATTTTACCCATATATTCTGCATACGATAAAAAGGCGATGGCGATTCTGTTGTTCAAAGAA
Source organism: Sedimentisphaerales bacterium (assembly GCA_050014075.1). Classification (GTDB taxonomy): domain Bacteria; phylum Planctomycetota; class Phycisphaerae; order Sedimentisphaerales; family UBA12454; genus UBA12454. Next base: position 5,312 of record JBEKEA010000047.1, on the reverse strand, counting down.
ATGACATCGATATTGGCTACCGTGCCACTGCTTCGCTGAACTAAAAAGGTGATAACACTTGAGACGACCGAAAGAGCGAAGAAAGGAACTTTTTCGATTATAATGCGGTAAAGAGTCGGGTTTTTAGAGGCAGCAGGAGCAGATTTGCCTCGCCGGCTATCAGAGACTGCAACAGTCTGCGGCATAAGACGGTTCAGCGGCCAATAGTCAAGCAGCAGAAGTAAAAACGGCAGCGTAACAAGCATAGGTTTTGCCATAAGGCCGACCGCAAAGAGCACAAGGGACAACATGTATCGATATACAGAAGGACGTTTGACATAGCCGGTGTAAGCCGCCAATGTAAGCAAAAAGAAAAATGTACTTAATACATCCTTGCGTTCCGCTATCCAAGCGACAGATTCGACATGCATCGGATGAAGTGCAAACAGAGCCGCCACAAAGGCGCTAGGCCACAGCGAGCCAGTCATTTTCTTGAGAACCGTAAAAAGCAGCAAGGTATTTACGAGGTGCAGAAAGAGATTTACAAGATGAATCCGGCCGGAATTGGGACCGAACGATTGACAATCTAGCATAAGCGACAGCCAAGTCAACGGGTGCCAGTTAGAAGCATCAGTAGCTTTGAATGCCCAGATGACACCATCCTCGGTCAGGCCTTTCAAAACGTGTGGATTTTCATATACATAGCTAGTATCATCGTAATTGATAAAACCGAAATTGCGGACCTGCCAGAAAACCAGCAAGGTGCTCACTGCTAAGGCAAAATAAATCGAAAAAACAAGAGTTTTTTTTACCTGTTGTGGCATAGGCAGCAATATATTTACCTGACATCTTCCATATTAAACACCTGGCTACGCAACCAAGCCTTCCAATTCTACAACAATACCTAAATCTTCTCCACTTTGCAAGAGTTTCGCTTTAAATCAGGGGACGCTATGTGCATTTGGTCGGCTGTTACAGGCAGAAAAAGTATCACGTTGATTTGCAGATATAAAAAAACCCCGGCAATAAACCGGGGTTTTTAAAATCAAAACTAATTGAATCTTAGTCCTATTTTCTGCGACGAAGGAACAATCCGCCAACTGCCAGCAGACTCATCGTAATCGGCTCTGGAATCATAACAGTAACCGTACCAAGTACATTCAGGTCACCATCGAGGAGATTCAGCACGCAAGGTGTTGAACCTACATTGGCCCCCTGGCCATTCAAATCAAACTTGGCAAGTTCTGCTCCGTTTGCCCAAGTTCCCGATGTCTTTGCCAGTGCGCCGTACCACGCATTGACGAGTTCATCTGTATTACTGGCATGGAAAACAAACAGGTTGGCAATATCTGCACCTGAACCGGTCAGAACACAAGTCATTTCGCTGCCGCTGCCCATGGCTGCCACATACGGGTTCCAGCCGATGAGAACATCAGCATTGTCTGATACATCTGAGGAAGTGATTGTAATCACAAACGGCTCTGTTGAAGTCGCGGTGTACGTAACCGCGCTGGCCAAAGATGCCATTACAAGAACTAATACTAAAGTTAACATTTTCTTCATTGTTCGGTCTCCATAAATAAAAATTACTAAATTTGATTGCTTTAGTCCCTAAGGGACACATTTTACATTAAAAACGTTTGCGCGTTTTAAAGCCGTTTTTTAGCTGCGAAGATACTAATACACAGAATCTAAGCTAATGACTAAATTGATTGTTTTCTCGACCCCGGATAAATTTGTTAAAAAGCTACTGCCTACGACTAGACACTAACAACCATTATGTAAGCAATAACTTCATCTCAACCCCATTTACTTTGTGTATTATAGCAGATTGGAAATGTGAATGCAAGAGAAAAATTGATTTTTTTGACGCTGATTTCGCAGACTGACGCAAGAGATATTTTAAACCGCTTTTTGACGCAGATTTCGCTGATTTCACGGGTTTATTTCAAACAATTTTTGCGGGCGGTCTGAAATATCTTGCGTTTAACGCTCAACGATTCGCCAAAATTCAACAATAGGCCGACATCTATATTTGTTGCTTTTAGGTAATTGACCAACTGTACTTCATGTGCCGGATTGAGCGTCTGAACAGCTTTAATTTCGACAATGACTTTATCGGACACTACAATATCGGCAAAATATTCTCCTACAATTTAGTCTGCATAATGAACGGTAATAGGTTTTTCCGCTACAGCCGAAAGTCCGATATTTTGCAATTCTATTACCATTGCTTTGTGGTAAACCTTTTCGAGAAAACCGTATCCGAGAGTATTGTGAACATTGTGGGCTGCTTTTATAATCTTTTCCGTAAGATCCGAATGTTCATACATATTATCTCTTTCAGCGTCAATCAGCGAAATCAGTGTCTAAAAACGTCCGATAAAATATCAAGTTTCACTATCTTAATTTGTGCTTTGGGGAAGATTTGGCTCTAAGCTTTTGTGAATACGCGGCGTATCTTTGCGAATCAGCCGTTTAAGTGTCATTTCTCTGACCTCATTATCATCTCCCGGCAGCAGTGCACGCTCTTCTCCCAATGGGGTAACCCAATAATTACCATGTGTAAGCCAAGCCGCATTCCATATACCTTTATCAAGGTCAACATTACCTGTAAGATACTCAGTGCCTTTCATTTCTATTCGTCCGATGGGTGTCATTCCATCAAAATTTATAATCTCTAACGACACATCCAGAGTACCATCGGGATTGTAGTCAGCCTGGAACTTTCCTGTTTTAATAACTGTTGTATAATTGCTATCATTCGCATCAAAAACAGCTTCGGAGTTTGGGCCGACAAATTCTCCAAACGGTATTTTGACGTATTCTATTCTGCCATCCGGAGTAAATTTTATCACCCAATTGACTTGACTATAATATCCCTCCCAAACAGCTGCAAGAGCTTTAGGAAATGCTTTATTAGATCCAATCTTATCATTAGTTGTTTTGCGGGCAGACTCACAACCGCCTATTAACACGGCCAACAATAAAATCAGGAATATTTTTTTCATTTAATTTTCCCTTTTTAATTTTTCTTTAAATCGGGCGACCTTTTATATAATATCAGTTACTAATTAAATGACAATAAAAAAAGAGGTGATTTACAATGTAAATCACCTCTTAAAACTTAACCTAATAAGCGATTATTTGCTTATTTTTTCTTCCTGAGCAGCAGTCCGCCGAGGCAAAGCAGGGCGATTGTTGCCGGCTCTGGAACCATAACAGTAACTGTACCAAGAACGTTCAGGTCACCATCCAACAGATTCATAGTTATAGGAGTCTCACCTGTATTAGCTCCAGCACCATTCAAATCAAACGTAGCAAGTGTTGCTCCGTTTGCCCAAGTTCCCGATGTCTTTGCCAGTGCGCCATAATATGCATCGACGCCTTCATCTGTATTACTGGCATGGAAAACAAACAGGTTGGCAATATCTGCAGCTGAACCAGTCAGAACACAAGCCATTTCGCTGCCGCTGCCCATGACTGCCACATAGTTTGTCCAGTCGATGAGAACATCAGCATTGTCTGATACATCTGAGGAAGTGATTGTAATCGTAAACGGTGCAGCTGAACTCGCGGTGTACGTAACCGCGCTGGCCAACGAGGCCATTCCAAGAACTAAAACTAACATTAACAACTTCTTCATCTTAATACCTCCTTAAATTAAATAGTAACGAGTTACTAAAAACATTTTTTTAACATTTACAATTAATTCAATTTTAATTCAATTAATTTACTTACGGTGCAACTGTCCAGAAATAGTAATCGCCGGCATATGCAGGCGGTTCCGGTAATGCGCTTCTCTTCTTACCATAGTTGTTTTTAAGGACAGTCAAATCAACAGCGCCAACTGCCTTCTTTAAAGCACCTGTGCCTTCATCCAGATGGTCAATATCAGCACTAAGCATCGCTTCAGTTGTAAGAGTAGCTCTCTTCTTACCATAGTTGTTTTTAAGGATGGTCAAATCAACAGCGCCAATTGCCTTCTTTAAAGCACCTGTGCCTTCATCTTTACCATCACAATCGCCCATTTTCTGGAATTCATAACACCAGCAGTTTGCTTTAGGAACGGGATTAGTGGTAGTCCAATTGGTGTATTCCGCTGCAGTGCTCTTCATACAATCTGTACTAAAGTTCCAGGTATAATCCGGAGCATTACCGGCACCATTCTTTGCAACTACTTTCACATAGTAGGTTTTACCCTGTATCATTGTGCCTGTAGGCAAAGTTACAGTCGGCATAACCACGTTGACTGGAGTAACAGGAAGTACTGTTCCGAAATAAACATCGTGTGATGTTGCGCCGGTACCAGCCGCCCAACCTAGATTCACCGAAAGACCAGTAACATTAGGCTGTGGAGTTCCACCTGATGCCGCGGTTGGAGCAGTAAGCTTCACTATAGTAATTATACTGTCTGGCATAACGAACTGTTGGCCGTTTTCCAGAACGACGCCGCCACGATAGGTGGTTTCGGCTGACATCTTGATGTCATAATTAGTTGTCTGACCAGTTTCATCAAGATTCAGCTTACACAGCGTACCGCTTGTGTTAGGTTCATTGTGGTCGCCGGGGTTATTAAAATACAACGAGGCAAATTCAAGGACTACATGTGCCTGAGGCAGATTACTGTCCAAACCTGGCGGGTCAGATGTAGCTGCAAGCGGAGAACCCCATGATTGGGGTACACCGGCAGTGTCAATATTTATCCTTGCTGGATAAATACCAAAGCCTTTTGTACCGCCTTTAGCAGGATCGCAACTCTCGCCTGACTTATAGTTGGCGATGCTGGAAACTTTGGCGTTACCGCTCTGGATTTGGACATCCAGTGCAAATGCCCTTGGCAGATTACCAGAATCTGCGCCGCTGTAAACTACGTCAACGATATTGCTCGTACCTTCCTGTTGCAGAACAACGGTCAAAGCAAACGCTGGTGAAGCCATTAAAGCAATCGCTAAAACTAAAATTAGCTTCTTCATTTCACATACCTCTCTAAAAAAATTCTCTTTTTTTCTTACGATATTCACATTTTTTCCCGCTGAGCAAATAACTCAGCAAGGTCCTGGTTTCTTTTTCTTTCTATTACCATTTTGCTCGAAAGAAACCCTACAAGCAAAAAAACTCAAACGTCAATCAGACTCACAAAGCAAGTCTGACTCGAGTTTTCTCCTTTTTCCAGCACCTCCTTTCGGCCTAATGGCAAAAAGAAAAGACATTGTTTCTTTACGTGCTAACATCGTTCGGCAACATAAGCACGAATGTATATTATCATTCTGCCATACAAAAATCAAGGAAAAAATAAAAAAAATGCTGATTTCAGTGCTGAAAACGCTATT
>JBEKEA010000046.1:0-14526 GCA_050014075.1 Sedimentisphaerales bacterium | reverse complement strand
ATTTGTAACCGGCAGCGGCCTTACCAATGTAGCCATTACCGGCAAAGGCACAATTGACGGTTCCGGTGCACGATGGTGGAAACCTGCAAGAGAAGCTAAAGAAAACAAACAACCTGAACTCAGACGCCGGCCTAGATTGATACTTCTGCATCAATGCGTAGGCGTACGAATTCAAGACGTTACGCTGACTAATTCACCAAGTTTCCACCTCATCCCGAAGGATTGCGAGGATGTAACCATCGAGAGAATAAAAATTATCGCACCAGATGAAGCACCCAATACAGACGCTGTGGATCCTGCCGAATCACGTTACGTTAATATTTCCAAATGTATTTTTGACTCCGGCGATGACAATATCGCCATCAAAGCCGGCCACATGGACTCATCGCATCCGAACGCTGCTGTTGAATATCTCACCGTTACGGATTGCACATTCCTCCACGGTCACGGTATGTCTATCGGCAGCGAAACCCTCGGCGGCGTGCGAAACGTTGCCGTTAAAAATTGCACTTTCGAAAACACAGAAAGTGGAATCCGCATCAAATCCGCACGCGGCAGAGGCGGCATTGTTGAAAACGCTACCTATAGTGATATCACAATGAAAAATGTGGGATTGCCCATTAATATCACCGCTTATTATCCAAAAATTCCAAAGGATAGCAATGATATGCAGCCTGTAACGGCAACTTCCGCAACACCGATGTATAAGAAAATTTATATTACGAACCTAATAGCCACAAGTCCCAAGAACGCAGGTTTGATTATCGGCGTGCCTGAGAGTCCCCTGTCGGACATCGTGCTGGAAAACGTCCATATTACTGCTCCCAAGGGTTTGACAGTTCGTAATGCCAAGGTAATACTCAAGAACGTAAAAATTGAAACACAGGAAGGTCCGCCGTTTATATTGGAGAGCGGCGCGGTAGTCGAAGGATTAGAGCAAACAAGTAAGTAAACATTCATCCTCCGACCAATAGAACTTTAGTACCTCATAACATTTGTATTTAGCTGTTGAATAGGAATTGCCGATATGCAATCAAAAATGCAGAAGTCAGAGGCAGCGGCACAGGAGAAAATCCGTAATGACGGCGCCATTATAAGTCTAAGAGCAATCTTACTGTTGGCGGCAAGCTGATAATTCCGGCGAAATAAAAGAGTTAAAAGTTTAAAGTGAAAAGTGAAAAACTGAGGAAGCCGTCTTCGCCCCTAATTGGCTTCGACGGGCCAGGCCGCTGTCGCGTGATTTTTAAATAAAATCCTACTTCACAGGGCAAGCAGAGTAAACTCCGGGTAAACGTCCCCTATTTAATTCCTATTTATTGCCTAATGACAGGTGTTCCCTATTTAACTCAATTATTTTAAAATGCCACTCAAGACACTATACATAAATGAGAAAACAGATTTAACGCCAGCTAAGAATATAGCACTTAAGATAACATTTATAATCCATTTAATCACCATGAATGCCCTTGTTTTTTCTTTGAAAATAATATTTGGCCACAAAAAATTAATTCCTTGAATTATTCCAGCATATAAATAGGTCCAAATATTTGAGAACAACAAAAACACGAAAAGAAAAGCAAAGGGGAATGGGTATTCTATTTGTAACTTAGGTGCTAACAATTGAGCACCTTTTATACTGAGCAAAACTCCAATAAAGACACCTAAAATTTGAATTAAAAAAGGCGTAGCAAAGCTTCTTATTATTCCATTGAAATTTTTGTACTTTTTAATAATTTCTGCTAAACTCGCATATGTACTTTCAACCCAGGCATTATCATCACCTTGAACAATAAGGCGACTATTATTGGTATCTATCGCATCGAATCTTATTTCAATGCTTTTTCCAAACATTTTATCACGGTAACTTTGTAGACATTGAACGGAAAAGAGAAAACGCTCGATTTTTCGGGCATTTTTATAACAATCGGTCGCTTCTTTGAATTCGAGAAGACTTCTACCTTTTTTGTCATATCGAATTATATAATTAATCCATAATTTTCCGTTTTGATCCGTTTGTAAATTGTTTTCGGTGTTTATTATATTTAGGAGTAAAAAGTTAATTTCATTTAACATTTTCTCTGAAATTGAAAGATTTCTTAAATTCTCATCGCGCAACGTGCTTTTCATCATTTTCTCCTAAAATCTCCAAATTTGATCAATTCTCTTGTTTAGATAATTCAGTGAATTATAGCGGGAAAAGGGGGAAAAGCCAGAAAAATTTAAGATTGAAGATTGAATAGATTTCTCGACTGCGCTCGAAATGACGTGGATTCCCGCTCCGCCATAGGCGGACAAGTTTTGCGGGAATGACAGATGAGACTGCCGCCCCCTAAGGGGTCGCAATAACGACGAACCCACTCGGCAGGCCGAGGGGCTAAATGCGTTGTGAATGATAAATAAAAACCCAATAAAAAACCCCCAGGATAAACCCGCCGAAAGCGGGCAAGCTTGGGGGCTTTTGGAATTATTTTAATTGGGCAGACACATAGGTCTGCCCCTACAAAATTAATCTAACTTCATTGTCATCAGGAATTCGGCGTTGGTGCGGCATTTTGCTAATCTGCTCTTGAGCAGTTCGACGGCTTCGACGGGATTCAATTCACTTAGAACCCTTCTCAACCTGTAAACAAGCTCAAGCTCTTTTGCATCCAACAACAATTCCTCGCGTCGTGTGCCGGATTTGCTGATGTCAATCGCCGGCCAAATTCTGCGGTCAACAAGTTTTCTATCAAGGTGCAATTCCATATTGCCGGTGGCTTTGAACTCTTCGAAAATAACTTCGTCCATTTTCGAGCCGGTGTCAACAAGGGCCGTTGCGAAAATAGTAAGCGAGCCGCCCTCTTCGATGTTACGGGCAGCGCCGAAGAATTTCTTGGGCATCTGCATAGCGTTTGCGTCAACGCCGCCGGTGAGGATTTTGCCGGAATGAGGAACTTCGGTATTATACGCCCTTGCGAGCCTTGTAATCGAGTCGAGCAGAATTACGACGTCCACGCCATATTCGACGAGGCGCTTTGCTTTTTCGATAACCATTTCGGCGACCTGGCAGTGTCTCGAGGCGGGTTCATCGAATGTCGAGCTTATGACTTCGACGTCGCGGGCGACTTTGCGCTCCATTTCGGTAACTTCCTCAGGACGCTCATCTATAAGAAGCACAATCAGCTTTACTTCAGGGTGATTTGTGCTTATTGAATTTGCGATTTTCTGCAGGAGTATTGTTTTGCCGGTCCGGGGCGGAGCGACGATTAGGCCTCGCTGACCTTTGCCGACGGGAGTAATCATATCGATGATACGCATATTAAGCTCGTCGGTGCGGGTCTCGAGTATTAATCTTTTCTCAGGATGGAGAGGAGTAAGGTCGCTGAAATTGACTTTTTCGGCAAGCCTGTCTGGCTCTTCGAAATTTATGGCTTCGACGCGGAGAAGCGCGAAGTATTTTTCGGATTCTTTGGGGGGACGAATCTGGCCGCTGACGACGGTGCCGGTGCGAATGCCGAAACGCTTTATCTGGGAAGGCGAAACGTAAATGTCGTCCGGGCTGGAGAGGTAATTGTAATCGGGGTTGCGCAAAAAGCCGTAGCCATCGGGCAGAACTTCGAGAACGCCTTCGCCATACATAAGGCCGTCCTGCTGGACTCTTTCCTTGAGGACTTTGAAAATCAACTCCTGTTTTTTCATACCGGTATATTCGATGACGCCTTCTTTTTTGCAGACGTCGTGCAGCTCGGCGACGGTCATTTTCTGCAGGTCTGTGATGTGCAGATTGCCGCGTTTGATTCGTTCGTATTTGGCGTGAGTGGACTCGTATTCGGCCTTTTTTTCCTGATCTGTTTTGTAGCCGTTGTTTGCCGCTGGGACAGGAGGATGAGTCTGACCGTTACTGCCGTTGGTTACGGGCGGCTTTACGGCGGGCTGAACTGCCGGAGGCTGCGGGACTGGCGGTGGCTGGACAACCGGGGTCTGCACTACCGGGGGCTGAGTCTGCTGGGTTTCTACCGGCTGGGTGCCCTCGTCATCCTTACGCGTATATTTTCGTTTTCTCGGCGCTTTATCCTCAGTTTTTGCGAACACTTTTGCCATTTTAACTCCCTTTTGTTAGTTGATAGTTAATAGTTGATAGTTAAATAGTTAAAATTTTAATTATTTTTCTCTCTATGTCCAAATTATAGAAAAACTCTTGCAGGCAAAATCATTTGGGAAACCGTCCGCCTGAGGCGGATAAACTTGATTTGCCATTATATTATGTAAAAATCAAATGTGATTTTATACAATCCCGCCGATGTATAAAACGAAACAATTTAAAAAAACTACTCTATTGATATTAAAGCGGGAAAAATCTCGCCGATCTGTCTTGTCAGCTCTGAAAGGTCATCATTATTGTTAAGCATATAATGAGATATTTTTTCTTTTTTGTCCAGAGAAATCTGGAAAATTTCTCGTTTTTTTAACTGATTTTTGTCGAAAAAGCCCCTTTTTTCGATTCTTCGCCATCTTTTTTGCTCATCACAGTAGACAAAAATCAGTTTATCACACCTTTTTTCCCATCCGACTTCGAGCAATAACGGCACGTCCAGCACTATGGCTTTGACGTTTGGGGCGTTTTGATACCGCTCCATCAGCTCCTGGACTTTCTTCATAACGGGCGGGTGGATAATGGCGTTAATGGCCTGGACGGCCTTTGGGTCGTCAAAAACCACATCGGCAAGTTTTGCCCTGTTTACCTGGCCGGAATCGTCGAAAACGGCGTCGCCAAAGCGAGAACGGATTTGCCGTTTTATTTCTTCGAACTTAAGGAAGTCTTTGGCGATAGTGTCGGCATCTATCACGGCACAGCCTCGCGTTTGAAGCTCTTTTGCGACGGTGCTTTTACCCGAGGCTATGGCGCCGAGAAGGCCGATTACAGGTTTTTTATTTTGTTTTTGCACTTTATGACAGGTTTATTGTTAAAAGGAAGAAATGCCCAGGAGAGGACTTGAACCTCCATGAGCCGAAGCCCACCAGCCCCTCAAGCTGGCGCGTCTGCCAATTCCGCCACCTGGGCAAAGCTGAAACGCTATGTTACCTAAAAGAGCAGCAGAATCAAGGTTATTTTATCGATAAAAAACGGATTCGACGCTACCTGGCATGCAGCAGGTGCTGATGAGCGGACTGCAATTTCTGCGAAAATTTGTTCTGCCTGAAGGCCAGGTTCCATTTCTTCAAAATCATCCAGCCGCCAAAACGAATCAGACTGTTACGCCACGGACGATACCACTTTTGCCAGCCAAGCTGAAAGTTATGCAAAAAGAAAATTATGGCGGGGAATGAAAAAGTATGCAGGACTATGAGAAACATATATTTGAAGCGATATAACCTGCCCATAATTTTTTTCGCACAGAGATGCATCTGTTCGGCAGTGAGCGGCTCGTCAGGCTCAAATAAAGGAAAATTGCCGTCATAAAATTGCCAGCCGATATCATCGAGCGGATAAATACGGTTCTGCTGCGCCAATCTTTGACTCAATTCTGTGCCGGGAAGCGGAACAGGAAGCATGACCTGGACTGTGTCAATTTTGGCTTTACTGATAAAATCCTTGTAATATTTGACGCGATGCTCAATAGGAATATCGAGACCTGCGGTGTCCTTTAGCGGATAACCAAAGATAAACATACCGTGGACCAGAAATCCGAATTTGTGAAATGTTCTCGCCCAGGAAACCATATCGGAAGAACTCATATGCTTATTCATCGCTTTTAATTCTGTATCAATGGGCGATTCAAAGCCTATGGCCACCGTTTGAACGCCTGCTCGCCACATCGCGGAAAGCAGTTCGGTATCACGAGCCTTGTCCAGCCTTATCTGAACCGTTATGTCCAGCCTTCGGCCTATGCGTTTCTGGTAAGCGGCAAGCATATTGCAGAGCCTTATCGTTTCGTCACGCTGCTGGCTGAAAAGGTCGTCAACTACGAAAAAATGTTTGGCGTTTCTCGTTTCGACGAGAGAACTGATGTGCTCGAGCAGCCTTTCCGGCTCGGCAAATCTTGGTTTGCCCTTGACTGTGCAGAACTCACAATCCATACCGCAGCCGCGTATCCTTTCGACAGGATAAATCTTCATAGTCGCGTAGCGAACCAGAGAAAAATCCGGCAAAGGAAGTTTGTCAAAGTCGGTCAACTGCTCTCTTTTTTCAGTGAAAACAATTTTGCCGTTCTTTATAAACGCAATTCCTTTTATATCGCCTGCATCCCTGCCGTTTTGTATCGCATCCAACAGTTCGGTAATTGTTTCCTCGGCCTCTCCGAAAACAACGTAGTCAATGCCGGAAGAAAGAGCGTCGGATGTGTTATCTTCGACGAAATGCTGACCGCCTGCTATCGTGATGATTCCCTTTTTTTTGTAGAACTGCGCTATCTGGTAAAGCCTCGGTATGGTACTGGTCAGGCCGCCATACAAACCGATTACATCGGCAGGCCTTTGCTGCTGCAAAAATTCGTGGTCGGCTCCGCCGGTTTCGGCTGCAGGACCGAATTTGCCGAGATTGTTTTCGTCTATAACCTCAACATCCCATTTCGCCATCTTGCTTGCGGCGCTGGCAACGCAAACAGGACCCAGTGCCGTCGTCTTTACTGCAATATGCGAATAAATATTAAAGGCCGGATAAGCCGGTATGATTATTCTGAATCTATGTCTGTGCCTTGAAGAATCAAACATAATAAAACCTTTATATGTACTTTCCGATTAAATCGAGCCCCAGCTGCTTAGTACCTGAAAACAGACTACGGCGCCGCAGTTTAAAAATCAAGAATTTTTCAAGTTGCTCCCCTGCTAAATGAAATCTATACAGGTCTTTTTTCGCCGAAAACAAGCTGCAAACGGAGGCTGAATGTAAAACCGGTTTCTTTGCAAAGTCTGGCTACGAGCGGACTTCTGTTCAGATACTGAGAAAGATTTTTGGCCTGGGGCATTAATAAAATCTTCGAGCGGTCAACGGTTTTCATTTCCCTGATAATTTGCTTAACTTCGGCGATATCCTTCTCTTTTTCGACAACGAATTTCAACTGATAATCGTATTCTTTAATCAATTTCTTTAACTGGTCGATTTTCAAATACCGCTTTTTATCGGCTTTAGCTCGATAAGCGTTACTAAGTTTCGGACTGATACTCATAAGGTCGCATTTAAGGCCGGGGAGAAATTTTATTCCTGATGTTTCAATTGTAATATGATAATTTTTCAACGCTTTACAAAGTTGCGATAAATTCGGACTAATTATCGGCTCGCCGCCGGTGATGACAATATATTCGGGCTTGTATTTTTTTACCTGCTTTTTTATTTCAGCGATTGTCATCTTTTTACCAGCCGATGAATCGAGAGCGTAGCTGGTATCGCAGAATTTGCATCGAAGCGGACAGCCGGCAAGTCGGATAAAGACGGCGGGTCTGCCGGCAAGGAGGCCTTCGCCCTGGATTGAATAAAAGATTTCAGAAATTTTTATTTCAGCGTTTTGCATAATTGAGCGGGTCTTTGAATCCTGCCTCTTTGAAACCTTTGAGTCGCAGGCGGCAGGAATCACATCTGCCGCAGGGTCTGCCGTTTCTGGCGGGATTATAACAGCTATGAGTCAGGGAATAATCGACGCCGAGCCAGATGCCGATTTTAATAATCTGCGCTTTGGACATTTTTATAATCGGGGTATTGATTTTAAATTTGCCTTTTTTCTGGATTGCGGCGGCAGTGGCGAGATTTGCCATTTTTTCAAATGCTTTAATATATTCAGGTCTGCAATCCGGATAGCCGCTGTAGTCGGTAGCGTTTACGCCAATGAAAATATCGAATGCGCCGATGGATTCGGCAAAGGCAAGGGCATAACTTAAAAAAATCGTATTTCTCGCCGGAACGTAAGTTATTGGAATTTTCGAAGGGTCGATTTTCCTGTCGAGCGGAACTTTAATCGATGAATCCGTCAGGGCTGAACCGCTGAAGGCGCCGGGGGCAATGTCAATTATTTTGTGCCCTGCCGCCCCTATTGCCTTTGCGACAGCACAGGCGGATTTGACCTCGATGCTGTGCTTTTGGCCATAGCGGAACGTAAGGGCGTAACAAGCAAATTTAAACTCCCTGGCGATTGCCAGAGTTGTAGCCGAATCAAGCCCGCCGCTGAGCAAAATAACGGCTTTTTTAACTTTTTTTGCCATAAATCAGAATTACTCCACTTGCTAAAATCGCAAAATTATATTATAGTATTACCGCTAAATAATATACATAAAGGTAACCCAATGAGCGAGCCGAAAATTGAACTTTTCGATAATCCGCGGCCGGGCCGTGAATATAACATTTGCATCCGCTGTCCGGAATTTACGAGCCTTTGTCCAAAGACGGGCCAGCCGGACTTCGGCGAAATTATTATCGATTATTGTCCGGACAAGACATGCATTGAGCTGAAAAGTTTAAAATTTTATATGCAAAGCTTCAGGAACAAAGGGATTTTTTACGAGGCACTGACAAACCAGATACTCGACGAACTTGCGGCGGTTTGCAGTCCGAAACGTATGAAAGTAACTGCAAAATTTACCCCACGTGGGGGAATCACAACAGAAGTTACAGCGCAATATCCTCATTAAGGAAGGAGAGAGCAAATGCCAATAACATTACACTGTGAGAGCTGCAAAAAGAAAATTATCGCACCCGACAACGCGGGCGGCAAATGGGGCAAATGCCCATTCTGCAACCATCGCTGTTATATACCAATGCCTGAAACCGAAGAGGAAGAAGAATTGAAACTGGCCCCAATCGACGAAAATGAAGAGAAGCAATATAATCAGATGATGAAAGAGACATTTACTATTACCGAAAATCTTCTGCACGTGAAAGAAGAGCCTGCGGAAGCGACCCCGGCGAAAACTAACGAATCAGAGCTTGCGACGATGATAATCAACTACCTGAGATTAATGGCCGACGGTTCGCTCGATGAGGCTAATAGTATCGCGGGAAAAATTGCGGCCTATAAGGCAACCGCCAGAACCGTTCTCGGCAATATATTAAAGTCAAAACAGCCCGATCCGCAATTGCAGGATATACCGAGAAAAGTACTCGAACATTATATCAAAGATTTGTCAGTAAAAATACGATAACAGGAGACAAATATGCCAGGCGCAAAAGAATTCTATGAACAAATCGGCGGGAAAATGGAAAAAATGAAAAAAGATGCCCCGGCGATGATGGCGGGATTTGGCGGACTGTTCAGCAAAGTTATGGCTGATGGGGCAATCAGCCTTAGAGAAAAGGAACTCATAGCCCTGAGCATAGGCGTCGCTATTCACTGCCCGCCCTGCATTATGGCTCATGTCAAAAAATGTCTCGAAACCGGCTCAAATAGAGCACAAATACTCGAAGCGGCATCGGTGGCAGTAGTAATGGGCGGCGGACCGGCATATATGCACGTTATGGAAGTTATGGACGCATTAGAAGCTTTGGGGCAATAAAATTATTTCTGATTTTCTCTGCAGATAAGAGCGTTGCGCTTCATTCTGTCCAATCCTATTTGCAGAATTGCCGAATCCCCGGCAAAATCCTCAAAATCTTTCTCTGTCCAGCCGATTACATCATCGGGGCGAACGTTTCCTGGCTTTGCTGTAAATCCGAATTGCTGTTTTGCACAAAAAGGTGACCTGCCGTTATAAGGGCAGGCAAGCATACATTCATCACAGCCAAAAAGATGAAGCCCTATCTTTTTTTTCAGTTCCGTATCAATTTCGCCTTTGCATCTCATCGTCAGATAACTGATACATCTGCCGGCATCGAAATTATCATCCAAAAGCGCTCCGGTCGGACAGGCTTCTATACACTTCCTGCAATTTCCACAAGCCTGCGCATCTATCGGCTTATCAGGTTTCAACTGCATATTTGTTATAATTTCGCCCAGCAAAATAAACGAGCCGAGTTTAGGGTTTGTGAGCAGACGATTTTTCCCAATGAATCCAAGTCCTGCCCGCATTGCCAAAGCCTTTTCCGTAAGCGGCGATGAACCGACACAAATCTTGAATTTCACATTTCCATCTTTGCTCTTCAGGAAATCGGCAAGTTCAGCAAGTCTGTCTTTCACAAATTCATGATAATCAGGATAAAGAGCATAGGAAGCGATTTTAAGATAATTTTTTTCCGGATGCTGCGGCAATTTATAATTGAGCGCAACACATATTACAGATTTAGCGTCTGGCAGAAAGGAAACAGGACTGAAACGTTGTTCGAAATTCCGGGCTAAAAAATCCATTCGGCCATTATAGCCTGCATTTAGCCAGTCTTTGAATTTTTGGATTTGCAGCGAATCAATATCATCGGCAGAAGTAACAGCCGCCAGGTCAAAACCGAGCGAAAATGCCTTTTGCCTGATTTCATCTTCGAGAGACATTACAGATTGCTTGCCGGCCAATCGCCTGTGAAAACTTCCGTCGCGGGACCGGTCATATAAACGCAGTTATCTTTTTGCGACCAGTTAATCCGCAAATCCCCGCCCGGCAGATGGGTGGTAACTTCTCTTTTGCATCTATCGGTAAGAACGGCGGCCACGCAGCAGGCGCAGGCGCCGGTGCCGCAGGCAAGAGTTATACCGCTGCCGCGCTCCCAGGTTATCATTGTAAATTCGCTCGGCGAATCGACCCTGACAAAATGGGCGTTTACCCTTTGCGGGAAAAGCTCGTGGTTTTCGATTACCGGCCCGACTTTTTCAAGTTCAATCGCCGAAAGGCCGTCGGTAAAAAATACCGCGTGCGGATTTCCCATCGAAACGCAGGTCATCAGCATTCGCTGATTGCTGACGTCTATGGCCGCTTCAATTATGCTGTCGCCTTCGAGAGCAACAGGAATTTTTACCGGTTCGAGAACGGGTTGGCCCATATTGACGCAGACATTTTGAACTTTGCCTTTTTTGTCGAACTCCAGGCCAAGCGTAAGTACGCCCCTGCCGGTCTCGACGCTCATAGAAGGTTTTTTGCCTTCGGCAAGATTATGCTCGTAAGCGTATTTTGCGACACAGCGGATACCGTTTCCGCACATCTGCGCTTCGGAGCCGTCGGCGTTGAAAATTCTCATTTTCACATCGGCTATATCCGAATGGGAAATCAAAATCAGACCATCTGCGCCAACGCCGCGATGGCGGTCGCTTATTGCAATCGCAAGTTTTTCGGGCGAGATTACTTTTTCTTCGAAGCAGTTTACATAGACGTAATCATTGCCCAAACCGTGCATTTTCGTAAAACGCATAATTTACCTCAACATAAATAGCCACTAAGGCACTAAGACACAAAGAAGACAATATATATCTGATGTGCATGAGGCTATTAGGATAGTAATAGGATACTAAAATCCAAAAGAAAATAAAAGGAAATTTTGAAATGTTACTTTGGTGCAAATTCCTTTTTCCGCGTTTCCATCTGGGCTTTGAGTCTTGCGACTATGGAAGAATGCATCTGCGATACTCTCGACTCGGACAAATCGAGAGTTGCACCGATTTCCTTCATCGTCATTTCCTCGTAATAATAAAGGACAAGAATAAGTCTTTCTGCCCTGCTCAAACCTTTGGTCAGAAGGCTTTTGAGGTCTCGCTTCTGAGCTTCAGTCATCGGGTCTTCGCTTTTTTTGTCCTCGATTACATCAATTTCGCAAATATCATTATCGCCGTCGAAATCGAGATTATTGCTGAGTGAAACAAGGCCGATAGCGCTGGCGTCACGCTGAAGGCGATGAAAATTTTCCATATCCAGATCAAGCTCGCCGGCGATTTCCTGTTCGGTAGGAACTCTGCCGAGATGCGACTCAAGCGTTCTTGTGGCGTTACCGAGCTGATGCGCTCTTGCCCTGACAAGACGCGGAACCCAGTCCATACTCCGTAGCTCATCGAGAATAGAGCCTCTGATACGCGGCGTGCAATAGGTCGCGAACTTCACTCCCCGTTTTGGGTCGAAAGCGTCAATCGCGTCCATCAGGCCGAATATTCCGGCGCTGATAAGGTCATCGACTTCAACTTTATCCGGCAATTTGACATATATACGTTCCGCCGTGTATTTGACCAGCGGCAGATAGTATTCCATTATTTTATTACGCAGCGATTCAGACCGTTCTTTAAAGAACTTTACCCATATCACATCTATATTCACTTCCGCTGTTGCTTTTTTTACTGCAGGCATTGTAAGTCCTCCAAAAACTTCTTTGGCCGCAAAGTCCTATAAACTGTCATAACTAAAAACTAAACCGTCAGTTTTATCGTTTAAATCAAAATAAACTTAAGACCTTTAATGTTTTTTTATCGGTCCCTGAAAAATGGTCATTTATTAGAAAAACCAGTTAACAACTTTTTTGAAAAATCCTTCATCCGCCGAAGCAGACAACGGCACTCTGCTGATTCTTGCGGCAACGCCCATAAGAGACTTGGCTGTCGGACTTTTCGGATATGCCAGGACAACAGGTTCTCTTTTGCGGACAGATGTAACAACATAATCGTCTCTTAACATAACTCCCGCCATATTCAGAGTAACATCGAGAAACTGAGCTGCCGCTGCGGCGATTTGCCTGTATATCTTTTTGCCCTGGTTGATATCCTGTGCCATATTAACCAGCAGACTTGTTCTGCCTTTATACTTGTTGATTGTCATCGCTTTTAAAAGCGTATAAACATCTGTTATTGCCGCAGGATCGGGAGTGCCTACAAGAATGGTGTGGTCGGATGCCATACAAAACGCCAGCACGGTTTTGCCGATGCCGGCCGAGGTATCCACTACAACAATATCGTAGTTGTCAGCAAGAGTATCCATCGCCGCTACGATTCTTTCCCTGGTAAAATCTGTGATATGAGCCAGGTGCTCAACGCCTGAGAAACCGCAGTAAACATCAACGCCCTCGCAGACCGGCTGAGAAATCTCATCCAGTTTTTTAACGCCTTTTATGAAATGAGACAGATTGTATTTACTGCTGACGCCGAGAACGATATCGAGATTTGCCAGACCGAAATCCGCATCGAGAATTGCAACTCTTTTTCCTGCTGCGGCAAGACATATCGATAGATTCGCAGCGATATTAGTCTTGCCTACTCCACCCTTACCGCTGGCTATAGTTAGTATCATTGCTTTCTTGACGCTATTGGCGGCAAGCACAGCCAGCTCCTGAACGCTTCCCTGGCTCATCTGTTCCTCCATGAAAAAATAAGTCCCGGTTAAATATTATTTAAGTCTTTATTTAGCAAAGAGTTATACCTTGTTTTTTACCGTATTGTCTCTCGATTGATTCATCGGCTCCTGTGCCCTGTATAATTTATGCTCCAGCAGGGCGCAGGCAGTTCTGTTATTTATTACGTTTTCTTTCAGTCTATCTTTCTGGAGTTTAATATACGCATCAAAATCATTTTCAATCAGGCCTGTTGCCTGAGTATCAATTTGAGGCTCTAAAGTAAAATTTCCACCCGGCAGAAAACTGACAGTTCTGCTATCGCACATAGCAAGACGTTTATTATCCTGATGCTCCGTCAGCGCCGCGGAAATAACCTTTGCGAAATCTTCGACATCAATATATCTGGGAACAAAACCTGCAACTCGACAATTTTTTATATTATTTGAAATGAGATTATGGTGGACATAGGTAAACTGAATAACTTTGACAAGTATCTCGTCAATGTTGTCTCTTATCAGCGATAACAAGTCCATTTGTCTGTTGTTGTCTATCAAAACATCGTCCCTGCAAATTTCGTCTTATAAATTTAATTACTGATATTCCTGAGCTGATCTCTTATCTGACCTAATGTTTTAGTTTTTCTAAGTTCCGCGATTTGAGAAAGTTTATCGAAAACACTTACGTCATATAATCGATGACCGCCATCGGTCCAGGAAGATTCTTTTATAAGACCCATAATTGTGTAGTTGTGAATGGTCTGTCTGGAATACGGGGTGCAGCGAACAACCTCGCCGATTCGATATAATTTTTCGGGTGTGGAAAAACCTTTCTTTTCGCTCTTTTGTGAATCTGAATTAAGACCATCAAGCATTGTTGAAACCTTTCAGACACAGGACCAATTTCTTAGTCCTTTAATCTCCCTTAGGGAGACCCGAAAATTAACTTTTACGTTTTATAAAATATAAAGCATAATTCTCGGACCGTCAACAATTTTTCTTAAAAATTTAATTTTTTATTTATTTTTTTAGGCCGCCGGTTGGATTTGGCTGAAATATTTTCTATTCTTTCAATAGTCCCTACAGTTATGGGCGGAGAAAACATCCATTCAATGTTTTTTCTCGGACCTTTGCGATTAATAAAGGAATGTATGATTATTTGCCGAAATAGCAGCTTTAACTTTTTGCTGTAACTAATTTATATTAAGGTACTTATGAAAAACAACTTAGAAAATAACAGTTCCCAGTCCCACCAGGGACAGGCAAAAAGCCATATCTGTGTTCTGGATGCTGTCACACCGCTGGTGCAGCAGATAAATTGCCTGGATTTACATCAAATCAGCAGAATCTGCGTTGAAGAGGTTCCCAAACTTATCAACGCCTGTTATGCCTCGC
>JBEKEA010000045.1:0-14699 GCA_050014075.1 Sedimentisphaerales bacterium | reverse complement strand
AAGCCAAAGAACGGGCGGACCATATTCATTGGAAACTTCAGCTCTTATCGTATTTGTACCTTCTTTCAGGAATTTAGAAATCTCTAATTTCCGTTCTCTCTTCCAGTTTGTCCTCTCTGTAAAACCAGCCGAAAGCTGATTATCGTTAACCCATAAGCGATACTCTTTGAAACCCCTGATATACAGGTAAACTTCAGCAGGCCTGGCGGTTAGTTCAAAATTTTTGGTAAATCCGGCAGTAAGATGAACATAGTTGTCAGTTCTAAGCCCAAGTTGAGGGGTAAAAGGATACAATATCCAATTCGCTTTGACATCGGTTTCTAAAAAGGGAATATTCGGGTCATAGATTGCTTTTATAACTATAAACGAAAAAGATGCGACCACAATAAGAACAATGAGAATCAACATCGCCTTTGATGGTATTTTTTGATTGGTCAATTTTGATGTTTTCTGCAAATTAATTCTTCCTTAATTGGGAGATTTCTGTTTTTCGGCCAAGGCGGCATTGAGACTATTTTTCGCATCTGTAAAGTCAGAATTTATCAGCAGCGCCTGCTTAAAATGCGAAATCGCCTCATCAAGCCGACCTTTTTGCACCAATATACCTCCAAGATGATAATGTGCAATCGCAGAACGAGGGTCAAGACGTAAAGCTTCAATAAAATGATCCGCAGCCTGGTCATATTTACCCTGTAAG
This sequence comes from Sedimentisphaerales bacterium, assembly GCA_050014075.1. Lineage (GTDB taxonomy): Bacteria > Planctomycetota > Phycisphaerae > Sedimentisphaerales > UBA12454 > UBA12454. Next base: position 14,002 of record JBEKEA010000045.1, on the reverse strand, counting down.
GTCAAGGCGTAACCGAGATTATTGTGCGCTTCAACAAAATTCGGATTGAATTTTAGAGCCAGTGACAAATATTTAACCGCTAAATCAGGTTTGCCCTTCATACCGAATACAACACCGATACCATTAAGAGCATTCGGCTCATCAGGTTTTATCTCAAGACATTTCCAGCACTCTTCGGCTGCCTCGTCCATCCTGCCTGCAAGACGAAGAAGATAACTCATTTCAATATGGGCCTGCAGAAATTCAGGCTTTAGTTGAGTAGCCCGGGAACAATGATAAATGGCCTCATCCAGCCTATTGGCATCCCGTAAAGGGGCTGCCAGACAAAAGTGGGCCATATAATTTTTCTTTGTTACATCAAGAGCGTGTCGAAATAAAGTCAGGTTGCTTTGCCAATAGCCAAGCTGGAAGAAAGTATATACTGACATAATGAAAATTATAAGAACTGCCGAGGAGATAAGCATCATTTTTTTATATCTCCATTTCGCCAACAACTCAGGCACGCCCCAGGCGGCAATAATAAACAGGCCGGTCAAAGTGATATAACTGTAACGGTCCGCCATAGTCTGGTCACCGACCTGCAATAGACCTATGACAGGCACAAGAGTTCCGATATACCAAAACCAGCCCGTGAACAGATATTTATGGCTGCCGGCAAATCTAAGGATGAGAATCGTAACAACCAATAGCAAAACTGCTGATATTACGGCATATAAAATCGAAATATCCTGGCCGGGATGAGGATAAAAAACAGCCAGATGAACCGGCCAAATCATTTTAACGATGTAACTCTGCCAGGAAATAAAAGCATTGGCTAAACGAATAGGAAAATTGTATTCATCCATATTCACCGCCCCGCCTTTTTTCTGGACGATGAATGTAATGATGGATGATGCGGCAACAATCGCAAATAGAGGAACTTTTTCAATAAACATATCTAATAGCGAACGTTTAGATGCGAACCTGTTCAAAGGCCAATAGTCCAACAGCAGTAACACAAATGGCAAAGTAACCAGCATAGGTTTTGCCATTAAACCAAGCGCAAGAAATACAACTATTAATAAATAGTTAACAGCCTTTGGCCGCCTGACATAACGAACGTAAGCCCACATCGTAAGCAGCCAGAAAAATGTGCTCAAGACATCTTTTCGTTCCGAAACCCATGCAACTGATTCGACGTGAAGCGGATGAAGAGCAAATAAGGCCGCCACAAAAGCACTGGGCCAGAGCGCCTGTGACATTTGTTTGAGAACAAGGAAAAGAAGCAACGTATTTGCGATATGAAAGATAAGATTAGTAAGATGATGACCTGCAGGATTGGAACCGTAGAACTGCCAGTCCAACATATGCGAAAGCCATGTTAAAGGGTGCCAGTTCTTGGCGTAACCGGTTGTAAATGCCCATCTTATAGCATTAAACGATATGCCCGCATGGATGTTAGAGTTCTGGGAGACATAAACAGGGTCATCATAATTAACAAAAGGAAATCCCCGAACCTGAAAATAAACAGCAAGAGTAACCAATGTTAACGTCAGACAGATTAAGAGAGACCAGTTTTTGTCCGGGTTTTTAGTCATTAGAATTTATTTTTTTGTTACTTTCCGCAGCATTATTATTGGATTTTTGTTTTTCGGCCGAGACAGCACTAAGATTATTTTTCGCATCTGTGTATTGAGGATTGATTTGAACGGCTTGCCTGAACTGCGCGACGGCATCATCAAGCTTTCCCAGCCGGTAAAGCACTGCACCAAAATCGTTGTGAGCAACGGCATTTTGAGGCTGCAAGAGAAGAATTTTTTCATACTCTTTTTTCGCTTCTTCAAATTTACCGCTGCTTGTCAAAGCTGTTCCAAGATTAAGATGTATATCAACACGGTCAGGAGAAATTTGCAATGCTTGATTATAGAGCGTAATCGCTTCGTCAAATTTGCCGGTATGCGCTAATACATAACCAAGCTCGTTGATAACATTAGGGTCGTTGGGCATTGTTAAAAGAACCTTACGATACTGGGCAACAGCTTCCTGGAATCGGCCAAGATTAAATAATGCCTCGGCATAATTGCGATGTAAGCTGGGCGTATCTATGGCTTTCATAGCGATTTCGTAATGCTCGACAGCTTCATTGAATTGGCCCTTACTTGCAATAGCAACACCAAGATTGGCATTGGCTTCAGGGGCACAAGGATCAATTTCAATCGCTTTTTTATAGTAAACAACAGCCTCGTCCACTCTTCCTGCCTCATGAAGAGCAACTCCAAGTCCGTTGAGGGCATCTGTGTAATCAGGTTTGATTCGGATAGCCTGGGAATAATGGTAAATAGCCTCATCTGTTTTGTTCTGCATAAGAAGGGGTTCTGTTATTAAACAATGTGCTAAATAATTATTCTTAGTCACGTCAAGGGCATGCTGGAACAAAGTCAGGCTGTTACGCCAGTAGCGAATCTGAAAACACGTACATATCGACATAGCTAAAATTGTCAGCAATGCCAACTGGGTAAGGACGATTTTTTTATGCCTAAATTTTGCAAACAGTTCGGAGACGCCCCATGCGATAATTATAAATAAACCTGTAAGTGTGATATAGCTATATCGGTCAGCCATAGCCTGACCCCCTAACTGAACCAGACCTATAACGGGCAAAAGCGTCCCAAAATACCAGAACCAGCCAGTAACAAGGTATCGGCGGTTTTGGGAGAATCGAATGACAAGAATTGTTACAGCCAATAGCAAAATGGCTGATATTACAGCATACAAAACCGATACGTTTGCGAATGGATGCGGATAAAAGACGGCTAGGCGGTTTGGCCAAAACATTTTCTCTATGTATTCCACATAAGAAATAAGAGCATTATAGATGCGGAACTTTAGACTAAACCTTGTAAATTTTGGCAGCAACCCAAGGCTTCGCTGCGTAACAAATGTAATGACACTGAATAAAGCCGCAAGAATAATAAAAGGAATTTTTTCCAGAACCAAACGATAAAGTATCCGCAATTGAATGCGGGGAATACGGTCAAACGGCCAATAGTCCAAAAGCAAAAACACGAAAGGCAGAGTTACCAGCATGGATTTTGCCATAAGACCTAATGCGAACATCAATAACGTCAGCAGATAACGAGTAACATTCGGATGTTTGACATATCGCAGGTATGCCCACATCGCCAGCAGCCAGAAAAAGGTACTCAGGACATCCTTGCGACCAGAAACCCAGGCAACGGATTCAACGTGGAGCGGATGAAGGGCAAATAAGGCCGCTACAAAAGCACTTTGCCAAATTGCATTCGTCATTCGTTTCAGGGCAAGGAAAAGAAGCAACGTATTAGCGATATGAAAGATAAGATTAGTAAGATGATACCCCCCGGCGTCAGAGCCGAAAAACTGCCAGTCCAGCATATATGAAAGCCAAGTTAATGGCTGCCAGTGCCCTTGTCCTGCATAACCAAGAGTGAAGGCAGATTTAATGGTTTCGAGTGTGATACCGGCTCGAATGCTTTGGTTTTCATAGACATAGCTTTGGTCATCGTAATTAACAAAGCCATAGGTGCAGACCCGCCAATAAACTATTGCAACGGCAAATATCAAAGCCAGGCAAATTAAAAGAGACCGGTCTTTGTTTAAGTTTTTGTCCATCCAACTTCGCCAGATTACTTCTTTTAGTTTTCTGTACTCTGATATTTTTGTTTTTCGGCTAAGGCAAGATTGAGATTATTTTTCGCATCTGTTTTTGATTTTGACATAACTTTTAACGGTTCTTTAAAGGCCGTGTTTTTCATACAATTATTTGCCGGCCTTTTTCGGCCGTTTTTACAGCTTGCACAGTTCACAAAGTAAATTATAAACTTCATCAACGCTGATTCGCTGTATACAAATATTATCGTCGCAGACACTCCGGCGGTTATTGTATGCGCTTACACAGGGACTGCATGGAATATTTTTCCAGAGATTGCGGCAGCGCGGCGTATTTGCGCCGAAAAGCACCGGTGTTTCAGGCCCGAATAATGTTACGACCTTAATATCCGTTAGGGTCGCGAAATGTGCCGGCCCGCTGTCGTTAGTTACAAGTACATCGGCAAGGTTATACAGCATCATCAGTTGTCGAAGAGTTGTTTTGCCCGTCATTGCAAAACACCTCTGAGAATCGACAGCTTTGACAAGCTTTTGCGATTTTTCAGTTTCTTCGGGTGCTCCCGTAAAGGCTATATGCACCGTAGGCGATTTATTTATCAGTCTCCTCGCAAGTTCCACATATCGCTCCAGAGGCCACCGCCGCAAAGGCAGCATGTCTGATGCGTTGGCGTTAAGAAGTATGAGCGGCGAATAATTGCTCGTGCCCGCTTCCTTTTCCAGTATTGCCTTAAATTCTTTTAATTCAATTTCGCCGGCCGTAAATCTCGATTCCACTGCCCGCATCTTCGGCAGGTCCATATTCAGTCGCGGCATCTCTTTGGCAGGCAAATTAATCGCGTCAACCATTACCTCGAACATCTGGCTCGCGTGCAGATGCGGATTATAATTCAGCCGGTGCGTCATTAAATCGCCACGATATGGCGACTCGTCGAAAAAAGTATGAAATCCGACGCGTATGCCGGCACCGCTCAGCCAGGTAAGGATTGCAGAGCTTCGTGCAAAAAATTCAAAATCAACAGCTGCGTCAATTCGCAGTTTTCGGATGCGATGCAATACCCCGATTGTGCCGAAAACCATCGAAATAAAATTGTCGTCTGGAATCGCTATGACATTATCCTGCGGAATAATATCCATCACATCGAGGATAAAACGATTTTGTTTAAAGACCAAAAAATATACGTTCTCTTTTCCTACCATTTCTGCAGCGCGTCGGATTGCCGCATCGGCCAGTACGGTTGCTCCCTGCTCGGCAAGTTTAACAAAAAGTATGCTTTTGGCTTTTTGAGGCAGAGGTTTATGCGGGAACGGAAACAGGTTGCAACTCTTGCGAATGGTCGTCAGGATAAAACATACCGGCCTGCCGAGCCAGTGGTCGATCCATCGCATTGTCGATATTTTCACTGAAAACTCCAACGAACTTTCGTCAAAATAGAGGTATTTCACTATTATTAATTAATTTTATTTATCATTTGATATGGTGTCAAGTTATTTATTAGTCCGGTGTTAAGGCAATAAAAGGATATTGTCGTAACAGAAATTATTTTTTTATACTTTCCGTACTCTGTGATTTTTGTTTTTCGGCCAAGGCGGCATTGAGATTATTTTTAGCATCAATATAGTCTGGATTGACTTGAATGGCCTGTCTAAACTGCGCGACGGCATCATCAAGCTTTCCCAGCCGGTAAAGCACTACGCCAAAATCGTTGTGGGCAACGGCATTTTGGGGCTGAATGCTCATAATTTTATCATATTCTTTTACCGCTTCATCCAATTTGCCGCTACTGGTCAAAGCTGTTCCAAGATTCAGATGTATATCAATACGGTCAGGAGAAATCCGCAATGCTTTGTTGTAGAGTGTAATTGCTTCGTCAAATTTTCCACTGTGCACCAATACATAACCAAGCTCGTTGATAACATTAGGGTCATTGGGCATTAGCAAAAGAGTCTTACGATACTGGGCAGCAGTTTCCTGGAATCTGCCAAGATTGAACAATGCCTGGGCATAATTGCGATGTACGCGTGGTGTGTCCATGGTTTTCATCGCGATTTCGTAATGCTCGACAGCTTCAGCAAATTTGCCCTTACTTGCGAGAACAAAGCCAAGGTTGGCATTGGCCTCAGGAGTATGAGGGGCTATTTCAATCGCTTTTTTATAGTAAATGACAGCCTCATCCACTCTTCCTGCCTCATGAAGAGCAACTCCCATACCGTTAAGGGCATCCAGGTAATCAGGTTTAATTCGAAGCGCCTGAGAATTATGCCAGATCGCTTCCTCAATGCGGCCCTGATCAAGAAGCGGCTGAGTCATATAGCCGTGCGCTATGTAATTGTCAGGATCTACATCAAGTGCGTGCTGAAACAAAGTCAGGCTGTTTCGCCAATGATAAGTTTGAAACCACGTACATATCGACATAGCTAAAATTGTCAGCAATGCCAACTGGGTAAGGACGATTTTTTTATGCCTAAATTTTGCAAACAGTTCGGAGACGCCCCAGGTGATTATAATAAATAAACCTGTAAGAGTGATATAGGTATAGCGGTCGGCCATGGCGTGTCTGCCAACCTGAATCAGACCAATTACAGGCAAAAGTGTTCCAAGATACCAGAACCAGCCAGTAACAAGGTATCGGTGGTTTTTGGCGAATCGAACTATAAGAATTGTTATAACTAATAATAAAAATGCCGACATTAAGGCATAAAAAATCGAAACATTGTAGCCGGGATGCGGATAAAAGATACTTAACCCGCTTGGCCAAACCATTTTTTCTATATATTTGACGTAAGAGATAAAAGCGTTAAAGATACGATACTTCAGGCCAAGTTCAGAAAACTGTGATACCGCCCCGCCGCTTTGCTGCACAAGATAAGCAATGAAACTCGAAAGCGCCGACAGAACAATAAAAGGAATTTTTTCTAAAACCAGGCGATAAATAATTTGCCAATTTAAACGTCTGATACGGTCAAGGGGCCAATAGTCAAGCAACAGAAATACAAAAGGCAAAGTTACAAGCATAGGCTTTGCCATTAGGCCCAGAGCAAAAATCAGCAGTGTCAAAAAATAGCGAAAAACATTCGGCTGTTTGACATATCGCAAATACGCCCACATTGCCAAAATCCAGAAAAAGGTACTCAACACTTCCTTGCGTTCAGCCACCCAGGCAACTGATTCGACATGTAGCGGATGAAGGGCAAAAAGAGCAGCTACAAATGCACTTTGCCAAATCGCATTTGTCATTCGTTTGAGGACAAGGAAGAGAAGCAACGTATTTGCAATATGAATGAGGAGATTAGTGAGATGATAACCTGCGGGATTGGAACCAAACATCTGCCAGTCCAGCATAAGCGAAAGCCATGTTATAGGATGCCAGAAATTAGCATAGCCGGTAGTGAAAGCCCATTTGACGGCGTTAAGTGTGAGACCAGCCTGAATATTCGGATTTTCAGTAACGTAGACAGGGTCATCAAAGTTAATGAATTTGAAATTGCGCACCTGATAAAAAACGGTCAAGGTGACTAATGTTAATATTAGGCAAATCAAAAAAATCCATTTTTTGTTTAAGTTCTTATCCATCTTCCCGATAACAAATTAACAAGACCTGAATTATATAAAGCAATTCTGTCATTATCAACCATACAATAATTATTTCGGAGATATCCCCGGTTGTCCCAAATCGTAAGTTTACAGACCTTGACAAATCCGGTATAATTGATAAAATAGTTAAGCTTCAACAAATTCTATTGTTTGTTTATGCTTCTGAAAGGTCAGTAACCCTATAACCACACTGGTGAATCGAGATGAAAGAAAAAATAAAAATAGCATTCGCACACAATAACATTAATCATAATACCGAAGGACTAATGGATGGAATATCAGAATTCATCCGCGATAAAGGAGACTGGCAGCTAATTATTTGGCCCGACAGTTCGCTGAAATCCCTGGCTTTTCTCAAAAAAAGAGGCTGCAAAGGCGCTTTTGTCAGCTCTCAAACTACTACTAAAGCCAAAGAATTGCTTCAGATTGGCATGCCGGTAGTCGCTATATCCACATTGGAAACTATGCTGAATCTGCCTTATGTGAGCGCTAATTCAAAACAGGTCGCAGAGATGGCTGCTGATTATCTTTTAAAAAAGAAATTCAAAAATTTCGCTTTCTTTGGACTGACTCAGGCAAAATGGTCCAGTGAAAGACTGGAACACTTTTCCGACAATTTGTCTAAAGCAGGGTTTAATGTCGATGTGTTCGAGGAAAAGCAAATACCGGTTATAAATGATTTTATGCCATTCACCCGGCAATGGATTACTATGACTCTGAGCACAGGACAATCAAAACTGATAAAATGGCTCGAAGAATTGCCCAAACCTGCGGCAATACTGGCCAGTTGCGATATATTCGCCTGTCATTTAATCAATGTAGCCCAGGAGGCAGGCATAAATATTCCGGATGAAATCGCTATCCTCGGCGTCAACAACGACCAGGCAATCTGCAATATCTGCGACCCTCCACTGTCGAGCATCGCGCTTAATTTCAAAAAAGCCGGCTACAACGCCGCCAAACTGCTCGACAAATTAATCTCCGGTCAGGAAACTATGCAAGGTCAGTGCATTGAAATTCCGCCGACCCATATCGAAACCCGCGGCTCGACAGATGTTTTTGCAATCGATGACCCTGATATCGTGCAAGCTATGAGATATATCAGGGAAAACAGCAGCAAGCCTCTGCAGGTAAATGAAATCGCAACTAACGCCTGTATGAGCAAACGCTCCCTGCAGTTGAAATTCCATAAAGTAATCGGCAGGTCCATACACGAAGAAATCATACAGGCCCATTTCGATAACGCTAAAATTCTTCTCGTCGATACTAATCTTCCAATCGACGAGGTGGCCGTCCGTTCAGGTTTTCATTACACATCCAATATGAGACGCGCATTTAAAGAAATTACCGGCATGCTGCCGCAAAAATACCGCCAGATACATCAATCCCATTAGACTGTCTTTTCAGTATGGCAATCTGCCAGGCTGAAAAATAGCTGATAAATTACTTAATCACAAAAATGTAGTATTTTTCCGGAGTAACCTTTCCAACAACAAACGGAAGCGGCCCCCACATCCCTGTGTAAAACCCCGCTCCCAGCTGTAAATCCATAGTAGCCAGATTCCGGCCTGAATCGAACTGCAAAAACTCACTAAGATATGCCGCATCTTTCGGCAGAAGATTGATATTGGTATTATTCGAAGGAATAACGACGATATCTTTACTGACTATTTTTTCCGGATGGTTAAAATCGAACGGTTTGACACCTATAGCCTCCATATAATACTGAAACCCCCAATGCCCCTGAAACCATACAGTACGGTTGGTATTTTTGAATTTTTTATTAATTTCTGCTGCTGATGAACGCGCAGTATTGGCCCATAAGTAATCCGCCCGGCAAACCAGCAATGCCGCAACCGCCGCAAAAACCAGCGGCCATGCCTGCCTCGCGGTTTTTGTTCGTTTAGCACCCTTATTGTTATATTGGTCAATCCGCCGCATCAACAGAATCCCTACTGCCGGAGTCATAGGAAGGATGCTGCGGGCGTTAATCGTCCAGTTTATAAAACCGGCGAAAAGAAAAATTCCAAATATCCAAAGCAGCAGAAGCAGCGATTCAGCATTTCTGTTTTTCCAGAAATCCGCAACTGCCAGTCCAAAAACATTGACTCCTGCCGCCGCCATTAACCCAATTTGAAGAAGAAAACTCCATCTGATGCCATCATCATTTTTTATGGGGGTTCCGCCTATTTGTTTTACAAAACTGAGGATGAATGTGAACATAATTATTACAGCAGCACCACTGATAAGAGTGCGTCTTTTCCAGAGCAGCGGACAATAGAAAATCGCTGTAATTATGCACCCGCCGGTAAAGAACAAGCCGGCTAACCCTTTAGAGAATAATTTAAAATTCAGCAGCTCGCCATGCTTAATGGCGTAAGCAGCCGCATCCAGCAACAGCCCGCGTCCGTAAAGATTATATGTCAGCCTTTGGTATCCTGCCAAAATTGCCACAGGAATCAGTAAAAATGCAATCCACGTTCCGACTTTGCGTTTTTGCATTAGTGAATAGACCAGCAGTAAAGGCAATAGTGCCATCCCAAAATATTTTGTCAAAGCACAAATCGCCGCCAGCACTGCCGCCCAAAAAAGGCTCAAACGATTATTTTCTTCAATCCCCCGCACCCAGAGAAACACCGCCCATACCCAAAAAGCCAGCATCATTGTATCGCACATTATATTGGTACTGGAAACCAGAAAGGCCGGTGTCAGCACCGCAGCCATCGCAGCCAGTACTGGCCTTGAACAAAACCTTCTAGCCAAATAATAAGTTCCCAAAGCCGCCGCCACGGCAGGAACAATAAAAGCTATATGCAAAGCGACCTCGCTGAAGCCAAATAATGAGGCCACAAGAGCTATATAATAACAGGCCAGCGGCGGGTTTTGGGCGGTTTCCGCCATTGATCCGGCTACGCCATACCAATTAACAGAAAAACCATAGAAATCCGACGGGTTGGTTTGAATATGTTTTGCCGTCCAGATAAACAAAGGATCGTCTATATGAAACGCCTTATTTACAAACGGGGCAAGACAAACTAATGTGATAACAGCAACGACTATGGCTTCGCCGCGGGCGTGCGTTGTATTTTTATCTTTTGGCATAACTTTTAAAAAACCTAATCGTCCGGAAAACAAAAACCAAACAACAAAAGTTCCGACAATCGTAACATCCTGCATTACTCTCCGTCAAGCAGTAACCTCATACAAATACAAAAATATATATTTGACATTTGCGGGATTTATCGGCATACTTACCGGCCTTATTGTTGCAGATTTCAATTACTAAAACAGCAATTTTTTAGGAGGCTCAAAAATGAAAAAAACAATTCTTTGTATTATCGCATTATTGATATGGTTCAGTTCGACAGCTTTGTCGAAGCAGGACCAGAATTCAACTCCTTCTGATTCAAACGCAGCAGGCAAAACGGCTGTTGCAAAAGACGCATCCGTCGCCCCGCCTCAAAAGCTGGTGGTTCCGCCTTTGGCTTTCGAAGATACAAGCATTACAGTGATTTGGGAAAAACCTGTCGACTATTCCAATGTTGTCAGTTATAAGGTCTATCAAAACGGTTCTTTGGCCGGAACTACTAAAAATCTATTTTACACCATCACAGGCCTGGAACCTAATTCCCCTTATTCAATTACTGTAAAAGCTGTTGACGCATCCGGAAACGAGTCGCAGCCCGGCAATAAAATCATACAGGCAACAGCACCTGCGATGAAAGTATTCGATGTTACAAAGTATGGCGCTATTGGCGACAGCAACACTTTAAATACCAAAGCGATTCAAAAAGCCATTGATGAGTGCACAGCAGGTGGAAAGGTTCTGGTACCTGCCGGGACATTTGTGAGCGGTGCACTGTTTTTGAAAAACGATATGACACTTCAAATTGACGGAACTTTGCGAGGCAGCGACGATGTCAATCAATATCCTATGACAAGTTTACGTTTCCCATATTATTTGTCGGGTAAAGGTTATATGGGCTTAATCAACGCGTATACCGAAAAATACGGCAGTATAAAAAATATCAGGATATGCGGCTCGGGCATTGTAAGCGGCGGCTCCGATGTTGTAGGTGCATTAACAGGCCATAGTAATACTAAACTCGGCACTATTCAGGCTGTAAAAAGCGGTAATGACAGCAGAAGAGCCGATATGATTACCGTAAAAGGCGTTGACGGCTTATTCATAGGCGGACTTAAACTTGTAAATCCCGCGATGCATGTTATTATAATAACATATAGTAAAAATGTAACAATAAACGGCATTAATGCTGACACTTATGATATACATAATGCCGATGGCATTGACCTGGCTACAAGCGATACAGCTTATATTTTCAATTCAACTTTCGATACAGGCGACGATTGTATTAATTTTAACGCCGGTGTCGGAGCTGATGGCGTAAAGGAAAATTTCCCGGACCAGAATATCAGGGTCTTTAATTGCCTCTGTAAACGCGGACACGGCGCTGTAGTTTTCGGCAGCTTTACCGGAGCATGGATTCAGAATGTCCTTATTGAGGATTGTATTTTTGACGGCACAGATATCGGGCTTCGTTTCAAAACCGGCGAAAAACAAGGCGGCGGAGCACGCAATGTTTTAGCAAGAGATATTGTCATTAAGAATATCGCGAAAAATTCGGCGATATTTTTCGACAGCAGTTATTCCTGCGAATATCCTTCAGGCGGGCCGGGACAATTTAAGGATATCACAATAAAGAACATTACCTGCACCAATATGAAAAAGTATGGCATTTTTATTAGTGGATTGCCAGCCACTCCGCATACTAATATTAATATTAGTAATGTTTCTATTGACGGCGGTAAAGCCGGCGGAGCTTCTATAAAGTGCTGCACAAACAGCACATTTGATAATGTCAGCATTAAAAACAGCACGCCTGTCTGGAGTATTGATCCTAATTCGACATCAGGACTTAACTTTAAAAACTGTAATCCAAAGCCGTAACCTGTTTTAAATCAATATGTTATAAAAGGCTGCCTATCAGGCAGCCTTTTTTTATTACAAAAGCAATATTTGTTTGGTATAATAGATTTTTAAATGATTATGAAGGCGGTTGGAATGAGATGTATAATCATCACGGCGGGGGTATTGTTGTTATTCTGTTTCGCCCCCTGCCTTCTTGCCGACGGTCTCTACGGCGATTTCACAGGCGATAATATCGTTAACGCAAAGGACCTGTTCGAATTCAGCACACTATGGCTGGCGGAAGACTGCGACCCGAATGTTGATTTGAATGGCGATTGCAGAATCAATTTCTACGAATTTTCAGCTTTCGCAAACAACTGGCAATTGACATATACACCCAGCCCCGCGACGCCTCAAAATCTGATGGTTCCGCCCGCTGCTTTTGATGATTCAAGTATCACATTGATATGGAGCAAACCTTCTGTCTATTCAAATGTTGCCAGTTATAATGTTTATCGAAATGGCTCATTAGTCGGCAATACGACCAAACTTTTTTACAACGTTACGGGATTAACCGCCGCTACTCTTTATTCATTTACTGTAAAATCCGTAAACTCTTCCGGAACTGAATTGGCAGTCAGCAATACCTATTCTGCGGCGACAGCCAACACACCCGCTGTTTTCTATCCGGAGGATTATGGCGCCGCGGCAAACGGCACAACTAAGGATACCGTCGCAATTCAGGCAGCAATTACCGCTTGCACCGCCGGAGGCAAAGTCCATCTGCGTTCCGGCAAAACATTTTTAAGCGGAGCGATTTTCTTAAAAAGTAATATGACGCTTCAAATTGATGGAACATTAATGGGAAGCGCCAGCGCAGCCGATTACCCGACAATGCCTATGCGTTTTGAAGGAACGGAAACAACCTGCTACTCGGCGTTGATTAATGTCGGTAATACTCGAAATCATACCTATGGCGGACAAATAAGCAATGTTTCCATACGCGGCTCGGGAACTGTAAATGGAAATGGCAGCGGCTCAACTGGCTTAATTGTAAGCGAAGGCGGCATAACTTCAATGCGAGGAAGATTAATTTACATGGTTAATGCTTCTTATGTAAATCTGCAGGGCCTTACTTTGACAAATCCGCCCGCATGGACCATACATCCGGTTTACAGCACACAGATTACCATACAAGGCATAACCGTCAATACTGTCGGCATTTCCAACGGCGACGGCTGCGACCCTGATTCTTCAACTTATATTTATTTCTTCAACGATACTTTTAATACAGGCGACGATTGTATTGCGATTAAATCCGGGAAAAATTTAGAAGGCTATACCATCAATATGCCTTCGGCTTATATTCGGGTTACGAATTGCATTTTTAATAATGGCCACGGCGGCGTTACTATCGGCAGTGAATCTTCCGGCGGTGTAAATAATGTTTTTGCGCAGGATTGCGTCGTGACCGGCAACCAGATTGGCCTGCGAATGAAAACTTGTCCCGCCCGCGGTGGAACTGTTGAATATATCACAATAAAAGACTGGACAATAACTGGCGCTACAAAATTTGGAATTAATATAATAACAAATTACAGCGACAGCGGCGGCACTGCTGCGCCAACACTGCCCATCTGTCGCAATATAACCGTTGAAAATGTTACTGTTGATTCCACTTCCGTAATGGGATTTGATATAGAAGGACAATCCAGTATTCATATTACGGATATGTTATTTAAAAACTGTGCTTTTCGCGGGGCGACTAAGAATAAACTTATCTTTGTTGATAGAGCGACTTTTACCGGCTGCACAATTACCGCCAGTTTCAGCCAAAGTAGTTGCACAAATAT
>JBEKEA010000044.1:0-15151 GCA_050014075.1 Sedimentisphaerales bacterium | reverse complement strand
CCGCCTTTTACCTTTCGCACCGGGCTTGAGCTGATTCTATAGTCGGTCGGCAATATTTTGCACACGCGGGTAGCCTGGTCAACCGCTGTGGTATAATCGAATGCGGCGCCGGTCTTTTTGTCCTTTGCGTAATCAAGTCTCTGCGGGTCAAGGTCAAGTACCTCGCCGATAAGTGTTCGAGCCTCGGTATAATCGCTGATTCCTTTTTCCAGACTTTTCCTGGAACCCGGAAGACCAATTGTGAAAAGCCAGATAGGCCATAAGCCGAAAACTATCGGCACAAGCACATAATAAAAAATCGGTTTTTTATAAATATCTTTGTTCACTATTCAGCCCTTCCTTTTAATACCACCGTCAGCATAAAATTGTCACGTCCTTCTTTCGGCGTATAATTAGACTGGCCTCTTGCAAGTTTTGGATGTTTATCGATTGCGCCAAAAAGCTGCAGATACCCGCCGCCGTTGGTGCTGCCTGTAATACTCATAGTTTTTGTCGTAACGGCGATTCTTTCAATATCTATATCTACGTTCTTTGGCACACTGTTGAGCGCCTCGAATAAATATGTCAGCTTTGCTTCTATCGAATCTTCGCCCGAAGCGCTTATCATGCCGCTTTTGACATCTTTCATTCTGTTGATTTCACTCTTGAGCCTTCGGACTGCTTCATTACTTCTTGGAAATGTTGAGCCGGGCATAGCTATGATAAAGTCCGTCTTGAATTTGTTTTGGATTCTGTTGTAGTCTTTGTTTGCTTTGTAATACTGCATCTGCATCAAAATACCCACTGCGATACACAACACAAACAGGCAGGTACTGATAATTTTTATGGTTTTTTCAAGAGCCGCTCTTTTGCCCTGATAAGGCATAAAATCGGCACGAAAATCAACTTTGTCAGTTTTACCCGCAAGGCCTGCTCCGGCTCCCGCCGCAATAATCAAGTCGAGATTCTCAATATCCTGTCCTGATTCCTGCTGTCCCTGTAAAGTAATTTTTTCCGCAAGGTCCAAAGCTTCCACAGCCAGCCCGGTTTGTTCTGTGAGAATTTTATAATCAATCTTGCCTGTAATGTCATAGACTTTAACTGTTCCGGCCCGCCCCTTTGTCCCAAGCGACGCCATAGTCAGCATAATTTCTCTTGTAAGCAGCGCCATTTTATTCTGGCCCGGAGAGGTCAAAAACGAGCGGACTATCGCTTTGCCGTCTGGTAATGACGGGCAAATAAGGAAACATCTGGCCTGTGAAACAGCCACAACAATCGAATCCCGCCGGGCGTCCTCTATAATCCTGCGAAAACATATCGAATCGGGTTCAATTGTTACAGGGTCGAGCTTTTTGTTCTGCAGAGCGACAATTATTTCGGACATTACAGCGGCAGGCGCGGCAAAGGTCGATACATCAGAGCCTGAAGGCTGCCTGCCGGCGATTTCAAATGCTATAGCCGTCTGGGCGGCATCAACGGCAAGCGCCTCTTCGGCATCAAATCTTATTGTCTGTGTAATCTGGCGGTATTCCTGGAATTCGGAATGAAGTTTCTGCTGCCTGTAGAGTCTGCAGTCAATCGCGACCGCGACATCCGAAAAAACAAGCTGCTTTTCGGCGCAGGCAGAAGCGATAGCCTCAGCGGTTTTAGCAAACGTAAACGTCTGCTGCTGGTTCTCCTGCCCGGATTCAGCGGTTACGCAGAACTGCTGCAGAATTTCAATCTTCTGGCCTGTTTTACAGACCAGAACAACCGTTGCCCTGTCAGGCGCGATATAAATGCCAAGATATCTATTTTGTTCCAACAGCCATTACTCCAAAAACCGACTATTATGCTTATTCAATAATTATACCTATTTGCTGGAATTTTCCCCGCACTTTTTTTATACCTGCCGTTGCACAAACTTGGGCTACTCCGCTTGTAGCCTTTACACGAATCATAAAACAATCGCTTTGTGCCGTGATATACGGCTTGGTTTTATCTATCGAAGTATTATAACTATATAGTTTTTTCGCAAGGTCATTGACATCTTTAAAAGGCTCTTTTTGTCTCATTTCTATTATTTGCTTCGATATTTCAACCGAGTCTCCGCCGAAAGTAAAGGCTGATTCGAGAACCTGTCTCGGTGCCGTGTTAATATTCACTTTCTGCGTGCCCCACAGGCTAACATATTTTAACGCTGATTCGCTGCGGTTCTCGTCCTTGTTTACAGGTTTCGCAAGCGATTCAAGGTTAATCATAGGACTGTGCAGAATCTTCGCATAATCCATTGTATGAGCTATTTCGCTCCGGCTCTCAAGGACTTGCCTTGTTCTGCCGCGCTGCCTGATGCGGGTGGTGGTTCTTGTTGTGCTTTGCTTTGAACTATCAGCACTGGCGGCGGCAGAGTTACTGTCTGTTTGTGCATTGCCGGATGCTATATCTGTCGTAACCGGTTTGAGCGAGGTGTTGAAGGGCTTTACTTCTTTTATCTGTTTAAGCTCTTTCATAAGGGGTGTAATATCATTTGGCTCCATCTTCATCCATTCACAGAATGTCCTAATCACCGCTTCTGATGTACTTTTAAACTTTTCGTCGTCACTGGCGCCCCAGATAAGCGGCAGTTTGGCGTTTTCATCCATTATTTCTATTGTCAAACTCGCATCGCCGAATTCTATTTCAGCAGGTTTTACCACATAAGGCCAGGGCGGTCCGTAAGGGCCGCGAACATAAAACTGTTTCAATCCCTTATTGGCATCATTTACATCACTGGCTCCAAAGGAAACAGCCGGACTGTTCGACGGGCTTTTCACAGCGACTCCGCGTAAATTATTGCTGTCGTTGGCATCAGAGTGTAAATTTAAATTCATAACATTAGTAATGAGACTATCCTTATTCAGGTTGTTTACGTCAATTTGTACCTGCCTTTTTTTTGCCCATTCCTCCATCATTAACCTATACTCTTCATCGCTCATATTGAAAAGGTCTGAGAAATCCGGCTCATTCGGTCTTGAAATAATATTGGGTTCAATTTCGTTTACCGCCGCAAGTGCATATTTCAAGCCCGATTCGCAGGCATATCTGGCCGTCTGGTAATCAATCATATATTGCATCCGGTGCTTCCACTGGCTGACAGTAGAGCTTAACCGATATACCAGCGCGGTAAGCAGCACAAGCACAACCACTGTAAGTATCAGGGCGACACCCGGTCTTTGATTATAATCAAACTTTTTATGGTTACGGTTCATTTACTTATTTTTCCCCGTCGGGTTGATATATTATTGACATCGCCGGCTTTATTTGGTTCCGCAGGCCGGTTTACATCGTTAATATCATTAATATCAGAGATTAAATTGGCATCATTTGGTTCAATAAATGTATAAGGTATTTGTTTGAATCGATTAATTACGACTGTTCTTGCTTTTATCGATTCGGGCGGCAAAACCATATTGCCCAAAGCATTCTGCTGCCGCGGAGTGAAGGATATTGAAATCCTAACGGACGGCGGCAAAGTCTGGTTTCCCCAGGACCAAACCGTGTTACCATCGACAACCGGCTGGATTAAAAAATGCTCGGCGCCGCTGCATACCGGAATATAAAGTTCTGTTTCATATTTTTCCTTTGGTTCTTCGAGCATTTTATCTTCAAGCGTATATCCGCTATGCGCACGGTATAGAATCAGGCCGTTTGCATCTGTATCGACTTTGCTCTGCCATACAATCTTTTCAAATGTCAGAGGCTTATTGTCTTTGCCGTATATTTTGCTTTCGATAATCATCTGCGAAATATTATATCCCCTGATATCTACTTTATTTTTGACGGTCATTGTCACATCGGCACCCGGCAGCGCAAGCCTGTCGATATCTTCTGAAATACGCTGCAGAATTTCCATCGCCAGAAAACCGCCTTCGAGCCGCCTGTTTACCGATGCTTCGGCACGTTTAATACCAATGTAAATCCCGGTAACGGCTGCCATAATCATTGTGGCAATCACAAGGGTCGCAATCGCTTCAGCGAGAGTAAAACCTTTTTCACTGCAATCAAATTTTAATTTGTTCCTGCGGTTCATTTATTAGACATTGACCCCATCACAGCCTTCCAAAACTGGTCTGACGGCACCTGTCCCCAGTTATTATAACCTTGAGGCGGAGGGCCGATTATATTTTCAATATCTTTCCATTCCTGAGCTTCATCATCTTGGCTTTGCTGTTGTTGCTGCTGCTGGTTCTGCGGCTGGTCTTGCTGTTGTCCTGACTGGTTTTGCTGCGGGTTTTGCTGTTGTCCTGACTGGTTTTGAGGATTCTGCTGAGACTTATTATCGGAAATTTTCGCAAGCCCTAATCGTTTCTGCTTGTATTCCCATCCGAGTATTTGTTTGACCTGTTCTTTACTGACGCTTGTAATCCACTGAGTCAATTCTATTTTCTTCTCCTGCCCCTCGTTGTCTTTGTATTTTGACGTACAGACCGCCCTTGCCCACATACGATTCGATATCGGCTCATAAAACGATTCAATTGTTGTTTCCCAGTTTATATCGGGATTTGTATCGCTTATGCCGTTTTCCACCCCGTCGCTGACAGAGCTCTTCATCAGCAGTTTTTCCATATTTTCCCTGGCAACATCGAACGCCTCCATTTTCGTCTGCCACGCAACGACTGTATCGATAGCCCGGTTTATAACAACCAATACCGTCGCGGTAATCATACCGAGTATAACAAGCGCAACCGAGACTTCCATCAGCGTAAAAGCTTTTCTATTTGCCGGTAAATTTTTTCTAAAAACCCATTTCATCCGCGGTCCTTGGCACTAATAACTCAGTATCGCCCTCAACAAGGTTAACTATTCTGCTTAGCCTGTTGATTACAATTGAATATTCTTTTCCGTTCTCGTCGGTAACGACTATTTTCCCGCCGTATTGCCAGCCGCTTTTCCCGACTCTGAAAAGTGCCGGCGAATCATTAGTCCACGTGCCGTCATCGAACATCACATAAGACAACTGAAACCTGTCGCTGAACTCTCCTGTCTGAATAATTTCCTCCTGCTGTATATCTTCGACGGCAACAAGACCGGTAGTTATTTCGCGGAGCAAATATGAGTTTTGCACAAAATCAACAACTATTTCGTATCTTCTTCCAGTTTCAGCGGCACCTGTTGAAGCCATTTGAAAAAGTCTTATGAAATCGTATGCCCTGCCTTTAAAGCTGTCTCTGCTTAGTGCACCTGAAAGATTCATCATCGCAATCATCGTAAACATCGCGATAATAAAGAGCACCATAACAACTTCCGCCAGAACCGCCCCGGCCCTGGAAGATACTCCTTTAGGCAAACGATATAAATCGGACAAAATCATTCTGCATCTGTGCTGCGCAGGTCCGCATTATATCCTTCGCCGCCCTCCTGGCCGTCTGCGCCATAACTTTCAATCATATATGGTTTGCCGCTTTCAGGATGGTCAACGTATATAAACTCGTTGCCCCAGGCATCCTTTGGAAGAGCCGTTGAGTCGATATATCCGCCGGGCTGATAATTTTTCACATCGCTTGGCTGTGTAATCAGCACACTTAATCCTTCTTCCTGAGTGGGATATCTGCCGGTATCCATTTTGAACTGGGCAACGGAGTTATGCAGCATTTTCAGATTGGCTTTTGTTGTAGTAACACGGGCTTTATCTGTTTGTCCCAGAAAATTCATCGCCCCAATCGCGGCAAGAAGACCGATGATGATAATCACCGCCATAATTTCGACTAATGTAAAGCCTTTTTTTGAGGATTTATGTTTTTTTAACATACAAATATTCCTTTCATTAATTATACGTTTTACTCGACTTAAAAGTTTCCAGCGGAAAATCTAAGAATCGGCAGCAGCGCCGCAAGCGCAATCATTCCGACAAAGAATGCCATTACAACAATGATTAATGGCTCCAGTGCCGCGCTTAATCGTTCGATTACAACATCCGAAGAGGATTCGAGACTTTCGCTTATATTAAGCAGCATTTTGGTAAGCTCGCCGCTTTTTTCACCTACCGAAACCATATGAGCGATTGCCGGCGAAATCACACCGCTTTCACGCAGAGGAGTTGCTATATCGGCACCGGAAAGAATTCTGTCTCTGGCTTTTTTAACGGCATCGACCATAATGACATTTCCGGTAACTTCCGCGACGACCCGCAGCGATTCGGCCATACTCATCCCCGAGCCCAGTAGAGTCGAAAGAGTCGAAGCGAAACGCGAAACAACTCTTTGTTTTATAAGCGGTCCGAATATCGGCATCGTCAAAAGAGTTTTATCCCGCAGATAAGCGCCTTTTTGTGTCTTCAGAAATCTCCGCAGCGCCCATACAATCAGGCCGATTACTATCACGACCGCATACCAGTAATGTATAAGAAAATAGCTTACAGCCATAAGGACTTTTGTAATCATAGGAAGCTGCATTTTTGTTTTTTGAAGCTGCACGATAATTTTGGGCAGAACGTAAGTCGTGAGAAAAACAATTGCTCCTATGCCTATTACTACGATACACAGCGGATAAATCATCGCAGTCATAATTTTCGATTCGATACGCCGGCGTTTTTCCATAAAGCCGGAAATGGTTTCCATTGTTTTGCCGAGCGTTCCCGTCGCCTCGCCAACTTTAATCATACTGATATATACGACATCGAAGTATTCCGTATAATCGCCCAGCGCATCGGCAAACGCCTCGCCGGTAACCACCCTGTCGCGGATATCGGTAACCACTCCTTTAAACCGGTTGTCGGAAATCTGTTCAATCATAACCGAAAGAGATTCGGTAAGTTTTATATCGGAATTGAGCAGGATAGACATCTGCTTTGTGAATTCGATTATATGGCTTTTCTTTGTCCTGCCGAAAAAATTCAACAAACCGCTTTTGACTTCGCTCTCGGTGGAAACCTGCGACACATCTGTAGCGTGAATGCCGCGTGCGCGAAGCTGCTTTCTCGCAGAATACGGACTTTCCGCGGTTACCGTTCCCTTAACGGTTTTGCCGCCACCTGCTAACGCTGTATATGAATATCGAGGCATAATTTAAATCAGAAAAAATTCCATAGTCTAAATTTTAACTTCCAACATCGAACGCTGAACGTCCAACGTTGAATTACTTCTTGCTTCGGGCAGTTTTTACACTTGTTACAAATATCTTTATTAACTGCTCCGTTTCATCAATTAATTCATCAAGTCTTTCTGGTTTATCAATCAATTTTATGTATTTTATCAATTTGAGCCATCTATACGCTTCCCGTAATTCCTTCAATGCTATTCTTATTTTATGAATAAAATCCTTACTGGATTCCGCTGCCTGTGCTTCTCCATGATTGGGATAAGGAGAAGTCCCGCAACGAAGAAGCTGGTCTGCTATATGATTACCAACTCTTGTTGAAGGCAATGACTCTACAACCTTTATTATTCTGGCGGAATATTCCAGCAATCTTTGTTCTAAATCATATTTCTGTTTCTTCATATTCCCTCATTCAACGTTCAATGTTCGACGTTCGATGTTGGACGTTAAATAATTTTTATACGTCCGCCTGTGTAACTCTTAATACTTCCGCAATCGTTGTAACTCCGGCCATTACTTTTCTTGCTCCGTCCATTCGCAGGGTTCGAAGCCCTTTTTCGATTGCCTTTTGCTTTATTATACCGGCCGTCTGGCGAAGATGAATCATCTCACGAACTTCCTCATCAATCATCATTAGTTCATATATGCCGGTTCTGCCCTTATATCCGGTATTAAAGCATTTGCTGCAGCCGGCTCCGACGAAAAATTGGTGATTCGATTTGTCCCCGCCAATTCCAAGCTCATGCAGTTCATGCTCTGTCGGTATATACGGCTGTTTGCATTCGGAACAAATTTTTCTTACAAGTCTTTGAGCAAGAACAGCTATAAGCGAGGAGCTTACAAGATAAGGCTCAACGTCAAGGTCTAAAAGCCTGCTTATGGCGCCTGCCGAATCGTTTGTGTGCAGAGTGCTGAAAACAAGGTGTCCGGTCAGAGATGATTGTATCGCCATTCTTGCCGTTTCCTCGTCACGAACTTCGCCGACCATTATAACATCCGGGTCCTGCCGCAAAACGTGCCGCAGAGCCGTAACGAACGTCATACCCTTTCTTGTGGCAACCTGCATCTGGCTTATGCCTCCAAGCTGGTATTCAATCGGGTCTTCAATGGTGATAATATTTTTTTCGACAGCGTTCATTCTATTAAGCGCCGCGTAAAGTGTGGTGCTTTTGCCGCTGCCGGTCGGACCTGTAACAAATATTACGCCGTGCGAACGGTCAAGCAGAGAATCAAACACCTTCAGGTTGTCTTCCATCATGCCCAGCTCGGAAAGACTAAACAGGCCTGTGCTTTTATCGAGCAATCGAAGCACGCATCTTTCGCCATAGCTTGTCGGCACAGTGCTGACACGCAGGTCGATTTCGCGATTGCCCAGCCGAACCGAGCATCTGCCGTCCTGCGGCATTCTTCGCTCGGCTATATCCATTCCCGCCATAACCTTGATACGCGAAACAATAAGAGACAGGACATTGCGGTTAAGGCTTAATGTATCATATAAAATACCATCTATCCTATAGCGAATCTGAATCTTGCCTTCATAAGGATGAACGTGAATATCGCTCGCCCTCAATTGCAGCGCACGGAAAAGAATATCGTTGACGAGCCTAATTACCGGCGGCCGATTTACAACATCGAGCAAATCGTCTGCGGTAGCAACTTCATTGACAAGCTGGTCGAGATTCTGAGAGTCAAGCTCTTCAGCAACCTCATCGATGACCGTTGTTTTTTGTTCGTATGCGACATCGATTGCCGCCGTTATCGCAGTTCTGGTCGCAAGAGCGATGTTCACCGGCGATTTTGTAAATCTTGAAACATTATCGACAGCTTCCGTATCGAACGGCCTGGAAAGCACGACCGTAATCTCGGTGTCTTCAGGATGAGTCTTTACGCCTATCAGGTAATGGTGCTGAGCGTAAGTGGACGGAACATTTTCGATAAACTGTTTTGGAACGTCTGTGGAGTTGATTTCAGCAAGATATTCAATCTTTAAAACTTCCGCAAATAACCGCAGAACGGCATCTTCGGTAAAATGCGGACAGGCCAGCAGTAAATCGTCGAGCCGCTGCGGACTGTCGCCGTTTGACTCGAGATATTTCGCAAGGACATCTGCATCAACTATCCCCGTCCTTTGGGCCGTTTTTATCAATAAATCTTTCATTAGATCGCATAATTAAATTTAAAATTTATTTCTCTGCCTTCGGCAGTCTTTTTTCTTAAATCTTAAATTCGTTTTACTGGCTGAGCACTTGATTCGGATCCACCGGCGACGGTTTTATCCCCGGAATTTCCTGATAATTCTGAAATGCCGCCTCATCCCTTTCAAATTCATTTCTGTTCTTCTGCGAAATATGTTTAATCTGATTGATGCCCTGTGCGTCTTCCGGTCTGATTATATTTGCCTTTACAAAGATATAGAGCTTATCGTCATTTTGGGTTTTGTTGTAAGTCCTGAATAATGTACCGATGATAGGTACATCGCCAAGCCCGGGTACTTTATTGCCGCCCTTGGACTGGTTAAGTTTTATTAATCCGCCGAGTATTATAGTGCTTCCATCCGGCACAGTTACAATGGTATTTACATTGCTGCTCTTTTGGTCAGGCGGGCCGGAGGTTGAGCCGCTTTGTCCTGCTATAAAATCACTCCGCTGCATTTTTATCTCAAGCCTTAGAAGGTCGCCTTCACTGATTTGAGGCGTAATATCAAGCTCTATTTTTGCGGTATATGGTGTATAATTTTGAGATACAAGCACAGTATCTGACGTTGTCGTTGTCGTACCTGTTGTTGTTCCAGGCAAAGTAGCGTTTGTTTGCTGTGAAATATACGTAGTATTTTCTGTTGAAATTGTGCCTTTTTCATTGTCGTTTACGAGAATCTTCGGTCTTGCCAGTACTCTGCCGTAGCCTTTCTTGTCCATCAGGGCCAGCAGCGCCTGTATCTTGCCATTGTTATAAAATCCTCTGGTATTGCCTGAAGTGTCAAAGAAGCCGCCTTCTAATAGTGTCTTTTGCGGTGAAGTGGATGGGAAAGGAAGAGTGGCACTGGTCCCGGTTCCGGTTAATGTTAAGCCTTTGATGGCAATATTATTTGCAACGGCGTTGGTCGCAGTAGTTAAAACATCAAGGTCATAATTAAACTCGTTATCCTGTGTAACCTCGACAAGCGATACATCAATCAATACCTGCGGTCTGCGCCTGTCTAACGACTTTATAAGATTGCCTATCCATTCCTGGTTCTTTCTGCTGGCATAAACTATAAGTGAAAAAGTGCCTTTGTCCGGAACTATCGCTATATTTTCTTCGGTGTATTTTACAGTCTGCTGGATTTTACCTTCCTTGTCTTTGACCGTCTTTTCTATCAGGCCGTTAAGCACCTCTGCCAGCTTTTCGGGCTCCTGATTTTCGAGCCTGTAAATTTTGTAAGGTATTGCAGCTTGCACCGGTTCACGGTCAACGTATGATATAATTCGTGAAACCTGTATATGCTGCTCCGGTGTTGCGTTTACAAGCAGAGAGTTTGTGCTTTCGAGCGTCACAACCTGAGGCTGGTCAATTGATGCTACACCCCCCGATGCAGCTTCAGCGGCAGGTGCAGGTTGAGCAGCGCCCGGCGGACCGGCAACAGTTCTGGCGCCGCTTGGTTTGCCAGCCGTGGCGACTCCTGTTATTACATCAAGCTCTTTTAACGCTTCGAGAACTTTATTAATATCAACATATTGTATTTCATATTCCCGTATAACACGCAAATCCTGCTGCGGAACATCGAGAGAATCGATTATCTTGTCAACCGCCGCTATTTCACTTGTAAGGCCTATCATAAGAACACGATTTGTTCTCTTGTCAAAATCAATAAATACCCCTCCTGTGCCTTTAGATGATGTGGACTGCGGCTGCCCCGGCAGCTGTTCGGACGGCGTATTTGGTCTGGGCCTTGCACGCACTGCAGGCGAAGCTGGAGTAGCTGCTGACGATGTTCCTATTGTTACTTCAACAGTCCCAAGCTGCTCGGCAAGAGCTTTGATTTTTGTTACAAGGCTTTCGGCGATAGTATATTTCAATACACGAAGTTTATATTCTTTGGGCGGTCCGGGAACATCGACAAGGTTCAGTAAATCTTCGACACGCTGTATGCGAAAAGCATACTCGGTTATAACAAGCGTCCCAGTTTCGGGAATTTCGGTAATACTTGAGCCGAGTTTCATTTCGCCAAGCAGTTTGCGTGCTGCCGCTGTGCCGATATGCTCCAGATGAAATACCTTCGTTACTACGACATCTCCCGGCTTGGAAACGCCATCAACCAGTTTTGGATCCTGGTCGAGTGCTTCGGCTGACGGTGCGATTGTAACCAGATTTCCTTTTCTGCTCATCACGAAGCCGCGGAATTTCAACACGGATTCGAGAAGACTATACAGCTCACGAACACGAATTTTGCCCTGCACTTTTACAGTAACGCTTCCGGTTACTTTAGTTTCATCATAAAGATAATTAAGTTTCAGGTATCTGCCGACAAGGTCAATCAGATTTACTATTTCAAGCTTCTCCGGCAGATTAAGGTCAAGCAATTCATCGCCATTAGGTATTTCAGTCTCTTGAAAGGCTGCCGCCGGATTCTGCTGTGCCGGCTCATTGACTTCCTGAGGCGGTTTAAGTTTTTGTGGCTGTTGCTCTTTTTGCGCAAGTGCAGGTTTGGGAAGATTCGGTTCTTTAACAGGCTGTGTAAGTTGATTTGGTTCGGCAATAACTTTTTTAGCCGCTGCTTCTGTCTTTGCCGCTTCGGAAAGTTCGTTCATAAACTCGCCGAGCACTTTATCTTCTGTTTTGGGTTCGTTCGGTTTTGATATTACAGCAGCCTGAGTTTTATTTGCTTCCGCAACAGCCGCCGGCTGTACTGCGTTGACTTCGCTCGTCACCGGTACAGTGTTTGGTTCTTTTTGCAATGTAACCAATTGCTGTATCGTTTTAACAATATTCTCGGTTTGTGTCTTCGGTGAAATAATCAGAATTTTATCGTTGTATCTGTCAACTATTATTTTCTCTGCGACAGAAGCGACTGTGCCTTCAAGCAATGTGCCGACAGAAAAACCTTTGCCTAACTTCGTTTGAATCTCATCATTCTTCGGTAGTTTTTTATCTGATGCGATATCTATTAACTGTATTTCGTACGGTTCATTACTGTCGACCACTTTAAGAACAGATGTCGCATATACAAGCTGTTCTGGACTTGCCGTTACCGAAACAGCTGTGGTTCCCGGAATGACAACAACGGCATCTGCCACCTGCACTTGAGACAGATAATCCTTGGCTTGCTGTGCGGTGATGTTACGCATATTAAATATTCTAACGCGTATAGGCTGATTGATATCCTGGGGAGCTGACAATGCGCAGACATTCATTGCTAATACAAATAGAACTACAAACAGCATCGCGCCTTTCAGCCGATGCCTTACGTTCTGTGCACCATTTAAGGGCATTCGGGTCTCCAAATGTCGTTTTGCCTTGCCTTGAGGCCTTACATATTGTTTTATCGGACAAAATGGCATAAGATACTTAAAAATAATGTACTTAGTTTTGATTTTCTCCGCCTGTTTTTGCCCGTTTTTAGCGGAACTTGGCGGATTAATCCACCTCCCTGCGGATAAACACAATTTTTACTTTCCCGACCTTGATTTTAACCGTTTTGGCGGAGTCTGTTGTTGAGGCTGCGAAGGCGGCTTTTGCTGATTTGGATCGGGCTGATTTACTTCACCGGCTGATTTCGGAGAATTGCTATCGGCCACAACGCCTCGCTTGGCCTCTTGTTCCATAGCTTTTAAAAGGTCACCCAGTCCGCCAAGCTGATTTGCCTCGCCGGTGGACATACCTGAATTTGAGTCCTGCTGCATTTTTTTAAGCCATTCGATATTTTCCTGAGTCTGTTTACGCTGCTCCTCTGGGCTAAGCTCAACAACAGGAGGAGGTTGCTGCTGCACATTATTTGGGCCGACAACAGCATTTGGGCCTGCAACTGGTTTTGGGGCCGGAGGCGGCTGAACCGGAGGTGTTAATACAATAATCGGCTTATCATTTTCAAGTTTGCCAGTATAAGATTTTACTAAATCAGGCTTCTTGGCACGGTCAGCAGTAAGTTCATAAGTCTTGCCATTGTCGTTAATTAAGACGCCGCCATCGCCGACTTTTTCTATTGTCAAATAACCAACTTTGCCGCCCTGCTTGACCCAGTGCAAACCCTTGCCAACCTCGTCTATTAAAGCCCAGGAATCATTGGCATCGCCAATATGATAACTTGTGCCAATAAGCTTAAACTTAGCAGTAATAGTAGCTTGCGGACGAGGTGCCTCCTGGGCAATAGGTGCTTGAACTACCGGAGCGGGCGGAGGCGGAGGATTGATACGCAACGCAAATGCTTTGGCCTGCTTGATTAATGGCGTTTCCTGCTCGCCAGATGTGTCTCTTTTGCCGGCTAAATTGGCCTGAAACTGCTCTGCTGCACCGGGAATTTTAAGCAGAGTTTCAACTTTACCGTTGGCGGCCATACTGCGGGCAGATATGAAAATAAGCAAGCCTAACATAATAGCCGCTGCTACAAAGCCCGTTATCCTCATTGTCTTAATCATCTTATAGAAATTCCAATAAAACGTAGCCACTAAGGCACAAAGACACAAAAAAATATAAGTATCTAAACTTAATGCCTTTGTGAGGTTGTGGCTATATACATTTGACATCGGAATGTTGCATAAGTTCCCTGCAATATTAAAATTAGTTGATTCCGCCTGAGGCGGATAAAAGTTGATAGTTGATAGTTGCTAAAGTCGTTAAAGTTTGCGCAGATTACCAAAGGAAGTATGGAAATAGGAAATAAGGAAGTAAGTAAATGTTAAGATTTAGTCTGCATAGTCGTTAAAGTTTACCAAAATTGTTGCGCTAAATGGAGTTTTTTAATTGTTTATGAATGGAAATTCAGCCATTTGCGCAAGTTTTTGGGGTTAAGAAGCACTGTTTTTAAGCTAAAAACTAGGTTTTTTGGAAAATTTCGGTTGTAAGTCGTTGCAAGTGCCTGCTGGCACAAGTTTTAGTAAAGATTTTGAAAATTTTTCATTTTTTTTGATTTTTTTGAAGAGATTTGCATTAATTTGCCCTGTTTTTATATGATTTTGCCATTTTTTTGATTTTAGATTGAGTAATCTTTAATGTCGGGAATTGTGAAGCGGTTATCAGTTATCGGTTATCAGTTATCTGTACGAACAACTCCGGCGGGGGAATCCGCCTTAGGCGGATAAATTTTTTAAGTGAGTTTGGGAAGAAGCGGGGATATAATACTAAGTTGAATCGAGGTAAAATGTAGAAGAAGAAAAATAGGTAACGGACATATCACAGAAAAGGAAAATCAAATATCAAAAATAAAAAAGCAAAATGATTTATTAAAAAAAATGAATCGTGAGTTTGAAAAGAAAAAGAGATAGAATTTTGGCATATCCGGCAGGAGTTTTCTTAAAAGAAAGGGAATAAACAGAATGAACATTTATGCAGGGAATTTATTGTTTGACATTACCAAAGATGAATTAAAAGCGTTTTTTTTGCCGTTCGGCCAAGTCACAGAGGTCCATCTGATAATGGATAAGTTCAGCGGTAAAACAAAAGGGTTCGGATTCATTGAAATGCCCTCTAAAGAGGAAGCAGAAAAAGCCATCAAAGAACTAAACGGCAAAGATGTAAAGGGACGGGCAATGACTGTCAACGAGGCAAAGCCGAAGACTGACCGTAGCGGCAGAGGAAGGCAAGGGGGTTTTGGCGGCGGGTAAAAGGCGGACAAGTTTTTTAAGCGGATTTTTTTCACCACGAATGAACACGAATTTTTTCACCACAGAGTTCATCCGCCGTCGCTACGAGCTATGGCGGACAGTCGCCGACCACAGAGATTTTCAGACACGGATTAACACGGACGGACACTGTTTTTCACCACGAAGAAAAAAAGGGACACGAAGAATAATTAGACACGGATTTGCACTGTTTGTTTCAACAAGTTATTCTACGAATAACTTTCGTGTTCAAAGCAAAGGCTTTGCTCAAAGCGAGCTTTTGTGCCAGCCGTTATGCTTTGTCCACGGGCTTAAAATAGCCTTTT
>JBEKEA010000043.1:0-15615 GCA_050014075.1 Sedimentisphaerales bacterium | reverse complement strand
ACTCTCGTCTCAAGAATTTTGTTTCTGACAGCCTGAGCGGCCGACTTAATCTGCTGCATCTGTTTGCGGACCCTTGTTCCCGCAGCCTTATTGCCGCCTTCGGCCTTTTTTATGTCGTTCTCGGCTTCTTCTAACAGTCTTTTGAGTTCTTCGTATTCCTGCATATTTTGTCTCCATACAAAAAAATATCAATAAGTAATTTAACCTGTTAATCAGCGATTGTCAAAAAAAAACAGGTTTTTTAACGCAAAAATAAGGTTTTATTTAAAGAGCTTTTTTGACAATTCCGCGATTTTCTGGCCGAGCCTTTTACACTGCGAAATAGCTCTGTCGTCAGGAGAATTTATAGATACCGGGCCGTAATGGTCGCCCTGGGGGTCACCTTGTAAGATCATGCCGTGTATCAACATAGCTTCCAAAATGCCTAAAATGGTAGTCTCATTGCCGCCGGCAATGTTAGCGGAACTACTAAACGCACCGCCAATTTTGCCGGCTAACCGGCCATGCTTAACTACCGTGTCAGTAAAGAGTTGCATAATCGGCGCCGCCATCTGGCCGTAATACGTCGGTGAACCTATTACTATCGCATCGGCAACTAATAAATCGTCCACTTTTACCTTATCTACCGATTTGCAATCTGTTGGCAACCCATTGTCATTCATTGAGTTAGAGATTATCTCGGCCATTTTTTTAGTGTTGCCGGTTTTTGAAAAATAAACCACCAAACCCTTTGCCATAACCATACCCTTTCAATGATAACCGCCCTTCGACTTCCTTCGATAATGCTCAGGACGGGTCGCTCAGGACAGGCCGTTATTCTAATTAAAAGTCCAATAAATACACTAAAATTATGGAAAAAATGAGATATTTTGCGTTTTTTTGATAAAAAGAGGGATAGGTAAAGTCGTTAAAGTTTGCGCAGATTAACAGGCTTAGTAGGGGCGGGAGTTGGTGGTCACCCCTGCAGTTTCCTTCGCTGCGGCGAAGAAAACTAAGCGCAGGGGTCTGCGCTACGCTTCGATGCTTCGCTTCGATAAGTCGTTATTTTACGTTGGAAAAATGGAAAAAGGGGCTTGTCATAAGTCCTTTATTTGTGTAGGTGTTTTTGGAAATTTCGGTTGTAAGTCGTTGCGGAGACAGGTGTTAGTCTAAAAATTGAAAGATTTTCATTTTTTTTGATTTTTTAACCGCGGATTGCACGGATTTACACGGATTTTTAACTATTTTCCCCTTTTTTTGATTTGAAATTGAGTAATCTTTAATGTCGGGAATTTAACCGCGGATTTCGCGGATGACGCGGATTATATTAGCCACGAATCGACACGAATTTTTTCACCACAGGGACACAGAGGACTCAGAGAATATTAGACACGGAACTACACGGATTGACACGGCAGGAATGCTTTAAGACATAATTCCAAAATCAAACCCACCCTGAAGCGAGCTTCGTCCGGGTTTATATTTTGAAATTATTGCCGCTGCGCGACTTTTGTCTTAAAGCAAAAAACATCGCCCTAAAAGGCGACGACTAAATAATATTTGTCGTTGAGGTTGAAAAGAAGCGGGGATATAATTGTTTATGCAAAAAGTGTTCGAGGAAAATATTATGGATGATGACATATAAAGGAAATTTCAATTATAAATATTTGAAGGAGATATTATGATCGAGCAGGATGCTTTGGGAATTGTTAAATCACTGGCAGACGGAGTTGACCCAGTTAGCGGAGAGGTTTTTCCAGCCGACAGTCCATATCAAAATGTTCAAATAGTAAGAGCTTTACTTGCGGCAGTAAATGCTCTGGAAAATAGTGTAAGGAGAAAAAACAGAAAGACGAATCTGCCTGAGCGGGCAGGTAAACCGTGGAATAAAACAGAATCCGATTTGCTGATTCAAAAATTTGATAATGGAATATCCCTTGTAGATTTGGCAAAAGAACATAAAAGAACGCGGGGAGCAATACAAGCTCAATTGGCAAAGTTAGGCAAAATAGAACTTCCTTATGTGAGGAAAAATTAAAAAATGGCTGATTTTACAGAGCAACTTTTTGGTGGTAGCTGGACAGAGCAAAAGCTTGATATCTTAAAAAAATATCTTAATAGCTATAATACAGCGCTAAAAAATCAACCATTCAAAAGGGTTTATATTGATGCCTTCGCAGGCACTGGTTATCGGCAACAACAAAAGCTCGAATATAGTGCTCCAGATATTTTTGAAGAATTGAGATTGGATGCATCTGAACAATTTCTGAAAGGGTCGGCCGCTTTGGCTCTTGAATCTACTCCTTCTTTTCATAAATTTATTTTTATTGAAAGTGACGAGACCAAAATAAAAGAGTTGGAAAAATTAAGGCATACATATACAGCAAAAGCCAATCAAATAGAAATAATACAAAGTGATGCCAATGAGTTTATTCAGAGATATTGCGATAAAGAAGATTGGAAAAATAATCGTGCAGTACTTTTCCTTGACCCATTTGCCACTGAAGTCGAATGGCCAACGATTGAGGCTATCGCAAAAACAAAATGCATAGATGTTTGGATTCTTTTTCCAATTATGGCAGTTAATCGTTTATTGGCCAATGACCATAAAAAAGCTTTTAATAATCGTTTAAATAAAATTTTTGGCACAGAGGAATGGTTTGAACATTTTTATAAAACCAAAACATTAGATGATATTTTTGGTCAATCAATAGAAAAAATTGAGAAAGTGTGTGATTATACAAGCATTGGAAATTTTTATAAGAATAGATTAAAAACTTTATTTCCAGGAGTCGCCGAAAAACCAAAGGTATTTTACAATAGCAAAGGATCTCCTTTATTTCAATTTTTCTTTGCGGTCGGAAATCCTAATGGAACTCCAACAGCGCTTAGAATTGCAGAATATTTGCTAAAAATATAATCAAATAGTAAATGACATGTAAATATGGTAGAATCTTAAGAGATAGATTTGTCAATGGTTGGATAATATGGCAGTTAATTCAGGAATAGAATGGACAGAATCGACGTGGAATCCTGTAACGGGATGCTCGGAGATAAGCCCAGGGTGCAAAAACTGCTATGCCAAAAGAATGGCTATAAGATTGCAGGCTATGGGGCAGCCGAATTATCGCAACGGCTTTAAAGTAACTTGTCATCCGAAATCGCTTGATTTGCCATTGTGCTGGAAAAAACCTCAGATGATTTTCGTAAATTCCATGAGCGATCTTTTTCATATTAAAGTTCCCTGTGAATTTATAACCAAAATTTTTGATGTTATGAGCCAGACACCGCAGCATATTTATCAATTCCTAACCAAAAGGGCAGAACGGTTGGCGGAGCTGTCAGATTCAATGCCGTGGTCAAAAAATGTATGGGCGGGAGTTACGGTAGAGGCCGCAGAATATAAATACAGGATAGAACTTTTGCGACAAACAAAAGCCAATATCAAATTTTTATCTATAGAGCCTTTGCTGGATGATGTTGGCACATTAGATTTGGCCGGTATTGACTGGGTTATAACAGGCGGAGAATCAGGGCCCGGCGCAAGACCAATAGAAGCCGATTGGGTCAGAAACATTCGAGAACAGTGCATAGAGCAGAATGTCCCATTTTTCTTTAAACAATGGGGCGGGTTCAATAAGAAGAAAAATGGTCGCACACTCGACGGCAAAGAATGGGATCAGACACCCTACAAGATAGATGAAGAGGTTTGTGTTTAATACAATCGAGATTGTCCCACCGAAGCGGAGAACAGTTAATCGAGGAAGACAAATCGCGCGGCTATAAGATTCTTTTGGCAAATGCCCTTTGAGGCCAAAAAGGCGAACTGCACTGTTCTTACTTATCCATAACTAATACCGCCATCGTTGAACAGCGTCAAGAAACAGCCAACCGACAATAGGATTTGTCAATATGCCCATTACTGTGCCGATAACTCTTGCTTGATTGTCCTCAAGTTTAAAGAATTTCTTTGAAAGAAAACCGTTGTAAAAGTAGAGAAGCACTCCAGCAGAGATAAATCCTATTAACAAATCCAAACCCTGGGGCGGCAAAAAAAGGAAACTGATTACAATAGCAGGCACAGGAGAAACAGCATCTATTATAATTCCGCCCAAGACCACAAGCCCCCAATATGGCAGAAATTTCACCTTTACCATGGCTCGAACCTTTCTTATTACGAGGTATGCAAGCAATAGGGCTATAAGGTCCGCCAAACAGTCTATAACAAGAGCATAATATGTATTTATGGTAAAAGTCCCGCCAAAAGAAGGAAATGGTGTAATGGGATTTGCAAAGCAAGCACTAAAAGGACAAAATATAATCAGCATTGTCACAATGATTACTTTTGTTTTCATAATATTAATTATATATCATTTTTCAATGCTCGGCAAGAATTAACAAGCCATAGTTTGGAATCCAGGAAACTATTGCCAATACAGCTTGGGCCAATTATAATTGCTTATGTCTAATGGAGCTATTTATGGAGGCAAATTTAAACGCCATAGGTATCATCATTGCCCCAATATTTGCGATTATAGTAAGCCTGCTTTGGGGAACTAAATATGATGAGAAACGATTCTTGAAAGCTATTTTGATTTCGCTCTCGATAATACTCGGAGCCGTCATTTTCGTAATACTCTTGCCTTCAGATTTGCACCTCTCTTTTGCCTATCAATTATTTGTTCCTCTCATCTCTTTATTTCCGATTCTATGGTTTGTTGAAAAGAAAATTATCAGATACTCCGCAAGTCTTATTTTATTAGTCTTGGCTATTGTTCTGAGTATACAATATGAGCATCTGACTCACCGCGCCGAGTATTCTTTAGATGAGCCGGCAAAAATAATCGCCCTGAATAACCTCCAGCGTATTGCTGTTAACATGGCGCTTTATTCCGTAGCCGAAATGGACATTAATTCATATACCGAAGGTTGGTTATCAGAATCTCCGTTGCTATCCAATCTTTCTATGAAACATCAGCAAAGCATAAAAGAACATTGTGTCTTTGACCGATCCCAAACTTATCGTTTGTGGCATTCACCATTTACTCGCATATATGATACACGAAAGCAGTATTTGGAACTATGGTATCCGGGAGGTAAACTATCAGGCGAAACAATTGGCAAAATATCGTTAAGAGAACGTTACGACATAGTTCCAGAACCGCACAAAAACGAACCCCATAGCAGGCCCCTGCCTTTGCAGAGGTAAACTCCGGGGTAAAATGACGAATGACAAACCCCCGAATAAATTCGGGGGCTAAATAGGTGTAGGATATGCCCCCGCGCTAACGCTTGGGGTTCTGTTGCGATTCGGGTTGAGTCCAGCCGTTGGGGAATCTTTTGTTAAACTCTATGCCATTGATAATTTCGCGGGTGTAGAGGCGATGGAGGATTCTTTGTTCGTATAGTTCGAAGCCGCCTTCATGGTTTGGCATTTTTTTTGCTTTTTCGAGGGCATCGAGAGCCTGCTGTTTAAACTGCTCGTCGCCGGTGACGGCGAATTTGCAGGCGTATCCGGCAGCGACGCGTTCTGCGGCAATAGTATTTTCAGGATTTTCTTTAAAGCTATCAATGGCTACGGCTAAAAATTTGTCGTAATCTTTGTTGTTGAAGGCTACTCCTGCGACGGCTACTGATGTGAGATATTTAAGCAGGACATCATCCTTTGCCATCGCGGGCGATAAATTTTTGCAGGAATTAAAGGCATCGAGGGCCTGGGCGTATTTTTCCTGATTGAGGAAGCTGATTCCCTGCTGAAAGTCGGGCATATCGTGAATCCCTTTGCTTTCGAAGTTTTGCCGGGCGAAAGTTTCGATTGAAGATTGTATTTGGAGGCAGGCCAGTGTAAACAACATATTCCAGAAAATGGCGAAAATGACGAATATGAAAATTATGAAGAGAAAAAGCTTTGCCCAATTTGGGAATGGGAGGCGCTTGAAAAAATCCCGGCACTGAGGGCAGACGGGCAGGCCGGACATCGAGGGCAATGGCATTGAGCCGTAGTCTTTCCGGCAGTTGACGCAAATGGTGGGGTCGGCTTGTCGCTGGAATGAGCCGGCGGAGAGCTGTTTCTGCTCGGAGACGATTTTGTTTGCGCAGTCGATGCAGAAGACGGCATCCCTGGACTTGAAGGTATCATTTATTGGGAATTGTCGGCCGCACTGGTTACAATTAACAGTTTGCATCAATCATCTCCCTTGACTAAAAACCCTGCTCGCGATTTTGCACGCTTCTGAGTATTGTTTACTACAAATGGGGCGGATTGTCATTGAAAATTTTTTTGACGACGAACAATGAACCCCGCCCACGGGTGGCGGGGCTAAACCGAAAATTGTTGCGTTGTGTGGGCGGGCCCTTCGACTGCGCTCAGGGCAGGCGGAATTTATTTTGTGTTTACAGAAAGCAGAGATATAATATCGTCTCGCGGCAGAATGTGTAGTCCTGCCGGCAGGGAAGTTTAAAAACTGGATAAGGAAAAATACAATGGTAAAGAAAGTAATGAAGGTCGCAGGGGTATTCGTAATGGTATGCCTGCTGATGAACTCAACGGCGTTTGGTAAGACAAAAAAAGCGAAAGCTACTGAAATCAAAGTGAAAGGAATAGTAAACGTTGTAAAAGAGGCCAAAAAGATTACTTCAGTAACGCTCACTACGAAAGATTCAACTTATAACGTCGTACTCGATTCCACAGGCCTGAAAATCGGAAAAACTGAGGCAAACAGCAAAATTGAGGCTAAAGGAGTAGTAAACCAAAAAGGCGACCAAAAATGGATAGAGGTCAAGAAGTTTGAGGCCGTTAAAGAAAAACATAAAAAAGGCAAATAAAGAAGAATTTCGAATTTGACCCCGATGAGATAAGTCTCGCCTGCGGGCGGACATCTCACAGGGCAAGAATCTCAGATTTGAGAAACGAACCCCGTCATCATCTCCGCCCCGCCCAAGGCGGGCAAGCTCCGGCGGACATAAGATGACGGGGCTAAACACGAATGGGAAGAGAGACGCACGGCCGTGCGTCTGTACGGGCGCAAAAAAACCCTGCCAAAGTGTTGGCAGGGCTAACCGATAGTTGTAATTATTATAATTGCCAGCCGGTGGGGTAGTTGATATTGGTTCGGTCGATGTGGAATTTTCGGGCGAGGGAATCAATCAATTCCTCGGTTCGGCTTATCTGGTAATCCGATGCGGGAGTTTTTCTTTCGCCTATCACGCAAATGCGGATGGTTTTGCTGCTGCCATACCAGGTTGTGCCGGGCAGGGCCGACCATTGATTGAGCCATTTTTCAGTGGATTGTATCTGGCCGTCGAGGGTGAGGTCGCCGAGATTATTGCATACGAGAAAATGGAAATTAAGGTCTTCGGGGCTTGAAAGGCCGGCAAGAGATGCGAGCTGAGCAAGGTCGCCGCCTTTTGTATTGCTGTAAAAGACTTCTATTTTGCTCCACCTGTCGGAGGCAATTGGCTGGCGGGTCGCGGTAACAGAAGAAATCGAGCCGAGGGAAGAGTAACTTGCGAGGCTGAAAGCCCCAGCGGAAATGGACTGGCTGTCCAAAGCCATCAGAAGAGCGGCTCCCAATGTCATTGAAACGACAAGACCTATTATAATTTTAGCTTCGCGAGGTTGAGCCGACATGTTTTTAATCCATTAAAAAACGTTTTAGGACCTTCCATCCTCCGCAACTGCAATTGCAGGAAATCGCGGGGGTTATTGGCTACACTGCCAATATAATTGCTATCGACAGATTGGTAAAGTTTTTATAATAAAAATTGTGAGAATTTTGCAAGATTTTCAATTAATTTTTGAAGAAGCGTTTTCGGATTGTTTTGCGTAGGCAAAAGGCTTGAATATCAGGGGTTATAGCCGGAAAGGCGACAAGATAAGAATTTCAAAAAAAGAAAATTTTGATGAGTTTTAGCGGCTGGGAGACCGAAGAGGCGACAACGTCCTGAAAATCTTGGTTTTTAGAGGCGTTTTACTAACCATTATCCTGTTAGTTTCGGTATCGCAATGTCCGGATTAGTCATTAATCCTGCCGCAAGTAATAATGCAGAGTCTTATAATAGGTTTTGGCATATCGGAACAAAACATCAATAGGCTTGCGATGGCCGAACCATTCCTGGGAAAATTGTCTATATCAGGAGCGATATAGATGAACTGGCCGGGGCGAAGAGAGACATTAATCGCGGCAGAATCGAAAACAAATTTACCGGGAGGGGCTTTTTGTTCTTTCAGCATTGTATCGGGGGTTGAATCGGCGATGTCCGCTGCGATTCGGTCGGAGCGAGATAAATAAACCGGCTTGATACTAAGATTGCAGATTTGCTTAAGGATAGTTGGAGCGGCATTTAGCCGAAGCACGATGTCTCCGGGCGGCAGACCGATTCCCGCTAAGGCGTTGCCGGCTGAATGATAGCTGACAAATACCGGCTCGGACTGCTGGGTGATGAAAACGTCCTGGTCCGTGTTAAAGTTGATATAAACTATGGAACGTTTTGTTATGGTCGAGTGAGCGAGGGTAAAAATCTGAGATAATCTTGCCCATGTATCACTATCGCCTCCGCCGCAGATGAAGCCATTGGCAGCAAAACTGGCAGCGTCGCTGTATTTGATAGTAAAATCATTCGCTTCGCCCAGGCCATCAAATGCCGCAGGATAGTTTTCCTTGTCAAACTGGAATACATAGATATACAGGCCGACGGCAGAAATATTACTGTCGGCAGCGGGATTTTGCGGCAGAAGGTCCTGGGCACGGATCTTGCCCGTAGGTTTTTTATTTTGATAACAGCCCGGCAGTAATATCGAAAGAAGCAACAGAACACAACAATATGGCAGAATTCTCATACGTTCCGATAGTAATGCAGACGGGATTAAATGTCAAATTGCGGACGAGAGCAAAACTGGAAGGCTATTAGTTTTCTGATGGCTTTGCGGTCGGGCGGAGGCTCGATAATTCTAACGACTTTTGCGTAAGCGGAAACTTTGCCGCCAATCTGGTCGGCTCTGTCGGCAGCTGGTACTTCCAACTCGATATTGAAAAGGTCGCCGGCGTCAGTAAAATCGTTTTCGCCGCTCTCCACAAGAAGACCATCAGGGCTGATGTTTACACTGCTTCCGCTAAAAGCG
The DNA here is from genome assembly GCA_050014075.1 of Sedimentisphaerales bacterium. GTDB lineage: Bacteria > Planctomycetota > Phycisphaerae > Sedimentisphaerales > UBA12454 > UBA12454. The sequence continues at coordinate 6,515 of JBEKEA010000043.1, read as the reverse complement.
TGGTCGTGCATTGTTCCAACTTTGCGACATAGTATCCCCATCCTGACAAGCAGGCGCCTGTGCTTTCGTCTATCGTTGTCTCCTCCCATTGCTTCGATGCCTTAAAATGAGCTAATAAAATATTGACAACATCGCCATTATAGGACTGATGCAAATGATATACCAAATATATCATCTCGAAAACAGCCCATTTTATCATATTTAACTATAGCGGGCTTATGGACTTAAAGAAGATTGCATATAGATATTAAACTTGGAAAGATGTAAATTTGGCAAACGTTGTTTCAAAACTACAACAAAACAAGCCATAATTCAGTAGAAGTAAAATTTAAAAAATCCTGCACGAAAGCCAAATATTTCACTGAAAAAGTCATAAGACTTTTAATTTTAATGGTTTACAGTTAAAAAACTGATAATTTAATGATGTGATTTATGTGGGTTTTTGTTGTTTTTTTGCAACATTGTAACTTGACAGGCAACATTGCGGCTTCTTATAATAGGATTATGTCCAATACCGGTAGAGAACATATTCCAATGAAAGAAATTAAAAAAAGGACAGAAGAAGATTTTGCCCCCATAGTTTTACGGTCGCTGCCGGTCGGGGTAATCGTTTTTGATAAAGAGCTAAAGATAATAAGCGCAAATTCGAGAGCATTTTCACTTGTGGAAGTTAAAGCGACGGCTGATGCGACTCTGGCAACGGGAACAAATGAGAAAATCTGGGGGAACTGGCAAAAAGCACTTCTTGAAGTTATAGAAACCGGCAAAATCAGCCGGTTTGACAATGTCAGTTACCGCGTGGGAGAAAAACTGCCGGTTTTGCAGATAACTTTAGCGCCGCTGACGGACGGAGAAAAGGGGACGGTTCAGGGCGGACTGCTTCTGCTTGAAGATATAACCGAAAAGGCAAATATTCAAAAGCAGATGGCGACTACGGAACGATTTGCTGCTATGGGAAAACTCGCGAGCAAGGTGGCACATGAACTTAATAATCCGATAGACGGAATAATGCGATATATTAACCTTGCAAAGAGAACTATCAGTGAAGCACAGCTGCCAAAGCCTGTAGAGTATCTTGAACACGCAAGCGACGGGCTTAAAAGAATGGTTCAGATTATTACAGAACTGCTGGAATTTTCGCGAAGCAGATATTCAGCGATTGAAGATGCGCCAATCGATAAAATTATCGACGAAGCAGTTAAGTTTATTGAGCCGACAGCTAAAGCCGTGGGAGTAGAAATCGAACGACAATACTCATCGCCTTTGCCGAAAGCAAAAAGTGGAAATCTGTTCCAGGTATTCTGCAACCTGCTGAAAAACTCAGTTGAGGCAATGCCTGACGGCGGAAAGGTAACGATAAATTGTAATATATCTGATAATAACATTGCGGTAATACAATTCCGCGATACCGGTCAGGGCTTTGACCCGGCCAGCAGAGATACAATATTTGAGCCTTTCTTTACTACGAAAACTGGCAAAGGCACAGGGTTGGGACTTGCCATCTGCAGGGACATAATTGAAAAGTATGGCGGAAAAATTACCGCTCAAAATGCTCCGAGCGGCGACGGCAGCATCTTTACGGTATATCTGCCGCTGAGTGAACAATAAAATACATTAGCGGAAATTTAAATTTTATGAAACAAAGCAATATTTTAGTAGTTGACGACGATAGAATAATACTCGATTCGCTGTGCGAATTTCTCAAACTCGAAGGATACAGCGTCGTCGGCGCTGAATCGCACAAGCAGGCGGTAAATTGTATTCAAAGACAAAAATTTTCTCTTGTCATAACGGATATCAATCTGCCGGACGGAAGCGGATTCGAGCTGCTTAATATAATCAAAAAAAATCATCCGCAGACAGTTGTAATTATTATCACCGGATACGGAACAATTGAAAGCGCGGTCGAGGCGATAAAAATAGGCGCGTATGATTATCTTACCAAGCCGATTATCGACGACGAACTGCGGCTTACGATTGAAAGAGCATTGAAACAGCAATCGCTAATCAGCGAAAACGCAAATCTCAAAAGTCAGCTTGAAAACAAATTCAGCCTTGAAAATATTATCAGCCAGGATTACAAAATGTCCAAAATTTTCGACCTTGTCGAAGCGGTGGCCGACAGTAGGTCTAATATCCTGATGACCGGGCCGAGCGGCACAGGAAAATCGATGCTCGCAAGGGCGATTCATTACCGTTCAGGCAGGAAAGACAAGCCTTTTGTCGAGGTAAGCTGCGGAGCGCTGCCGGAAACGCTGCTCGAAAGCGAATTGTTCGGACACGTCAGAGGCTCATTTACCGGTGCAATCAGCGACAAGCAGGGTAAATTTCTGGCAGCCGACGGCGGAACGATTTTTCTCGATGAAATCGCAAGCGCATCGCCCGGGCTGCAGGTAAAACTTCTGCGAGTTATCCAGGAAAGACAGTTCGAACCCGTCGGCAGCAATAAAACAATTTCTGTGGATACGCGAGTGGTTGTTGCATCGAATAAAGATATGATGGAAGAAGTAAAACACAGCAGGTTCAGAGAAGATTTGTATTACAGACTTAATGTGATAACGATAAATCTACCTGCGTTAAACGAAAGGCCGGCTGATATTCCGTTGCTTGCGAGGCATTTTATGAAAAATTTCTGCGCATCGCACGGCCGCACAAAACTTGGAATTACTGACGTGGCGATGAATGCACTGCAGAGATATAACTGGCCGGGAAATGTGCGCGAACTTGAAAACGTATTGGAAAGGGCGGTGCTGCTGAGCAAAACAGACCATATCACGCTTGAAGATTTGCCTGTTAATATAACTTCTCATGCGCCGCGGCAGGAACCGGCGGACTTCAATAAAATAAGTCTCAAAACCGCGATAGCCGAGCCGGAGAAGAATATTATCAGAGCTGCGCTTGAGGCAAATAACTGGAACAGGCAGCTTACCGCAGAATCGCTTAAAATCAATAGAACCACGCTTTATAAGAAAATGAAAAAATACGGTTTAGAAGATGAAGCCGCAAGACTGGGAATTAGATAAAATGAGCAACGCAGAAAAGGTTCCTGGAACCTTTTAGTCATTTATAATTTCATAAGTGCTTGTCAATAAAGGGGCAAAAAAGGTGTCAGGAACCTTTTTCGGGATTATGAGGTCTGCCGCGATTTTTTAAGGCAGAATCCAAACCGAGCGACGAAGCGGTTTTGAGCATCCACTCGATTTCTCCAAAAGGGCGGTTACGTTCGATACATTTCTTCAGATCATCGGCTTCTTTTTCATTCAACCGCTGATTAACCAATGTTTGCCAGTTTTGCGGCATTTCTACCGGCCACTGAACAAGAAAAATTTTGTTACCACTTCCTTTATTCTGGCGATGCCACATTGCAGACCATCTCCAATCCTGAGCTTTTTCGACGAGGCCGGCACTGAGCGCATTCCGCTCAACGTATCTGCAAAGAGTTAAAAAATGAGAATCTTCCTGAACTGGGATTGACTTGAAACGGCCTTGGTAAAGATGGCCGGAACCTGTAGTTTTATGATTTGCATGCCACCTCTGAGCATGAGTTAAAGTAAGCCAGCCGACAAATTTTGAAAGTTCATTATCTTTTTTAGGCCACAGCACAAGGTGCCAGTGATTTGGCATAATGCAATAAGTACATAGCCGCATTTCAAACTCTTGACATGCATGGAACAGGATATTCTCGAAAGTTAAATATTCATCGTCATTAGCAAATATTTGGACATGCGCATTAGCTCTGTTGAAAACATGATATGCATAGCCGCCTGGTATTATTCTTAATGGTCTTCCCATAGTCAAACTTATATTAACGGGACGAATCTGAAAGTCAACAAAAAAGGTTCCTGGAACCATTTCGTTATTTATTATTCCATAAGTACTTGTAAATAAAGGACAGAAAAAGGTGTCAGGAACCTTTTTTGGTATTTTAGAGGTTTTGTTTTACATATTTGACGGCGTTGTCGAAGATTGTCCTGCCGTCAGCTTTTGATTTGTCTTTCAGTCTTGTCCAGTGCGGATGCTGAGTAAATCTTATAAATCTTTCCGGATGAGGCATAAGACCTAAAACCCTGCCAGTTGAATCACATAAACCCGCAATCGAATCTGTCGAACCATTTGGATTTATCGGGAAAGGCCCTGCGTTTCCATTTTCATCGACATATCTAAACACAACCCGGTCATCTGCTTTGATTTTTTCGAACACATCATTATTTTCAAATAGAATTTTTCCTTCACCGTGTGCTACCGGAAGATAAATTCTTCTGTCCGGGTCGATGAATATACATTTTTTGCTCGAAGGCGCCAGATATACCCATCTGTCCTCGTATCTGCCGCTATCGTTGTTGGTGATTGTAATCTGCTGTTTGCCGGTTGGTTCTATTTTGCCGAGAAGGCCGGTTTTGATAAGCACCTGAAAGCCGTTGCAGATACCCAGAACAATTTTGCCCTCTTCAACAAAGGAATTAAGTCTGTCTGAAAAATGGTGAATAATCTGATTTGCCAGTATCTTGCCGGCTGCGATGTCGTCGCCATAACTGAAACCGCCGGGGATAACGAGAATTTGAAACTCATCGAGCAAATCAGGGTTTTCGATAATCCTGTTCACGTGCAATCTCTGCGCCGCTGCGCCGGAAAGCTCAAGTGCGTGCTGCGTTTCAAGGTCGCAATTAATTCCTGCCGCTCTTATTACTAATGCATTTACATTCGACATACGTTTATCACCATTTCAACGGTTTCTGCCAGGCGTTTTTAAGATTATCAGTCGCGACATCGACGATTGTTTTGCCCAGGCAGTCTTTTATTACAAGATTTTTATCTTCGATAACTTTTCCAATCTGTCCGAAAGGAAGGCCAAGCATAAGTTTTGCAAAGTCATTGAATTTTTCCTGTCGAACCTCAACAATATACCGCGAGCACGATTCGCTGAAGAGTTGCGAGTTGGCTGAAGAGCAATCTGCGGTTTTCGGCAGGCCCTTCAAATCGGCAAGTATCCCAAACCCGCCGGAAAATGCCATTTCCGCAAGTGCAACGGCAAGGCCGCCTTCGCTGCAATCGTGGCAGGTTTCAATGAGGCCTGAATCGATTGCTTTATGGATTTTTTCGGCGGTTAATTTCGCCGTTTTTAAATCGGTTTTCGGAACATTGGCTCCGAGCTGATTTTTAATTTTGTAGTAATGCGAAGCGCCAAGTTCATTTTTTGTAAGGCCGACCATAAACAACAGATTGCCGGCGGATTTCAAATCGGCAGTAACGCATTTTTTTACATCGTCAACAATGCCCATTGCGCTGATAAGCAATGTCGCGGGTATGGATATTTCTGTGCCGTCTTCGAGAATAAAATTATTATTCAAAGAATCTTTTCCGGAGATGAAAGGCGTTCCGAACGCGACAGCGCCGTCGAAACAGGCTTGAGCAGCGCGGACGAGCGAGCCTAACGTTTCTTCTTTTTTGCAATCCGCCCAGCAGAAATTATCCAGAATCGCGATTCTGTCGGGCCTTGCACCGACGCAGATAACGTTTCGTATCGCTTCATCGATTCCCGCAAGGGCCATCCAATACGGGTCGATATCGCCATATAAAGGATTCATACCGCACCCAATAGCCAGGCCTTTGTCGGAATTAAATTTCGGCTGAATGACTGCCGCGTCGTTTGGTCCGTCATTTGTAATTCCGCCCAATGGTTTTATAACTGAGCCGGACTGGACTTCGTGGTCGTATTGTCGGATAACCCATTCTTTACTGGCGACGTTATATGTCGAAAGAATTTTTAAAAGGTCATCATTATAATCAGCGACCGGCTGCAAAACAGGCTCGGAAAATTTTGGCGGACTGTAACATGCCTTTCTCGAATATTTCGGCAGGCCGTCGTGCAGAAAATCCATATCGAGCTGACCGACCTGCGTTTGCTGATATTTCAATGTAAGTTTTTTATCGTTTGTGAATTTGCTGATAACTGTCGCCTCGACGTTTTCATCAGCGAATAATTTGCTAATCTTTTCAAGGTTTTCCGGCTTTACCGCGATAACCATTCTTTCCTGCGCTTCGCTAATCCATATTTCGGTATAAGAAAGCCCCGCGTATTTGAGCGGCACTTTATCAAGCTGGACATCGGCTCCTAAATTTGCGCCCATTTCTCCGACAGCGCTGCTTAGGCCGCCTGCTCCGCAATCGGTGATAGCGGTATAAAGTCCCAAATCTCTTGCCTGCAGGAGAGTATCGAGCATTTTCTTTTCTGTGATGGCGTTTCCAATCTGCACGGCGTGTGAAAAAACAGTTTCGTGTTCGTGCGTCATCGCGCCGCTGGAAAAAGTCGCGCCGTGAATGCCGTCTCTGCCGGTTTTGCCTCCGACGACCATAACAAGCTCGCCAGAAGATGATTTGCCGAAGCATTTATCTTTAGGCATAATTCCGATATTTCCGCAGAAGACCAGCGGGTTGCCGAGGTAGCGGTCGTCGAAGAAAATCGCTCCGTTGACAGTCGGTATTCCCATCCTGTTGCCGTAATCTCTGACGCCTGC
>JBEKEA010000042.1:0-19881 GCA_050014075.1 Sedimentisphaerales bacterium | reverse complement strand
GAAAACCGCCAGTCGATAAACCGCCCGGCACCGGCAAACCCGAAAGGAATGTTACAACTACTCCTGCAGAGCAGGCACAATCCGCAAGCGAAGAGAGTAAATTTAACGCTATCAGGCTTACGCCAAATACAAATCCAGGTGAACTTGACAAACTTGTTTTCTGGGCTCACGATGATACTGCAGAGCCTGGAGAAAAATATCAGTACCGTATTAGAATAGGAGTGTTTAATCCTATCGCAGGCAAGAAGTGGTTCACTGAAGACCAAAATGACCTTCGAGACCAGGTTGTCCTCTGGAGCAAATTCGCCGAGGCAAATGATGTGGTTGAGATACCTCAAAGACTTTATTTCTTTGCCAGCGACGTCCGTGAGATTGAAAAAGGCGGCAATGTTGACAAAACTGTGGTAGTTATGGTTGCACGGTATATGTTTGGCAACTGGTTTAGCCATACATTCAACGTCAAAAGCGGAGAAGAAATCGGCAAAATAGTCGAGGCAGCCGATCCTCGCCTTGAACAGGCAGGCATAAGCAGCGATACAATAAATTTTTCTACCGGAGCAGTAATGGTTGATGCCCGCAAAGTAACCGAGTGGATAGGCTCAGGATCATTGCGGCAGCGAGATTATTACGAATTTCTGTACAGCCGCGACGGAAAAACTATAGAAAAAGCAGCTATCAAAGAAAGATTTTGGTCTGCCAAAGTTGCAAAAATTTACAAAGAAATATCAGATGCTCTTGCGGTTCCGCCGGTAGCACTTTTGAGCTGGAGTCAGGCATCGACGAGCAGCGGACAGCAGATATTACAGCGAACAAGTCCGCAAGAATCTGTTCCCGCGGCAGGTGCTCAACCGAAACAACCGCAGGCTCCTGTCAGACAAGGAGGAGGAGAAAGTGAATAAAATCTATAGCAGAGAAGTGCAAGAGAAGGGCAATTATAATATCATTCGAAGAGTTGCTGTCAGGTGACTGAAATGGCAGTCTTGCGGTCGGCAACTGCTTTTGCAAAGCCCTTTAAAATATAATTTTCAACAACAACATCCCAGCTCATTTGCTGGGCCAGTTCAAAGCCTGAATTTATCATACTAACAGTTTCCTCATCGTTTTTCGGCAGTCTTGCAAGTATTTCCATAGCGACTTTCTCGCTGACATAACGTTCTAATTGGTTACGGACACTGGTATCTATTTTGAGCATATCCGCAACATTGTTAAATTTCATACCGTCAAGGTCAGTGTAATCAGCAATTATTACATTGCGGGTTTCCTGAGGGTCGCAGACCTTTTTAACAAAACCGGCACAGCCGCAAACATTGCTGATGACGCATATTCCGCCGAAACTCAACGGCTCAAGCTGCGCAATGCCGAACGGCTCATAAATACTTTGGCCGAACTCAACGTCACTGCCTTTGCGGATATCCATAAACTCCATATCAGCCGGCATTCTCATTCCGCATCGCTGCTGTTCAAAGCCGAACTGATTTATAAAAAGCATCTTTATATTTCTGTTTTTAGCGTTAAATTCCTGTACCGCGGTATAAAAAGCGGCTTCTCCTCCGCTGAGGTCCGGCAATCCTTCGTGATGCACTACCGGCCAATGATATTCGGATTCCATTCGCATAATGTCGTGAGTCCTTCGGGGGCCGACTTCGGTGCTTAACAGAATCATTATAGCAGTTTTGTGCAGTGCCCGCAGCTCTTGTTCAATATGTTCCAAAACGCGAAGGTCCCGCCACAAGCCCTTGCTGTGAACCATTCTTGTTACATGTGTAAAGATATAGTCGGGCACAAAACCCAATAAATTCTGGCAATATTGCTGAAGTCTGGCCCTTGAGCATTTTTTCTCCTCAAGGCTTATATAATATGCCGGGATACCGTTGTAGGCCAAATCTATTTTGGCAGATGCAAATTCATGGGCAAGAAATTTTAGCTCTTCGCCGACAAAGTCGCCTACCACAAGAATATTATCGCAATGCCTGGAGGCTTCGACAAGCGCGTGTTTGGAATAGCCGTTCTGGTCTCCGAAGATTTCCGGCAGAGTGGCTCCTTCCGCCTGGGCGGCCTTCATAACGTTGTAGAACATCGTATCGTGGCCGCTCTTTTCTTCAACGATTCGCCGAACAGTCGCAACCTCGTGCGCATAAAAAACCGTTTTGAAATGCGATTCTTTGTCGATTTTTGCCGCCAGGGCGGTAGGCATTCCCATAAATTCATGAGCAACAACTATTGTTGTGCCGTCATGAGGCGCGGCGCCTATCGCTTTTAACGCAGCAATCGCCGGCGGGCCGAGCCTGACCCATTCCTCAAACTCCCATAGATGCTCATAACGATTACTCTTTATGCCGAATTCGTGAAATAATCGCCCTTTAAATTCGTTAATCGGATTTTTGTTTATCTGGCGAACGTCAATCAATATGACCTCCGGCATACTATTTATCCCGGTGCGCAAATCTTCGAAGAGTCTTCTGCCGTAAACAATATCGACGTTAAAATATTTTTCGATGCTCTTTAATGCCTCGGCGTATCCTGTATTGATAAAGCCGTCCGGACTGGAATAAAGCACTTCGCTGCCGAGACCGAGACGATTTTGAACTGGGCCTTCAAGAGTAAAAAGCGGGCTAATAAGAATTGTTCTGCCGGTGTTGTCAAGGTATGTTTTACTGGTAAGAATGCCTTCCAGGACTGTGCCGATGCCGCCGATTTTGCCGATTGCTTCGTGTGTTACATGAACAATGTTGGTCTTATAATTCATTACGCTGTTTCCTTCTGCAAATATGTTGCTGTAGTTACATCGGCAATCACGCTATTAAATTATGAAAAATTAATCGCAAAACTTATTTCGACTATTTTTTTGCTATTTTTTCTTTTTTCGCCTTTTCTTTTTCCTGTGCTTTTATCTTTTCCGTTTCTTTCTTCTGCTCTTCTTTCTTTCTCTCTTCGGTCTCTGGAATTATCAGAAGAGGTCTTTGTGTAATTTCATTAAATTTCTGCATTTGAGCATCTGTGGTTTTTTCTCCGTTAATATGAGGAGAAAGAAGCACAAGTAATTCAGAACTGTTGTAGGTTGTGTCATCGTTCTTAAATGCATAACCTATTATCGGCAAATCGCCCAGTAGAGGAAGCTGACTAGTCTGTTTCTGCGTTTCTTTTCGCCGCAGGCCGCCGATGACAAGAATCTGTCCGTCATTCATCAGCAGTGAGCTTTGCATTTTTCTTGTATCAACTATCGGTACGCCGCTGCCGCCGGTGGTGACGACACTTGAACCTGTTTTAACGCTCTGTTCGGTGTTTACGTTCAGGAGAATTAATTTGTCATCTGTCAGTGTAGCGCCCACAGTAAGTTTAACGCCGACATTCTTGAATTCCGTGCTTGTCAAAGCTCCGCCGTTGCTCGTATCGGACTGATTCGAATATGGTATTTCTTCGACGGCTTCAATAGAAGCGGTTTGGCCGCTGACGACCATTACTCGCGGACTGGCGAGTATTTCAACGTTGTTTTTTTGCTGTAGCGTATGTATTACGGTTCTGATATCGTTGGCCCAGAGAAGCGCAAGGTCAGAGCCTGTGCCGGTGGTATTAAATGCAGTAGCATTGCCTATGTTATCAGAACTTCTTATCGTACTGCCTACACGGCTTGAAAGGTTCTGTCTGAAAATCGCGTCGTGGTCGTTGGTGGTAAGAAGGTCCCAGTCGACGCCGATTTGAGTATCGTTGTCGAGTTTTACATCGAGAATAACAACCTCAATCATAATCTGGTCGGGTTTGCGGTCAATTTTGCGAATCTGCTTAAGGATTTTGGCCAGATTTTCATTTGTGTCGCAGATTATCAGAGTATTGCCTTTACTGTCCGGCTCCATTTTGCCATATGTAGTCAACATCGGCTCAATCGAAGACTTTAAACTTTTTGCGTCCAGGAACTTCAGACTGATGCTATTGACCTCAAGGTCGGGTTTTTCAGCTATGACTTTTTCGGCATGGGTGCGATTCGGACTTGACGTTAACTGCATAAATGGATTATTCTTGGTTATTTCATTTAGGTCAATTGACGGTTCGCTGGCGCCCTGAATCACTCTGGTAAGGCTTAAAATGCTTAACAGTATCGCGGCGAACAGTAACTTCTTATATTTGTTTGTTTTTAACATGGCTTGTATTCTCCTTAACTTTTAATGTAAATATGCTTAAAGTAATGTCACAACGGGTCTATTTTGAAGGGTATTTAAAAATTTCACTATATTTTCGTAATTTCCCGAAAAAGTCATAACAATTCGATACTGACCGATATCAATTGAGTTATTATCTTTCACGGCAATGTTCTGCAGGGGCCTAAATTGGAGATTTGTAACCGGACAGCCGCTTTTTTCAGATTCCGATTGAAGGCCTGAAAGAAAAGTTTTTGCCTGGTCAATATCAAAAAAGGCCTGCTTCTTCTGTTCAAACTCCTGGGTAAGGTTATCGAGTTTTTTCTTGCGCAGTTCCAGTTCGCTTAGTATAATTTCGCTTTGTTTTTCTGTTGAGTCCATCATTTGGCTATATTTCTGGGCGGCAGCAAGAAATTTCGTATTAGGCAAGATAAACCAGTTGTACATCGCAATGATACCTATAAGCAGCATCGCTACTGCAAACGCATTTTGTTTTAACCAGACTGGATATTTCAGTGACATATCAGTTGTCCTTTATTTTTTTATTGTCAATGGAACAAGTTATCGAATAGTCGGTCATGCCGTTACTATACTGTGTATCCTGTTTGGCATCTGTAAGCTGAGCGGAATTTATGATTTTACATAAATTCAGCCGGCTGATGAAGTCATTGATAGCGTTATAATTTATAGCCAGACCATTGATTTTTGCTATTGAGGAATTGTGCGATTCAATATTCTGAATTCGCACGGTCTGAGGGGCTTTCGTGCCTATCTCAGTCAGTATAAAAGCCCAGTTATGCCAGGTTTTATCTTTAAGAACGGTATTGATAGTTTCAATATTCCTGGTCGTTCGTCCAGTTGCGTCGTTGACATCATCCCGTGTCCGAATCAATCGCGGTATATCGATATTCATACGTTTCTGTTTGCTTTGAATAAACTCGTTTCTGGCGTATGAGGTTTCTTTTGTCAAAAAAGCAATATATATAAAAATAAGGACAAAAATCAAAGCAGCGATATTTATTATTGCCAATAACTGCCTGCGTGCCTTTCTGATTTCATAGATTTCATTAGGAAGCAGATTAATACCCGTGCCGAAATCATTGACATCGAGCAGTTTCATCGCGGCGCCTGCCGCAACAGGAGAAAAATCGTCGGTCTTCACGCCTTCTGAAATAATATCAACATTGCTGACGTCGATTGCTGAAATCTCGATATTCTGGCGCTGTATATGGGTTTTCAGTTGTTCAACAACTTCCTTCGCCTTTGACAACTCAAAACTGCCTGCCAGATAGACAGGCCAGTCTTTCTGTTCTGAAGTTTTTTCAATTTCATAAAATTGCACAACAGATTCTATTTGTTCGGCAATAACACCGATATGTTCCTTAGGGTCGGAAAAATCAAAATCGAACTTCTTTGTGCGAAGAAAATCGAATCTCTGTCCGCTGAAAACACAAAGGCTCATATTCTCATCGTGCAGGAGAACAAACATTATATTTTTCTTTCCGGCAGGTTTAATCACCTTTCCGTAGCAAGCCCGGACAAGAGCAATGACGGCAGGCTCAATCGAGCGGACATCAACGTGATTTTTTTCAAATTCCTTTGCGGCTATGGTAAGCGGCTCAATCGGAGCGGCTCCTACAAGGACGCTTTTTTGTGCCGAACTGTCGTAACTCCTCAGAGAGCAGTAATCAAGCTGAACATTTTTAAGAGGCAGAACCGCATACTGCTTTATTTCCTCCTGAATGAATCTTCTTGTTGCATCCGGTGAAGGGTCGGGAGGATTTAGAATCTGGAGCAGTTCGGGTGATGAATGAAAATATAAGCCCGCATCGCAATGCCGCGGATAACTTGTGATTCCCGATTTCTTTACTGCATTGGCAACAGCTTTAAACCTCTTGGTTCCATTGTCGTCGGGCGACTCTTTGTCTATTGCTACACGGCTGCAGCCGATAAGGGAAATCTTGCCATAGCTTTTCTCAAGGCGAACAATGCTGACGGAATCTTTGCTTACGTCTATTCCAATGACTTTTTTTGGAGAATCCAGTCCAATATTTTTATGTTTTTTGCGTTTCATTGGTTAACCTTTAATTTGTTAATGCGAATTATATAAGGACTTATTGAACTGACGGTAATATCGGCTTCGACCCTCGAGACAAAACTCTGAGCTGAAATTCCAGTTGAAATGACAGTAAGAACCGGCAGGGTCCCTGTTGTGGTAACGGTATAAGAACCGCCGCCGAAATTATTATTACTAAAAATTGCAGGCGCGGAACGAGAGCTTCGTAGTTGACTGAAAGCATCTGCAATTCCCGCCTCGGCGATAGCTTTTGCCTGGGCTGTAAAAATTTCATTTTTCATAATCTGTATCTGTTCAGAGTTTATCTGAAGCATTCCGACGACAAAGGCCGTAAATAATACAATAGTAAAAACTACTATAAGCAAAACCGAACCTTTATTTTTTATCTTTATTTTCATAGCATCTCTGTTTTAAGGCGTTATGTTATCTTCGCAGCAGGTACTCGGGACCGGAGCTATCGCTATCGTAAGCATCCTTGCCGCCTCCGTTGCGGTGAGCAAAAAGTTAGAAGTTCCGCTGCTGCCCGCAGCCGATTGTTTTACATATCCTGCACCACCCGAGACTATTCCGCTGACGGCGGTGCTGCTGCTCTTGTTCATCGTAATTGCCGTATGACCGGAAAGTCCGGGGTTGCCCACCGTGATACTGCCGTCATTAAACGCTCCCAGGCGAAGAATTATGCAATTATCGACCGTGGTAGTTACTGCCGGACTGGTTGGAGTACTGCTGGAATCGCTGTAAGGTTGCGAGATATTAATTGGATTAGTAGCATCCTGGCCGCTAAATCGCATCATCCAGCCGTATGCCTGCTCAGCAGGCCCTGTATTGTTGGACCCTTTCCATGTGAAAGTATAAGAGCCGGGCTCTGAAGAACCTGCAATCTTCCACCACACAGCCAGTGTTACGGCGCCGCTGGATGTGCCGGATGCGCCGCAGTTTATCAATGTCCAGCCCTGGCCCGCAGGCGCTGATATTAAAGCCGAGGTATCCTCGTCTGTGGCAACTGCTGCGATTAGCAGGTCGCCGCTGTTTGTAGCAGGCGTCGAGATGGTTATACTTTTTTGTGGTATCAGTGCGATATCATTACCACTATCGGGCTCATTAGCCTCCACGTTGTATTTGTAAGTCAATGTGTAAGGAGTATGGCCGTCCGGAAGTACGGTAGCGCCTTCCGTTGCGGAGCCTTTAGGGCCGCCATTCAACATGTTGAAGGTACCGATAACAGCAAGGCTGCCCTGGTTCTCGATAAGGACAATAGGAATCGATGTATTAGTAGGACAGCCGTTGACAGCCAGATTTGCTTTATAGCTGGCTCCGCCCAGGTTAAGCTTAATATACTCGGTGCAATGAATTGTGCTTACACCAGCGGCACTAATATTATATTGGAGAGTGCCGTTAGCACCTCTGGAACTCGATGCACCTCCGACATAAAAGCTTTGCATCTTAATTACAGGAGCGGTGCCTGACACGATAAGTGTTCCTGTGCCGCCGCGGTCTCCTATCATCAATTGCCCGTCACCAGTGGCGTATGTAATGGTTCCGCCGGTCATAGTATAGATGCCCGGACCTCCCCCATCCCCTATAACAAGATTAGAAGTGTCCTGACCCTCTTTAAGAGTAACGGTTCCTCCCGATTGGTTCACATAGCCTGCGTCACCTTTGCCAACACGAAACCAACCTGGGCCGGTGAGATTTGCACCCGGTACAATGTTTAATGTTGCACCATCGTACACCGTCAACCTGTTACCACCAAGGGTTGTCCCCCAGTTATCATTAGAGTCCAGAGTGCATATTGAGGGTGGGACTTTATTCCACCTAATCTTTGTTTCAGTTGTGCCGTTTGGCAGCCCGCCATCCCAGTTAGCGGCAACATTCCATTTACCTGGTGGGCGTTTCTGAAACCAATCTGCGGCAAATGTACTGCCAGTTATCATAAGGCTAATCAATATAACAATTAAACTTGTTTTAAATTTCATTTTCTCTTTCTTTATTACGGTGTTAGGGTTTTGGCCTCGGTGAATACCCTGTATCTGAGGACATTAACCAGTTGTTTGATTTCCGCCGCTTTCAGAGCGAGGTTATAAATTCGCACATCGTCGATTGTGCCGGCGAAATAACTGTCATCATCGCCCCAATATACCTCATAACCGATTGCTCTTACATTGGTTGTTATTGCGCCTCCGGCTTCTGCACCAGAATTTTTTCCCTGGGAATTTCCATCTACAAACAACTCTACTGTATTGCCAGTTCTTACCGCCGCCACATGGTGCCATGTTCCATCATTCACTTTATTTATAGATGTTACACTGGCCCATTCACCACCGCTATCTTGTCTAACCAAAATCATTGCTTTACCAGGGTCATCATCTCCACCTTCACTTCCCACTGCGAAATCTATATCAGACCCATCGGAATCTGGATTTCTTAAAGAAACGATTAATCCATACTCCTTTGTCGTATTAATCCATGCTGTTATTGTGAAAGGTTTCGAGTCTCCAAAATTAAGTGATGAATCAGTCCCTAAATAGACATAATCGCTTGTTCCGTTTAAGACCAGTCCACCGTTGATTTGTCCTACACCCCAGGTCGGCAAAGGCGTGCCCTGTAGTGTCCCATCATTGCCGTTGCCTGATGAATCTTTTGCGATTATTCCGCTGGTCTCATCCAGCTTCCAGCATCCTGCGACTCCGCTTGAGTTTGCTGGCAGATAGACAGATGTGGTAAAAGTCTCATTTTTAGCACTATTTATAAAAGTCGTCTGGATTTGTATAAATCGAATCGTATTTGCATCGGTAGTAGGGGAGGTGAAATTATTGAGAGAATAGCTGCTTACCTGAAATCTGCTTACCGGTCCTGCGAGCGGCTCTTCACTGCCCAGGTCGCCGAAAACAACATTTCCGTCGCTGACCATATATCGCTTTTGGTTGCCGGCGGTGTCCTTATAAATTATGTAACCTTTTGTGGCACTGCTGGGACTGACGCTGATAAGCTGTGCCATTGCGGAGAGATTTCTGTTTATGTGTTCATCAAGAACCATTCCGTTCTGAATGAGTGTGGAAGAGACTTCATTATTTGCCCAGCTGGTTCGTATGGCATGAAATTGCGGTACCATAGCAGTAAAGATTATGGCCATCAAGGTCATAGCGACTATCAGCTCAATCAGAGTGATAGCTTTCCTGCTGCGGCAGATAATGCTGTGTTTTTTTACGCGCATTTATACACTTTCCTTACATTAACTCTTTGATAATATCGGATTATGTATCAGCCAGGCTAACTTGAAATCTGATGCTGTTCACAAGATACCAAAAGCCGCAAAAATCCTTTAACAGCAGTGGAGGAATGTATTTTTATCGGACATTGATGATTAGGAAGAAAGACCGCTGTGATTCTAACTAATAAGTCCTATAACATTGAAGAATGAAAAATGAAGATTGAAGATTTCGGTTTTGGTTTCGGTATCGGTAAAGTCGCGTTATCGTTATTGGTTTTCGTACTTCGTCAACACAAACATCATAACGAAACCGAAACACGGGACGTTACCATTACCCATACCGATACCTATAACTTGATTTACAATCTTCTATGAGTTTTACTGTCTTTGGGCAATTTGTGTTTGAAGTGTAATTTCAATCTCGCCGGGGTCGAGTGAACCATCAGAGTTGAGGTCCATGCCGACTGCGGCTGTGACCGACTTGAGGAAGCCGCTGCCGCTTACTGTGGTGTTGCAAAGGTATGAACCGCTCAAAACTTCGTTGTTTAGGGTGGCGATGCTGCTAAAATTATTAATGGATTTTGCCTGTAACTGATTAAGTTTTGCCTGGGCAAAACAGAGACTTTGCGTTCTTCTGTCAATAATGACGGAATTCATATTTACTTGTGTCAGTGCTCTTAATATCGGGACAAGGGCAACGAACAGCAAAGAAGCAGCAACTATGACCTCCGGCAATGTGAGA
The DNA here is from genome assembly GCA_050014075.1 of Sedimentisphaerales bacterium. GTDB lineage: Bacteria > Planctomycetota > Phycisphaerae > Sedimentisphaerales > UBA12454 > UBA12454. Next base: position 9,718 of record JBEKEA010000042.1, on the reverse strand, counting down.
GCCTTTCGGCGCTGCCGGCTGAAAATTTTTGCCGAGCGTTTTTTTATTGTTGTGTGCATTTTACCATTCCCGTACCTGTAACAACGGATATCACGTAAGTTTTTCCGCCTCCGCTGACTGTAAGATTACCGGTGCCGCCGGTCCTGCTGCCAAGCGGCCCGAACTGGAATTTGCCGTTTCCATCTCCGCTGCAGATAACCTTGGCAGGTATTGTGCCTGTTTCATTGACATCATTTGTTCGGACATTGAATATATTAAAGCGGGTATAGTTACCCGACGAGTCTACATCTGTCATATCGAGCTCAAAGCCCGGCGAATTATTTAACGCATTGGAAATGGCAAGTGTCCTGCAGTGGCGAATTGCGGCGGCTATTCTTTCAGCACTTGTATTACTTCCGCCCAGCGCAACGGTTGCCATTATCAGCCTGGGGACGGCAATAAATGCAAGAGCACCGATTAGCATTACAACAATAATCAGTTCAATAAGTGTTATACCTTTTTTAACTGTTTTCATATATTTTTACCAAAAGCTAAGGGACAGCACAGGCCGTCCCTTTGGTTTGTTATCCTTAACGGATCCGCTTTTTTTGTCTCATACTCGTACAGACTCAAGCCGCAGATTAATGACTGTGAGGAGTCACTCTGTTGTTCGACCCGAGAACATATGCCGTTTTAAATGGGCAGTTTGGTTCGCCAGAAGGGAAATAGGTTGTGTTGCCTGTAATGTCCGTCTTCAGATTTGTCGGATATGTGCCGTTATTATTAGCGGCAAACATCTCAATCTGTGAATTAATCAGGTCAATGTTGGTAAGGCACGCATTCTTCTTGGCATTGTCTGCACTTGCGGTAATTCTTGGTATTGCAATAGCTGCAAGGGCACCAAGAATCAGAATTACGATGAGTAATTCTATTAATGTAAAACCTTTTCTGCGATTCATCGCTATCTCCTTTCGAAAAGCTGATATACTTTTGTATTCATACTAAAACATAACAAATATTCGGCAATTAAACCTGCCTACTTATGTAAAATCCGTTATTTAAGCCGATTTTATTTCAAATGGGCCATATAATCGAACATTGGCAGATAAACAGCCATTAGTATAAGGCCGATAACTATACCCATTCCCATTGTAAGAAGAGGCTCCAGTCTGGTCATCAGCGAGTTAATCATCCTGTCAATGTCCTTATCAAGGAAGTCGGCGCCTTTGTTGAGCATCTCGCTGAGTTGGTCTTGGCCGGCCTGCTCACCGGAGTCGGTAAGTTGAATTACCAACGGCGGAAAAATGTCATGATGTCCGAATGATTCAGCCAAACTGAGACCTGACTGTATAGACTTTTGAATGTCCTTGCTTATGAGGGAAATTTTTTCGTTGTTCGCTATAAGTCCTGATACCTGAAGGGCCTTAATTATCGGCACTCCGGTGGTTATCAACATTGCAAAACTCCTGATATAATTCGTTGCCGCTACTATCCTGTTAAGCTTGCCGAATAGAGGCATTTGAAACTTAAAATAATCCCATTTGGTTTTTATGTATGAGTTTTTTCGAATGTATCTAATTAAAAAAGGCATAGAAAATACTACCATAATTAAAACAGGCCAGAAATTTCTTAAAATGACGCTGAGAACGACGAGCAGTTGAGTAGGTCCCGGCAGGGGGACGCCAAGCTGGTGATAGATTTTTGTAAAAACTGGAACGACAAATGCCACAAGAATCGTTACTGCGACAAGGCAGCTGACTAATACAATTATCGGATATATAAATGCGGCTTTCAGACGATTTTTCAGGTCTGCCTGTTTTTCAAGATGTCGTGCGCTTATTTCAAGGCTTTCCGCAAGCTTTCCGCTTGATTCGCCGGCCTCGAGCATTCCGAGGAAAAAGTCAGAGAAAATATCGCGGTATTTTTCAAACGCATCAGTAAGCGATACGCCTACCTCTATATTCTTTTTTATATCAGAGATAACATACCTCAAAGACTCGCCGTCTGTTTGTTTTTCAAGGGTTTCAAGGCACTGGATAAGGGAAAGGCCTGAACTGCACATACCCGCGAATCTAAATGCGAATGTCATAACTTCAGCCGGCCTGACTTTGATTGATTTAGGATTAAATATCTTCTTCTTTTTCGCTCGCAGAAGGCTGTAACCGATTCTCGTAAGTTCGTTGCGAAGGGCGGTTGTGCTGCTTATACCGTCATAAACGCCGTTGAAAACATGACCGGCTTCGTCACGAGCGCTGTATTCGTATGTTGCCATTAGTCCACCTGCATATCAACGACACGATATAATTCCTCAAGAGTTGTCGAACCGGCCAGAGCCTGCTGAAGACCGCTTCTTTTTAGCGTTCTCATACCTTCGCTTATGGCTTGCCGTTTTATTTCTGTATCGCTTTTGCCCGCGATTATCATATTTTGGATTGTGGTTGAAACAGAAAGGACTTCATATATTGATTTTCTTCCCAGGTAACCGGTCTTGGCGCAGTTATCACAGCCGGCGCTGCGATAAAGGACCATATCTTCAGGATTATCGGCAAAAAGAAATTTCTTAACCTTCGCCTCGGGCTTATAAGATTGTTTACAGGTCACGCATGAAGTTCTGACAAGCCTTTGAGCAATGGTGCCCAGCAGGGATGAAGCAAGCATAAAAGCCGGTACGCCGAGATTAATCAGACGCGAAATGGCACCGGCCGCATCGTTTGTATGAAGGGTTGAGAGAACCAGGTGGCCTGTCATTGCGGCACTGATGGCAATTTCCGCCGTCTCGAAGTCTCTGATTTCGCCGATAAGAATGACATTCGGGTCCTGCCTTAAAATGCTCCTTAATGCCGAGGCAAAAGTAAGGCCGGCACGCGTATTTGTCTGGACCTGAGTAATGCCCGCCAGCCTGTATTCGACAGGGTCTTCAACGGTTACTATGTTATTTCTGCCGGTGTTCAAAAGCTGCAGAAGAGAATAAAGTGTAGTGGTTTTGCCGCTGCCGGTAGGGCCGGTAAGAAGAATCATTCCATAAGGATTCTCGACAAGTTTTCTGATACTCTGGTTGTCGAAAGGGTCGGGGGCAATATTATCGAGATTCCACTTGCCGCCGCTTTTGTTGAGAATTCTTATAACGATTTTTTCGCCGACAATGGAAGGCAGAGAAGAAACACGCAGGTCGTATTCTTTATCGTTGTGAACGGTAGTGATATGGCCGTCCTGCGGCAGACGCTTTTCTGCTATATCCATTTTTGCCAGAATCTTAATATGACTGAGTATTTCCGCCTGCGCCGAAGATGGTATATTGAGCTCTTTTCGCAGCACACCGTCGATTCTATACCTGACAACCATCTCTTTTTCCTGCGGTTCGATATGGATATCGCTTGCACGAGAGTCTATTGCGCCGCAGAAAATCGAAGCTACAAGGCTGCTGATGGGGTCATCGCTTTCCTGGAGCTGGTCCAGAATAGTCGATATATGTTGTTTTTCCTGTTCGGAAGTTTTCTTTAGCCTCATCGAAGCGATGGTCTGCTTGGTCGCGTTTTGGACATTAAAATGATATCGGATAGAAGACTTTATTGCGTTCGGTGCTGCCGCCTGGGGTATGACTTTGCAGCCGGTGCGCATCTCTATCTGGTCGCGAATAGCAAGGTTCATCGGCGAACTCATCGCCACATAAAGTTTATCGCCTTCCATTCGAACAGCGATAAGGTTATGTTCGTTCGACATTTCGTATGGAATCATATGTGCCGCGATTGGCTCGACCATATCAGGCGAAAGATTTATAAACTCTATTTTTTGGCTTATGGCGACAAGTCTGCTGAGCTGCTCATCGGTGGCGAGGTTGTTTTCCTTCAGAAACATTAGGATGTTTTTGCCGCTTTTATGGCACTGCTCGTCCAGCTCAAAAAGCTTTTGTTCGTCAGCGATGCCGAGCCGGATAATTTCATCGAACAATAAATTGTCAGTTTGCTGTTTTTGCATAAATAGTCTCACATAATATCAACACACTTTCAGAGTATTACGAAAATCGTCAAGAACCCGTCGGAACTTAACGAGCTATTTCATAAAACCAATCGCCGCTTCTCCTCGCAAGGGCCGATAATATTACCTGCCGAAAATTATACGCCGCTGCAAACTTTCTTTCGCGAATATGTGAAGTTTTTGCTTAAATTCAGCGTTTTATTGGTCGAAGAAGAACTGGCAGAAACTTTTAACTGGAAAAAATTATGCTTGGCCTGTTTAAAACAAAAAATAGAACTGCGACCATCCTTGTTGTGGATGACGAACCTGACTTTGTCAGTACAATTAAAAACCGCCTTGAATGGAACAAATTCAAAGTGGAAACTGCCGCCAACGGCGCCGAAGGGCTTGAAAAAGCCGTCTCTGTCCGCCCCGACCTGATACTGCTCGACTGCAATATGCCTGTTATGTCAGGACTCGATATGCTCCAGCTTCTCAGGCAGAACAGGAAGTTGAAAAAAATTCCTGTGATAATGCTGACCGCTGTCAGTGAGAATTATGATATTGATACCGCTCGTCTGCTCGAAGTAGCAGGATACATTACAAAACCGTTCAATTTCACAGAGCTTCTTGATAAAATTTCAGATATTCTTGATAAACGATGAAACCGGAACCATCCAATATCCCGTCGCTGGCCGCATTGGCTGGCAGTGAAACGATTGAGAACCTCATCGAACACAAACGCAGGAATCTCGAAGCCATTTTTGATGCGGTTCCCGTCGGCCTGCTGCTGCTCGATGAGAATTTGACTGTCGTCAGGGTCAACGATGCAATCCGGAAATTGGTTGGAAAAGATTACCACGATATAATCAACAGGACAATCGGCTGCGCTCTGGACTGTAAAACTATTGCAATCGAGAAAACCATCTGCGGCCTCGGCCGGTCCTGCAAAAAATGCCCGTTAATACAGAACATTGAAAAGGTTTTAAAAACATCCCAGCCTGTTAATGGATTGGAATTCCAGAGCCGGACGCATTTTCAGGACAGGGCCGTAAAACCCTGGTTTTCCTTAAGCGTTGAGCCTGTAACCATCGAAGGCAAAAAGCACATTGTCGTTTGTCTCAACGATATTACCGAAAAGAAGCTTTCCGAAGAAAAACTCCTCGAAACAATGGAACTCAAATCGCAATTCATCTCAACCGTTTCCCATGAACTTCGAACTCCGCTTACCGCTGTCAGCCAGGGCCTTGATATCGTCCTCAGCGGAGAGGCGGGAAAAATAAATGAAAAGCAGAAACAATTTCTCCAGCTTTCCAAGCGAAACGTTGACCGCCTCGGCTTGTTGGTTAATGAAGTGCTGGATATCCAGAAATTCGAATCAGACAGGATGGAACTGGATTTCGCGCCAAATAATATGGCCGAAATCGCCAAAGAAGTGGTTCATACAATGTCTGTGACCGCCAAAAAAGCCGGCATTCGCCTCTCGACCGAAATTGAAAATGTTTCCCACTCTGTATTCGACCGCAACAAGATAATCCAGATGCTTACCAATCTATTAAGCAATGCGATAAAATTCACGCCCGCAGGAGGAAAGGTTTCATTACACGTTCAAAACCAAAATGATGAAATTGTTATTACTGTTTCCGATACAGGTATGGGAATCCCGAAAAGCGACCTGTGCAAAGTTTTCCAGCGGTTTTACAGGGTTAAACGTCCCGGCAAAGAAATCTCCGGCACCGGCCTTGGCCTTTCGATTGTTGCCCAGATAGTCGCTTTACACAGCGGGAGAATAATGGTCGATAGCCAGCCAGACAAAGGAACAACCTTTACAGTTTACCTGCCACGAGCGGAGTCGAGTGGTCTGCCTGTCCTGAGCGAACCTGTCCTGAGTTGCATCGAAGGAGTCGAAGGGCCCAAAAAGCCCCCTCAAGTGAACAGCGATTAAAATATTTAGTGGCGCTCGTGTTTAGCCCCACCATCACTATGGTGGGGTTTTTCTTTATTATTTAGCCCCCACTTTCAGTGGGGGTCCGTCGTTCGTGTTTGGCCCCTTGAAGCGAAGCGAAAACCCCGCCCCAATGAAGTTCTCCGATTTAATTTTCTTTTCCGCAGAAAAGGAAATTGCGGGGGGCGACTCACCCCGTAAATGCCAAAAATCTATAAACGGCCACTATTTATTCGTCCCCTATTTAATTCCCATAATTCCCTATTATTTCCCTATCTTTACCAAATACACAACCAAAATTCTAACCAATCGACTACGGATGATATGGCTGAAATTAGTTTTGAACCCAAGTCTGGTACAACAACGAAAAGAATAATAACCCAAGCTGCAATGAGTACAAAGTATACGATGCGAATGCCCCACGTTTGTGAGCTAAATATTGTGGTAGGGCAACGATTGTCGAGCAATATGCCTATGCAGTTATTCTTAGCTTCACTGTCCAGAAGCTTTTCTTTCTTTCGCTTATATTGCCCCCAGGGCGATATGTTTGGGATTCTTTCATCTTTTTCAGGATTACTTTCGTATGCAAGTTCAACTTCAATTTTCTTGGCACGTTGAATGCAAGCATAATACATTTGCTTAGTGCGGTTTTCAATCAGAAACCCTGCAATTACAGAGAACAGGCCAATGATAGGTGGTAACCATTTGAAGTTTTCAAGCGTTATCTCTCCCTTTAAAAAAATGTAAAATAATCCCGAATTCAGTGTTAGAAAAAATGCAAGCACTGTAAATCTTAAACCAACAAAAAATCGCCAGTTTTCAAAACATATATCGTATTCTTTGCGAAGATTTTCCTCATTATTATTCATCTCTGGATACCTCCATTCCTTTTATTTCCCTATTTATTTTAAACGGCCACTGTTTATTCCTCAAGAATTTTATTAAGATCTTCACTGTCTTTTTTTACGCGATCTACCAGCATCTTTATGGAATGTCCTCCATCCAAATATAACCTTTCTGTTTCAATTAAATGCAAATCTCTTGCTATAGGCTGTAAGGCTGAATTTAAGCCTTGCTTAATTATATCAAGATTATAATAACTTAGTCGTAATAGCGTATATCCAACCTCAGAAACTTCGGCTTGGAAATCATCGACATTTCGCTCAATATAATCCTCTTCATTAGTCCTTAAGCAAATATTTGAAAGTTTTCTCTGTGACTCAATTATTGTCTTTTTAATTTGCGAGATAGATACTTCGGAGAGAGAAACAATATCTATCCATTTGGTTTTTATCTGTCTAGTTTTTTCTAATGTTAGGTTAATAGCTGTTTTCAATTCCGGCCAGCAGCCCAGTGTCATTCTAAAGTTTGCTACAACGTCCAATGAATTGGCAAGTTCATTCATTCCTTCTGACAACCCTCTTTCGATTGCAATATCACTTACTGCAAAATCTCGTAATTCAGAGGCGGCCTGTGCAAATTGGCTTCTCCACATATCAAGCCAGGGATTACAATCTCTTTGTTCGGCTTCCTCACCATAAATAAGTATATCAATAATTACGAATGAAAGCCTTGATATCAATTGTGAAAATGGGTCAATCTCTTCATGTCCAGACTGACTGGCCGGAATCCATTTACGCACTAGCTCGATAATCTCATGTGGTTCTGCCGGCCGAGCTTCTGTAATATGCCTTATATATGGAATATGGTTGGAATAATAGACTGGCTGGCTACCTTTAGGAACAAAAATAAATAGCACAGTTTTACCATTTTCAATGGCGAATTTAACAGTCGGTGTTATGGCTGGCTTAACTGTGCCCCTACATATGCCCTCAATGCGACGCAGATAGCTATCTCTTTGTTCTGTGGTTTGTAAATCTTCTATCCCTATCAGATCACCATTATCTGCTACACCCAATAAAATTGTTCCTTGGTTGACTGTGGCAAATGCGGCTATCTCTTTAGCCAATTCAGAAATATTTTTTGGGAAAGACTCCATAAATTCCAAATCCTGATTTTCTCCTCTGGCTCTGATAACAGGAATATCTTCAGATAACTTTTTATCCGCCCAATCTGGTAACATCTTTTATTGTTCCTTCATGTATGTATTATTCTTATTGTTATAAGGTTTGTTTAATTAGCTTTACTTGTTAGTATTCCATTAACCAATCCATTGTAGCTCCTCAAGGAAACAGGTTAATTATAGCGGGAAAAGGGGAAAAAGTAAAGGAAAAAGGAATATCTTCCTCCTCGGAGCCGAAGTTTACCCGCCGTAGGCGGGCGCAGACCCCAGTGCTTAGTTTTGTCCCTTGGACACCCCCGTGCGCCTGATTCGTCGAGAATCAACGGGGGCAAAACTGCGGGGGCCTGCCCTGAGTCGAAACGCAGTGGAGACCCCATAGGGGCGGAGTCGAAGGGGTTACTTCGTGAGGATTTATTGCTTTAACTTTGACGGCGCAGCCGGCAAAAAAATCGGGTTTCGAAACCTCGTGGGAAACCATGCCCTGAGCAGTGTCGAATGGGTTGTTTACCAAAGAGGTTAGAAATCTGATTTTAAACTGTTCCGCAGAACTGTTTAGTTGAAGCAATATCTCTGTGTACTCTGTGCTCTCTGTGGCTCTGTGGTGAACAATAACTTCGTGCGTCCGGAGTTTACCCCGTGAGATGCGCTTCGCTATCTCATCGGGGTGTCATTTCGTGTTTATTCGTGGTTCAAAAAATCCGCGAAATCCGCGTCTAAAATCTTTGTGTCTTGGAGTCTTAGTGGCTATATATTTTTTTATCAAAAATCGTGTAAAAACAGGGTAAAATCATTCCAAATCAGGGCAAAAAAATCAAAAATTTTCAAAAAAAATCAAAATTTAGACTAACACTTGTCCCCGAAAGCACTTACATAAAAAACCCCCTCGAAAACAAAGGACTTATGTAATCCCCACGCTTAGTTTTGTCGGTAGATAAAACTGCGGGGACGTCCTCAAATCTTTTACTGCAAAGGACTTACGCCAAAAAGTAGCCGAAAAATTCTCCAAAATTTTCCAAAATTCCAATTTTTCGCTCTCGCAGAGAGCTAAGTCCTTTATTTATTTTTTCAAAATAAGGACTTAAAATTGGTGCGGGACAGGTATTTTCATTTGTTAATCTGCCCCAAGAGTTCATCGGCAAACTGAAGATTCAAAGACTTAAGAATATTATATTCCGCCAAAGCGGATTTTTTGTCGCCTATCATCAAATAAGCATAGGCGAGATTGTCGTGAGCCTCGGCGTAATCCGGTTTAATCTTTACGGCCTGACTGTAAGCCTCTATCGCATCAGCGTAACGGCCAAGCTTGTAACAGGCAGCACCAATATTATTGTATGCCTGGGCGTAATCCGGCTTGATTTTCACGGCCTGCCGACAGGCATCTATCTCCTGCTGATAATCGCCGAGAAAGCCATAAGCAAAGCCAAGATTATTGTACGCCTCGGCGTAATCGGGCCTGATTCTTATTGCCTGTTTGCAGGCTTCTACGGAATCCTGATAGCGGCCGAGTTTGCCGTAAGCATTGCCAAGGGCAAGGTAAGCATCGGCATAATCGGACTTTATTCTTATAGCCTGCTCATAGGCATCTATCGCCTCGGCGGGACGGTCAAGCTTTTCGTAAACAACGCCAAAATTATAGCGAGCATTGGCGTAAGCCGGATTAATTCTTATAGCCTGCTTATAGTCATCCATCGCCTCTGGGTAACGACCCGACCTGCCGTAAGCATTGCCACGATTATTGTATGCCATATAATTGTTCTGCGTTACCTCGATTGCGTGCGAAAAAAGCGCAAGACTGTTTTTCCAATAGCTTGTCTGCC
>JBEKEA010000041.1:0-16066 GCA_050014075.1 Sedimentisphaerales bacterium | reverse complement strand
GTGCGAATCGGCGGCGACGATATGGACGAAGCAATAATCATCCATCTCAAACGGACATATAATCTTCTCATCGGCGAACCGCGGGCAGAACAAGTGAAAATTCAGCTTGGTTCGGCCGCCCCGCTGGCAGAAGAACTTACTATGGAAATCGCCGGCAGGGATACGATTTCAGGTTTGCCCAGAAAAATAGTAATCACAAGCGAAGAAATCCGCGAAGCACTCAAAGAACCTATCGCGGGAATTATAGAAGCGGTTACGAAAACTCTGGAAAAAGCAGAGCCTGAGCTTGCTGCCGATTTAATAGATAACGGTATGCATCTTTGCGGCGGCGGGTCGCTGCTGCGGGAAATGGATAAAGTCCTGGCCAACGCCACGGGGCTTAAAGTCATACGAGTCGATGAGCCGCTGACCTGCGTGGCCAGAGGCACCAGCGTTTATCTCGAAAACCTCGAAATGTGGAAAGACACAATGGACCATAGCGGCGGATGGGAATAGTAATATTTCTATGAGTCAATGGCACGTAAACATTTCAAACCTTCGAAACTAACCCTTTTTATCAGCCTCTTTTTATTCGGATTCATACTCTTTCTGCTTCCGCAAACTGCAACATCAAAACTTAATTTCGCTTTCATCGATATTTTCGGCTACTTTTTGAATATGGGCTCGTCTGCGACTTATTATCACGCGCCGCAAAGCGCTTCGCCGGACTTTGTGTCCCGGCAGGATTACAACCGCCTGCAAACAGCGTATGCAAACCTGGAGGAGGAGCTTTCCGAACAGAAAAGGCAGCTTGAAAAACTCAGCAAAGTCCGGCTCACAGAGCCCGACCCATCGACAGGGCTTGTGCTGGCAAAAGTCGTCAACAGAAAAGAAAACGAGTTTATCATAAATCGCGGCTCAGGCGACGGCCTCAAGGCCGGGCAGTATGTGCTGGGAGATAACGCGGTAATCGGACTGGTCGAACAGGTCTCGGCTGATATTTCGAGCATTCGGCTGATTACGAGCTTGGCCTGTAAAATACCAATCAAAATTTCAGCACCCGACGTCAACACGTATTTCAACGGCACAATGCAGGGCAACGACAAAAAAGAAGCGGTGATTTTGAATATCCCGCAGAAATATAAATTAAAAGCGGGCATTAACGTTTATGCCGCACCAAAAGCAGGGCTTCTCCAGTCGTCGCGAATCGTCGGACGAATTTCCAAATGTTCACCAGGTGAACGAAACCCGGTCGTATGGGATATCACTGTCGAACCTGCTTACGAATTCAATGACATTACCGATGTCGCGGTGATTGTGCTGAAAATGCCGGGGCAATTATGAAATGGTTAAGATTCGCATTTCTGATAACAGCCGCCGCGGTGATTCAATCAAGCGCATTGATGAACGTCGTTTCGCTTACGGATATGCATATAAAACCAGACCTGCTGCTGATACTGCTGGTCTATTTCGCGATAAACTGCGATAGTTACGATGTGATAATAGCTTCTTTCGCGATTGGTTTTGCGGCGGACATCACAGGCACACTTATCGGTCCGCATATTATCAGTTATGGAATAGTCGGCACTTCGCTGGCTTATATAAGGAAAGTAATTCTGCTCAAGCATACCCGCCAGCAATCGCTGACGATTTTTGTCACGGGAATTTTAACTTACCTAATCGCAATCGTGCTTGTAAAATTAAAAGTAACATCCGCGACTGGCGAATTATTCAAAGCTTTTGCGGTCTCGATTTATTCGGCCATTCTATGGTTCCTTATCAAATGGCCGGTTATAACGACAGGTAAATGGATCGGCGTAGGCGCTCACCGCTTCGGTAAAAAGCTCGAAGAATTATAGTGAAAAATGTCTAATAAGCGGTTAAAAATATTCGCAATTTTCTGCACTCTGTTTGCCGGGGTATGCATCATACGGCTCGCTTATATCCAGCTCAATCCGCATTCGGCCTGGCAGAGTCAGCTCGAAAAAATCAGGACCGGCAAAAGCACCGAGTTAAATCCTCTTCGCGGCAAAATCCTCGACAGGAACGGCAAAATCCTCGCAACCAACGAGGCCTGCTTTACCCTTGGCATCGATTATCGTTTCGCACGCCTTGCCGACCGCAGGTTCTGGCAGGTTCAATCGCTGAAATGTTCCAGCGAAGCCGAAAGAGAAAAAATAAAAGCAAAATTCCAGCAGGATTACAGCACTCTAAATGAAATCATCGCTTTGTGCGCCGAGTTTAAAAAATGCACGCCCGAGCAGATAACCGAACAGATAAATAAACAAATTAACGACCATATCTGGGAGCTTCGGCTTTATCTGGCTGGGAAACGAAAATTTCCGAATCAGGAATTTGAGCAGGCTGTATCCGATGCAAATGAAAGGCTGCTTGCCGCTTCGGAAATCGACATCCCCGAAATGCATCAGTCCATGCCGCTATTCAAACTTGAAAATGAAGACGAAGTTTTGGCTGCGCAGCTAAAATTTATAGATATCGACGGCGTTGAGGTCCAGCCGGGGAGCGAACGGATATATCCGTATAAAGATTCGGCAAGCCTTGTTATCGGCTGGGTCAAACCGTGGAATTCCACCGACCAGCAGAACAGCGACGAAGATGATAAATACAGCCCGGGCGATATGACCGGCTTTTGCGGCATCGAATATGTCTGCGAACCGTATCTCAAAGGCAGACAGGGAAAAATTGTTTACAGCATTGATAACGAGGTTGTCAACAGAACGGAAAGAGTGCCCGGCGGCAATGTAAAATTAACAATCGATATCGACCTTCAAAAGAAAACCGAAGACCTGCTCAAAAATCCGAACCTTAATCCGGTTTTCGGCAAGGCAATCGGCATAGTTATTATCGATGTTAACTCAACCGATATCCTGACGATGGCGTCGATACCGAATTTCGACCTCAACACCGCAAGGCAGGATTATTCAAAATTGCTTAAGAGCGAAAATCAGCCGCTGCTCAACCGCGTTTTAAACACTTACCCGCCCGGCTCGTCTGCCAAACCATTTATCCTGACCGCCGGGTTGTCGGACAAAAAAATTACGCCGGGCGAAGTTATTTCCTGCCCTGCCGCCTCTGCGCCGACCGGCTGGCCGAACTGTATGATTTTCAGAACTCAGAACGGCAGTCATGACCAGCTTTGGGAATATGAAGGCGGTAACAATGCCCGAAATGCACTGCGAGGAAGCTGCAATATTTATTTTTCACGTCTTGCATCGAGAGTTGAACCCGAAACGCTGCAGCACTGGCTGTATAAATTCGGATTCGGACAACCTGCCCTGGAAATAAAAGACCCCGCGATAATCGATTCATTCAGAGACCGGCCCGTCAGGAAATTTCCGCAGCCGAATGGAATTATATCCAGTTCGATTCCAAAGGCAGGAAATACTGAATTCGAGAATTTGCCGCCGCTTGACCCGGAAGAGAGAAAATTTTTCGGTATAGGCCAGGGCAACTTTCGCGCTACGCCATTGCAGGTGGCAAACGCATTCGCGGCGATTGCAAGGGGAGGCATTTTCAAATATTCACGCATCATCGCGACCCAGCCGGCAGATGCAGGATACAATCTGAATTTAAGCCAGCAAACCCTGGGCACAATTTATGACGGTATGCACGCCGTTATTAATGAGGCGCACGGAACAGCCAGTGCGCAATTTGCCGGCAGCGGTTTTGAAGCAAAAGGAATCAAGGTTTACGGCAAGACCGGCTCAACCGAAAAACCATATCACGCATGGTTCGCCGGTTTTGCGAAAGATAGTTCGGGAAAAGAGGTTGTGTTTGTGGTTCTCATCGAAGGCGGCCAGCACGGCGGAAGCGACGCAGGACCCCTTGCAAGGGATATTGTCTCTCTCTGTATTGAATCAGGATACCTGAAATAATAAAAATACTGAACGTCCAACATTGAACGTTGAACTTTGAAGGAGAAAATATGAAGAATCAGAAATATGATTTAGAACAGAGATTGCTGGAATATTCCGCCAGAATAATAAAGGTTGTAGAATCATTGCCTTCAACAAGAGTCGGTAATCATATAGCTGACCAGCTTCTTCGTTGCGGGACTTCTCCTTATCCTAATCATGGAGAAGCACAGGCAGCGGAATCAACTAGGGATTTTGTTCATAAAATTGGAATAGCGTTGAAGGAATTGCGGGAAGCCTCCAGATGGCTTAAGTTGGTTAAATATATAAAACTCATTAATAAACCTGAAAGGCTTAATGTATTAATTGATGAAACGGAGCAGTTGATTAAAATATTTGTAACAAGTATTAAAACTGCCCGGAGCAAGAAATAGTTCGACGTTGGACGTTCAGCGTTGAATGTTGGACGTTAAATAGATTTAAAGTTTCAAGTACGTAAGAGTTTGTTCGAGTATTTCCTTGGCAACCGGTGCCGAAACCGCACCGCCGGCATAACCTTTGCCAAGACTTCTGTTGGGTTTGCGAATCGAAACAAGAACAACCACCGCAGGTTCTTTGGCAGGTGAGCCGCCGATAAAGGACGCTACATAATTCTGCTCATCGTAGCCGCCTCTGCCTTTATTGGCGATATTGGCTGTGCCTGTTTTGCCCCAGACCTCTCTGCCTTCAATCGCAGCTTTCTTGCCGGTGCCCTCCTGCACTACCTTCACAAGAGCTTCTTCTACAATCCATCTCGCTGTTTTTTCACTTATGATGTAACCGGCGGTCTGGGCCGGCTCTTCCATTTTGATTTTATTGCCCGCGTTATTTACTAATGCCTTTACAAGATGAGGTCTTATCGGTTTGCCGTGATTTGCAAGTGCACAAAATGCACAGGCCATCTGCATTGACGTTGTCGAAATCTCATGCCCGAAAGGCACGCGGGCAACGCTGTAGCCGGTCCAGACTTTCAGCGGCCATACAATACCCGCATCCTCGCCCGGAAGGTCGATGCCGGTCTTTCTGCCGAAGCCGAAAAGTTTTGCGCCTTCGTAAAGTTTGGCCGCACCCATCTTTTGGCCGATTTTCGCCATACCAATATTGCTTGAATTAGCAAGTATCCCGCTTATCGGAAGATTGCCAAATCCACCACTGTGATACTCTCCAATTGTTCCAAAGCCTTTGCCGCTGTAGCTGCCGTTTTCGCAGAAGATTACATCGTTCGGCTTAATCGAACCTGTTTCAATCGCCCAGGAGGCAATGACCGGCTTAATAATACTGCCCGGCTCGAACGGGTCGGAAAGAATATGATTGCCAAGGCTTTTTTCGTCTGCGCCTTTCAGAGTTACCGGGTCAAAATCCGGCAGCGAAACCATCGCCAGCACCGCGCCGCTGCAGGGGTCCATAACCATCGCCACGCCACTTTCGGCCTGATATTCAGCCACTTGTTTTTTCAAAGCTGAATGCGCAATCTCCTGAATTGTGGAATCCAGCGTTAAAACAACATCGCAGCCATCCTGCGCAGAGCCTCCGAATCTCTCAAGACTTACAGGCCTTCTCGCCGCATCTGAAAAAAATGTGCTGCCTCCGAAAGTGCCTCTGAGCATTTTGTCGTATTCAAGCTCAAGACCGGACATCCCTTTTCCGTCAGTGCCGATAAATCCGACCGCATGCACCGCCACATTGCCCATCGGATAGTATCTTTTCCATTTGCTTTCAATACCGATGCCTTCAATTTTCTGTATCCGTTTTCGCTGCTCATTGGTAAGCCTGATGTCGGCGATTATCGGCGCGTAGCCGGTATTTCGAGCAGTCAGAATTGTCTTGCTGATTTCAGTTGCGCTTAAGTCGATTATTGCGGCAAGCTCTTTGGCCGTCGCTTTTATATCGCCGACCGCTCGCGGTTCGACGAAAATCGTATCGGAAACATAACTGGCGGCAAGAATTCTTCCCCGGCAGTCAAGTATCGCTCCCCTTTTGGGCTGTTCTATGAAATTCGACTGCTGAGACCTGATTGAGGTTTGCTGATAATAATTGTTTTTATAATACTGCAGATAAAAACAGCGAACGGCAACGCCGATAAATCCGGCGCCAATCAGTAAAAGTAAAATTAACGCTGTTTTGCCACGTATATAACTTGTATCACTTTTTTTCATTAACTTTATCTTTGACAGTCTTGGATACCGAGGTCGGGTTGATATAGCTTTCAAGCTGCAATTGTTTTTGCCAGAGCTGCTGTTTCAGTCTCGTCGTCTTAACCTGGCCGCTTCTGAATTTATAGAATGCGCAATTCTCTTCTCTGCGAAGATAAACGGCGGATACTAAAACTAAAAAGATGACAAGGACAACAAATATGTAACGATATGCATTCAAAACCGTAACAATCACTTGGCTGGTATTTTTATTTTTGTGCCGACGACAAGATTTTCAGGGTCTTTTATGACAGACTCGTTCAGCGACGCTATTTCTTCGTATCTGTTTCCATCGCCCAGGAATTTAGCAGCTATCTTCCAGAGGGTGTCTTGCTCCTTTATAACGTATTCCTGCAATGGCTTGGATGCTTTTTTCTCCACAACTGGAGCGGCAGGAGCTGTAGCGGCGGCGGGTTTTGTTTCTTTTGCTACTTTTTCAAACAGGCCGGTCTTGAGAATCGCTTTTTCCTTTTCATCCAAAGACGGAATTACAATCTTCTGGCCGACCTGAAGTGAATCTATTGACTTGAGCGTCTTTTTGTTTGCTTCGTAAATTTTTTGGACATTGGCAAATTTCTTTCCCTCTTTCGGACCATAAAATTTTATTGCTATGTCCGAGAGTCTGTCGCCATCGGTTACTTCATAAATCGTCCCCGATACAGGCTGGGTTTCGACCGATGTAGTAGTTGCAGGAATATCTGCCGCTACTGTTTCCGTAGCTGTTGTTGCCGATACGCTGTTGACGACCTCGCTTGCCGCAGGGAGAATCGTTTGATAGGCGGCGTTAGGCTGCTGAAGCTGGATATTCGCTTCTGCAATGGCCGGTGCCATAGGCGTTGCCCCTTTCCTGTTCAGTGCCGCCGCGATATTCCTGCTTTGGCCGACTATGCCCGGCTCGGCAGGTTTATAATGGCTGACATAATTTACAGTATCCTGAGATTTGTCTTTCTTATTGAGAAAATCGGGCAGGCCATTAATTACGAATGTTATTGCTACAATAAATACCAACGCTAAAAGCAATCCTATCTTTGCATCGGTTGTCATTATCGAAACTCCTTTTTCTCTATTAAATTTTAACTGCTATCCGTAATTTTGCGCTCCTCGAACGAGGATTGTCAAACATTTCCTGTCGGGAAGCGATTATCGGCTTCTTTGTTATTATATCATATATACCGGCTGTTTTGTTAAGCCGAAAATTATTTTTTACTAATCTGTCTTCAAGGCTGTGAAAACTTATTACAGCCGCCCGGCCGTCTTTTCTCAGTAATAATGGAATAGCTTGAAGAAATTTCTCAAGATTGTCAAGCTCATCATTGACCGCGATTCGCAAGGCCTGGAATGTTTTGGTTGCCGGATGTATCCTGCTTCTTCTCGCATTCGGGTTGCAGCCAAAAGCACGACAAATTACATCTACAAGCACCGTTGTTGTTTTGATTCTCGCCGACTTGCGGTATTGAACTATGGAACGGGCTATCCTCCGTGATGCCCGTTCCTGTCCAAACTTAAATATCAGGTCAGCCAATCCATTTTCATCCATGCTGTTTATGATGTCAGCGGCTGTCATTTCAAGCCTGTCGTCCAGCCGCATATCAAGCTTCATATCCTGTTGAAAGCTCAAACCTCTTTCGGTATCCGCAAGCTGTCCCGAGCATACGCCCAAATCGGCAAATATCAAATCTGCCGCATCTATGCCGTTTTCCCGCAGAGAATCGGCAATTTCAGAGAAATTCCGCCGAATCAGCAGGACCTTGCACGGCAGATTGCTCAGACTTTGCCGCGAGGCTTCAAGACACTTTGGATCAACATCAAATCCAACGAGCACACCATCCGGGCCGAGAGACTGGGCGAAAATACTGCTGTGGCCGGCAAAACCGAGAGTCGCATCTACGACCACGGCATCGCTTTTGGGTTTCAGCTCTGCGCCAATCAACTCGGCAAGAACAGGTTTGTGCTCAGCCGGCATATTATTCACTTTTAACTCCTGTTATTTTGACAGGTTCAAATTTTAACCGGTTTAGCTTATCGCAAGAAGCGATTCCTGCTCGATAAGCGCCTGCACATGCGGTGAAAACTCTACGTCCACCAGACGGCGGTGAACTTTATGAACAGATTCCAGCCTTTCTGACAGAAGATTAATTGATGCGAAAGTCTGTTCATCGGTTGGTCTTTCGCCCGCAAGGCTTTGGCTAACTACTTTACAATGGTCGATATCTCTGTGCATCGCTCACTCCTTAAGCATTAACTAAATTTCTTTTCCCTGTTTTTGAAGCACTGATTGTCTTGCCTGCATTGTTTGCTGCTGGAACTGGGCTGAATGGTCTGATACATACTTTTCCCAGTCCTCGGCATTCCAAAACTCTATATGGTCCCGGATGCCTAATAACGTTAGATTGTTTCTCAGATTTGCTCGTTTTCTTATTTTTTCACTGATTAGCAATCGGCCTTGCCGATCCAGCTCTACCTTGCTGGCCATCGCAAAATTCATTCGTTCAAATACTACCGACTCATCCGGGGCCACCGTCCCTGGTGACTCGGCAAGGGCGATTTGTTGGAAATATTTCTCTGGATAAAGACACAATACTCCGTTGGGGCCGGTCGCGAGGTAAAAACTGCTGCCGTGCTCGTCGCAATCTATCTGATTGCGGAGTTTGTTGGAGATGAAAACCCTTCCCTTTTCATCCACAGTGCCTTCGTATTCACCTGTTAGTAAAAGCATTGAAAACTTTCCACCTTTATAGGAACTTTTACCACTTGACTAACATAACGACCCAGATTCTACCACCTGCCCCCACTATGTCAATATACAAACGAAAATTTTTGTAAAATTATTAAAAATTTATTATAAGACGTGGAAAACTTTTAACCCGCAAACTCTATTTATTTTGCCTATTTTAACGCAAATAATTAGATTTAAAGCGGGCGATGAGAATCGAACTCACATGACCAGCTTGGAAGGCTGGAGCTTTACCATTAAGCTACGCCCGCTTATGTGGTTAGAATTTTATTATAAGGTTTGAAATTGTCAATTGCAAAGAGTATAAACTTGCCGGCAAAACGGTTGTTTAATTACAGATTGCCTGTTAAAATGGTTTTTTAATCGTCAATTATGGAAAACAGGATTTAAGATATGGATCCCGTTAGACTTGTCGGGATTCATATATGTGTTTTAAAAATACGAAAAAGACAGAAATTATTTTATATTGATGTAAATCTGAAAGAAAGTCTAACGGGATGGATTTAACGGCAGTTGCACAATCAGTTAAAAAGGCGTCTATTCGACTGTCGGCGTTTAACGCCCAGCGTAAAAATAATGCGCTCAAAGCTATCGCAGCGGCCCTGAAAAAGCGAACTGCCGATATTGTAAAGGCAAATAAGCAGGATTTGAACAAGGCTGCGAGTGAAAAAATCGCTCCCGCCCTGCTCAAGCGACTCAAATTCGACGAAAGCAAAATCAATGACGTTTGCAGCGGGATTGAAAACCTCATAAAATTAGACGACCCTGCCGGCAAAACACTTTACGCAATCCAGATGGACAAAGGCCTTGAACTTTACAAGGTAAGCTGTCCTATCGGAGTCATCGGCATTATTTTCGAATCCCGCCCTGACGCCCTGGTTCAGATTTCCACGCTTTGTTTGAAAAGCGGCAACGCCTGTTTACTCAAAGGCGGCGCAGAGGCTGCGAATACAAACAAAATTCTCTTTGAAATCATTCGCGACTCAAGCGTCAAAGCCGGCATACCTGAAAACTGGATTCAGCTTTTGCAGACTCGCGCCGACGTTCAGGAAATTCTTAAATTAGATAAATTCATCGACCTGATTATCCCAAGAGGCTCCAACCAGTTTGTCCGCTACATTATGGATAACACTAATATACCCGTTCTCGGCCACGCAGAGGGCATCTGTCACGTTTATGTTGACGCGAAAGCCAATATAGATACAGCGGTAAGAATCACTGTCGATTCCAAGACTCAATACGCGGCCGTTTGCAACGCCGTTGAGACACTTCTTGTTCACAAGGACATAGCCAAAAAATTTCTGCCTGCTGTTAAAACAGCTCTTGAAGCAAAAGGCGTGGATTCGACAGGCTCACCACAGGTAGAGCTTCGCGGTTGTGAAAAAACAAGAAAGATAATAAATATAAAACGCGCTACTGAAAAAGACTGGTCAACAGAGTATCTTGCGGAGATTCTTTCGATAAAAGTCGTTAATTCAATCGATGAAGCGATAGAGCATATAAACATTTACGGCTCACATCATACAGACGCGATTGTTACGAAGAATAAAAAGGCCGCTGCTGATTTCCTTGAGTTTGTCGATTCGGCGAACGTTTTTGTAAATGCCAGCACAAGATTCGCGGATGGCTACCGTTACGGGCTGGGCGCCGAGGTCGGCATCAGCACAAACAAAATTCACGCCCGCGGCCCTGTCGGACTGGAAGGACTTGTTATTTATAAGTGGAAACTCATCGGCAGCGGACAAATCGTCGCCGATTATTCAGGTCCGGACGCAAAACGATTTACGCACAAAAAGCTGAAAAAAGAATTCCACTTATAATGTGGATTTTAATTAAATAAAATACGTCGTTGCGAAAAACTATATAGGAATGTGAAACATATGGCTAACAGACAGAAACTTCGGTGGGATCAGATGATTTTATATTTTCTGTTAGCTTTTCTATGCACTTTGTCAGTTTGGTCTTGTGGCAAAAAGCCGAAGGATAGCGAAAAGGCAGAACAATATAATTTTGCCTCAAGAACTTTCAATTCTAAAGTATATTTTGATGTTTCGGTTAAAGAAACTCCTCTGTCTGAACCAAATCTCATTGGCAGAACGCCGAGTAATACCCCGCTGGAAATTCCTGCTTGCTGGGTTTGGTTTGTCAAACCGGGAATAGAGGAGCCAGATGGTGTATTACTCTCCGACTCATACTGGGAATCACTTACAAAAGAGATAAATCAGAATAGAATCCCCGGTCTGGATTTGATTAAGAACCTTACAGATTCCGACCTAAAGCGTCTAAAAAGCCTAACTCGATTACAATGGCTTTCTTTGCTGAGCACTGATATTACTGACGCTGGTATAGACTATCTAAAGGGCTTGAATGAATTGCGATGGCTATATTTGTACACCCCTCGGATAACGGATGCGGGTTTGGAACATTTGGCGGGCCTGAACAAACTGCAAATATTACATTTAGGTGGCAGTTGGAGTTTAGAAGATGGATCAGAAAGGTGGCGGTTCTACAGAGGAACTGGCGAAATTTCCATTAAGCCACGAGTAAAGGAATTTCAAAAAGCTGTATTAGACAGAACCAATATCACGGATGAAGGTCTAGAACATCTGGAGGGTTTGACCGGATTGCAACAGTTGTTTTTGTCAAACACCAAAATCACAGATGATGGCCTAAAATATCTCAAGAGACTCACCAGATTGCAGCAGTTGTATTTAGATGGCACTGATATTACGGGAATGGGCTTGAAACATCTCAAGGACCTGACTGATCTCCAAGTATTAGATTTGTCAAGTGCCCCTCATATAACAGATGCGGGTTTGGAATACTTGACGGCTCTGACCACACTGCAAGAATTAGGTTTGGGCGATACTTGGATCACGGATACTGGCTTAGAACATCTCAAAAACCTGAACAAATTGCGTTTTTTGGACTTATCCGGCACACAAAATATTACTGATGCGGGAATAGCTCATCTTAAGAGTTTGAACGGATTGCAAAGGCTGATGTTGAACAGAACCAATATCACAGATGCGGGCATGGTTCATATAGTGAATCTGACAGGATTGCAAGAGTTGGACTTGTCCGGCACCAAAGTTACGGATGTGGGTATAAAACAACTTAGACAGAGATTACCAAGCCTACGCATAATAGAATAGAAAAATGAGTTAAAGAAAGATTCAGCTAAGACTTTAACGGTGTGCCGGTAAAATGTTTATTGCAAATAGTAATGAAAAATAAATAAAGACGGCGAAAACTAAAAAGGCTAGAATTTGGTATGAGAAATTTTACTAATTCAAAACGAATAGCGATAAAAATCGGCACAAACACGCTGAGTAAAGACGGC
Organism: Sedimentisphaerales bacterium; assembly: GCA_050014075.1. GTDB lineage: Bacteria > Planctomycetota > Phycisphaerae > Sedimentisphaerales > UBA12454 > UBA12454. The sequence continues at coordinate 3,904 of JBEKEA010000041.1, read as the reverse complement.
GGCGTTGACGGGGCATTTATTCGTTCTCTTGCTTCTCAGGTCGCCGGTCTTGCCAAAAGCGGCAGGGAAATTGTAATCATAACATCCGGCGCAATTGGAATGGGAGCGGCTCAACTGAAAATATCCGAAGCGGTTACCGGCATACAAATGCGTCAGGCCTGTGCCGCGGTCGGCCAGCCCTTGCTGATGTCGGAGTATAAAAAGGCGTTCGACAAATTTAATCTAACCTGCGCTCAGGTTCTTTTGACTGCGGAAGTGCTGAACAATCGCCAAACTTATTTGAATTTGAAAAACGCCATAGAAACGCTTTTAAAGCTCGGCGTAGTGCCTGTTATCAATGAAAACGACTGCGTAGCGACAGATGAAATCGGCACAGCATTCGGCGATAACGACAAATTAAGCGCACTTGTCGCAAGCAAGCTCGACGCCGACGTATTGCTTATTCTAAGCGATATTGACGCTCTTTACGATAAAGACCCCCGCAAATTTGATGACGCCAAACCTGTAAAAGTCGTCTATGAAATTACGCCCCAGATTCAAAAAAGTGCCGGCTCAAAAGGCTCTGCATTCGCAACCGGCGGTATGAAAACCAAAATCGAGGCGGCCAAAATCGCAGCCAATGCGGGCTGCCGGATTGTCCTTGCCGACGGCAAAATTAAAAATGTTATTACGAAAATCATAGCGGGCGAGGACATCGGCACGGTCTTTATGCCCAAACGAAAATTAGATAACCGTTCGCGATGGCTTTTGAATAGTGCCGCGGCCGGAACGATTACGATAGATGACGGCGCCGTCGAGGCGATAAAAAAGAAAAAATCACTGCTGCCAAAAGGAATTAAATCGGTCTCCGGCAGTTTCGACGCCGGCGATGTGGTTATGATTAATAATGCCGCAAAGGCGGTAAGCAATTTCAGCAGTGAAGAATTGAAGCAAATTGCGGGCAAACACAGCAGCGAAATTAAAAATATCCTCGGCGCAGGCAAAAAAGATGTTGTCGCAACGCCGGAAAATATCGTTTTTATTGATTACTGAGTTGACAAAAGACCTAAGTTGTAAATAATCCTTGTTTCTCGGCCGAAGTGGCGGAACTGGCAGACGCGCAGGATTCAAAATCCTGTCCTCGCAAGAGGGTGTGGGTTCAATTCCCACCTTCGGCATTAAAATATGAACTTTTTAGAACTGGCAAATAAAAGATATAGCGTAAGGAATTACAGTCAAGCCTTTATCCCTCGTGAAAAAATTACCAGGTGCATTGAGGCTGCCAGGCTTGCTCCGTCCGCCTGCAACTCTCAGCCCTGGAAATTTATCGTAGTGGATGAACCCGGACTTAAAACCGATGTTGCCGGGGCTGCCTTTGGAGGCATATTAGACGTTAATCATTTTGCATTTAAAGCTCCCGTTTTAATTTTAATCGTTTCTCAGCGTCAAAAATTACTCGCAAAGATTGGAAGCATAGTCAAAAGAAAGAACTTCAGTCTTATGGATATAGGCATTGCGGCAGAGCATTTCTGCCTCCAGGCCGCCGAGGAAGGTTTGGGGACCTGCATACTTGGCTGGTTCAACGAGAAAAAAATCAAGAAAATCCTCGGCATTCCAAAAAATATAAGATTAGAGCTTATAATTTCTGCTGGTTTATCCGCTGACGAAAAAATTCCGTGTAAAATACGAAAAAGCCCGGAAGAAATCGCCTCTTACAATAAATATTTATAACAATGTGAGAAATTCCCACCTTCGGCCTTTTGTTATGGCCTATAACCTGAATTTGGTTCACCCCTGCCTCTTGGTATATAATACCTCGGCTGGTATCTATACCCTTGCCAGATATCATCAAGCTCGGTTTCAAATTTCAGCAACCGCTGCTCGAGAAGTTTAATCGCCAATTCATTGCCAGTTATTTTATTGCGGAGTTCATTATAATCTCCCGCCGCTGCGAGTTCCTGCCGGATAGCTGCGATATCATCCGCATTTGCATTAATCTGCCCCTCGATTTTTTGCAGCCGAACATCAAGCGTTGAGAGCATCTCCAGCTTTCTCAAATCCGACCGGGATTTAGCCTGCTCGGCCCATGTATTCATATCTTTTTCTGTCTGGTCGATTTTTTCATTGAGTTCCGCAACGAGTTTGTGGTCTGAGCCTAAGGCATCTTCGGCAATAGTTCTGGCCTTTTGATAGCATCGTATCGCCTGCATATACTCATCGGGGTCATCCTGAAAATCCCAGACTTTCTGCAGAAAATACTTACCCATATCTCTCCAGTAATCAAGTTCGGAAACGGTTTTATATATAACCGAATTTTTGTCTACGTCGTTTTTGTTATATATCGCAAGAACTATCCTGCTTCCTTTTACCTCATTGATTTCAATCTGGTATGGGTCTTCGCTAACAAGTTTGCCGTTGATTCTCTGGCCGCCTGTTAGATTAAACGAGATAAGCTGGACTTTTTCAATAGGTTTCCTTCGCACCGACAGCTGGCTGTCGTCCGAAGAGCGTTTATTTTCATCGGCATAGGCAGGTGTATCGACGAGTAAAATAAGCAATATAAAATTTAACGCCAATGCGGCAAAAGCGGGTTTGTTGCCGGCAGTGCTTTTATTCTCGCCTATCATTAGCCACCTCCCTGTAAAACAATTATTAAACATTTAATATATTATAGATTTACAGGAGGGTAATTTCAAGCCTTAAATCTAATGGAGATTGCGGTAGAAAACCTCTATTCGCTCTTTTTTTGTTTGATTACGCCCAGTTCTATAAGTGCGTTAAAGGCGGCGTTTTGTTGAGCCTCTTTTTTGGTTGTGCCCCAGGCGCTTGGATAGTGTTTATTGTCTATGACAACGGCACTTTCGAAGCATTTGTTATGGTCGGGTCCTTTTTCATCGAGAATTTCATAGTTTACCGACCTGCTCAAATGCTGCTGGGAGTACTGCTGAAGAAGCGACTTATAATTTTCCTGATGCTCGGCCGCGTCGGCTTGTTCTATCATCGGCCTGAAAATCCGAAGGATAAAATCTTCTGCAGGTTTAAATCCCCCGTCGAGATATATTGCCGCTATCAATGCTTCCAGCGTAGCGGCCGCGACAGAACCTTTCAGGGACCTGCTTTTTTCCATACCCGGCCCTACTTTCAGCAGGCCGTCGATGTCCAGCTGATTGGCAAGCAGCGAGCAGGTCTTGCGCGAAACAAACTTGCTTTTTATCTTTGTCAGGTCTCCTTCCAGATAACCGGGAAATTTCTCAAAAAGAGCCTCGCAAATTACAAGTCCGAGCACCGAATCGCCGAGAAATTCGAGCCTTTCGTTACTGTCCAGCTTACCGGTAGCGGCTGACGAATGAGTAAGAGCTTTTTCCAAAAGAGAGTGGTCTGTAAATTTATACTGAAGTGATTCTTCAATTCGCTGCACAATTTGCTTATTCATAAATGCTTCCTGTTATCACGCCGCGGCCTTTATCGCCGGCCATGATGTTAGCATTTTATGCCGATGTTGTCAACTGCGGTACTCATTTAGTCAATTGCAGACCCGCGAGCGCGACGAACCTGTCCTCGACAAATTCAAAAACCTTATCAAGCCCGGTAACCTCGAAAATTCCTCTGGTTTTCGGCTTTACGCCGCAAAGAACAAACTGCTGATTCTGGTCGTCAAGCACCTTCTGGAGCCTGAGCAATTGAGCAAGGCTTGAGGATGTTACGATATCGACCTCGGAAAAATCTATGACTACGCTGCAGTCTTTCCGCTGACGAACTATGTCCGTTACAACCTTAAGTTCATCGCAGAAATCTGGCTCCGGCGATATATCAACCAATATCACATTTTCCGACCAATCCTGAATACCCATTTTAAGTCTCCTTTATTCCGAGTTTCGTCATATCTCGATTATCGGCAGATAGTAAGGTCAGATTAAGGAAAAAC
>JBEKEA010000040.1:0-16847 GCA_050014075.1 Sedimentisphaerales bacterium | reverse complement strand
TTGATGCCGATATGCGTGGCGTTAATATCTTTTTCGCCCCATTGTATTAATTTGAAATTATTTGCCTTGCGGGTTCCGGCAAAAGTCGCGAACATCGGATATTCGTATTTTGCAACCGTAATAACCGCTGGCGTCGAACGCGCGGTTACGATTTGGTTTCCTCCGCTGATAATTTTTGTAAATTCGAATCTGCCCTGATTATATTCCACATCGGTTGCGTATGCGACGCAGGGCACTTTAAGTTCTTCTGCGATTTGCGCCGGCACTTGTGCCGTATCTCCGTCAACAGACTGCATTCCGCTCACAATGTAATAATCATTGGAGCCTTTCAGCAATTCTTTTGTGATTTTTCGTATCGCCGAGGCAAGCGGGTTAGCCGTTGCGCAGGTATCGGCTCCGCCCAGCGACCTGTCGGTCAGAAGCACCGCCATATCCGCGCACCGTGCAAGGCAGTATCGCAAAACTTCTTCCGCCATTGGCGGCCCCATCGACAGCGCGATAATTTTTCCCGCCCCGCCGCTCAATTGATTCATCCGGTTTGCCACCGCCAGCGCATTGGTATCCAGCTCATTGATTACGCTGGCAAGTCTTGCGCGGATTAAAGTTCCGGTCTCAAGATTGAACGCGTTGTCTGTTATCTGAGTAATGTCCGGAACCTGTTTTACAAGTACTATATAGTCGCTCATTTCAAATTTTCATCCTGGTGTCCTTCTTTTCGGAATTTTAATGTAATTTTCATAAATTTTGAGCAAAAACTTATAAGATTGCTAATAATATGTTGTTTTATACCTTAATTCAGTCAAAAAAACACGGTTTTTGACATATTTCTTGATACTTTTGATAAAAGTTTGTTTAATAATCTCGTTTTGTGGAACTTGTCCGGCCTCAGGCGGATTGGATTTCTGATTTTTTTAATAAAAGGGCAAACGATGGCAGATTTAAAGGCATTAAGCGAAGCCGTAATCAGTGGCAACCAGGCAAAAGCTCTGGAAATAACAAAAGCCGCCATTAACGAAGGCGTTTCGCCCGCGGATATTCTAAACAAAGGTCTCGTCGCCGGCATGAACACCATCGGCGAGAAATTCAAGAATAACGAAGTTTACATTCCCGAAGTTCTCATCGCCGCTTACGCAATGAAAGCAGCTATGGCCATTCTCGAGCCGAAGCTCATCGCAGCAGGGGTCAAGCCGCTGGCAAAAGCCGTCGTCGGCACCGTTCAGGGCGATTTGCACGATATCGGCAAAAACCTCGTTGCGATGCTGTTAAAAGGCGCCGGCTTCGAAGTCATTGACCTCGGCGTCGATGTTTCAGCCCAAAAATTTACTGACAAAGCAAAGGAAGTTAATGCAAAACTTATCGGTATGAGTGCATTATTGACAACCACAATGCCTTCGATGGAAAAAACAGTCAAGGCCGTCAAGGCAGCAGGTCTTTCTACAAAAACTATGATTGGCGGCGCCCCCGTTACTCAGGCCTACGCCACCAAAATCGGAGCCGATGGATATGCCGCCGATGCCGCTTCAGCCGTTGACCTTGCAAAATCTCTTATCAAATAATATTTTTCGCACATCACAAAACAGCAATATGCCGCAATCGGACATCTGGCCGAATGAAAAAATCACCATAAACACTTGACTTTTGCAACCTCTTTAATGTAAAATACTTATATGAGAAAGATGAAAAATCCAATCCTCGCACAACTCTTTATGGAGACAAGTTTTGTGCCCAAAATCCAGCAGATAAAGCAGCTTACCGCCGCCGAAGATCTGTATAAAATTATTTCGCCCGCTCAGGAATATCCTTACGAATTTATCTGTTTCAAAATCACCGGCTACCGTCCCAAGGAGCATACAAAAACTCTGATGGTACCCGGCAGCCAGCTTCTTGCAGACCTGCCGATATATATCGCAAAGGCAAGCGCAAGACTTCAACTTGATGCCAATAAGCAGGGCCGGAAAGTTTATTCGCTGACCGAGCTGACAAAAAAATTAAATATCTCAACCAAAACTATCGAACGCTGGCAGAAAAAAGGCCTTATCGGCAGAAGATATGTTTTTCCCGACGGCAGCCTCAAAACCGGATTTACCGAATCGTCCGTCGATGAATTCACAAAAGCACATCCCGACCTCGTCAAAAAAGCCGGCGCATACAGCATCATCGAACCGAAATTGAAAAATGAAATTATCGCCAGGGCCAGACAGATTTTCCAGAAGGACTTTTCTCTCAGCAGAACTGCGATAATAAAAAAAATCGCCGCCGAATTTTCCAGAGCGTCGGAAACCATCAGGACAACAATAATTTCGTATGAGAAAAATCAGAGAAAGCAGATTTTTTTAAACGCTCATTCGGAAATCGACCCCGCACACGCCGCTGAAGCCTTCAAATTGTATCAGGACGGCTTATCTGTTGAGCGTATTGCCGTCAAATACGGCCACAGCGGCAGTTCCATTTACCGCATTATAACCCAGCAAAGAATCAAAAAGCTGCTTGCCGCCAGAATCGAATATATTCCCAGCGACGAATTTGCCGAGCCCGGCGCACAGGAGAAAATTCTCGCATCGCCGCTTTCCGTCCGCAGGACGCCCCGCGGAATTTTAAATAAAGCCCAGACCAAATCAGAACAGGACTGGCAGGCATTCGTCGATGCGATAAAAAAAATCCCCGCCTTGAATCACCAGCAGGAATCCGAGCTTTTCATACGCTACAATTTTTTAAAATACACAGCCTCAAATCTGATTAAGCAGTTAAGCCTGACAAAACCCCGCGCCAATCTTGCTCATCAGGCCGAGCAGTTTTTAACACAGGCCGAGCGAATTAAAAATCTGATAATAGAAGCCAATCTGCACCTTGTCGTCCAGGTCGCCGCCCGCCATTCATCAGGCGCGATTTTCGCCGACCTCGTCAGCGAAGGCAATATGGCTTTAATGCGGGCCGTCGAAAAATTCGATTATACAAAAGGCCAGTTCAGCAATTACGCCTCCTGGGCCATTAAAAGGGAATTCGCTCATATCCAGCCGACCCGACAGCCCGGCACTGAAAGAAGCGATTTCGACCAGATTTCCGTTTCGCAGCATTTGAAAACACGTTCCGCCGGCGTAGAGGAAATTGAAACCGCACGCAGAAGCCTCGAGCAGGTAATAACAAATAATCTTACCGAGCGAGAGCAGCACGTTATTCGTTTTCATTTCGGCCTGTCAGGCACAATGGTCAAAAAGGAATTCAAAACATTAAAGCAAATCGGCGACGATTTAGGCATTAGCAAAGAGCGCGTTCGCCAGATTGAACTCGAAGCCCTTCAGAAATTAAGACAAACCCTTAGCCCCGAAGAATTCGAGCTACTTACGAGGTAACGCATCGAAGTTTATTAACTTCCTCCTCCCCGAAGTTCAAAACAGCATATTCCCCATGATATATTTTCGCCGCCTCGTCATAAGCCCTCGCCGCATCTTCTTCATTGTCGAAATATCCCAGATTTTTGTATTTTCCATCGGATTTTATACCGGCCCGCCATTTTCCGCTTCTTTTTTCAAGGCTGACTCCTTTATATTTCGAGCTTGCAGCCCTGCCCCTTTTCCTGACATATTTGTTATTTTCTGAGATAGTTACAATCGTCAGATTTTCTTTTGTATTATTAAGTCCGTTTCCGTCCTCGTGATGAACAACTTTATCGACAGGAGCATTCATAATTTCTCGATGCATAGATACGATTTTCCTGCCTTCAAGTCGTATAGCGTAGCGTCCCTTGCTTTCCTTTTCGAAACATTCCCAGTTATATTGCGATAACTTCTGATAATCTTCCGGGTCAACAAGGGCGTATTTATTTTGTGTCTCGTTTTTTCCACAGGCCAGTTTAATTTTTCGAAACGCAATATCGTATTTTTTCTTTCTCCTGCGCAGCAGAAACCATACGCATATATGCGCAATAATATCCGGATAATAAAATGGCAGATAAGATTTGCGCATAGGAAAAATTGAAAGTTGATGTTTACCCGCCTTTGGCGGTTCCTCAAATTTTAAATCTTAAATATTAAATTACTTTGTGCCTTCGTGTCTTGGTGGCTATAACGCTTCTCCGTATTACATAGGAACTTGCGCGCTTTTGCAAAAAAATGACCAATAATTTTTTGTCCACAATTCGTAAGCCCTTATTAGATATGTATATAAATTTCTTTATTTTTTTCAAATGCGCAAGTTTTATCTTGCGCATTTTGTAAATTTTAGCCGCAAGCTTGCCCGCCGTAGGCGTGGTTTTTTCTTGCGCATTTTGCAAATTTTCCTCAGACGTGTTTTTGCTTATCTGGACAAAACAGGTATAGTTTTTCAACGGGATTTTATCTTTGTTCCTCCACTTTTTAAGGGTATAATTTGTCAGGACACCTTAAGGCGTCTACTGTGAGTTATAAAAAAATGACTGCTCCTATTTTCTCTGATTGCTGATTTGATGAAATAAAGTTATGAAAATATCTGATTTAAAACATTTAGGGAATGAAGACCATAAAATCATAATGGGCGATACCCTTATTGCCCTAGATACAGTTAAGGACAACTCTATTGATTTGATTTTTGCTGATCCTCCTTATAACATAGGAAAAAATTTTAATGGTTATAAAGATAAATGGAATAAAGACGAAGACTATTTGAATTGGTGCTATAAATGGCTTGATCTTTGCATAAAAAAATTAAAATCAAATGGCAGTTTTTACGTAATGACCTCGACACAATTCATGCCATTCTTTGATATTTATTTAAGAGATAGAATAAAAATTCTTTCAAGAATCACTTGGTATTATGATAGTTCCGGCGTGCAAGCAAAAAAGTATTATGGTTCTTTATATGAACCAATTTTGTTTTGTGTAAAAGATGAGAACAATTACACTTTTAATGCAAAAGATATTTTAGTAGAAGCAAAAACTGGAGCCAAGAGAAAGCTAATTGATTACAGAAAAAATCCTCCACAGGTTTATAATCCCGAAAAAGTACCTGGTAATGTTTGGGAGTTTCCAAGGGTTAGATATCGTATGGACGAATATGAAAATCATCCAACACAAAAACCAATTGCTTTGCTGGAAAGGATAATTAAAGCAAGTTCAAATAAAGACGATTTAGTTTTAGATCCATTTTCCGGTACCTTTACCACTTCCTATGTAGCAAAGTGGTTAGGTCGGCAATCGATCGGTATTGAATTACAAGAAGATTATGTAAAAATAGGATTAAGAAGACTTGGACTTCAAAGAGAGTATAACGGAAAAAAATTATTTAAAGAGCCAAGGAGTTTTGAGCAACCAGTCGAACAACAAGAAGAATTAGCTTTATTTAAACAATAATTATGGAACATTCATTTACAAAAACAATCAAAGAAATATTAAAAAAACACTTTGCCAGTGCAAGTACTGATGTTTTTGATAAAAGCCAGCTTTTGCAATACATAAATATTAAAACCAAATCAGCAAACAAAGGAGCAAAAGCTCGCGGAAGTTTTGCTAATCTATACGCAATCTATGTAGTTGTTGAAGATTATTTAGCGAATAATTTCCACAAAAAGGGTAATTATGCGAAATATGAAGGTGCAGAATTTAATAAACTATTCAAGAGACAGAGAGAACTGCCCTTCGGTGCTAAACTGCAAAATCACGCACTTAACAATCGGGTTAACTCCGAATTTCAAGGATTTTTTAGAAACTCTGATTATATGCCAATCATAAGAAATCTTGAAACAGCCAGATATTGGATTAACGAAAACTTAATCAAAATCAAGGTTTCGGGGAAAACCTACAACATAGCTAAAGCCATAGTTGAAATTATTGAAGAATACGCAAAAACAAAGAAAAGTGCATTTGAGCAATTCCTTCAAACCTGTCTTGAATTACAGGAAATTCAAAATAAAAATCCGAAAGAGGTTGAGAGTTTTATTTTTGGCTTATTGGCTCCAAATGTGGACGCAAGACTTTTTGAAATCGTTAGCTATTCCATTTTGAAATATTTCTATCATGACCAAAAAATATATTGGGGCTTTGAAGTAAATAAACTACAGAAAGAAAATCTAATCCTTTATAAAACAGGAAGAACAAATGCCAATGATGGCGGTATTGATTTTGTTATGAAGCCGTTAGGTCGATTTTTTCAAGTTACTGAAACGCTAAATGTAAAAAAGTATTTTCTCGATATAGACAAAATTCATAGATACCCAATCACATCAATCACATTTGTTATTAAATCTGTGGACACAGAAAAAAAATTAGTTGAAGGCATAAAAAATAATGCACTCCGAGTCTATTCAATTAAAGCAGTTGTTGATCGATACATGCGATGTATTGAGGAGATAATCAATATCCCTAGACTTCATAAATGCTTTATAGAAGCTGAAAAGCAGGGTTATCTAAAAAACATTCTCGATGAAATCATTTTACAGAGCAAAGTCGAGTTTAATCAGGACGATGATGACGATGAGAATGGTGAGGATAACTAATTTTAATAATTAGTGCCACTGGGGCTGTTGAAAAAATTTATCCGCCGAAGGCGACTCCACATTCTGTCTACTGTCTACTGAATTCTGTATTCTGCTATTTCTTAACCACTCCTCCAAGTACCCGATTTGTCGCTACGCTGTAGAGTCTGCCTTTCGGTTCGGTGTTTACATGGCTGGCGACGACACGGCCGACAAAGATTATATGGTCGCCGGCAGTAAACTCACTTTCAAGAACGCATTCGAAATTCGCCACGGCGTCATCGATAATCACTGCATCGATTTTTTCAGCGGAACTTATTTTACAGCCGGTTACGGCAAATTTATCGCAGTCGCTTCCGCTGTGCGTGCCGAAAAACATTGCAAGCTCGGCCATATCTTCGTTTGGGAACGCTATGGTAAAGCATTTGCTGTGCCTTATGGCGGCGACTGAATATCGTTTAGGCTGAAGCGCGATTGCCAGCATAGGCGGACTTCCGCTGGCGAGCATATTCCAGCCGAGAGTTACGGGGTTGGCTTTGCCGTTTTTATCTTTTACAACCGCAAATACTATCGGTTCCGGGTATCTGGTCTTGATTGCCTCGGTGTAATCGGCTTTTTTCTGCATTTTTTATCTCCCTAAATAACAGCACTTTTTTCATCACTGATTACACTGATTAAATAATTAATAATAATCAAAAAAATCCGCGTAATCTGCGATAAATATGTTTCTTTGCAAATTTATCAATTAAGGTTAGAATTATATTACATAAGCGATTAATGGCAAGGAGTTTAAAATGGCAAAGATTGGTTTTATCGGCGCCGGCAATATGGCCGAGGCGATAATCAAAGGCATTATCGATGCGAAAGTCTATAAGTCCAAAGATATAATTATCACGGACATTCGTCCTTTGCAGGTCAGGGCCTTATGCAAAAAATACAAAGTCAAATCCGCTTCTGACAATTGCAAATTGGCAAAGTCGGTTGACGTGCTTGTTTTAAGCACCAAACCTCAGAATATGCAGGAGGTTTTGGCAGGAATAAAAGGGTCGGTCAGGAAAAGCACTTTAATTATTTCCATAGCCGCAGGTATTACGACAAAGCGGATTCAAAAGGTTTTGGGTAATGCTCCTGTCATTCGGGTAATGCCCAATACACCTGCTTTGATTGGTCAGGGTTGCGCGGTAATGTATGCGACAAAAAATGCACGCGGCAAACTCAATATTGCCAAGCGGATTTTCTCCGCTGTCGGTTTTGCCCAGGCGGTTGACGATGAAAAACTTATTGACGCGGTAACGGCCGTTAGTGGTTCGGGCCCTGCGTATTTCTTTTTGCTGATGGAGGAGATGATAAAGACGGCTGTAAAACTGGGACTTAAAAAAGAGCTTGCCGCAATGCTTGTTTTGCAGACTGCAAAAGGGGCTGGGTTGCTTGCTGTTGAAGCTTTTATAAAAGGTCAAACACCAGATATTCTAAGAAAGAAGGTTACATCCCCCGGCGGAACTACGGAAGCTGCGCTAAAGGTATTTTCGAAGCGTAATTTTGAAACGATGGTGCTTAACGCCCTGCAAGCCGCGGCAAAGCGGAGCAGGGAATTGTCCGGCCGATAGTCGGGAATTATTCTACCGCGATAGCCTCTACGGGACATTCATCCGCTGCCTGCTGGGCGGCATCTTCGAACTGCGGCGGCACCTGCTGGACGATAACTTCGGCGACAGTGTCACCCATCCGAAAAACCTCAGGGCAGGTTTCCACACATAGTCCGCACGCTGTGCAGCTGTCATCTATTTTTACCTTCATATTTTTGCTCCCTGAACAATAAATAAGGCCGGGTTTTCCGGGTACAACTTTGTTGCGCTTATGGCTGCTCGCTTCCGCGCCTGACCAGGTTCGCGTACGCGGTTAACCTGGGACCCGGCCGTTAATTATTGTAGCTTTTGGCCGGAAAATAACAAGATAAAAGCAGCTAAAACAAATCAATTTGACTAATTGACTTTTTGGCTTTATGATGGGTTTTGGCGCTTTTGAAACGGAGAAATAATGGCTTATACAGTGCTTGCAAGAAGGTATCGCTCACAAAAGTTCGACGATGTCGTCGGGCAAAACGCGATTTCGCAGACACTCAAAAACGCTATAAAAACCGACAAAGTCGCTCACGCGTATCTTTTTACCGGCACCCGCGGAGTCGGCAAAACCACAATGGCAAGAATCCTCGCTAAATCACTCAACTGCCTTGCCGCAGACAAGCCCACAATCGAACCCTGCCTTAAATGCGATAGCTGCACGGCCGTAAATACCGGCGAAGATATCGACGTTATCGAAATCGACGGCGCTTCCAATCGCGGTATAGAAAATATCCGTGAACTAAGAAATAACGCTATTTACCGGCCGGCAAGAGCAAGATTCAAAATATATATAATAGATGAAGTGCATATGCTCACCGCTGAGGCGTTCAATGCCCTGCTGAAAACTCTCGAAGAGCCGCCTTCGCATGTTAAATTTATCTTCGCGACTACCGAACCAACCAAAGTCCCGGCAACAATCCAGTCACGCTGCCAAAGATTCGATTTTGGAAATATCAGTCCTGCAGATATTATCGGGCAACTTAAAAAAATACTCATCGATGAAAAAATCAAGTTCGAGGACGATTGCATAATCGCTCTTGCCCGGCTTGCCAACGGCTCAATGCGCGACGGACTGAGCCTGCTCGACCAGATTATCAGCGCAGGGTCGCAGCCTTTGACTGTGAAAATGCTCGAAGATATGCTCGGTCTCCCGGGGAGCGAAAAAACTTATCAGCTTTTGGAAAAAATCGGACAGGCTGACGCCGGCGGAACATTACAGGCTGTCGACAACCTCATCACCGGAGGATTAAGCTGCACCGGATTGCTCGATGCACTTATCGCGAGCCTGCGAGATATGATGGTCCTAAAGGCATCCGAAGATTCGTCGGCTCTTGTAATTCTGACTCAGGCGGAAAAAGACGGTCTGACGAAAATTGCCGATTTCTTCGATATACCGGCCATCATTTATAATATCGCACTATTCGAAAAACTCCGCTGGCCAATCAAAAACAGCGATAACCCCCGTGCCCTGCTCGAAGCATCTCTGCTGAGAGTCGCTTTGGCAGAACAATTTATGAGCATACCAGACCTTCTTGGCGGCAAAACAGCAAGCAGTAATCCAGCGGATAAGTTAAAAAAAAACTTAACCCGTCCCGCTGAAGCGGTTCGCGGCGGAGCAATAATTGAAAACTCGCAGCCTGCGCAGATTGAACAAAAACCAGTTCTGGCAGGCGTTTTGAATATCCAGCAGATAAAAGAAAATTGGGACAAAATAATTAATTCAATTACCAATACGAGAATTGCCGAGCTTTTGAAAAAGGCTTTGCCTTTGAAGTTGAGCGGTAATTTGCTGGTCCTCGGCTTTAACGCGAGCGATGAATTTACAATGAAACTCTGCCAGGGAAACGGCAGACAGGAATCAATCGAAACTATTTTGAGCGGCGCATTGGGCACAAAGATAAAAGCCGGTTTTGAAATTATTGAAAACAGCGATAAGCAAACGCCGAAACAAAAACCGCCTGGCGCAAAGACAAGCCAGAAAACAATCGACCAGGTCTCAAACACACCCGTTATAAAATCAGTGCTTTCAGAACTTGAGGGCAATATTATTGATGTAGAAGAGCAGCAATAGAAGATTGCAGATTATAGATTATAGAGTAAGGAATCCGCCGATGGCGGGTTTTTTTTAGATACGAATTTCACCATAGAGCCACGAAGGACACGAAGAAATTAACCACGAATTAACACGAAACGACACGAATTATTTTAGCCACAGAGAACACACAGAGACGTTATTGCTTTAAGGCGGTGTTCTTCGAACACTATTAAATTCAAAACTCATGCCTTACTTACAAGTAAACTTGACGTCGGCACATTGTTTTGAATTTCACTGCTACGCAGATATGCCTTAAAGCAAAATCATCAACCACCTTGAAGTTATTATTTTTTCACTATGCTTATATGCAGTATACTGTATTGCAGTATACTGCATACGAGTATAGCAGCATTGGGATTTTTGCAACGTGGGTTTTTTATCGTGGGGTTTTTTACGGTGGAATTTGGGGCGGGGAGAGTTAGCGTAATCTGTGATTAAAATTGTTATTCGAGTTCATTTCTGCCCAAAATAGCATCGGTAAGAACCGCACCGGGCGCATATTCAATCTGGCTTCCGCCGGGCAGTCCTCTTGCAAGGCGCGTAACTTTTACGCCCAGCGGCTTTATCAATGAACTAATATATAAAGCTGTGCCGTCGCCTTCGACGGTCGGATTAGTTGCCATAACCACTTCGGTAATTTTGCCATTTCGCAGCCGGCTTATCAAATTATCAATCGTCAAATCCTGCGGCTCGACTCCATCCAAAGGTGCGATATGTCCGCCCAGCACATGATAAACCCATTTGCACAGGCCCGTCTTTTCCAAAGCGATAAGGTCTTTGAATTGTTCGACAACACAGATAATGCTTTTATCGCGTCTGGTATCGGAACAAATCGAGCATAATTCGCTTTCGGAAAGATTGTGGCATATTTTGCACTGGCGAATACTGTTTTTTAGTTTGCTTATTGCCTCGGCAAGTTGCAGCGATTCGTTCTTTTCCGATTTTAAAATATGAAACGCAAGCCGTTCTGCCGTTTTTGTCCCTATTCCGGGCAGTTTGGCAAGTTCTTCTATCAGCTTATTAAGGCTCTGTGTATATGCCGGGTTCATCCCATTATTTTATTGTTGTTTCGAATTAAATGCAATTCAAATCAAAAAACGGTCCTTTTTATTGTTTTCAGCCTAATTTCCTGCTATAATTCCCCTGCAATTTATTGATAATTAGTTGGTTTTAAGTTAGTTTAGACGAATACAAATAGAGACTAACTATGAAAAAACGGAATATTTACACGCATGATATTGATTTGCAGAAAGTGAGCATTAAAAATGCTCCGTCTAAAGATTTTGCCGCAGCAATTGAAAAAATTCCTTATAGAGGATATGAAGTAGAAGATATTTCCGATGGAAGAAAAATTGTTATTGTTAAACCTGGCGGCAAACAATCCTTTGGAAGAATGAGGAAAGAAGACTTTTTCGTATTTATATACAATCCTCAAGAGCAAACTTTGTGGCAAATATCTCATAGTCAAATATATGACGATTTGTTTGAAAAATCCAAAAACGACAAAAAACAAACAATTAAATTGCTTCAGGCTTTTGAGTGTGTATATATGGGAGAGGAACCAGATGCAGTATTAGAAAGAATAAAAATAGATATTTCAACAGGCGAAAATCCAGAAGCATTATTGAAAGCATATAAATGGATATGGGGTCAGGAAGATGTCAATTATCCTACTGGCAAAGGCCGGGTGATGTGTTGGGAAGGATGGAAAAAAGAGAAGGAAGGAATGGTTAAGACGGGAACAGGGTTGAAAGATTTGTTAATAAAACTTCAAAGTGAATAATTACATGCCGTAACAACGAGGTTCATATGAAAGATGATGAAATACAAAAAAACGATTTTTTCCCTTTGATGGTCATGAAGAGTTCCGAATACTCGCCTAATCAGTGTGTCTTCCGAAACGATGAATTCGGTGTATGGCTCTACAATGCCAACTGCATGGAATTCATGGATACGGTAAGTAGCAAATATCCTGATGGCAGGTTTGATATGATATTCGCTGACCCTCCTTATTTTCTCTCAAACGGCGGAATTACCTGTCATGCCGGAAAGATGGTAAAGGTTGACAAAGGACAATGGGATAAATCAAACGGGCCTGAAATGGATCACGAGTTCAATATGGCATGGCTGTCCAGATGTCAAAAACTGTTAAAACCCAACGGCACGATCTGGGTTTCCGGCACCCACCATGTCATTCACTCTGTTGGTTACGCCATGCAGCAATTGGGGATGAAGATACTGAACGATATTACTTGGGAAAAGCCAAACCCCCCTCCGAACCTATCTTGTCGCTATTTTACACATTCCACTGAGACGATCATTTGGGCTGCCAAGAATGAGAAATCAAAACACTGTTTCAATTACGACAAGATGCGGGAAATAAACTCTGGCAAGCAAATGAAGTCCGTTTGGACTATGACCGCTCCAAATGGCGATGAAAAAGGATTCGGAAAACACCCGACGCAAAAACCCGTTCAACTTCTGGAGAGAATTATTTTGGCAAGCACAGATGAAGGCGGCTTGGTATTTGATCCGTTCTCTGGAAGTTCGACGACGGGTGTTGCCGCTATAAAACTAAGACGAAAATTTGTTGGTTGTGAACTAGAAGCTGAGTTCTTAGCCTTGTCTTCAAAGCGTCTTAAAATGGCAATCAAAGAAAGATCGTCTTCTCTTGATTTTGTGGAGATTTCCAGATGAAAACAGGTGGTTTTGGCGGTGCCAATACTCTCACCGGATTGAACTTTGAAAGCAAAGTTGACTTTCAGACTCTTCTTGGGAAAATTTCTGGATATAGTATTGACAAGATTCCTAATAAGGCTGGTATGGGTGTTTTCTTTGAAGGTAAACTGGTCGCTAGATGCTTCAAGAAACACGATTTTTATAAATTCTTGGATGAGTTCAAAGTCAATTGGGATAAAATGCTTTCCAAAAAACTATTGCCAGATGATGCGATGCTAGTCATTGTTCGCGAGACCTTGTTCATTATTGAGGTCAAGTATCAACAGGTAGCAGGATCGGTTGACGAGAAATTACAGACCTGTGATTTTAAGCGAAAACAGTATTTGAAATTGGTTGCTCCGTTGGGGTTAAAAGTTGAATATGTCTATGTATTGAACGATTGGTTCAAGAAACCGGAATACAAAGATGTGTTGGACTACATACACAGTGTTAATTGTCACTACAGATTCAATGAATTACCTCTCGCATGGCTTGGTTTACCTACAAAGAAGGCCTAATAATCAATTATTGTATTAAATAGGAGACGTTGGGGCGGTTGAAAAATTAATTAGACCTCGATAGTGGCGGTTTGGATTGGCTTTATTTGGCCGGCTTCGATGA
The DNA here is from genome assembly GCA_050014075.1 of Sedimentisphaerales bacterium. Lineage (GTDB taxonomy): Bacteria > Planctomycetota > Phycisphaerae > Sedimentisphaerales > UBA12454 > UBA12454. Next base: position 3,346 of record JBEKEA010000040.1, on the reverse strand, counting down.
TTTTCGAAGCGGCTATTTCAATTTTCTTCTCGGTGTCATCCAAAGGCATCATCATTGTCGATGCCGTTCCTATCGCACGAAGTTTCTGATACCTGTTTTCGAGCAGATTATCAATGCTGGTCCTTTTCAGTTCGCGAAGAGTCCTGATTATATATTGCTCGACATTATAAACCGCATCGTGAGTATTCCTGTGCGCTCCGCCGAGAGGTTCTGCAATTATAGAATCGGCAATACCCAATCTGTGAAGCTCTTTGCTTGTGAGTTTCAGGGCTTCGGCGGCTTCCTGTGCTTTTGTGCCGTCGCGCCAGAGAATCGCAGCGCAGCCTTCGGGGGAAATGACGGAGTAATAAGCGTATTCAAGAATTGCCATTTTATCGCCGACGCCGATACCCAGTGCGCCGCCTGAGCCGCCTTCGCCGATAACGATGCAAATAATCGGCACGCGCAGGCGCGACATTTCCATAAGATTAACCGCGATTGCCTGCGCCTGGCCCCGCTCTTCGGCGCCGATGCCCGGATATGCGCCGGGAGTGTCAATTAAAGTTACTACCGGAATATTGAACTTTTCCGCGAATTTCATTTTGGCAAGAGCCTTGCGGTATCCCTCCGGATTGGGACAGCCGAAATTGCATTTTATTTTTTCTTTTGTGTCGCGGCCTTTGTTCTGGCCGACAATTAAAACTTTTTCCCTGCCGATATGCCCGGTGCCGCAAACCATCGCCGCGTCGTCGCCGAAACATCTGTCGCCGTGGAGCTGGCGGAAATCCTTCACCATAAGGTTAAGATACTCGCCCAGCAAAGGCCGCTTTGGGTGTCTTGCCACCTGAACCGTCTGCCATGCGCTGAGATTCGAATATATCCGCCCGAATTCGGCAACCTGCCGGCGCTGGAGTTTTTGAATTTCCGCTGAGTAGTCTATCCCCTTGACCGAGCTTAACCTTGTAAGCTCAGATATCTGACTGTCGATATCGGCTATCGTATCTTCAAACGAAAGATAGTCGCCGTTGCCTATGTTTACTTTTTTATGTGCCATTAAATCCGAGGATTCTAATCGTTCTTTCTCTGTTTAAATTCTGCATCTACGACGAATATCGCCACGACCCATCAAGGCCGCAACCGCTGATTTGGACATTTGTCCATTGATTGGAATTGCTTTAGTAGGGTACCATAATAGCAGTTTTATGCCCTAAAACAAAGAAAAAAATTGACATTAGGGCTATTTGTCGATACTTTTCATAAACTAGAAAAAGACCGTAGTTTTTATATAAGGCATTTATTTTGAAGGACTTACGACAAGTTACAGTGATTGGTCTGGGCTTACTGGGCTCCTCGGTTACTTTGGCTATCAGCCGGAATAAATTCGGCATTAAAACCGCCGGTTATAGCCACAGAGCCTCTACCCGCAGCCGGGCAAGACGGCTTGGCGTTGCCGATGTTATATATGATGACATCCGCAAAAGCGTTGCCAATGCAGATATCGTCATCCTTGCCACGCCGATTTGCACCTTTGGAGAGACTTTCAAAACCATTGCCGGCGCTCTGAAAAAGGGCTGCATAGTTACCGATGTCGGCTCAACCAAAATTTTGCCGCACAAATGGGCGGAAAAATTCCTGCCGAAATTTGTAAATTACGTCGGTTCTCATCCAATCGCCGGCTCGGAGCAGCGAGGCGTTGAATTCGGGCGGGATGATTTATTCGATGGCGCAGCCTGTATCATTACTAAAGATGCCTCGACAAATCCATCGGCAGTGCGAACATTAAATAAGTTCTGGTCTTCGCTGGGCTGCCGCGTCTGCACGATGTCCCCGCCGCAGCACGATGAAATTTTCGCCAATGTCAGCCATCTGCCGCACGCGCTTGCCGCGACGCTGCTGAACGCTTCTGATTTAAACCAGTTGAAATTCTGCGGCAAAGGTTTTATGGATACTTCGAGAATCGCATCGGGGCCGGCGAATATCTGGGCTGATATTTTTTATACGAATTCGGAAAATATCTGCAAAGGAATTGAACGGATAATCAAAGAACTGCTCAAACTTAAAAAAGCGGTAAAAGTTAAAGATAAAAATAAAATCGAAAAATTGCTTGCCCTTGCCAACGACAAGCGAGCAAGACTTATGAAATACAAGGTATCGAAAAAGGAAATACAGTGAAACAGTGGCGTTTTGAAGTTTTCAGCAAGCCCGGCAGCGACGACGTTCACGGCAGAGATGTTTTAAGCGACATTAAAGAACTCGGCATCGGCACAGTCCAGCAGGTCCAGTCGGCGAGAGTCTTTCTGATTGAAGGCGATTTCGATGAAAACTTCGCCAAACAAATCGGCGGGCAACTGCTGGCAGACGCGGTTTGCGAAAATTTTTATATCGGCAAAAGCTCCGCCCCGCCGGGACTTGCAAAAGCAACCATTATAGAAATCCATCTCAAAAGCGGCGTTACCGACCCTGTGGCAGAATCGGTTATGACGGCAATCGACGATATGGGCCAAAAGTGCCAGACCGTCAGAACCGCAAGAAAATATTTAATCCTCGGCGAAATAAACGAAAAGCAGCTTAAAAAAATCATCCGCAGACTTTCAAACGACTGCATCGAAGTCGTCGTAATAGGAACTGACGCCGAACCGCCAAGTCCACACATCGCACCATATCAGCTTAATCTTAAAACAATCAGGATAACAAATCTCAACGACAGCCAGCTTTTGGAACTGAGCAAAAAAATGGATTTGTTTCTCAACGTCGTTGAGATGAAAACGATTCAGAATTATTTCAAAACGCAAAATAGAGAACCGACGGATATAGAACTCGAAGCACTCGCGCAAACCTGGAGTGAGCATTGCGTCCACAAAACTTTCAGGAGCAGCGTTGATTTTAATTTCGAAGGCAAAGAAATCCATTTCGATAATCTTATAAAAGATACGGTCTTCAAGGCTACACAACAGCTTAACAAACCCTGGTGCATCAGCGTTTTTAAAGATAACGCCGGCGTAATAGAATTTGACGAAACAGACGCCGTTTGTTTCAAAGTCGAAACGCACAATCACCCATCGGCTCTGGACCCTTACGGCGGAGCGGCCACCGGCATCGGCGGAGTCATTCGCGACCCGATGGGAACGGGAATGGGCGCAAAACCGATTGCCAACACCGATATTTTCTGCTTTGCCGAGCCAGACAAAAGTTTCGACGAAATACCACGCGGCGTTTTGCATCCGAAACGAATCGCAAAAGGCGTCGTCGCAGGCGTCAGAGATTACGGCAACAGGATGGGAATACCGACTGTCAACGGAGCGATTTTCTTCGACGACCGCTACCTCGGCAACCCGCTGGTCTTCTGCGGAAATATCGGAATTATGCC
>JBEKEA010000039.1:0-17325 GCA_050014075.1 Sedimentisphaerales bacterium | reverse complement strand
GCGGCGTTTATCGCCCCTGCTTTTCCGATAGCCATAGAAGCTACAGGAATGCCCGGCGGCATCTGAACGGTACTTAATAACGCGTCAATGCCCGCAGGCGACTGGTCGGCGGCGAGCGGAACACCAATAACAGGCAAAGCAGTCCTTGCGGCAATGGCTCCGGCAAGGTGAGCGGCCATACCAGCGGCGGCTATTATGACTTTTATGCCATTTTGGGCGGCAGCTTCGGCAAATTCGGCAGCGATGTCGGGCGTCCTGTGCGCCGAGATAATCCTGACAATCGGCTCAATACCGAAATCCTTTAATTTGTCGATGCAGGCCTTCATAACGGGCATATCACTGTCAGAACCCATTACAACCGCGACGTTTTTATCATTTTTAGCCATTGTATTTTTTCCTAAAATAAGAGTATAATATAGTAACAATTTAACCGAAATATGCAAGCCCCGTTAGAGACAAAACCTGAAACTCGGCAAATTAAAAGGATTGTCTCTAACAGGGTAAATGCGGAGAAAATAATTATGGCAGTAAGAAAACCCATCGCGGCCGGCAGGTTCTATCCTGACAGCGAAAAAGAGTGCATAAGCGAAATCGAAATATGCCTTGCCAATCGTCCTATCAATGCAAAATTACCTGAAAATATTGTCGCAGGAATTGTTCCGCACGCAGGCTGGGTGTTTAGCGGCGATTTAGCAGGTATGGTTTTTTCGGCAATCGAAAAGGCAAATAAAGCTGTCGATACTTTCGTCATCTTCGGGGCGGTGCACAGTATTTGCGGCCCTGACGCGGCAGTATATGACAGCGGGTCGTGGCTTACTCCTTTAGGCCAGGTAAATATCGACGAAGAGCTTGCCGCAGCCATAATCAAAAAAAGTAAAGTCGCACGACCTAATCCGGATGCGCATAAAAATGAACACAGCATCGAAGTGCAAATTCCATTTATCCAGTATCTTTTCAAAAATGCCAAGATTCTGCCGATAATGACTCCGCCGGCTGAATCGGCAATGACTGTCGGAAATGATATCGCTGAATGCATTAAAGTGGCCGGGAATAAAAAAATCGTATGTATCGGCTCGACCGACCTGACGCATTACGGGCCGGGGTATGGTTTTAATCCACAAGGAAACGGACAGGCTGGAATCGAATGGGCAAAAGATGTAAATGACCGTTCGTTCATAACACTGGCGGTAGAAATGAGGGGCGAGCGGATACTTACCGAGTCGATGGAAAATCAAAATGCCTGCGGGCCCGGCGCTGCCGGTGCGACAATCGCTGCGGCAAAGGCACTTGGCAGGACAAAAGGTATTTTACTCGCTCATACGCACAGCAGTGAAGTAATGGAAAGAAAATTCGGGCAGAGCAGCGAAGAAAGCGTCGGTTATGCGGCGATAGTGTATTAAGCGGTATTACACTTTTCGCTGATGTTTATACCAGTCAATAGTTTCTTTGAGTCCTTTGTTGAAATCGGTTTTGGCCTCGAAGCCAAACAGCTTTTTGGCCCTGCTTGTATCCAAAAACCGCCTCGGCTGGCCGTCAGGCTTTGTATCGTCCCAGCGAATTTGCCCTTTGAACCCCGTGAGATTTGCAATTTTTTCAGCTAAATTCTTAATTTTTATTTCAAAGCCTGCTCCGATATTGACCGGTTCAGAGCCGTTATAATGTTCAGTTGCCAGCAAAATCCCTTCGGCCGCATCGCAGGCGTAAATAAACTCCCGCGAGGCATTACCCGTTCCCCAGCAGGTAATATAATCGTCGCCGTTTTCAACCGCATCAACGCATTTCTTAATCAGTGCCGGTATAACATGACTGCTTTCGGGGTTGAAGTTGTCGCCGGGGCCGTAAAGGTTTACCGGAACAAGAAAAATTGAATTAAACCCATATTCAGTTCGATACGCCTGCGACTGAACGAGCAGCATTTTTTTTGCCAGGCCATAAGGCGCGTTAGTTTCTTCCGGATAACCATTCCATATTTCTTCTTCTTTGAAAGGCACCGGCGTAAATTTCGGATAAGCGCAAACCGTTCCGATAGCGACGAATTTTCCAATATTTCTTATCCTGGCCTGTTCGATAAGCTGAATACCCATCATGAGATTTTCATAAAAGAATCGGCCGGGATGTTCTCTATTTGCGCCTATTCCACCAACGACCGCAGCTAAATGAATAACGACATCCGGACGCATATCATCATACATTCTTACTATATCGGTGAGCTTGATAAGGTTGTAATCCTGAATTTCAGGTACGAGAATATCTTTGCAGCCTCTTTTACGCAAACCTTCGAGAACGTATTTTCCGAGGAAGCCCGCACCGCCTGTCACAACTATACGTTTATTTTTAAAAAAGTCCGACATTTATTTATGTCCATGCTCTTTCAGTATTTTTTCCTGTTTAGCCAGATTCATATCAGCATCTGTCATCATTTTGGCCAATTGTTTGAAAGTTACTTTCGGCTGCCATTTCAAATATTTTTTGGCTTTGCGCGCGTCGCCCTGTAAAAGGTCCACTTCAGTCGGGCGGTAATACCGCGGGTCCTTTTCGACATAGTCTTTCCAATCCATATCAAGGTAATTAAATACCTCGTTTAGGAATTCCCGAACAGAATGCGTCCGGCCCGTAGCAATCACATAATCGCCCGCCTTTTTTTGCTGCATCATAAGCCACATTGCCTCTACATAATCGCCGGCAAAGCCCCAGTCACGCTTTGCATCCAGATTGCCGAGAAATAATTTCTTTTGAAGGCCTAATTTTATCCTTGTTGCCGCACGAGTTATTTTTCTTGTAACAAATGTCTCGCCACGTCTGGGCGATTCATGATTGAATAGTATGCCGTTGCAGGCAAATAGACCATAAGCTTCGCGATAATTTACTGTCTGCCAGAAACTATATACCTTCGCGCAGCCGTAAGGACTTCTCGGATAGAAAGGCGTTTTCTCGTTTTGCGGCATCTGGACAGCCTTGCCATACATTTCGCTGCTTGACGCCTGGTAAAACTTCGCCGGTTTCTTCATTGAACGAACCGCCTCGAGTATCCGCAGCGTTCCCAGCGCATCGACATTGGCCGTATAAATCGGCTGGTCGAAACTTACACGAACGTGGCTTTGTGCGCCGAGATTATAAACCTCCTGGGGATTTATATCGTTCAATATCGAATGAAGATTACTGCCGTCCGTCAAATCAGCATAAATCAGTTTCAGTTTGGGCTTCTCGTGCGGGTCCTGATATAAATGGTCGATTCTTGCCGTATTAAATGACGAGCTTCGCCGGATTATGCCGTAAACTTCATATCCCTTTTTCAGCAGGAATTCAGTTAAATATGAGCCGTCCTGCCCCGTTATTCCGGTAATAAGCGCCTTTTTCATAATATGACCGCCATAAATGACAATATTGAAATCCACTCTTAAAAAAAAGCAAAAAACTCAAACAACGCAGCAATAATTAAACCATTCTATTATATTTTCTTCAAGCTTATTTTTGCCTGATGCGGAGACGCGAAGTTCCGCAGCGAGCCTGATTTTTTTACAGTTATTTGTTGCCAAACAGGGAGCATTTAAGGTATAAGACACATCTAAAGGTTGCGGCAAATAAGCAGTTGAGAAGCTTTAAAGGCAAAACCAGGGACATTTGTGAATAACTTATCCGATTCAAACCCAACTACGGCGAAAACGCTTGTTTCTACGGAAATTAAGCGGCACAAGAATCCCGGCTATTATTATGAGGCCGACCTGGCCTGCACATCTATCATACCTCCGGGCGTCAGAGTTCTCGAGCTGGGCTGCGCTACGGGAAGGCTGCTGGCGGCGACTCAGCCATCATACGGACTTGGCATTGATATAGATGCCAAACAAATTGAGGCTGCACGTCTCATTCACGCAGATAAAAGCAACCTGGAGTTTCGTGTTGATAATGCTGAAGAAATGGATTATTCCGGCATACAGCCTTTTGACTATATCATTATCTCCGATGTTGTGCCCCTTTTGCACGATGTCCAAAATACGTTAAACCGGCTGCATACGGTCTGTATGCCTCAGACACGGCTGATTATTGTTTATCACTCCAACCTCTGGCGGCCGGTGCTTGCTTTGGCAACGATGCTGGGACGCCGCTTGCCGGACCCGTCTTATAACTGGCTTTCCACAAATGACATAGAAAATCTGTTATATCTTTCAGACTTCGAAACTGTAACTGCCTGCGGAAGGACTCTTTTGCCTGTTCGCCTGCCTGTTCTCGACTGGATATTCAACCGTTTGCTGGCCAAGATGCCCTTTTTAAATTCGTTATGTCTGACGTGGAGGATTGTTGCCCGGCCCTGTCCTCAAGTCCAACCCAAAACCGAGAATTCCAATGAGCCGAGTGTCTCTATACTTGTTCCCACCCGCAACGAAAAAGGCAATATCGAACAGATTTTCACACGAACCCCAAAGATGGGCAAATGGACCGAACTAATCTTCGTGGATGGGAATTCCGATGACGGCACAGTCGAGGAAATTAACAGGTGTTTTGAAAAGTATGGTCACGATTGGAACCGCCTGATACTGCAGCATCAAAGCGGCAAAGGTAAAGGCCAGGCAGTTCGGCAGGGATTTGCCGAATGCAAAGGTGATATCCTGATGATTCTCGATTCAGACCTGACAATGCCGCCGGAGGATTTGCCTAAATATTATGAAGCGATTGTTTCAGGCAAAGGCGAATTTATCAATGGCTGCCGGCTCGTCTATCCTATGGAGAAGGAAGCGATGCGATTTCTCAATATGATTGCCAATTACTTATTCGCACATTTGTTCACGTGGCTGCTGGGACAAAAAATCAAGGACACCCTTTGCGGAACGAAAGTTTTGTGGAAGCACGATTATGACAGGATTGCCGCGAACCGTTCGTATTTCGGCGATTTCGACCCGTTCGGCGATTTTGACCTTCTCTTCGGCGCTTCCCGTCTGAACCACAAAATTGTTGACGTGCCGATTCATTATCGCCAGCGCAGTTACGGCGAAATCAAGATACACCGATGGCAGCATGGCTGGCTACTGCTGCGTATGAGCTTTATCGCGTTTAGAAAATTAAAGCTGTCTTGAAAATTTGAAATTTAATATTTTATTCGACGCGGATTGATTTAATCAAAACAGTTTCGACAGGCACATCGCCGGGGTTAGTCGGGACTGCTGCTATTTTATCGACGACATCCATACCTTCAACAACTTTGCCGAACACAGTATATCCTGCGCCCTGGACTCCGTAGTTAAGGGCATCGTTATTAACATGATTGATAAAGAATTGCGAGGTAGCGCTGTCCGGGGCGTTGGTTCTGGCCATCGCGATTGTGCCGCGGTCGTTTTTCAGGCCGTTTTTCGCCTCATTGACAATCGGAGGCCTGACTGCTTTTTGCTGCATATCGGCAGTACTGCCGCCGCCTTGAATCATAAAACCCTTTATAACACGATGGAAAATTGTGCCATCGTAAAATTTATCCTGCACATACTGGAGAAAATTGGCACAGGTAATCGGGGCCTTTTCCACATTTAATTCGACTACAATATCGCCTTTGCTGGTTGAAATTATGACTTTTGCTGCACCTTTTGTCGCATTGCCGGTTGCGGCAGGCTTAGATTCGCTATTTTGTTTTTTCATCGTATTTTCACTTTCTTTTGCTGATGGTTGCTTGTTTTCCTGCGGCTGTTTATCGCATCCCGTGAAGAAACAAACAGTTGCAATTAACAAAACAATAGAGGTAATTTTTAACATTTTTTGTCCTTTCGGTAATTTACACCAATGAATGTGGAATTATACCAACATTTTTGTTACCGGGCAACTTTTTTAACTTTAATAAAACACATCCGGCTGTTATACTGCCTCTCGATTTTATTGTTAAAGGAGGCGCGAATGTTTTTAAAGTTTTTCCCAAAAGATTTCAACTTTTTTGATCTGTTTGAACAACAAGTAGGTCACGCTGTGGCGGCAGCGCGTTTTTTCAAGGAAGTGGTGTCCAACGACTGTGTGAATGAGGATACAGTGAGCAAGATGTCGGCGATTGAGCACCAGGCAGACGACGTGGCGCACACGATTATCGAACAGTTAAACAAAACGTTTATCACGCCGATTGACAGGGAAGACATCCATGCTCTTACGATGCAAATTGATGACATCGTCGATATGTTAGATACCATTGTGAACCGGATGAGAATTTATAATATCACCGGCGTGAACAAGAACATGGTGGAATTCGCCAAGGTGATTGAGGAGTCGGTGCAGGCCGTGGCACGGGCCGTCGGGGGGCTGCGAAACATCAAAAACGTCAAGGTGGTTTTCGACGCCTGCGTGGAGGTCAATCGTTTGGAAAATGTCGGTGACACAATGCGCGACGAGATGCTGATGGAGCTTTTTGCGACCGTGAAGGACCCGATTGCGGTGATAAAATGGAAAGACATTTATGTATACGCTGAAACCGTGCTGGACATTTGCGAAGATGTAGCCCATGTTGTTGATTCCATTATGGTCAAACAGGCCTGATTATGACGTTGAGCATTTTATTTCTAGTCCTTCTGGCGCTTGCCTTTGATTTTCTAAACGGCTTTCACGACTCGGCCAATGCTATTGCCACGATTGTCTCCACTCGCGTTCTGAAGCCGAAATACGCTGTGCTTTGGGCGGCGTTTTTTGATTTTATCGCTTTTATGTTTCTTGGCCTCCATGTTGCCAATACTATAGGCAAGGGCATCATCGACATCGCAATTGTGGACCAGAGGCTTATCTTCGGGACCCTTGTCGGTGCCTGCGTTTGGGATGTGATTACCTGGTATTTTGGGCTGCCGACCAGCTCTTCTCATGCCCTCATCGGCGGGCTGATAGGCGCGGCGCTGGTTAAGACGGGGCAACAAGCTCTGGTCTGGCACGGAATTATCAAAACGGTTGCATTCATATTCATCTCGCCGATAGTGGGGCTTTTATTAGGATGGTTTCTCGGCAACATCGTTTACTGGGCTTTCCGAAAAACAACACCTCAGAAAGTTGACCATCTATTCCGAAAAGGTCAGCTTTTATCTGCTGCGGCCTACAGCATAGGGCACGGCGGCAACGATGCACAAAAAACTATGGGCATTATCGCCAGTTTACTTTTCAGCGCCGGTCTGTTGGGTGCTAAATTTTATGTCCCCTTGCCTGTAGTGCTTGCCTGCTATGCCACTATCTCCCTTGGGATTATGTGCGGCGGCTGGCGGATTGTCAAAACAATGGGGCAGAAAGTGGCCAAACTAAAACCGATAGATGGCTTTTGCGCCGAATCCAGCGCCGCTATAACTTTGATAGTTTCAACCGCGTTCGGCATTCCGGTCAGCACCACGCACACTATCACCGGGGCGATTATGGGAGTGGGGTCGCTGCGGCGACTCAGCGCCGTCCACTGGGGCATTGTCGGCAAGATAGTCTGGGCATGGGTATTAACCATTCCGGCTTCCGCATTGATATCGGCGCTGACTTACAAATTAGCAGGTTCATTTTGACCTGCCGTAGTCAGGAGAGAAATAATATCAGCTTGCCTCCTTAAAACCTACATCATATAATATGGTCAAGGCAGGCAATATGATAACAATAATCGACTACAAAGCGGGAAATCTTACAAGCGTTCAGCTTGCATTCGAATCTATCGGGCAAAAGGTAAAAATCACTGATAAGCCGGAAGATATATTCCGCGCGGAAAAAATAGTTTTCCCGGGCGTTGGTGCGGCAAAGGCCGCGATGGACAGCCTGAAGAAATTAAAATTAGTCGAGCCTATCCGAAAAGTAATCGCCGACGGCATTCCATTTCTGGGTATCTGTATCGGGATGCAGGTTTTATTCGAGACCAGCGAAGAAAACGGCGGGACAGAATGTATGAGTATTTTGCCGGGAACAGTAAAAAAATTCAAATCCTCTGACAAATTGTGCAAGATTCCTCAGATTGGCTGGAACGCAGTTAAAATCGTCAAGCCGCACCCTGTTTTCGAAGATATCGAAGACCTGAGCGAATTTTACTTCGTGCACAGCTATTATCCTGCGTGCAGCGATAAAAATAATATAATAGGTCAGACTGAATACGCGGACGCAGTGTTCGCAAGCGCAGCAGGAAAAGAAAATCTCGTCGCGGTACAATTTCACCCGGAAAAATCTGGGCGAATCGGCCTGAAACTGCTTAAGAATTTTAGTGACTGGGACGAAGGATGCTGACGAAAAGAATAATACCGTGTTTGGATGTCAGGAACCGCAAGGTAACCAAGGGCGTTAAATTTCAGAATAATATCGACCTTGGCGACCCGGTTGAAATGGCAGTAGCATACAGCGACGGCGGATGCGATGAACTGGTTTTCTACGATATAACCGCCTCGGCGGAGGAAAGGCCCATAGATATCGATATGGTTCGCGAGGTCGCAAAGGCGGTGCATATACCGTTCGCGGTCGGAGGCGGGATAAAAGATATCGAAGATATGAGGCGAGTGCTTCTGGCGGGAGCCGAAAAGGTAAGCGTAAATTCACTTGCGGTGAAAAATCCGAATATTATCGCCGAAGGAGCAAAACAATTCGGCTCGCAGTGCATCGTGCTGGGAATGGACCCTGTCAGGGTTGAAAAAAGCGACAAATTTCCGAGCGGCTACGAGATAACTATCCAGGGCTTTCGGACGAGAACTGGAATTGACGCATTAGAATGGGCCAAACGCGCAGAAGGTCTGGGGGCGGGCGAAATAGTCGTAAACAGCGTTGACGCAGACGGCACGCAGACGGGATTTGAGATTAATCTTACAAAAATGATTGCAGAAAACGTCGGCATCCCGGTAGTGGCCAGCGGCGGAGCAGGAACATATCAGCACCTGATTGATATATTTACCAAAGGCAAAGCTGACGCGGCAATCATAGCAAGTATGATTCATACGGGAAAGTTTACAATTAAACAAATTAAAGATAAACTTATCGCAGCGAATATACCTATAAGACAAAAATGGTAACACAGGGAGAGATTTTATGGACGCTATAAAGAAAACTATAAGCGTAATTGAGCCTGTAAGCGAGGCCATTGAAAAAACCAAAATAATTCTATTCAGGCCTTTTGACGCGGAGAAATGGCTTGTAATCGGTTTTTGCGCATGGCTTGCAAGCCTAATAAAGGGTGGATTTCACGGAATGTCACGATTCAATCATGAACGGCCAGACCATTATATGGATGAGGTGACGACGAAAATAGCATGCTTTGCCGGGGCTCATATAATTGCCATAAGTATCACGATTATCGCGGCGGCTATTTTCTTTGTCGCGATTCTTGTTTTGCTTTTGTGGCTAAGCAGCAGAGGTCAGTTTATGTTTATCGACTGCCTGGCGAAAAACAAGGCGCAAGTCAAACAGCCCTGGCAGATATTTAAACAACGCGCAAACAGTCTTCTGGGCTTTCGACTCATTGTGGCGGCAATAGGTTTCGCCGTTATTACGGCATTGTTTGTGCCGATTATATTTTTCGCAATAGCAGCGAAAGCATCGTTCTCTATCGCCATAGTCGCTATAGCAATGATTTTTATTATGGTTTTGCTTATTATTACAGCAGCATCAATTCTGGGGCTTGTTCATGCACTAACATTTGATTTCGTTGTGCCGATAATGTATCTGCAAAAGATTAACATTCTGGCCGCGTGGCAGAGATTTTGGCCTGTGCTGAAGTGCCACTTCTGGAAAATTATGCTTTACCTGCTCTTCAAACTTCTGATAACTATGTGTATCGGAGCAATTGTGATGTTTATTTTTGTTTTGGGCTGCTGTTGCTGCTGTATAAGCGTAATATTGCTGATACCCTATATAGGCACTGTTATATTGCTGCCGTTTCCCAGTTTTTCAAAACTTTACAATCTCTGTTTTGTCAGGCAGTTCGGCAGCGAATTCGATGTTTTTTCATCGGCGGCGTAAAATTACTCGCCTTGATGCCTTAATGAGTCCAGAATAGCCACACCAAACCGCCTTGATATCTGCTGGTCGTTTGCTGTGATTAAATTACCGTCAATTTCAAGAGGGTTGTTTTCCCATTTGGCTCCGGCCTGAACAAGATTTGTCCGCTGCGTGAAATAACTTGTTACATTTTTGCCTTTGACGATACCGGCATTGGCAAATATACCCGGAGCCGTATCGATAGCAGCGATAATTTTACCTTTATTATTTGCCTCGCGGACAAGATTTAAAGCATCCTTATTGGTGAAGTATTCATTCTCAGTCTGACTTCCAATAAAAATAAAGGCATCATAATCGTCGACTCTTATATTTTTGACAAGAACCGTCACTGTAACGGTATTCATTAGCACACCTTTTATTTCACCGGTAATTGAGCTTGCAAAGTCCACCTTAACTCCTCCTATATTGAGAGCCTCCTGGACGTCGAAAAATTCCTGGTCGTTGAAATAATGGCTCGCAACTATAATAACCGCTCTTTTTTTGGTCATATCGACTGGTTGGCTGACAGCCGGAGACTGAACTGTTTCAGGTGATAAAACCGGCACAAGAGAAAGTTTTTGAGATATATTGCCGGTGCAAATCAAATACACCGGCTCAAGGTCTTCTGCAAATTTACAGATTCTGGCAACCGTTTTAGAGTCAAAAGCGCCTACAGGCACAGAACCAAGACCGAGAGTTAACGCCTGCAGGTCGATATTCTGCGCAGCGCGGCCGGCTTCAAGATAAAGAAGCTTTTCGCCTCTGCCGCGGAATTTGGCCTCTATTTTATTCACGAACCCGGAAATAATAAAAATACACGGAGAACTCTGCACTATCCGCTGCCTGAAAGCGGCCGCAAAAAGCCCCGGCCTTAAATCGCCGTTAATATACTTGACCAAATCATTGCCGTTCGGCTCGTAAAGATATAAACCATCCGGCAGCACAACATACAACTGCATCGGATTAGTCACCATAGCAGACGGAGCAGACCTCAAACCCGAATTTGGTTCCGTTATACCTGCCCAGCATAACTGGCTTATTTGATTTATTTTCAGCGGCTCGGCAGTAAACTGCTGTATGCTTCTGAGATTCTTAATCGCCTGTTCAAGAGAAATGCTGCCCTTCAAAACCGGCTCAGGCAGTCTTATGATTGTTATCGCTTCGCCGGCAGCGGCTGCGGGTTGAGCCAAAAGACTTGAAGTCAGCAGCAGGACAAATAATAATACTTTTTTCATTTTAAAACCCTCCAAAAATCAGTCTTCATCTCTTTCAAGCGGACCTGTTTGGCCGCCCTTTTTGTGTTTGTAAATAAGATGCAAATTGCGAAAATAAATCAGCGAATTAAGCGAAAAACCAAGTATAAAAATAGGCTCGGCCCTGTGGATGCTGTAGATAAGCAATATAATACTGCCCATTATAGACAGATACCAGAATGATACAGGGACGTGCGATTTTTTCTTAAATTCACTTACAAGCCATTGAAGTATAAACCTGCCTGCGAAAGTAAACTGCCCTATCAGACCAAACATCGTCCAAATGGGCTCTTTTGAAAGTTCACCCACAAAAGACTCAACCATAAACTTCTCCTGAAAAAGAAATTAACTGGTCTATGATAACCAAATTTGGTATAAAAACAACCATTTCTGAAAGATATCTCTGTGAAAGAAACCGGAAAACAGAAATTATTTACAATTATCCTTGTATTTTACTGGGTTGGGATATTTGTTGCCACACATATTCCGGTGCCGGAATGGGTAGGAGAAATGGGCGTCAGCGACAAAACTATGCACTTTTCAGCATTTATGATACTGACGATTCTGCTGTGGCTGAGCACAAGTTTTGAAAAAAAGGTTGACTGGAAAAAAATCCGGCCATGGCTGTTTATGGCAATCATATTGATTTACGCCGCATCCGATGAGCTGTTACAGAATTTTGTAAGAGGACGCACAGCAGACATTTACGACGCGGCTTTTGACTCCCTTGGGGCGGCTACCGCTTTGGTACTGCTTACCACTTTAGTGCCACATCATGCGGCAATGATACTTTTTATATTATGTCCGATATTTTTACCGGCCCTGGTGATGTCGCAGCTTATACCGCCAAATTCGATGCTCGAAAATTCGGCTTATCTCGTATGTTTCGCAATAGTTACTATCGCATGGATAATATACTTCTCCTCGGTTTATAATTTAAATCTGAGGCGGCCGAAACATATACCGATATTTTTTGCCGGACCGGCAGGAACTGTTGCAATTGTAAAAATTTACACGGCGCTTACGGATAAGCCGATGCCGGAACACGCGATTTTAATTTCTTTCGCAGCGATAATACTGACGCTTCTCATCTGGCATTCGATTACTCATAAAAGAGCCGCTATTTGATATTAAGCCTGTAAAGGGGGTCGCCGACAAGAATAAGCTGCCAGGAATTAAACGGGTTTGTCCTGTAAAAGGCCTCGACAAGGCATCTGCCGTCAAGCAATTCAGCGAAAAATTTATCCGGCTCAGGAAATGACATAAGATAAGGTTCATCGACCGGTCCCAAAGTCGCAGTAATGCCGTGCGAAAGCATCGCAGGACACCAGTTGGTACTTTCGGCGTTACGCAAATCCATCGCTTCGAAACTTGCTATATGAAAACCTACGGCACCGGGAACAAAATCAAAGGCATCAATATATTTTTTTACGCTATACCAGCCGCAGTAAATTGCCGTTTGGGGACAGGAACCCGGCGGGAAAAGCGATTCAGTGTTTTCAATAACGACTTTCATCGATGTGCGTTTTTTGAGTATATCGGTAAGCAAATGCAGACTTTTATCAAAAAACTCGTAAGAATACGGCGCCGGCTGGCCGGTAATCTTCATACCACGGGCATCAATATACGCATTTCCGATAAGCCCTTTTTTCTCGGCTTCAAGGGCCTTATCGACGAGCCCTTCAGCAATTTTGGCAGAGGGTCCGTCCAGCCTTGAAACCATAAGTGTTTTCGACGGCAGCCAAAGAGGCATATCCTTCAACTCGTTTTTCTGCCATCGGTAAAGGTCATAATTTTCGAATAAAACCATCGAAAGCTCGCTGTCAACAGAAGCCGCTGTTTCAACGCCTTTGCATCTGTCGCTATCGGCCTTGAGAATTGAAATGGCGTTCGTAAGGCCGCCGATTGCCTCGACAGATGTGTAAAAATTCATATTAAGTTTCTTCTCGACAGGCCATTTTTCCTGTTCTGCCATTTGCAAAACCAGATTACTTTGATACAACTCATCTTTCCGGGACAGTGACAGCTTAAATGGAACCTGCGGCAATTGCTGTGCCTGCTGTTCGGCGTAAGCGGGGCCATAAAAAAGTATTAAGAGTTCTACCAAATCGTTATATTGCTTTTTTCTTTCATCCGCCTGTTCGATATATGCAATCCTTGCTGCGGCATCTTTTATGTTATTGGATAGATGTTTTAAAATGTTCTCTGCTGATTCTGCCTGCTCGGGATTTTGAGGGTTTGTCAATTCCTTTCTGCCAAGCTGTATAAGACGTTTATAGGCAGTTTTAAGCTTGTCTTCTTTAAGCGTACGAACAACGGAAAGTTTCGATACAAGTTCGTCGGCATTTTTAACCCCGCTGGCGGGCCCAACTTTAATCGGCACGCCATAAATCGTTAATAGGCATTTAATCTGTCCGGGCTGGCGATTCTCAACTATTTCCTTTCGTATCGCAGCAGCCAGAATATTATTGTAATCCTGCCGGCTTATTTGTTCAGTAAGAGTTTTTCCAAGCGGTATTTTAAGGATATTTTTTTCCGGAACGGCTCTGGCTTTACAATAATACTCGGCAATTTGCAGCGATTCATTGACATCGGCATTTACGATGACCAGGATTTGTGCAGGTTCAAGGGCATACACAAATCCTGAAAATAAAAACAGTATCAAAGCTAAAAAATAAATTTTTGTCATTATTAAGAGCCGTAAATTCTGTAAGGTATTAGCTGTTTTTGCTTCCCTGTCCTCTTGTTTCTTCAGTTTGCGAATATTTTTTTTCGTAAATGCTCTTGCGTGTAAATACCTGCCAAATTGTCAGAAAAATTATTTTCAAATCCATAAAAAAAGAAGCTTTTCGGACATATTCAACGTCATAAGCCAGTTTTTCTTCTCTTGTGAGCTCGGCTCTGCCGCTAATCTGAGCTAAGCCGGTAAGACCGGGCTTGACAAGAAGTCTTTTTTTCTGCTCAGTGTCCCATTCCGCCATTTGCTCCAGGTATAAAGGCCTGGGGCCCACAAGGCTCATATTGCCTTTTAATACGTTAAAGAGCTGCGGCAGTTCATCGAGCGAATATTCGCGTAAAAAAATGCCCGTTTTTGTCAATCGCGGGTCCTGACCTGATTTGGGGCTTGCTCCAAACGGGTTAACATCAATTTTCATCGTACGAAATTTGTAAAACGTGAAAGGGATTCCATCTTTTCCAGCCCTGATTTGTTTAAAAATCGCCGGCCCCCTGCTGCCACGCCTTATCGCTATGATTATTATTAAAAAAACCGGCGACAATATCAGGATTGCGAGCGTAGAAGCCAGAATATCAAATAATCTTTTTGCAAAGCTATACATTATCGATTGTCCTTAGCAAATCCGGGAGTTTTTTTATCGAATCAAGCTCATAATTCGCCTCGGCCTGGTGAGAAGGCGCCGGACCAGGATGAATTCGCCTGTCGCGAATTATTCTTATGGTTTTAAAGCCCATTTGATTAGCCGGCAAAAAATCTTTTTCAAGATTATCGCCCACGTAAACACATTGATTTGCAGAAACATTAAGTTCAGCAAGAAGTTTTTGAAAACCGGCAGGAGAAGGTTTCCAGAATTCCCTGCCAAGTTTTTCTGTATAAATAATACAATTGAAAAATTTCTCAATTCCGAGAGCCTTCATCTTAAATTCCTGAGCAGGCAGATAACCATCGGTAATCAAACCAAGCTTATAGCGACTCTTCAGTATTTCAAGAACTTCTTTGCTTTCGGAGGAAAGACTAATATCAGGCTTATGATTACGAAACACATTTACAAGTTTTTCTATATAGTTTTTGTCGAAGGAAATACCAAGTTTTTCAGCGGCAACGTCAAACGCGGTTTTGTGATTACCGGAATTAAATATCTGCCAAAGGGTCTGGAAAACAACTTTATCTTCCAATTTGAAATCACCCGCTATCTGCCGAGCTATTACCAGAAAGCCGCTCTTATAGTAGTCCACCTCATCGTAGAGCGTATCATCCATATCAAAGGTTACACAATTTATCACTTAAAAACCCTGTCAAAAATGCCGAAAACTGATTATATTACTGTTGCAGCAATTTACTGGACAATAGTCCGATAATCAGTTAAACTTTCACTAACTTTCTTTGGTACTATAACTTATGGTAAGTCAAAAAAGGTCAAAAAGCAAGAATTTTAATATTCTCTTTACCTGCATCGGCAGAAGAGTATCCCTCTTAAACAGCTTTAGAAAAGCCGCTAAGGCACTTAAACTCAACTGCCAATTCCTGGGAACGGAAAAGGTAGAATTGAACCCGGCTTTTCAGCTTTGCGATAAAAAATTTATCGTCAAATCCGTAGATGATGTGAATTATATAAAACAAGTTTTGCAAATCGTGAAACAAAACAATGTAAAGCTTCTTGTGCCGACTATAGACCTCGACTTACAAGTCTTCGCGGAGAGCAAAGATAAATTCGCCGCTGCAGGTTGCACAGTGCTCATTTCAAAGCCTGAGGTAATTTCTATCGCTCATGATAAACGTTTAACTTATAAATTTTTAGTAAATAACGGTTTT
Source organism: Sedimentisphaerales bacterium (assembly GCA_050014075.1). GTDB lineage: Bacteria > Planctomycetota > Phycisphaerae > Sedimentisphaerales > UBA12454 > UBA12454. The sequence continues at coordinate 1,593 of JBEKEA010000039.1, read as the reverse complement.
GATACTCCTGTTACTTATAGTGTTCAACAGGCACTTACTAAAAAAAATCTCAAATATCCTTGTTTTTTAAAGCCCTGGGACGGCTATGCAAGCAAAGGAACTGCTATTGCCCGAAATCATGAAGAGCTTGTCTTCTATGTCAAAAAAGTTCCAAACTGCATCGTTCAGGAATTTATCAGGGGCAAAGAATTTACCTGCGGCATCTATATCGATTTCAATGGTCGGGTCAGATGCGTTGTGCCAAGAAGACGAATCGAAACAAGAGCGGGTGAGGTCAGCAAGGGTCAAACCGTAAAAGACTTAAAAATTATGCATAAAACGGCGGAAATGGTAAAAAAACTCGGGGCAGGACCCGGTGTCATCAATGTTCAACTGATATTAACCGAAGACAAGCAAATAAAATTCATCGAAATAAATCCTCGATTTGGAGGAGGCACACCTTTATCGATAAAAGCCGGTGCAGACTTTCCGATATGGATTCTACAGGGGCTGTGCGGCAAAAATCCGAAAATCAAATTTGACGGCTTCAAAAATAATCTGGTAATGTTGCGATATGATGCAGAAGTCTGGTTAGAAAACTGGCGGAGAACGTAAAATGCTTGCGAGTATTGTAGGACCATATCAACATATAAACTGGATTTTGCCGTTTTGGTGGGTTTTATTGGTGTCTTTTATCGCGACATTGCCCGGGACCTGGCTGTGCAAAAAAATCGCCCTTAAGTTTGGTGTTATGGATAAACCTGACGGCACTGTTAAAACGCATATTCAGCCTATCGCTTATCTGGGAGGGCTCGGCATTCTTTTAGGATTCGCCGCAGGTATTTTAATAGGAATAACTCACATTGAACAGACTGAGATGTTTAGGTTATATCTTAAAATGCTTATAGGCATACTGGCCGGAGCATCTGTGGCATGTTTTGTCGGCCTTATTGATGACCTTTTCAATATGCGACCTTCTCAAAAAATACTCGGCCAAATATTCGCGGCTGTTTTCCTGATAGTTGTCGGAATCAGGCCAAATCTTGGCATTATTTTCGCACAATTTGGAATAGAACTTCCAACATCTCTGGAGCCGATTTTGGGTGCGCCGATAGTTATAATCTTTGTTCTCGGAGCTACAAACTCTCTTAATCTAATTGACGGTCTCGATGGTTTGTGTGCCGGAGTAACCGCTATTATTACTATCGGTATGCTCATCCTTGCCGTCCATCTTGGCTCTTGGGATACATCAGATGCCTGGGATCCTGTTCGCGCAATAGTCGGACTCGCTCTTGTCGGAGGCACATTGGGATTTTTGCCTTTCAACAAAGCGCCGGCTAAAATTTTTATGGGTGACGCCGGCAGTATGCTGCTTGGCTTTGTTGTAGCAACGTTAATGATACTTTTCGCAGAAAGGCAACCTTTATGGTGGATGGCATCGTTAATGATTTTCGGACTGCCTATTCTCGATACGGCAGTGGCACTGGCAAGAAGGTTGTTAAATAAAAGGCCTTTATTTGTTTCAGACCGCGGCCATATTTACGACCAGATGATAGACAGAGGAATTCCGTTAAAGAAAACTGTCGCTATTTGTTACGCTTTAGCCGGTATGTA
>JBEKEA010000038.1:0-18336 GCA_050014075.1 Sedimentisphaerales bacterium | reverse complement strand
GCCCTTGCGAAATCGACAAAAAACTTTTCCGTGCCGTATTGATAAATAAGGTTGTAATACATCAAAAGGCCGATGGGAATATCTTTGTAGGATTTAATTTTCCTGATAAGGTCTTTCGCTTTTTCGATATTAATGCCGGAGGCAAGTGCGCGAATATCGGCTTTCTGAATTGTCGGGCCGTCGGCGATAGGGTCGGAAAACGCTACGCCAAGTTCGAGGATGTCGACGCCGACATCAATCGCGGCCTTTATGATTTCAAAACTGGTATCGAAATCCGGGTCGCCAATAACAAAAAACGGTATCAATGCGGCGCGTTTTAATCCGCTAGGGGATGCCTTACGGCATTCGGCAAATGTTTGTTTGTATGTTTTCATAGGTTTTTCCTATTCCTTTCGACTATATCAACGTCTTTATCGCCCCGGCCGGAAAGATTGACAACAACAGTAGTATCGGCAGGCAATTTTCCTTTCTGGCTGTAAACCCACGCAAGAGAATGCGAGCTTTCGAGCGCGGGCAGAATACCTTCGCATTTTGTAAATATATCGAAAATGTCGAGAACGTCTTTATCTTCAACAGCGACGTACTGCGCCCTGCCGGTGTCCTTCAAGAGGCAATGCTCCGGGCCGACGCCCGGATAATCGAGACCCGCTGAAATAGATTCGGTGTCAAGAATCTGACCTTCCTTGTTCTGCATAAGATACATTTTAGTGCCGTGCAAAATACCGACTTTGCCGGCGTTTAACGGAGCGGCGTGTTTGCCGGTTTTAATGCCTTTACCCGCAGGTTCTACTCCGACAAGTTTTACATTCTTATCATCTAAAAACGCGCTGAAGATTCCAATCGCATTGCTTCCGCCGCCGACGCAGGCGGTTACGATATCAGGTAGTTTGCCCATTTTTTCAAGACACTGTGCTCGCGCTTCTATTCCGATACAAGATTGAAAATGCTTAACAATGGTTGGATAGGGATGCGGGCCGCAGGCAGTTCCGAAAAGATAAAAGGTATCCGCGACATTTGCCGTCCAATAGCGAAGTGCCTCGTTGATTGCGTCTTTTAATGTCTCTGTTCCACCTTTGACGGGGATAACTTCTGCGCCGCAGAGTCTCATTTTGTGGACGTTTACGCTTTGGCGTTCAACGTCGATTGTGCCCATAAATATTTTTGTCTGCATTCCGAACAACGCGCCAACCATAGCTGTTGCAAGGCCGTGCTGGCCGGCGCCTGTTTCGGCAATTAATTTTGTCTTGCCCATATACTTGGCAAGCAGACCCTGACCGAGGCAGTTATTGACTTTATGCGCTCCGCCGTGCAGGAGGTCTTCACGCTTTATATAAACCTTAAAACCAACAAGCTGGCTGAATCGCGTAGCGTAATACAGAGGGGTCGGTCTGCCCGCATAGTCGTGATAAAGAACATCAAGCTCTGAAGTAAATTTTTTATCCTTGTAATATTTATAAAAGGCTTTTTCCATTTCCTCAAGCGCCGGAATAAGCACTTCGGGCACGTAAAAGCCGCCGAATTGTCCGAATCGTCCGCCGTATTTCATCCCGTTAGACCTCCTTTTTACCTGATAAAACAGTTCTTAAATTTTTGAAAAGCTTAGTCATTTTTTTATGGTCTTTTTTGCCGGGGGAGCTTTCAATCCCGCTGCAAACATCGATGCCGTAAAAACTCTGACTGATGGCCTCGATTACATTTTCCGGATTTATACCGCCGGCCAGAAACGTTCTGCCGAGAATATGCCCTGTAAGTTCCGGCAGCGATTTCCAGTCGAACCTCTCGCCTGTTCCGCCGTAAAGCGACGGATGAAAAGCGTCCAGCAGCAATGCGTCGGTGGCGAAATTTTTCGCGTATTCGATATCTTTAGGAGTTTTAATCCTTATAGCCTTCATAATCTGCGCAGTCATACTATTAAGCGATGTGCAGAACTTGGGACTTTCATCACCGTGAAGCTGCACCCAGTCGAGCATCAACTGTCCCGCTGTTTTGCGGATTGTTTCCGCATCGGCATTTACAAATACTCCGACTATTTCAACAAACGCAGGCAGCTTTATAATAATTTTTTCAGCTTCCTGGGGATTGATATGTCTTGGGCTTTGGGGATAAAAATTGAACCCGAGCATATCCGCGCCAAGCTGCACCGCCGCGACGGCGTCGTCGGCATTTGTTATTCCGCAAATTTTAATTTTAGGCCAAATCATAATTTAATCGATTATTTTTTCCTGTTTGAAATCTCGACCAGTTTTCCCAGACATCCAATCGCGGCGCCGGAATCGACGGACTGGCCGGCTTTTTTGAAACCATCCTTGAAATTTTCGGCAAGGCCGGCGACCATTATAGCCGCTGCCGAATTTAAAAGTATCATATCGCGGGCTGGACCTTTGTTTTTGCCGTGCAAAACTTCTTTTATCATCCCGGCATTATACTCGGCGTTGCTGCCGACAAGCTCGGCCATTTTCGGCGAGGCGATACCGAAATCCTTAGGATGAATTTCATAGGAGATTTTTTTCTTGTCCTTAATTTCCACGACTTTTGTAGTCGCTGTAATACTGATTTCGTCGAGACCGCTGCCGTGAACCATCATTGCCCGTTTAACGCCAAGAATATTGAATGTATCGGCAATCCTGTCGAGCAGAGATTCCTGCGGCACGCCCATAACCTGCGCCTGTGCACCGGCCGGATTTGCAAGCGGGCCTAAAATGTTAAACGCTGTGCGAAAATCAAGACTCTTGCGGATAGGCTGAACGAATTTCATCGCCGGATGAAACATCGGGGCAAACATAAAACCAATATGAGCGTTTTCAATACATTCTGCGACAACGTCGGGCGGGCAATCTATTTTTACGCCCATCGCTTCCAAAACATCGGCAGAGCCGCATTTGCTCGTGATGCCGCGGTTGCCATGTTTTGCGACATAAGCTCCTGCACCGGCGGCGACTAATGCAGCCGCTGTCGAAACGTTAAATGTTTTTAAAGGCGCTCCGCCAGTGCCGCAGGTATCGATGAGATTTGTAATTTTCGTGCTGACCTTTACAGCATGGTCACGCAGTGATTGAGCCAATCCCGCGAATTCGTCGGCAGTCGCTTTTTTCATTCTCATCGCAGCCAGAAATGCCGCAATCTGAACCTCTGCAACATCGCCCTTGAAAATGGTATTTAACAGGTCCTTTGCCTGGTCATATTTAAGGTCGCCGCCTTCGAGAAGAATTTCAAGGTATTCAGTTATTTTAGTCATAGCGATACTCTCCTGTTCTTCAACGATATCGTTAAAAGGTTCTGTATTATTTTCCCACCAGTCGGAGTAAGAATACTTTCCGGATGAAACTGTACTCCGTAAATCGGTTTCTGTTTGTGCTGAATCGCCATTACGATATCTTCATACGTTGCTGTTACCTCCAGGCAATCAGGGACTTTCACGGCACAAAGACTGTGATACCTGCCGGCCTGAAGCGGATTTTCCACTCCTTGGAAAATTCCTTTCTCGTTATGCGTTACTTTCGAAGCTTTACCGTGCATAACTTTCGGCGCGTGACTGATTGTGCCGCCGAAATATTGGACGATTGCCTGATGACCGAGACAGACGCCGAAGATGGGAAGCTTGTCCTGGAAATAACCGATTGCCTCGAGCGTAACGCCCGCGCTGGAAGGATTGCCGGGACCAGGCGAAATAACCAGCAAGTCCGGTTTAAAATCTTCGGCTATTTTTTTGAGACTTTCCAGCGGCGTATCTGCGCGATAGACCTTTGCCTGACAATCTCTTTTGCGAAAATCATCCACAAGGTTATATGTGAATGAATCGAAATTATCTATAAAAAGAACTTTTAGGCTCTGGTTCGTATCATTCATAGTTATTTGCCCCTTACTGCCCGCAGGCAGGAGTTTGCTTTGTGCTGCGTTTCCTCGAATTCTGTTTTTGGGACACTGTCATAAACTACGCCTCCGCCTGCACGAATATAAGCCGTATGGTCTTTTATCTGCAGTGAGCGTATAGTTATACAGCTATCGAACTGGCCGTCAACAGTTAAATACATCACCGCCCCGCCGTAATAGCCGCGTTTGTTTTTTTCCAGTTGGCGGATAATTTTCATAGCCTCGATTTTCGGCGCGCCGGTAAGCGTACCCATATTCATCGTGGCAAGATAAGCGTTTAAAGCGTCGTATTCATCGGCAAGGATTCCTTTGACATTGCTGACAAGGTGCATTACCGATTCGTATTTTTCCACAATCAAAAGTTCATTGACAATTCGCGTGCCTTTTTGCGTAACTCTTGCGATATCGTTTCTTGCAAGGTCAACGAGCATCATATGCTCGGCAAGCTCTTTTCTGTCGAGTTTTAATTCCGCTTCGTATCTGAAATCGGTGTCGGGGTCGATTTTCCCGTCGATTTTCCCGCGCGGCTTTGTGCCTGCAATCGGACGGATTTCAACCTGGCGAATTTTTGTTCCGCTAACGCGCAGGTTCAGCTCCGGGCTGGCTCCGGTCAGAATAGTGCTGGGCGTATTAATGTAAAACATATAAGGCGACGGATTAAGCAGCCGAAGCCTTTTGTAAACATCCAGCGGCTCATCGGGACAAGGTTCTATAATAGTTCTGCTTGGGACGACCTGAAAAATATCGCCGTCAACGATATGTTTCTTGGCGGTCTCTACCATTCTTATATATTCGGGCAGTTCGGTGTCGGTGCCGGGTTTGGGCAGAGGGCCGGTATATCTTACGGGCTTTGGCATTTCCGTTTGGAGCGTCTTAAAATAATAATCAAAACAGTTTTCGGCATCGGCGATAATCTGGCTCCTGTCGTCGTTGGTAATAATTACATTGACAACCACATAAGACTTCTGCGTTTTATGGTCCATCAGGAAAATATTGTCCGCAAAATAAAGTTCATAATCCGGCACATCGAGAAGAGCATTTTTATTGGCGGGGAGTTTTTCAAACTGGTCTATAAAGTCGTAACTTATCGCGCCGAGCATTCCGCAGGTAACGCGGAAAGGAGGTCCTGAAAGCTCAAAGGCGAAATTAACCGCCCTGATTACATCCATTTGATTTACAGATTTTAATCGAGCCTGTTCGTCGATGATATCGTGGTCAAGCTTTAGATGTCCGGTAATACTTTCTTTCTTAAAATTGATTTCATCGCAGAAGTCGAACCTGCCGCGGCCGGTGGTCGCGAAATATTTAATCATTCTTTGCCCAGTCGGGCTCAGCGCAACGATTTGAAAATCATCGCCCTTTCCGGCAATATACAAAGCCGGCCGCGCGGTGCCGAAAGTCAGTTCGCCCTGGCTTTTTTCGGCCAGGTGGTCTTTCGACTCAAGCAGACAGCAGTGTTTTTGCCTGCCGTAGTCGCTAAGCTTGGCGAAGAAATCCACCGGCTCGGTAACATCAATCTGCCTGACGAGCGGAACGATTTGGCCTACTTTGGCCTCATTGATTTTTTCATTAAATTCTGTCATATTTTTCTCCAACGCATCGCCGTACAGGCGACGGCTAAACAATTTAATAATATACATCCCGTTAGACCTCTTTGCTATCGAGATAAACCATAAAAAAACTTCTGTTCCTTTTCAACATCAAAACACCCGTTTAACCTTTTCAAACAGGTCTAACGGGATACATAAAAAAACGGCCTGTCGCTACCCGACAGGCCGTGAAAATTTATTTTTATATAGTTTTAAATGCAAAAAGAGGTTCACAACCTGTCAGCTATTTGACAGACCACCACCAACCAAAATAATAGTTAGAATAGTTTTGAACCATAATTATTTAAATAATACCATAATAATGCGTCTTTGTCAACCCCGCACCTTCTAAATATTTAAAAAAATCAAGATAACCTTTAAAAATTGATAGAAATCTTTGTTTTTGTTTTAAAATCAGCATAAACTTGAATTAAAGAAGGTGCGGGGTCAAGCGTATTTTCAATACTTGCATAAAAACCGATTTATGCTTATATTATTGCCCGATTATAGGAAATTGTTAAAATAGTTAAATAAGGCTTATTGCGACATTTGGAGAAAAAAGTATGAATACATCTAAATATGACCCATTCCTGCCTTACCAGGTTGCAGATATTTCGCTTGCCGATTGGGGCAGAAAGGAAATGAGTCTTGCCCGCAATGAAATGCCGGGCCTGATGGCCATCCGCGAAAAATACGGAAAACAAAAACCCTTAAAGGGCCTGAAAATCACCGGCTCTCTGCATATGACAATTCAAACAGCAATGCTGATTGAAACCCTTGTCGAACTCGGCGCAAAATTAAGATGGGCATCGTGCAATATCTTCAGCACACAGGACCACGCTGCGGCGGCTATCGCAAAAGATAAACTTGCAGCAGTCTTCGCATGGAAGGGAGAATCGCTCGAGGAATATTGGTGGTGTACAGAGCAGGCGCTTTTGTGGCCTGACGAAGGCGGACCGGATTTGATTGTCGATGACGGCGGCGATGCGACGCTTTATATTCATCTGGGCGTAAAAATCGAAAAAGACCCTTCGATTCTGAAAAAGCCCTGCGATAATGATGAAATGAAAATAATTATCAAACGTCTCGGCGCAGGCCTTGCAGAAGATCCGCAAAAATGGACAAAAATCGCAAAGGCAATCAAAGGCGTTTCAGAAGAAACAACGACAGGCGTCGCGCGACTTTATCAGATGCATAAAGAAGGCTCGCTGCTGTTTCCGGCGATTAATGTAAATGATTCGGTTACGAAATCGAAATTCGATAATCTTTACGGCTGCCGCGAATCGCTGGCCGATGGACTGAAAAGAGCGACAGGAATAATGGTCGCGGGCAAATGTGTCGTCGTCTGCGGTTACGGCGATGTCGGCAAAGGCTGCGCCCAATCGATGCGGGGCTTCGGCGCAAGAGTAATTATTACGGAAATTGACCCGATATGCGCTTTGCAGGCCGCGATGGAAGGCTATGAAGTTAAAACACTGGAACAAGTCATCGGAGAAGGCGATATATTTGTAACGGCTACCGGATGCTGCGATGTTATCCGCAGTGAACATATGGAAAAAATGAAAAATGAGTCGATTGTCTGCAATATCGGTCATTTCGACCATGAAATACAGATAAGTTATCTTGAAAAAAATCCCAAATGCAAAAAACAAAATATAAAACCGCAGGTTGACAAATGGACGCTCGAATCAGGAAGGTCGATTATCGTCCTTGCCGAGGGCAGACTTGTAAATCTTGGCTGCGCGAACGGCCATCCGAGTTTTGTAATGAGCAATAGTTTCACAAATCAGTGTCTTGCACAAATGATGCTCGCAAAAGGCGGCCTTGAGAAAAAGGTTTATGTAATACCAAAGAAACTCGATGAGGAAGTCGCAAGACTGCATCTCGGCCGGTTGTGCGTGTCTCTTACCACTCTAAAACCAGAGCAGGCGAAATATATCGGCGTTCCAGTCGAAGGTCCCTTCAAGTCTGAACATTACAGATACTAAAAGTAAATTCGAAATCCGAATAACGAAATCCGAAATAATTTTGAATTTAGTGTTTAGGATTTTCTGATTATGTGGGAGCATTTTTCACATCAGGCTGATATCGGCATAAAAGCAACTGCCGAGGGCATAAGCAAGGCATTTGAAGATGCCGCTTTGGCGCTTACGGCAATTGTTACTGACCCGAAAAAAGTCGATGCCACCGAATGTGTAGAAATTGAATGTTCTGCCGAGGATGATGAACTTTTGTTTGTCAACTGGCTTAGTTCTGTCATATACGAAATGGACGTAAGAAAAATGCTTTTCAGCAGGTTCGAGGTTGAAATTGAAAATTTGACCGTTCGTGCGAAAATATGGGGCGAAAAGATTAATCAAATTAAACATTCTCCTGCTGTTGAACCAAAGGCTGTTACTTATAATCAATTGAGCGTAAAAGAAGAAAATGGCAAATGGACTGTTCAATGTGTGATTGACGTATAATGGCAAAACCTGCGCTAAAACGAATTTCAGAATATTGCTGGCAAGTCGAGCCTTTTGGTAAAATGACTGTGCCCGGTATAATTTTTGCCGACAGCAATTTAATAAACGATATTGACGAAAAAACTATATCGCAGGTATGCAACGTCGCCGCGCTGCCGGGAATAGTCAAAGCGTCGTTCGCAATGCCTGATGCGCATATGGGGTATGGTTTTTGCATCGGAGGCGTTGCTGCGTTTGACCCTGAAGCGGGCGGAGTAATTTCCGGCGGAGGTGTCGGATTCGATATCGCCTGCGGCGTAAGAACATTTCATACCGGTTTGACAGTTAATGAAATCGAAGGCTTGAGAGAAAGACTTGCTGAATCTCTTTTCCGCGATATTCCCGCCGGCGTCGGCAGTACTGGAAATATTATTCTGACTTCCGGCAAACTTGATGATATGCTTGCGGGCGGCGCAGTCTGGGCGGTTGAAAAAGGTTTCGGCACAAAAGAAGATTTGGATTTTATCGAAGAACACGGCTGTATGAAAGGCGCAATGCCTGAAAAAGTTTCGCCTCAGGCCAAAAAAAGACAGCAGGAACAAATGGGCACGCTCGGTTCGGGAAATCATTATCTTGAAGTGCAGAAAGTTGTTGAGATTTATGACCAGCAAATTGCCGAAGGATACGGTTTGAAAAAAGGCGACGTAATGGTTAGCGTCCACTGCGGCTCTCGCGGACTCGGCCATCAAATCGGCACAGATTATCTTCGGGAAATGGCGTCGCAGGCGGGAAGTTTCGGAATTGAACTGCCGGACAGAGAACTTGCATCAGTGCCCGTAAATAGTCCGCCTGGTCAGGATTATCTCGGCGCGATGCGCGCGGGTGTTAATTGCGCTCTTGCCAACAGGCAGATTCTCACTGCGCTTATCAGGAGAGCTTTTTCAGAAATATTTCACAAAGCTCAATTGAATATGCTCTATGATGTGAGCCATAACACCGCAAAAATGGAAGAGCACGAAGTAAACGGCAAAACAAAAATGCTTCTGGTTCATCGCAAAGGTGCGACACGCTCTTTCGGCCCGGGCTGTGCTGATTTACCACCCCGCTATAAGTCCTTTGGCCAGCCGGTGTTAATCGGCGGAACAATGGGAACTTCTTCATATATCCTTGCAGGCTCAGCCCAAAGCGAATCTCTTGCGTTCAGTTCTGCCTGTCACGGCGCGGGGCGAAGTATGAGCAGGACTGCTGCGACAAAAAAATGGCAGGGAAGTCAAATCGTCAAAGAACTTGCCGGGCGAAGAATAATTATTAAATCACGTTCAATGCGGGGTCTGGCTGAGGAGGCCCCTGATGCGTATAAAAATGTCAGTGCCGTGGTCGAGGCGACGGCAAACGCGGGCCTTGCAAAAAAAGTCGCAAAGTTAGTTCCCCTGATTTGCGTCAAAGGTTAGGTTTGCTTCTCCGGCGCAACCATTTCTTCGTAGCTTTGGCGTTTGCGTATAACCTTGAAATTTTTGCCGTCAACGAGTACCTCCGGCGGCAGAGGCCTTGCGTTATAATTGCTTGCCATAGTGAAACCATAAGCGCCTGCGGTGAAAATTGAAATCAAATCGCCGCGTTTTACGGGCGGGATGGCCCTGTCTTTTGCGAAAAAGTCAGCCCCTTCGCAAATTGGCCCGACAATATCTACAAACTCAAGTCCTTTGATATCGAGCTTATCGGTTCTTTTCAGAAATGAAAATTTTTCTTCAATTTTGGCCGGCCAGATAAAGTGAAAAGCTTCGTAAAGGCTTGGCCGGATTAAATCGTTCATTCCCGCATCGACGATAACGAATTTTTTACTGCCGCCCTGCTTGAGATATAAAACTTTCGTAAGCAGAAGGCCGGCATTTGCCATAATGCTTTTGCCAGGTTCGAGAATAAGTTTGAGATTTTTGTCTTTCAGCAGCGGAATAATCCCATCCGCGTAATCGGCTGCGCTTGGCACAGTATCGGTCTGATAAGCCGCTCCATATCCTCCGCCCAAATCGAGAGCTTCGATTTTGAAGCCTTTGCTTCGCAGCGTGTCGATAAGCGGCAGAATTTTTTTAATTGCCTCGCAGTATGGGTCAATTGTCTTGCCGCCTGAGCCTAAATGGATATGGATTGCGCACAGGTTTACATATTCGTTTTTACCGAATTGTTCAAAAACTTTTCCCGCACACTCAATATCAACGCCGAATTTTGTCTCTTTTGTACCGGTAGTGATATGTTTATGTGTTTTCGGGTCAACATCGGGATTGACTCTCAAGGCGGCCTTTATTTTTTTGCCGGTTTGTTTGGCAAGTTTGATGAGATTTTCAAACTCAGCCTCGGATTCGATATTGATATAGCCAATTGGTGCTTTTAGAGCAGCGATAATTTCATCATCGGTTTTGCCGACTCCCGCAAAAACTGTTTTTTTCATATCGGCGCCAGCCTGCTGTGCGCGGTAAAGTTCTCCGCCGCTTACAATATCAAAACCGATCCCCGCTTCAGCGAATATTTTTAAAATATTTATATTGCCGCAGGCCTTGATTGAATAACAGATTGTTGTGTCGAGTTTGGCAAAAGCCGTTTTGATTTTTTCAAAATGGTCGAGTATTGTCGCCTTGCTGTAAACATAAACAGGCGTTCCGACCATCTGAGCGATTTTCTCTACATTAACGTCTTCGGCAAACAATTCGCCTTTGTTATATTTAAAATAATCCATATCTTACCTTTTCGCATTTATAAGCCATTTAAACCAACGTTCCATACCTTTGGCTGTTTTAGCAGATATTTCAAATATTTTCAAATCTTTATTTAGCTTTTTCGCGTCGCGTTTTACTCTGCTTATATTGAAATCCAGATGTTTGACAAGGTCGATTTTATTAATTAAAAGTACATCAGCCTGCGCAAAAGAATTGGGGTATTTACTGCATTTGTCGTCGCCTTCAGCAGTCGAAAGCACAACTGCCCGCGCTGCTTCGCCGAGGTCGAAATCCGAAGGACATACAAGATTGCCGACGTTTTCTATAACGACAATATCAAGTTTATCGGTGTCCAATTGATGGAGCGCCTTTGTAATCTGCTGGGCACTTAAATGGCAGGCTCCTTTAGTCTCAATCTGCACCGCAGGCAGGCCGGTCTTGCGGATTCTATCGGCATCAAATTCGGTATAAAGATCTCCTTCAATAACAGCAATGTTGATTTTATTTTTTAAGGCCTTTGCGGTTTTTTCAAGTATGGTCGTTTTGCCGCTGCCCGGCGAAGAAATCATGTTTACACAAAAAATATTTTTCTTTTTGAAAAACTTTCTGTTCGATTCGGCGAAATCCTCGTTTCTTTCGAGAATTTTTTTGTTTACCTTAATTTTCATCCCGCACCTTCTTTTAATGAATTTTTCCCGCCTGCGGCGGGCAAGCCTCAAATTCTATTTCTTCCAGCAGCAGCGGAGCGTCATCGCCAAGAGAAAAATCGCTTTTGCCGCATTTGGAACACTTCGGATTATACAAATCAAAATTAAATTTTTTATGGCAGTTCTTGCAAATGGCTTTGAGCGGAATATGTTTTATTTTAAGTTTCGCTCCCTGACAAATCGTTCCGGCCGCGGCCATCTCGAAGCCAAATTTTACCGCTTCATCGTTAAGGGCATTTATCTGGCCGCAACTAATTACAACACGGGTAACTTTTCCACCTTTTTTCGGAGCCTGGGCAATAGCCGTATCGATAATATTCTGAGCGACAATAGCCTCGTGCATCAGCAAATCCTCGGCAATTCTCTGCCGTAAGGCATTTGAACAATCCGCCTGCCTTTTATTTTTGTCACAAGCTCAACCAGCGGCTCGCCGTTTTTAACGACTTGGCCTATTGTCGCGGCCTCTTTGCCTTTTTCGCATTGTTTGCAGATTTCAAGGCACTTTTGAGCTTTTTGGGCTGAGACAACAATTACGACTTTTCCCTCATTTGCGATTTCCAGGATATCGAAGCCCAGCATATCCGCCGCCGCTTTTACCGTGGGATTTACGGGTATTTGGCTCTCCTGTATTTCAATTCCCAATTCAATTTGATTGACAATTTCATTTAAAGTCGCCGCCAATCCTCCGCGCGTTGGGTCTCTCATAAATTTTATATCTTCGCCCAAAGCATCTATCACGTTGGCGCAAATTTGTGCAACGGAGCCGCAATCGCTTTTCATTTCAGACTCAAATTTCATACCCTCTCTGTGCGACATAATTGTCATACCGTGGTCGCCGATTGTGCCGCTTACGATAATTTTATCGCCGGCGGCAATCCTTTCGAAACCGATGTCGGCTTTGAGGAGTTTTAATCCTATGCCGGAAGTGTTTATGAAAAGTTTGTCGGCAGAGCCGGCCTCGACCACTTTCGTATCGCCGCAGACGATTTCGACATTTTCTTCTTTTGCCGCTCGTGCCGCGCTATGCAAAACTTTTCGCAATACTTCTATTTCGAGGCCTTCTTCCAAAATGAGAGATAAGCTAAGGACAAGCGGTTTTGACCCGCTGACGGCAAGGTCGTTAATCGTACCGCAGACAGCGAGTTTGCCGATATCTCCGCCATTGAAAAACAGAGGCTTTACAACAAAGCTGTCGGTCGTGAAACATACATTGGTTTGTCCGATTTTAATTTCCGCCGAATCGGTAAGTTTATTAAGTGAATAATTTCCAAGCGTTGAGAGGATTACGTTGCGGATAAGTTCATCGGTTAATCTGCCGCCTCCGCCGTGCGCAAGCAGGATTTTATCGTTTGCTGACATTATTTCTGCCTTTTTCTTCTGGCATATTTGAACCAGGCCGCGCAGGCTCCTTCACTGCTGACCATACAAGGCCCGACCGGAGTATCAGGCGTACAACTTTTTGCAAACAGTCCGCATTCAGGCGGGTCTATTAGGCCGCACAGAACCTGCCCGCATCGACAGCCGGTAATGTCCTCTTGGGGTATGAACTCAACTTTAAAATGTTTTTCGGCATCAAGACTGCTGAACTTTTCTTTTAGTTTCAAAGTGCTCTTGTTGATTTGGCCCAGTCCCCGCCAGTATCCGTCAACGGCATCGAAAGTTTCTTCAATTATTTTTTGCGCTGTTTTGTTGCCGGCGCCTGTTACGACAGCAGAGTAAAGAGAACAAGCCTGGGGTTTTCCATCCACAATCTGGCGGCAGATTTCCGCTAAAGCCTCAATTATCTGCATCGGCTCAAAACCTGCCACAACGCAGGGTTTTTTGAACTGCTCAACGACGGGCTTATATGCGTCGGAACCGATTATAACGCTCACATGGCCGGGGCAGAGAAACGCGTCGATTTTGTTGTTCTTGTCCAATAAAAGCGCCTGCATCGCGGGCACGACGAGCTTATGATTACTGAAGATAAAAAGATTTTTAATCCCCTGCTGCATCGCTTCGTTGACTACAATTGCCGTTGCCGGCGCAGTCGTTTCAAAACCTACAGCCACGAACAGAACTTTTTTGCCGGGATTTTGTTTCGCAAGGTTCAATGCGTCCTGTGCGCTTAAAATTATTTTTATGTTTCCCCTGTCTGCTTTCCGCTCAAGCGAACCTTTTCTTCCGGGCACACGAATCATATCGCCGTAAGTGGCAATTAAACAATCGTCTCTTTCAGCAAGCGAAAGAACAACATCTATATATCCCTGGTCGGTAACGCAAACCGGACAGCCGGGCCCGCTTAGAAGTTTTAGACCTTTGGGAAAGGCTTCTCTAAGGCCGGCGCGAAAAACGCTTACCGTATGAGTGCCGCAGACCTCCATCACGTTAATTCTTCTGCCGAGAAGCTTGTGTGCTTTGTCAATCTGTGAATATGCGATATTTATTCTATCAAGCATCTTTGATTTGCCTTTTATCCTGAAACTCTTTTGTCTGTTTTGGAAAAGTTATCCAGGTCTGCCAGAAGTTGCCAGGTTTTTTGGGCTTCTTCTTCATCTACAACCGCAATCGCAAAGCCCGCGTGGATAAGAACAATATCTCCCAACTTTGCCTGGGGCACAAGCGTAGTCTTTATCTGGATATGATTGCCGATTGCATCGGCAACTGCATCATCGCCAGTTAATTCAATTATTCTTGCAGGAACAGCAAGACACATAAATTTATCCTTTCTTAGCAGTCCTTGCGGCTATTATCGCCTGTCCCAGTGAAATACCGCCGTCATTGGCGGGCAAAAGCCTGTTAGATAATACATTAAAGCCGTCATTTTGCAACAGTTCTGTCAGCCTTTGGGAAAGAAATCTGTTACAAAACACCCCGCCGCTTACGGCAACTGTGTTAATGGCTGTTTCTTTTTTAGCCAGTCTCGCCAAGGCAAGGAAAAACTCGGCTACTGTATTATGGAATTTTGCCGAGATAACGCCTTTAGCGACTTTGCCGATTCTGTCGGTTGCGATATTTTCGAGCATATTTCCAATCTCAATTATGGTAATTCGATTTTCTTTTTTCAGTCCAAACGGATAATATTCAGTTATTCGCTTACTGGCCATTGCTTCAAGTGCCATCGGAAGCTGCGCCTCGAAATTATTACGCCTTCCAAGACCGCATAGAGCCGATGCGGCGTCGAACAATCTGCCAAGACTTGATGTTTGAACTGTATTGATATTTTTTTCAATCTGCTGCTGAATGGCAAATCTTTTTTCTTTGTCCGGCTCAATTTCATCAAGTATTTTCTGCGGAACAGCAAAGTCATATTTCTTCATCAGCCCCATTATCGGCCGAATCGCCTCTTTCGCCGCCGAATCTCCGCCGGCCAGCGGATAATACGCCAGATGCCCGAACCGCACAAATTCATCGAGCGAGGCAATAAGACATTCGCAGCCCCAGATTGCACCATCAGTTCCGTAGCCGGTGCCGTCGGCGACAAGACCGATTACCTTTTCGTCAATATTATGCTCAGCAAGGACAGAGGCTATATGAGCCCAATGATGCTGAACTTCGATGAGTTTATCTTTTTTAGCTTTCCTGGCGTATTGACTCGAAAAATAATTGGGATGTAAATCGCAAACAAAAATGGACGGCTTGACATCAAGCAACCTTTTAAGATGTTCAATTGAACCAAGCCAGTGTTTGTAAACGCTCGCGTCCTCCATATCGCCTATATGCTCGCTGACAATGAGCCTGTTTTTCTTCGCAAAGCAAAATGTGTTTTTTAAATCCGCACCTGCTGCGAATATATCCGCATCAGCGGTAATTTTCGAAATAAACGCCTGCGGCACAAATCCTCTCGACCGCCGCAGTAATACAGGCTCATTATTAATTATATTTACAACAGAATCGTCAACCTGGCGGTAAATTTCCCGGTTATGCATCAAAAATACATCGGCAATACTCACAAGTTTTTTAATCGCCTCGTCATCTTTGCAAATCAAAGGCTCGTCGGAAATATTTCCGCTGGTCATCACAAGTGCATTAATATTTTTCTCGGCAAATATAAGATGATGCAGCGGCGTATATGGCAGCATAAAACCAAACGTATTAACACCTGCCGCAATAGATGGAGCAATTGTGTTCGGCTGCTTTTTCGGTAAAAGCACAATCGGCGACTCAATACTTTGAAGGATTTCCTCTGCTTTTTTATCGACATCGGCAAACTGCCTGATTTTTTCAATATCCGCCGTCATCATCGCAAAGGGTTTGTCATCGCGCATCTTTCGCAGCCTAAGCTGCTTTACCGCTTCATCATTTTCAGCGTCGCAGGCAAGATGAAAACCGCCAAGCCCTTTAATCGCCGCGATTTTCCCTTCTTTCAATAAACGTGATGTCTCTGAAATGACTTTGTCTGAATCATCTTCTATTATTTTACCTTTGTTGTCGCAAAGATATATTTTCGGCCCGCATACAGGACAGGCGACAGGCTGAGCATGAAAACGTCTGTCCTCAACATTTTCATATTGTCCTTTGCATTTATCGCACATCGCGAAAGCGGACATCGTAGTGTTGGGCCTGTCATACGGTATTGTTTTTATAATTGAATAACGCGGTCCGCAGTTTGTGCAGTTGATAAACGGATAACGATACCGGAAATCATTTTTGTCAAATAACTCATTAAGGCAGTCTTTGCAAGTCGCGATATCGGCGGTAACTTCCGCGCTAACTGTTCCTTTTGTCTGGCTGTGTTTTATCTCAAAATAATGCTCGTCGCTAATTGCCGCTATATTATTAATATCCATTGAGATGATTTTGATAAGAGGTTTCTTCTTGTCCGCATGCTTCAACCTATGGATGAATTTCTCAGCGTTTTCTTCGCTACCCTGGATTTCTATTATCACCCCTTGGGTAAAATTATAGACAAAACCAGTTAAATTATATTCCGCGGCCAGTCTGAAAACATGCGGACGAAAACCTATTCCCTGCACCTGTCCCTGTACCGTTATTTTTTTTCTTATATTTTGCATTAACTAATCTGTTTCCAACTGATGAGGCAGTTTTTCCAGCGGACAGCCGCTGCATCTGGCCTGCGGTTTGCAAAATTCCTTGCCTACGCGCACAAGCAAAGCGTGATATTCGTTAAAAAATTTCACATCACTTTGGAGGTTATCCTCAAAAAGACTTCTAAGCCCTTCATAATCACATTCACGCTCAATCAACTGATGTCTTGTCGCGATTCTGTATGTATACGCATCAACAACAAAAACAGGACGCTGGAATGCGTAAAGCAGAATCGAATCGGCCGTCTCCCTGCCGACTCCATTAATCTGTAAAAGTTCCTCCCTGAGAGCCTCGGTTTTTATAGTTTCAATCTCTTTTAGCAAGCCATTATGCTGCTCGAAAAGCCATTTCAAAAGAGACTTTAGTCTCTTTGCCTTTATATTGTAATAGCCCGCAGGCCTGATAAGCTGAGCCAATTGTTCCTGTTCGATGGAATATAATTTTTCAAGACTTATCAGAGACGCCTTTTTCAGATTCAAAATAGCTTTTTCGACATTTTGCCAGTTGGTGTTCTGGGTCAGGATAGCGCCAATAATAATTTCGTCGGCGGTTTCGCCCGGCCACCAGTGCTGAGGCCCGAACCGTTCAAAAAGCAATTTATATATCTGTTGTAGCTTTTGTCCTGTCATATTTCCTGCGGCATTATCAGGAACTTTTTTGCTGACGTCAAATGATATGTTTTGCTTTTTTTGTTTGATTCGGTTAAACTTCTGCACCAATGGCACGAAAGGATTCGAACAAAAACGGTAACCACAATAATGCCACTGGGGCGGCAAAGACAGGTTATTTTGCCAGGACCGCCCGGCCGATTTATGCCCTTATTTTTCTCCTGCCCGTTATTGTCATTTATGAAATTCTCGTTCTTGTAGTCAATCCTCAGCTTCTCAGTGAGCCTGTCAGCAATATCCGCGGCGGAGTCGTAGCGTTCGTCTGGATACAGAACTTTTTGCTGTATATCGGCCTGGACGCCAAAAACTCCTGGCTCTGCGCTCCGCTTGTCATAATCGTAATACTGCTGCTTTTGCAGCTTACTTCAAGGAAGCAATGGAAAATTATATGGTCTGACTTTTTGGTTATGGCCTGTGAATGTATCGCAATATCGCTGCCTCTTATTGTTCTTGCTATGGTTCTTAACCGGCCCGCCCAGCAGCGACAACCGGCAGGTTTCGCCGCCAACAAAATAATTATTTGCAGCAGCCGCTTCCAATCAAAAACTCCTGCACCCATACCGCAGGCAAATATTCCCAATCATAAAACGGACAACGGCAGGACTGTTTCCACTGCCGATAAACTTACCCATCATAGCTTTTTAATGGACATTATTACCGGTATTGGAGCCGGTATTTACGAAGAGCTTATTTTCAGGCTTGTTCTTATCGGTTTGCTTATGCTGTTTTTTGAGACAATTCTTGGTATAGAAAAGACAAAAGCGATTGTTATATCCGTTCTTTTCTCGGCGATTTTATTCAGTCTGCACCATCATTTTGTCTTTTTAAACGGCAGATTCGCCAAGGCCGAACTTTTGACAATGGCTCCGTTTATTTTCAGGACAATTGCCGGCGCTTATTTTGCAGTGGTTTTTGCCGTTCGCGGATTCGGCGTTGTCGCCGGCGCTCACATTTTTTATGACATTATCGCAACAATTTTGAATGTTTGGTTATTCAACCAGTATTAAATTCTTCCAAAAAATACGAAAATTTTCACTCTTTCTGCATTTATTTGAAAAAATCTTAAAATTTATAACATCCTTTATCCCTGTTGTTTTCTGAATTTGTGTAATAATCGTCCGATAAGACCTTAAAACCGCGTTTCCAATACTGATAAGGCCTTGTATTTAATGAGCATTTCTGCTAAAATAACATCATAGAAACAGGCGAAATTTACTACTTATGAAACGAGCTTTATGATGGATACACCCAATACAAATGTTATTGTCAGCGAGTTGACCTTTACCCTTTACCAAAGGCCGCTTCATCCGGAACTTTTC
>JBEKEA010000037.1:0-20814 GCA_050014075.1 Sedimentisphaerales bacterium | reverse complement strand
GCGCCTGGCGGAGGAGGAACAGTAGTAAAGCTCCATACCGTACCTGTAGTTGTACCGCCTGCGTTCTTTTCATCTACACGCCAATAATATGTAGTGCTTGTTGCCATTGTTCCGGTGTCGAATGTTAAAGCTGTTCCATCGGCAATGACCTTGGTTACCGGTGTACTTGCAGTTCCGAAATATACATCACGTGTAGCAGCGCCGCTGCCTGCCGTCCAGCTTATGTCCTGGGTCAAACTGACACTCGTTGCGCCAGTAGATGGAACAGGACTGCTTGCCTGTCCGGGCGGTGAAACTGACGCTGCAGCCTTAACCACATAGCCAATGATCGAATGATTAGCCGTAGCCGAGCCTTGGGTAAGGACCGGTGTTTCGTTGATACCCGCTGCATATCTGTATCCATTCATACCATCATAGCCGGACACTGAAAGGTCAATAGAATTGGTCCATCCGGTTGTTGGCAGATATGTGCCCGCAGCACTGCTGGCAGCACTTTCAATTATGATATCTCCATTGCTCGTGGCAATTGGAGTTGTTTCACATGTGTAAACACCTGTTAAGCCGTTTTTGGCATTAGCTCCGAGTAGAGTTGTCTGGTTAACGTTCTGAAGAATTACACTGGTGTATGTAATAGAACCTGGTGCGGAAGTCCATGTAGGAGTAAAGGTCGTGTTGGTTGCAGCATTGATGCCGGCATCGTTGAGGATAAATGCCGCAACGTATGCTCGACTGGAGGATGAGCCTATAAGTTGATCGGTAATCTTCGTCATTGCCTGTCCGCCGTAGGTTACACCAGTCAGACTTGATGTACTGCTGCTGCTCTTTGCATGTGCAACAAAAATCAATGCACGGTTAGTGCCTGTTACTTTTGTGTGGGTCGTACCTGTTACCCATGAATCCAATAATTGAACATAGGTACTGGTCGCTGCGGTGTAATTCTGATTAGTAAAACTAGAGGATAAATTGCTGTATGTTCTGTTGGCCGATGTGAACGTATATCCGACCTTTGCCGGTGTTACTGTGCCATAGAAACCGGCAGGAACCTGAGCGGTGTAATTGCCGCTTGCATCGGTAGTAGGCCAACTGTTTGCGTCGGTAAGGCTGGTGCCGGGCAGACCTCTTAGCTGTACGCCGGCCAGCGGAGAACCGCCTGATGTTATCGTACCGGAAATAGTATAATTCGTTGTTCCGATTAGACCATAGTTTAGGCCAAACTGCGGTATATCCGTAGCCCAGGCATAATCTGAAGTATCGGCATAAGTAATACCCTGACGTATACCACCATCGTGATCGTTGTCGGAAGCTAAGATTTTATCGATGACATTATTATACTTGGCGAATGAATCAGCGCCTCGGTACTGACTGATAGCATAATGACCCCAGGCATACCATCCATCCATACCGTATTCATAGTCGTTGGTCGAGTTATTCATTGCATTAAGAGGCATATATGTGTTTGCGGTTTCCGCCCAGGCGGCTGCTCCGCTGGAGTTTGCCGGGTCTTGATAGTATGAGTTCAAAACGCCCCAGACAGCAACGCCAGCTGAAATCGCCCAACTTTCTGCAGCAAAGTTTGCTGTATTGCCATTAAGCCATGTTCTAACATTGCCTCCGAGAACAACAGCCCTGGCTTTGTATGTAGTGTTGCTGATATCTACGCCATATTGATAAAGGGCACCGCAGGCAATTCCGGTGCACAAAACGTCTGTAGTGACAGTGGTGCTGGGGGTATAGTTAACCAGGGCATTTGCGCATGATGTAGCATAGGATGAACGGTCAACGTATCCAGTCTTGCCTGTATAGACATGTCTGTATTTCATCTCAGCCAGCAGACCCCAGCCGCAGTTATATGTGCTGTAATATGGCAGCGGAGTTGCAAGGGCTCCACCTTCAAGCCATGCCGGATTTGCGAGCAAATAAGTCCAGGCATTATTTATTCTTGTTTGATAGGTTGTATAATCACCGGTTAATTCGGCATAACGACACCATACCCAAACGGCTTCGTGGGTATTGTCTGATTCTACGGCGGTTGTGTAGTCTTCGCCCTCCTGAATTCCGCCGCTGGCCACCTGTTGAGTGGTGAGCCATTGAGCTTCCTGCAGGAATTTTTTACGATAGTCATAAGCGCTTGCAGGTGTAACCAAAGCGGTAATCACCATAGCGCATAAGATCAGCAAGCTAATTATTGTTTTTATTTTTGTTGTTAATACCTGTCTCATTTTTTATGCCTCCTAAATTTTTTCATTAACTGTGATTATTTTTATCAATAAAGTCCTATAACTCGTTTATTTCCTATCAGCTACATCTAAGCATAAAAACAGATTTTTTATGTCATTTTTACATCCTTGTTTGAAAAATGGGGCAGGAGACGGTTTTTTTCCGGCCGTTTCATCCGTGAAGATTAAAACAAAAAACCAAAGTCTTTATCGACCTTGGTTTTGATTAGCTTAATAAGATTATAAGTTGATTGCTGGGATAGAACTTACGAACTTTATGGTATATTAAATTTAGACCGCATTTTTCAGCTTTTTCCATACGGCAAAGGAAAAGGCTCAGTATAAATTCAAAACAGCCTTTCGACATCCTATCCTCCTCCTAAAATCCATTTGGCCTTCTACTTAATTTACCTATAATGTTCAGATACACTATGTTACCAATCTTACTATTAATAAGTCAAGTAGTTTATATTAAAACTCTCATATAAAAGAGTTTGTGGATTCATATTTGTGCAAATTTGTATTTTAAGAGGTTAAAAACCGGCATAGATTTTAGTCTTTGACAATAGAACTTAAACTTTATATAAGTCATTAAGAACAAACAAGTAATAGATTTAAAGATAATCAAAAAAAACATTGTTGAAGTTGGTATATGGATACATTTGAAAAATCTGGTAATGTTGAAAAGCCGTCATCAAACCACCATCGACGCCCCAGATACAACGGCACCCATCCAAAGAATTACCAGCAAAAATACAAGGAACATAACATCGCGGCACATCCTGAGCTGCGAACACATTTACGGGCAAAAGGTAAAACGCCGGCCGGCTCACATATTCCAGTTCTAATAGAGGAAGTTATAGGTTGTCTGAAACCCAAAGCCGGCCAGACAATCGCCGACTGCACCGTTGGCTATGGCGGCCATTCATTGGAATTTATCAAATATATAGGACTTGCCGGCAAATTGTTCGCCTTTGATGTCGATGGCGCTGAACTTGAACGCACGCGTCAGCGGCTAAGTAAAGAAGAAGTATCAATAAGTTTCTGTCACAGTAATTTTGCCGGGATTGCCAACGCGCTGAGCAAAGAAAAACTTGACGGTTATGATATTATTTTTGCCGACCTCGGCGTTTCAAGTATGCAAATAGATAATCCATCGCGTGGAATAAGCTATAAAAATGAAGGGCCGCTCGATATGCGAATGGATGAGCGGCTTAAACAGACCGGAGCGGATTTGCTCAAGAGCCTTAGCGAAGAAGAACTGGCTAAAGCCCTTTGGGAACTGTCCGATGAACCGGATTATAAAGAAATTGCGCACCTGATTGTTATCCAGCGAGCAGTGCAGCCGATTACGCAGGTTTCACAGCTTGTTCGGCTGGTTTTCGCAGTCAAAGGCTTGACAATCAATAGCTGGAAAAAAAAGCAGCGCAGCTCGAAGTTTGGCTCGCTGCATCCTGCCGCGCGAACATTCCAGGCATTGCGCATACTGGTAAATGATGAGCTTGGTTCCCTTAAAGAACTTTTAAGGATTGCCCCGTATTGCCTGCGCCCGGGCGGACGAATTGGTATAATAAGTTTTCACAGCGGCGAAGACCGCCTTGTTAAACAGTCGTTTCGCGACGGCGTCGAAAATGGCATATATCAGTCGGCATCCCAAAATGCAATTGTGCCGCGAATCAGGGAAATTAGCTCTAATCCGCGCTGCGCATCAGCCAAGTTCCGCTGGGCGATAAAAGGAAATTAGAATGGTTGATTTTCAGACGGTTTTAATGTAAATTAGTATTTATCTGGAAGGGTGACCGAGCGGCTTAAGGTGGCGGTCTTGAAAACCGTTGTGCGGAAACGCACCAGGGGTTCGAATCCTCTCCCTTCCGTTTATTATTATTACAGAAGAGATTTGGATAAGCTGACAATTGTTTTTGCAAGCTCTTCTGCCGCCTTTTTCACCTCTTTGGACACATCGAATCCTACGGCAATATTTTTTGGCT
This sequence comes from Sedimentisphaerales bacterium, assembly GCA_050014075.1. Classification (GTDB taxonomy): domain Bacteria; phylum Planctomycetota; class Phycisphaerae; order Sedimentisphaerales; family UBA12454; genus UBA12454. The sequence continues at coordinate 16,610 of JBEKEA010000037.1, read as the reverse complement.
GAATGCCGATAGTAATAACTTTAAGGTCACAAAGCGACTGCATGAGATAATCAATCATTACCTTAATAGGCAGGCAGTGAGTGCAGAATGAAGTGCCGCCGACTTTGTCGGGGTCTATTATCGAGATTTGACCCGGCGGAATGTTTGTGTCTGCTGAATCGACAATTATAAGATGAGAAGGTTTGAATTTTTTTATTTCGCCGGTAAGGTTTTCAGGGGCAGTAGCGCCAATAAGAATTTTTATTTTGGGTGACAATTTGTTTTTTTCTATTTGCTGTGCGACGATAATGCCGGCGGCGTCATCGCCTCTAAGGTCTGAGCCTATGCCGAGAACGGCAATTCCGGAGGCGCCATCAAGTTTTTGTTTCAGAACTGCGGCAAGTTTCTTCATTGTAAACAACCTTTAAATTTTCACGGTTGAACTTGGCCAGCTCGAATTCCTTTGTGGCTTCGAGAGCGTCTTTGGGACATGAGTCAACGCATTGAGCGCAGTATATACATCTGGCAAGGTTGATTTCCGCCTGATATTTTTTCTCTCCGATTTTTTTAATGACGATTGCGTCCGAAGGACAATCCTTCATACACAGCATACAGCCTATACATTTTTCGGGATAGTATTTCAGTCTGCCGCGAAACTTGTCGGGCATCGCAGTCTTAACAAATGGATACAGACTCGTCGCGGGCTTTTTAAACAAAGACTGCAAAACCTGCTTAATCATTCTTCCGGGTCTAATCATCGCGAAATAAGTCCTTTCACAATAAGATCAACAACGAGCATAAGAAAAGCCGCCGGGGCGACAATTTTCCAGCAGAAATTGATCATCTGATCTATACGCAGGCGGGCAACAATTGTGCGTGCCAAAGAAAGCAGTGCCACAACAAACAAAACTTTTACCAGATACAAAATAAATCCTATCGCAAAACCGAAGTTAAATCCGAAAGGCAGAAAAACCGCCGCCAGCAGCGAGGAACCAACCACCATTTCCATATCAATTGCAATTCTGAAAAACGCCAGCAATCTTCCGCTGTATTCGGTAAGGCAGCCTGCTACAATTTCTGTTTCAGCTTCCGGTATGTCGAATGGTGTTTTTTCCAGTTTGCCTAAAAGCGCAACCAGCGCTATTACAAAATCAACCATATTAAGCAGCACCAGCCAGGGACGACTGCCGTAAAAGACAGTCATTTCACTGAGCGACAAAGTGCCGGCCATCATCGCCGGGGCAAGTATGGCCAGGAACAAAGGAATTTCATAAGCGAAAAGCTGAATGATTGAACGTGCGGCGCCAATCATCGAAAAAACGCTTCTTGCATACCAGCCGCCGAGGAAGAAAGTCAGGGTAGGAATCGTCAGCAGATAAAGCACGACAATCAAATCGCCATTGAACGACGATATTCCCTGGGATTGCCAAAGAGGAATGTAAAAGAAGGCGGTAAGCGTCGCTGTAAACGCGAGAACCGGCATAAGGGTAAAGACTGTCGGGTCGGCCTGCCTGGGGATAACATTTTCCTTGGCCAGAAGTTTAATAACATCAGCCAGGGGCTGAAACCAGGGTGGGCCGATTCTGTTCTGCAGTTTTGCGCAGAGCTTACGGTCAAAATACTCGGCTCCAAGGCCGAATATGCTTAGAAATATTAATCCTGGAAATATCAAAATATTAAAAAATACGTTTGTCATTGCGTTAATTTCCCGGAACTTTGAATTTTTTATTTAATTCTGAAAAATCAATGCCGCACTTTCGATGCCAGTCTATGCTGTATGAATGCAGCTGGGGCCAGGTCATAATATTTTTTGCCCCTTTATCGGCGTCAGTGACGGAGATTAATCTGTCGGTGCAGGAAAAGCAGGGGTCAATCGCGGCAATCACAATCGGCATATCGGCAAGGTATCTGTCTTTTAACATATGAGCGACAACCTGAACATTTGCCAGAGTTGGAGCACGAACCTTTACGCGTTCCGGTTTGTCTGTGCCGTTTGCTTTTACATAATGAACATCTTCGCCTCGCGGGGCTTCATATCGGCTTATCGCTTCGCCGGCCGGTATTTTCCTTGGGGCCTTAACAGCTATAGGACCGTCAGGCAGATTCGCAAGGATTTGACGGATAATTTTATAGGATTCCATAAGTTCCAGGACTCGCACAACCGCTCTGCCATAAACATCGCAATGCTTATCAGTAATTACATTAAACTTAACATCGCCATAGGAGGCGTAAGGGTCATCACGTCTCATATCTCTATCGATGCCTGATGCGCGGGCTGTCGGGCCTACCGCTCCCAAATGTACGCCATCGTCATAAGAGAGAACGCCGACGCCGGAAAGGCGCTTTATGATAGTTGTTTCCTCGGTTGCGATTTGGATGTAATATTTTGTCCGCTCTTCGAGGGTGTCCATCGCTTTTAAAATCTGCGGTATATGTTCTGCGGTGATGTCGCGACGGACGCCGCCGATAGTATTTACGCTGTAATTTACTCGATTGCCGGTCAGCATCGCAAGGATATCCATCACAACTTCGCGGTCACGCCAGGTGTACATCAAAAGAGTATCGAAGCCGATTTCGTGTCCGGCAACGCCGAGCCACAGCAGATGACTGTGGATTCTTTCAAGCTCGGCGACAAGTGTGCGAATATAAAGCGCTCGCTTTGGGACTTGCAAAGCGGCTATTTCCTCGACAGCCTGAATGAAACAGGTGGCGTGTGAATGCGAACATATTCCGCAGACCCGTTCGATAAGATACATATCCTGGATATATGTCTGCGCTTCGCAGGCTTTTTCAATGCCGCGATGATTGTAACCAAGTCTTACGGTCATACTCGCGATTTTTTCACCGTGCATCGTAAGAAGAAAACTCTCAGGCTCTTTCAACGCAGGATGCTGCGGGCCTATCGGAATTTTAAAATCATATCTATCCATTCTTGTTTACCTCCTTTTTGTCGAGCATTTCGACATTCCAGTCTTTTCGGAGGGGATACTGGTTTTTCGGCCAATCGTCAGTCAGAGGATATCTGTTGCCCGGAACCAGGCCTTCGACCTGTGCGCCAAGTAAATCGACGAGTTCTCTTTCGTAAGCGTCGGCCGCTGGGAAATATTTGGTAACAGTTTTAATCACCGGTTTGTCTTTCGGTGCGCTGGTATGCAGATTTAGTATTATGCCTTTTTCCTGGGCTATATGATAGATAAAGCCAAGCGTTGCGCCTTCGTCGAGACCCGTTATAGCTGAGAGAATCGAGAATTTTAATTGTTTTACCGCATAATCGAAAACTTCAGGAAAGTTTGCCAACGGCACTTCGGCGAAAATCCGCCTTGCGCGTTTGACGGTTATTTTATCGCTTAGAAAAGCGAACTTTTCGATTAACTGCTGTTTGATGTTATCTTCTTCTGACATATTATTACCCCTTTGTTTCCACTGCTTCGGCAGTTTTTTGAGGAGCGGCGGCTTCTTTTTCTTCCAGACTCATAAGCAGTTTTACTACGCCGTCGATAATCGCCTTGGGACTTGCCGGGCAGCCGGGAATATAAACTGAAACTGGTATCGCAGAATCGATTCCGCCGCCGACATTATAGCATTTTCTAAAAACACCGCCCGAGCAGGCACAGGTGCCGACGGCTACTACGAACTTCGGTTCAGCCATTTGTTCGTAAATTCTTACAAGCCTGTCTTTTATTTGGCGGGTAACCGGGCCGGAGCAAACCAGGACATCGGCGTGCCGCGGCGTGCCTTTGAGTAATATGCCGAAACGCTCAATATCGTAGGTTGGAGTAAGCGAAGCGATAATTTCAATATCGCAGGCATTACAGGCTCCGGTATTGAAATGAATAATCCACGGGGATTTGATTCTTGCCCAATTAACAATTTTACTCATTAAAGTCACTTCGGTTTATCTCCTGTATAAAACTACTAATCCGATAATTGCGCCTAAGATATAAATCACCGCCATAGTAAATATTTTAGTAAATGTATCAACTGTTGTTGCCGGCACAATGGCGAGCATAAGAGCGACCACGTGCAGGATTGTAAAATAAAAAGCGAACGGAAAAAACTGCGTGTAGTCCGGCTGAATCATATGAGTGGGGATATTTTCTCCGCAGGAATAAGGTTCGCCCTGGCCGTTAATAACCTTTTTCGGTTTTAACGCCATATTCGACAGAATCTTTGAGAGACTGAAAACAATAATTAAAACAATGATGAAAATCACCGGAGGCGAAAGTAATAAATTTGCAATTGTCATTTATCTTAACCCTTAATATTTCTGAGCAGTTGAGCGTCGATTGTTCTATTGTGCCGAAATACGCACAGCACGATACCGACGGCAACAGCGATAACTACGACTTCAATAACTATAAGCGTTATGGCAAGGGCCTGGGCAAGACCTGTTTGGCCGGTAACATATCCGGCAAGAATCAAAAACAGCGTTACCGATTTGGTCAAAAGTTCCAGCCCTATAATTGCCCTTATCAGGTTAAATGTAACCAGCAGGCCGTAAATGCCGATAATGAATATTAAGATACCGGCAATACTGCACATCCAAAATAGGTGGGACATATCGTTAACCATTTTTCCACTCCTTGAAGAGAATCACAACTCCAAAAGCTCCAGTAAGCAGAATCACGATTTGGCCCAGCAAATCAAGATGTCTGAGATTCCATAATATTATTTTTACGTCATTTGGCGCCGTTTGTGCGGGCAAATTAAATGTTGTCTGAAAATGAATTTGCGTAAGAACAACCGCAACTATGATAACGATTATAGGCAGGGGCCAAAACTTAGTCATACGCTCTTTTTTTCTGGTTTCAAAAGCTTCGGGTGAAACTCGCTGGGTTACAGTAATGCTGATTATAAATATGGCGAAAATCAAGCCTGCACAAACCGACAATTCAAAGACGGCCGCTATCGGCGAGGCAAGACGGAAGATAAGAATTGAAAGAATAGCACTAGTAATCGCAAGGCCTACGGCTGAACGGAGCAATCGGGTTGTCATCGCAGTCCATAAGGCCGCTGTTACCAAAGCAATAAGAATTATTATGTTTATTACCATATCAACACTTTAAAATTATTTAAAAAAACTGCTAACGGGCATTATAAAACTATTAAAAAGAAGCGGAAAACACAAGCCTGTACCGATGATAATTATAGCGAGCGTAACGGCCGGAATTACTATCCAGATTCCGGCTTCTTTTATATGTTTTAATTCATGGGGCAAAATGCCGAAGAATACTTTTCGCTGTATTGTAAGCAGATATGCCAGAGTGATAACGCTGACAAGTATCGCGATAGCCGCGTAAGCGAAATGGCCCATCTGCCAAAGAGCCATAATGATAACCAGTTTGCTCCAGAAACCGGCCATCGGAGGAATGCCGGATGTGGAGAATATCGCGATTAAATTGGTTGCGTTGCTGTAAGGCATTCTCGCGCCCAAGCCGCCCATTTTTGTTATATCGGTCGAGCCTGTCTGCTTTTCAACAGCGGCGGAATTTACGAATAATAACGACTTGAAAATTGAATGATTGAACAAATGAAATACCGCACCTGCAATGCCGAGCGGCGAGCCGCAGCCAAGACCTAAAACAATATATCCAACCTGACTGATACTCGAATAAGCCAGTATCTTTTTGAAATTATCCTGCTTCAAGGCGGCCAGAGCGCCAATTATTATCGAAAAAGTTCCCACAAGCATAAGGACGCTGTTTATCTGAACGATTGGTCCAAATACAAATACGCTTGTTACTAGTCTTATCAGTACATATATGCCCGCGACTTTAGTTACGATTCCGGCCAGCAGAATAGAAACGGCAGCAGGGGCGGCAGAATACGCCGCAGGCAGCCAGCCGTGGAACGGAACAAGACCGCCTTTTATAAACAGGCCGCAGATAAACAATCCTAACGCAGAGATGATAAAAATATTATTGCTGTTGCTTTTAACCGCAGCGCTGATAGCGGCAAAAGAAGTGCCGCCGGAGAAAAGAAGCAATGCCGCGATAGAAGTAAGCATCAACACGGTTGCCAGCGCGGAAAGAACTATATATTTGAATGCACCTTCGAGAGCGTTTAAATCCCGCTGGAAAGCGATGAGAATAAATGATGAAATGGCGGTAACTTCAAGAAAAACATAAAGTGAAAAAATATCGGTGAGCATAACAGTGCCGTTCATTCCGATAAGAGCAATCAAAATCAGGTTGTAAAAATTCAGCCGATGTCTGTGATCTGATATTGTCTGCCAGCCGACGCAAGCGGCGGTGGAAACCACAATTCCAATTGAAAGAAGCATCACGAAAGTCAGATTATCAGCGTAAAGCCCCAGATTGAAAAACCCTCCCCAGAAATCCGGCCTTTGCCAGAAACCGCCCGGGTTGAACAAAACGACAATTGCCTGACCGATGGAAAGCGACAAAGTGTATAAAAATGCCGCGGCATCCTTTCTGCCGTTAAGCGGCAGATTGAGGACTATAATTCCAAGAAACGGTAATAACAAAAATAATGAAAGCATATTATGAGCCAAATCCCTTGAACATCAAAATCAATATTATTAAGCCGCCGAGCAGCGACCAGATGATATAAAGAGAATAATTGCCGGTGTTCAGTCTTTTTATGATACCGGAAACTCCGTAAGCCAGCGTCACAGTCAAACCGTCGTAAATCCAGTCAACGGCTCTGTCGAGGAAGAAGAGAATATTCGAGGCTATGCTGACAATTTTCAAACCCCATTCGTAAGGGTCGAAGAATCTTTTTTCCGCTCTGTCATAAATTCCGCTCAGGACAGGGGCGTGATGAATATGGTCGGCGGCCTTAACACCTCCGCCATTTACTATTGCGCCGATGATGTGATGTAATATTGCGACGACAAGAACTATAGCGGTCAGAGCAATCAGCAATGTGCTTGTATGTTCGGCGAATTCCTGGCCCTGCAGAACAGGTGCGAGGAAGTAACTGACAGCGAATTTATTATACAATCCGAAAAAGACACAGAGGCCTGCGATAACAATCATCGGGACAAGCATCGGCAGAGAAGATTCTCTTGCGTTTTCGTTTTCCTGATTTCGTTTGCCGAAATATACCGCGTGTCCGAGTTTTAAAAACGAAGCAGCGGTAAGGAATGAGCCGAGCAATGCGGCGACGTAGAATATTGTGCCTCTTTCCAGTGCGGCGCCGTAAATCATTTCCTTCGAGAAAAAGCCGTTAAATGGAGGTACGCCGCTGATGGATGCTGCGGTAATTAAAAAACAAACGGCGGTTACAGGCATTTTTGACCATAATCCGCCGAGCTTATTAAGATTTGTGGTGCCGGTCTGCTTTTCTACGGAACCTGCGGTAAGGAACAGGCAGTTTTTGTATAACGCATTATTAATCATATGGAACAGGCCGCCAATAATTCCGGCAGGCAGACAAGTGCCGATACCGAGAATCATATATCCGACCTGACTGATTGCGTGATATGAAAGCAGTTTTTTGTAATCTTTTTGAATCAATGCCATCATAACGGCAAGCACAATTGTAATCGCTCCGATTATCATAAGAAGGATACTCATCCAGGAACCGGCAGGAATTTTGAACATATCCATTGTAATTCTTGCGAGCAGATAAATTCCGAGCAGTTTTTCCAAACAGCCGGGCAGGATGGCCATAAATGGAAGCGGGGCGTCAATCGCGGCGTCGGGAATCCAGGTGTGGAAAGGCATTGAGCCGCCTTTTGAAATCGCGCCAATCATCATTAATATAAAAGCTGTACAGCCAAGAGCATTTAGAGGAACATTTAAAGTAGATATCGTCATCGTGCCTGTCAGATACCAGACGATTCCAATGCCAATCATCATACACAGGTCGGAAACGCCGACGATGATAAACATTTTGGTAGCAGTTTTAAATGCTTCTTTGCCGCCTATCGCGATAAATCCGAATAATGTTATCAGCAGGCCTTCCCAGAAGAAAAGCAGCAGGACAAGATTATCGGCCAGAACCGCGCCGCAGGCCATTCCTATAGTAATCAGAAAATATGCATAGAACTGGTTGATGTAATTTTTGCCCCGCATAAATGAGCAGGAGTAAAGCATAACCAGAAAAGATAAAGCTGTTATGGATAAAAGTATAAATGCGCTGAAAGGATAGAGACGCAAATTAAAATCTATGCCGAAGCCCAGCCAGGGCAGAGAATAAGTCAATTGCTGCTTGAACAGGGCGATTGCGATAATGAGAATCGAACCTGTTGCCAGCAGTGAAATAATTTCCTTCATACGTCTAATCAGCAGGATTAAAATCCCGGCAAACAGAGGAATAATTACAGGCAGTAAAAGTATGTTTGCGTTCATCTGATTATCCCCGGCAATTGCAGAAGAGTTATTTGTAAAAAGTGGGAGGGATAATAAATTAAGATTCCGCCTGCCAGCGAAAGAGCAGCCAGAAGGGCAACGCTGATTATCATAACAGGCGAGCCTTCTTTGGCGGGCTGAGTTTTAGACTGACCCATAAATACAAGGTTGAATACTCGCAGCAGATATACGATTGTCATAACAGCGCCGGCCAGGAAGACAAACGAAATCCATACTTGACCTTTTTGCGTCGCGGCTGTCATAACCATATATTTGCTGAAGAATCCACCGAAAGGCGGGATTCCCATTACGGAGAATGAACAGAGCAGGAATGAAACAGCCGTTACCGGCATTGTCTTAATCAGGCCGCCGAGCTGTGTTATGTTTTTGGTTTTGGTGTTTTGCTCAACTATGCCTGCACAAAGGAACAGGCCGCCTTTTGCCATGCCGTGCATCAATATATACAGCATAGCTCCTACGACGCCAATTTCGTTGCCGATTGACAGTCCGAGGAAAATAAAACCTATCTGGCTTACAGTGCTATAGGCAATAATTCGCTTGAGGTCTGTTTCGAGCATCGCAGCTCCAGCCGCGATAAGTGCGCTGGCCCCGGCGATGATAGGAATAATGGTATGCCATGACGGGTCGATAACAAAACCTGTTGCGATAAATAATCTCGCGAAAACATAGACGCCGATTTTAACAAGCAGTGCAGCGTGAAGCAGAGCGGTAACAGGCGATGGTGCGACGCCGGCGTCTGGAAGCCAAGTATGTAGCGGAAGAGTTGCGGATTTGGAAAGTATGCCGGCCAGAATTAATATAACCGCTATATTGGAAATTTGGCTGCCTTTTAACGCAGCTAAATCATAAGTGCCGTTTTGGAAATAAATGCTGACAAAACCGAGAAGCATCATCACAGAACCGAACATAGTAACCAGAAACGCCTTGTCGGCACGCAGAACATGCTGCTTTTCACGGAAGAAGCCGATTAATCTCCAGCTTGTTATGGCCGTGATTTCCCAGAACAAATAAAGGAATATAAGATTACCTGCAAAAACCAATCCCATCATCGCGCCGAAAAACAAAACAACCATCAGATAATATTCGTTCTGGTTTTCGTAATGGCTGATATATCCGAAAGAATAAAAAACAATTATCGCACTTAGCGACGAAGATACTAAAGCCATAAAGACCGCAAGTCCGTCGGCGTGAAGAGTTAAACTATAAAAATTGGCTGTTATGGTCTGGCCGCTGAAAACAAAAGGTAAAATCACAAGTGTCAATACAAACGATGTGAGCACAAAAAACAGCGCGAAGAGGTTTCTGGCCTTAACCGAAACGCAATTCAGCACAGGCAGAACGAATGCCCCAATGGTTGGGATTAGAACGATAAGTAGTAATATTAATTGATTATCCATAGAATTTACAATTATGTAAGCGAATGCTTAATACCTAATATAATAAAGCCGAGCAATATAATCGTTTCGCTTATGAAAAACAACTATTGTTTTTGAAAAATGGGAATAATCTTGTTTGGTTTAATGGGGTAAGTATATAATACATAAGGAGTTAAGAATAAATTTTTTATTTTAGGTATGTTAAAGCACGTTCAAGCACCTGCTGGACGGAATCATCCTGTTGCACATCCAGCCAATTGACAAATCTGAATGTTTTAAACCATGTTCGCTGGGCTTTTGCAAATCGGCGGGAATTTATTTTGATGTTCTCGATGGTTTTATCCAATGTCTCTTTGCCATCTATATAATTGATGATTTCGGCATAGCCAATCGCGCAGCGGGCCTGCATACTTAGCGGCTTTGGTTCTGCAAGCAAAGCTTTCACTTCGTCAACAAAGCCTGCATCAATCATTTTCCTGACCCGTTCATTAATTCGACCGGATGCATCGGTTTTGTCTCTTTGCACGCCTAATACGAGCCAGTCATTTTTCGGCTCAGACGTAAATTGCTGCTGAAATTCAGAAATGGGTTTTCCTGTCAGTTCGTAAACCTCTAAAGCCCTTATTATCCTTTTTTCATCGTTTGGATGGATTCTTTCGGCGGCGGCAGGGTCAATTTGGGTAAGATTTTTGTGGAGCTGGGCAAGGCCGACTTGAGAAATTTGCTCTTTTAATTGGTTGCGAATATTTTCATCTGTGCTGGGACCTTCGAATATGCCATATAAAAGAGCCTTAATATACATTGCGGTGCCGCCGACAGCGACAACGGGTTTGCCTTTTGCTTCGATGTCTTTTACGGCCTGGGCGGTGAGAGACAAGAAGGTATCGACGCTGAAGGATTCGCTTGGTTCGACAACGTCAATCAGGTGATGTTTTATCTGGCTTTGGGCATCTTTTGAGGGTTTTGCGGTGCCTATGTCCATTCTTCGATAGACTTTCATCGAGTCGATGCTGATAATTTCAGCGTTGATTTTTTTAGCCAGCTCAAAGGCCAGTTTTCCTTTTCCACCGGCGGTTACGCCAAGAATTAGTATTCTGCGAGCGTTATTCATCATATATATTTGATTGTATCCAAACAGAAATAAGCTGTATAATAATAAGTTTGCAGAAAAATGCCATACTAAGCGATTTATAGTAATTAAGATGCAGAAAATCGACATAAAAAATGCTCTTGCTGAAAAAGCAGAAATAGTAAACGGCAGGATTAAAACTGTCCTTGAACAATGGACGGGCATCCCTGGAAAGCTTGCCGAGGCGATAGATTATGTTCTGGCTTCGCCGGGCAAAAGGGTAAGGGCGGCGTTAGTGCTGTGGTGCTGCGAGCTTGTCGCTGGCAGTGAAAATGAAGATGCTCTCAACGCGGCGGCAGCTATAGAAATGGTGCATACTTATTCGCTGGTGCACGATGATTTGCCGGCGATGGACGACGATGATTTTCGCAGGGGCAGGCCGAGCTGTCATAAGGCCTTTGACGAGGCGACGGCAATTCTTGCAGGTGATGCGCTATTGACAATGGCATTTGAAGTAATCGCCAAAAATATAAGCAGTGCGGATAAAGCTGTTTTGATGACAAAAAAACTGGCGCAGGGAGCAGGGCCCTGCGGAATGATTGCAGGACAAATAGCAGATATTCTTGCTCAAAATATAAAACCTGACGCACAAATGCTTGAGTTTATTCATATTAATAAGACAGCGAAAATGTTTCAGGCCTCGGCCGTTTTAGGCGCGATTGCAGGCGGCGCTGATGAAAAACAAAGACAGATTTTGTTGGAATTCGGATTGAATCTCGGTCTTGCGTTTCAAATCGCCGACGATATTCTCGATGTTGTTTCCGACAGTAAGACGCTGGGCAAAACCGTGGGCAAAGACGTAAAACAAGGTAAATTGACGTACCCGGCAATTTTCGGTCTTGAAGAATCGCGAAAAAAAGCCCAGCAAATTGCCGCAAAAGCCGCCCAAATACTTGAGCCGTTCGGCAGCAGAGCAGCGACATTAAAAGAACTTGCTTTGGTCCTTGTTGACAGGAATAGATAAGAAGATGCAATATGAATTTTTAGATAAAGTGAATTCTCCTAACGATCTGAGGATTCTTTCGACTGTACAGTTGAATAAGCTGGCAGCGGAGATACGGGATTATATTACGCAGTCCGTAAGCAATACTGGCGGACATCTGGCAAGCAATCTTGGCGTAGTGGAGCTTACAATTGCAATGCATTACGTGTTTGACTTCAGCAAAGACAAACTTCTCTGGGACGTCGGCCATCAGTGTTATGCGCACAAAATAATAACCGGCAGAAGAGAGCAATTCAAAAAGCTGCGGCAGAAAGACGGCATAACCGGTTTCCCGTCGCCTGAGGAAAGCAAGTACGACCAGTTTTCTGTCGGCCACGCGGGCACATCAATATCTACGGCGCTGGGACTTGCTCTTGCCAGCGAGAAACTCAAAACCACGGAAAAGATTGTCGCCTTTGTCGGCGATGCGAGCATTGTCAACGGTTTGAATTTCGAGGCGTTGAATAACCTTGGCCTTGCCAAGAGACAGCTTCTGGTTGTACTTAACGATAATTCGATGGCGATTGACGTTTCGCAGGGGGCTGTCGCACAATTTCTGGCCAAGGTAAGGCTCAGTCATACGTACGAGGATTTGCGAAGCACGACAAATAGAATTCTTGAGCATTTGCCCGGCGGCAAAAAAATGGAAGACGCGATTGAGTCGTTCAAGCGGACTCTTCGTATGGCAATAACGCCAAACAGGCTTTTTGAAAGTCTCAATATTCCTTATTTCGGCCCGGTTGACGGACACGACATTGCTTCGCTTATTCAGATTTTTACGGCGATGTCCCATCTTCCGAGGCCTGCGGTTCTTCATGTTTATACAAAGAAAGGCAAAGGGTTTACTCCGGCTGACGACGACCCGACCAAATTCCATTCCACAGGTCCTTTCAAAATCAACGGTGAACTTGAAGTTGAAAAACCCACCGGCAGAAGTTTTACATCTGCTTTTTCTGATGCGATTGTAAAACTCGCCGAACAAGACGAAAAAGTTATCGCAATCACTGCCGCGATGTCTGACGGTACGGGGTTGGGAAAATTTAAACAGAAATTCAGAGATCGTTATTACGATGTCGGAATAGCAGAATCGGTGGCGGTGGATATTGCCGCCGGCCAGGCGAAAATGGGATTAAAACCTTTTGTGTGTATTTATTCGACATTTCTCCAGAGAGGTTTCGACCAGATATTCCAGGAAGTGGCGCTGCAGAATCTGCCGGTAGTTTTCTGTATCGACAGGGCGGGGCTGGTCGGTGCGGACGGTCCTACTCATCATGGATTAATGGATATCGGTTTTTTGAGAATGATGCCGAATATGGTTCTTGTCTCGCCGGCAAATGGTGTAGAGCTTGAGCTTGCGCTGTATTTCGCCGCGCAGTCAAAACATCCGGTAGCGATAAGATATCCAAAAGAGGAAGTTAATGACAATATATGCCCTGAAATTTTTTCGCAGCCTTTTGAGCTCGGAAAAAGTGTAACAACCAGGCAGGGGAAAGATAAAATAGCCGTTATAGCCTGCGGCAGCGTAATAAATGAGGCTCTTAAAGCGGCCGAGGCCCTTAAAGCCGATAATATCGATATAACCGTTATAAACGCCAGATTCGTTAAGCCGCTTGATGAAAAAATTATTTCGTTATTATCGGGCGGAAATAGTATAATTACTGTCGAAGATCATTTCACGGCAGGCGGTTTCGGCTCGGCGGTTCTTGAAGCGGCCGCCGCGGCAGGAGCGGACATTGCTAAAATCCGAGTGCTTGGCGTGAGTGACGAGTTTGTTGCGACAGATAAAAGAGATGCCCAGATTGCCCGCTGCCAAATAGGCGCACAAGGTATAATTGAGACCGTAAAAAAAATGGCGAAAGCACATTAAATTTCAGGAAAGTGCGATGGTTAAAACAAGCCCAAAACCGAAACTGATAATTTTTGGCGACGAGCGGCGTGAATTTGTCGCCGAGGCGATAGAGGATTTTACGAAATTCGCCGCCGGCAAAGCGCAGATACTTGCGAACTGTTTCAGGGGAGATTGTGCCGCTGATGTTCTAAAAGGAGCTGATTTTGCAATTGTTTTCGGCGGAGACGGCACAATACTGTCAGCGGCAAGAAGCCTTTGTGAAAACAATGTTCCTGTTATAGGCGTCAATGTCGGCAGACTCGGGTTCCTGGCGGAATTCAGCCTTGAGGAAGTCAAAAATCTTTTCGACAGGCTTACAACCGAGAAAAAACTGATAGAAAAACGGATGATGCTTAAATGCACCGTATCCAACCGAGGCAGCGAAAAGCTTGTATCGACGGCGATTAATGACGTAGTAATAACAGCCGGTCCGAACTTCAATATGGTGGACTTGAAAATAACGGTTCGCGGCCAAAGTCTTGCCGACTGCATAGGCGACGGACTTATCATATCGACCCCGACAGGCTCTACGGCGTATAATTTATCAGCGGGCGGACCGATATTATCGGCCAACCTTTCGGCGATAGTAATTACTCCGCTATCCCCGCATACGCTGAGCTTCAGGCCGATTGTAATAGATGCCGACAATAAAATAGAAATATATCCGCAGAGAATCAACGAGGGAACGACTGTAATACTTGACGGCCAGATTTTAAGTTCGCTTAAAAGCCAAGACGTTGTTACAGTCGAAAGACACAGCGGTTCATTTCTTGTAGTTAATAATCCTCTGCGCACCCAATGGGATACGCTTGCGGGTAAATTAAGCTGGGCACAGAAGCCGAAATATAAGAGAAAATAATTACTAAAAGGCAAAAGGTGAAAAGATATAATTTAATAAAAACGTTTTTGGTTATTCAGTTTTTCTGTGCGGCTTGTTTGGCACTTACCAGCCCGATAAGCAATCCGACAACACCGCAAAGCAGCAATGGCAGCGGGCTTGTGAGGTCTCCAAATCCTATAAATACAAGCGGCAATCTATTAATGACGGGTAATCTGGCAGGCAATTCACAGTTTCGCGGTTTGGTCCCTTATAGTTCACCGACGGAGTTCCAGGGCCAATTAGGAACCAATGATATAAGATCGTTTCTAATGCGTTCGGCGCCGATTAATAATAGTACCGGACAGGTCGGGCCGCAGCCTTATTATCTACCCTCACAGACTGTAAGTTCGATGGTCCGCGGCCCAGGTTCCGGATTGATTACTTATACATCTATAAACCAGAATAAAGGGACGGGCGAATATGTTACTACTTCTGTGATTGTGCAGGTGCCAGTTGGCAGCATACCGGCGATTTCGCCGCTTTATGAATACGATTTGACAAGACCTCTATCGTATAAGGCAAGCTTGAAAGAGTTATCAGTTATAATCTGACTCGCAGCAAGGAACAAAAAGAATTAGTCGCCGCTTTGAAAAGGGCCGGTGAAAACGAACAGGAAAAAACAAAAGAAACTCAGCCGCAGGAAAACCAAAATATCCCTTCGAAAGATGAACCGGCCAAACCGCTTGAACGCACGCTGGAGCCTGGCACTCCTTTACAGCCGGGCCAGATAAACGAAGAAGCTGCAAAAGCTGCAAAAGCCGCAAAAGCTCCGAAAGCTAAAAGCGTTTATGAACAAATGGTCGAAGAACTTGATGCTGCAAAAAAGGCCGAAGCCGAAAAAGAGAAAACAAAGGAAGAAAATAAAACAGAAAAAGTAGAAAATGAAGAACCAAATGCCGGCGGGCAAAGAAGCGAACTATCCACTATATCAAAAGAAACCGCTGCGGCGATGAAAGATATACATAAGTCATTCGCTATAGAGGCAAATGACAAGTTTAATTACTATATGAAATCGGCAGAGGAATTTTTGAAGCAGGGACAGTATTATCGTGCTGCCGATGCTTATACACTTGCCAGTATTTATAAACCCTCAGACCCGCTGGCGTATGCCGGCAGATCGCACGCTTTGTTTGCAAGCGGGGAATATATGAGCAGTGCCTATTTTCTTACAATGGCTATAAATATGTTTCCGCAATATGTAAATTTTAAAATTGACCTTAACGCCATGATACCTGATAAGGACAGGCTCGAGAGCAGAATTGCCGACGTAAAGACATGGATAGAGAGAACAAATTCTCCTGAGCTTAATTTTTTGCTTGCCTATATTTATTATCAGCTTGGAAACCCGGATTTGGCGACCAAAGCGATAGACACCGCGGCGCAAAAAATGCCAAACAGCCAGGCCGTAAAAGCTCTTAAACAGGTGATTGAGAAAAAATAACAATGGTGAGTTTAATTGGGTGAAGATTTCAGCATAAAAGGGATTTTTGGTCCCGATGGCGGTATAGCACGTTGTTTTGCCGGTTTCGAAGACAGGCCCCAACAGTTGCAAATGGCAGAGGCGATTGAAGACGCTCTGAAAAATCAATATCATCTGGCGGTCGAAGCGGGTACTGGAATCGGTAAAAGCTTTGCGTATCTTGCCTGCGCAATCAGGGCGGCCATACAGCAGAAATGCAAAGTTCTTATAAGCACTTATACAATTACACTTCAGGAGCAGCTAATCAACAAAGATATTCCGTTTCTTGGCAAAGCGCTTGGCGGATGTTTTCAGGCGGCGCTGGCAATAGGGCGCAATAATTTCGTGTGCTTAAGAAGACTGGATTATGCCCGGAGAAAACAACAGGGACTTTTCGATTCCGGCACTGCGGAGCTTGAACGTTTAAGCCAATGGGCTTCTCAAAGCAAAGAGGGATTGTTCAGCGAACTTGATTTTACTCCTTCGGCGCAGATACGGAGCGCGGTTAAAAGCGAGCATGGCAACTGTAAAGGAAGAAAATGCGATAATTTCAACAAATGTTTTTACTGGAAAAGCCG
>JBEKEA010000036.1:0-19562 GCA_050014075.1 Sedimentisphaerales bacterium | reverse complement strand
TTGACTAATTTGGCGGCGTTTTCCGGAACCATAGCAGTGCGGTTTTCGCCGGGATGTCTCTCTTTTGCGATATAAATTCTCACTTAATCGCGTTCCTTCACTTAATAAAGCAAAAATTTCCGATAAAAATAGTGGACTAATTATACTTAGTATAAAAATGTTTGCTATTAAAAACAATTCAGTTCAAACAAAATTGCGTGTATAATACTGTAGTAAATAGAAAATTATGTAATAATTATAGGACTTATATTTGAGATAATTGATATCCCCTTACTCATTTTACGATTCAAAAGGGTACATTTCTTTTTTAATGTCAATTTTTTAATGATATTGCGGATGCCATTATACTTTATACCCCTAAGCATTGTACTTATATAGGCTTACTTTTATGCCGATACCAATAATAAGTAATTTTTTGTGTTACCAAAAACATTCCTGGAATACTTATATGAACATGTTGAGAACAAGAAATCGGCTATTTACTCAGATTCTCTGTGTAACAATAATACTAACGCTTGTCGGATTAACTTTTAGCGGCTGCAGAAAAAAACAGGCGGCAGTTGAAAAGCCTGTTGTATGGGTCTCTGCATCTGAGGCTGTTAGTCAGGATGTGCCAGTATCTCTTGACGAAATCGGCTCCTGCACTGCATACGAAAGTGTATCGATTCGTCCGCAGGCCTCCGGCCAAATCACCGAAATAAATTTCACCGACGGCGCTGACCTGAAAAAAGGCGACCTGCTCTTTACTATTGACCCGCGTCCTTACGAGGCGGCACTCAAACAGGCTCAGGCAAGTCTGGCAAAAAGCAATTCTTCGCTCGACCTGGCCAAGTCAACTTTTCTGCGAGTAAAAGAGCTGCTTCCGTCTGGCGCTGTTTCTAAAGACACCTATGACACCAAAGAGAACGCTGTAATACTTGCAGAAGCGCAGATGCAGTCCGACCAGGCCGCTCTGCAAATGGCCCAGGTCAACCTCGACTACTGCTTTATACATTCTCCCATTGACGGCCGCGCAGGACACCGCAGTGTAGATGTCGGCAACGTCGTAAACGCAACTAACAACGACGCAGTCGCTATTATGCTTGTCATTCAGCGGCTCGACCCGATATATGCCGACTTTACAATTACAGAGCAGGACCTCGAATCGGTCCGTCAGGAAATGGCAAAGGGCGAACTGAAAACTCTTGTCTGGCAGCCTGATAAATCCGACGCCAACGCTCGTCAGGGAGCTTTGACATTTCTGGACAATGCCGTCCAGCAGGAAACAAGCACGATTAGACTTCGTGCCACCCTGCCGAACGCCGACCGTTATTTCTGGCCCGGCCAATTCGTAAAGGTAAAACTCGTGCTCCGTGTAGAAAAAGACGTAGTGCTGGTTCCTTCCGAGGCGATACAGAACAGCCAGAATGGACAATTCGTTTATGTAGTTAAACCAGACCAGACCGTTGAATTCAGACCTGTAACTGCCATAAGAAATCTGGACAGCCGGACAGTTGTCCAGGGCGTCCAGGCTAAAGAAATAATTGTTACCGATGGACAGCTTCGATTGGTACCCGGCGCAAAAGTTCAGATTAAAACGCCCGGTAAGAAATGAGGCTGAGTCTATGAATTTTACATCTCTGTTTATTAATCGACCGATTATGACGACTCTTGTTATGTCGGCCATACTGATTTTTGGCGTCGCGTCCTATCGGCTGCTTCCCGTCAGCGATTTACCGAATGTTGATTTTCCCACAATCCAGGTTTCCGCTTCATTGCCGGGCGCAAGTCCTGAGACAATGGCCGCTGCAGTTGCGACTCCTTTGGAAAAACAGTTTTCGACAATTGCCGGCATCGACTCTATGACTTCAGCCAGCGCTTTGGGAAGCACCCAGATAACAATCCAGTTCAATCTTAATCGTAATATAGACGCGGCCGCTCAGGATGTTCAGGCCGCAATTGCGCAGGCTCTGCGTCGGCTGCCGCAGGATATGCCAAGCCCGCCCAGTTATCAGAAGGTCAATCCCGCCGACCAGCCGATTTTGATTGTCGCGCTAACCAGTCCCACCCTGCCATTGTCCTCACTGGACGAATACGGTCAAACTTTGATGGCCCAGAGAATTTCAATGATTGACGGCGTCGCTCAGGTGCAGGTTTACGGCTCGCAAAAGTATGCCGTGAGAGTTCAATTTGACCCGATGATTCTGTCGCGATTAGGAATGGGAATTAATGAGGCGGTTGCGGCTATTCAAAGAGGAAATGTAAATCTGCCGACAGGAGTTCTGTATGGATCTCATCGCGCATTTACGGTTGAAGCAACAGGTCAGCTAATTGATGCCGATGCTTACCGGCCTTTAATTGTCGCGTATCGAAACGGTTCACCGGTTCGGCTTGATAAAATCTCGCATGTTTACGACAGCGTCGAAAATGATAAAGTTGCCGCATGGTATGTTGACAGCAAAGCCCAGAAAAGGGCTATAATTTTGGCGATTCAGCGCCAGCCAGGCACTAATACAGTCGAGGTTACAGAAGCAGTCAAAGCACTGCTGCCCACTTTCAGTAAACAATTGCCTGCTTCCGTTTCTGTTGAAGTTTTGATTGACCGTTCTATTTCGATTGAAAACTCGGTCAATGATGTTAAATTCACACTTTTACTTACTCTGGTTCTGGTAGTTCTTGTCATATTCCTTTTCCTTCGCAATGTTTCGGCAACGGTTATTCCAAGTCTTGCCCTGCCGATGGCGATTGTCGGAACTTTTGTAGTTATGTATCTGCTTGATTACAGCCTGGACAATTTGTCTTTGATGGCACTGACTCTGTCGGTAGGTTTTGTTGTTGATGACGCTATTGTTATGCTTGAAAATATCGTCCGGCATATGGAAATGGGAAAGGCCCGGCTGGAGGCCGCCATCGACGGCGCAAAAGAAATCAGTTTTACCATCGTGAGTATGACTTTGTCTCTGGCTGCCGTTTTCATCCCGATTATTTTTATGGGCGGTTTGATAGGAAGGCTTTTCCGTGAATTCGCGGTTACTATCGGAGTTGCGGTTCTGGTGTCCGGTTTTGTCGCCCTTACGCTTACCCCTATGCTTGCCAGCCGATTCCTTCGTCCGCCGCGAGAGATACATCACAGTAAAGCATTTGAATATTCCGAGCGGATTTACAATCTTATGCTCGGCTTTTATGAGCGAACGCTTCGATGGGTGCTGGTTAATAAACGAAGCTCTATGTTCTTTTCGACCATTATTCTGGCCGGCACTGTCTTTTTGTTTATCTGGCTTCCAAAAGGGTTTTTGCCCAGCGAAGACCGCGCCCAGATATATGGTTCTACCGAAGGCCCACAGGGAATTTCTTATAAATCAATGTTCGAGCACCAACAGGCTGTTAATGCTGTCTTACAAACAATGCCGGAAATCGAATCGTTTATGTCAAGCGCCGGTTCGCGCGGCAGTTCGGGAAGCAATACCGGAATGGTCTTTATTCGTCTTAAGCCCAAGTCAGAGCGTAAATTTTCAGCAGATGATTTGATTCAAAAATGGCGGCAAAGTTTAGGTACAGTGCCGGGCATCAAAGTTTATCTGCAGAACCCGCCCACTATCCAATTAGGCGGTCGAATGGCAAAAAGCCAATATCAGTACACGCTTCAATCTCCTGACACCGATGAATTATATAAATACGCTGCGATAATGGAGAAGAAAATTCAGGAACTGCCAGGCTTTCAGGATATTACAAGCGATATGCAAATCACAAATCCGAAAGTCAGTATCAATATCCAGAGAGATAAGGCCGCCAGTCTCGGCATTACCGCAGAGCAGATTGAAACCGCTTTATCTTATGCTTACAGCTCAGGTCAGGTTTCGACTATACTTGCGCCTGATAATCAATATCTGGTCATTACCGAATTGCTGCCTGAATATCAGCTTGACCCTTCTGTTTTAAGCATGCTTTACGTTCGCTCAGATTTATCAGGCAAGCTCATCCCGTTAAATGCCGTTGCAAGTTTTACTACCGGCGTCGGCCCTCTTACAATTAACCATCAGGGACAATTGCCCGCTGTTACAATATCTTTCAATTTAAAACCCGGCGTCTCTCTCGGCGACGCGGTTGATAGTATCGACCGGATAGCAAAGGAAACATTGCCGGCGACGATTAACACAAGCTTTCAGGGAACCGCCGCTGCATTTCGTTCTTCTTTCAAGGGACTTGGATTATTGCTGGTCCTGGCGATTCTTGTTATTTACCTTGTTCTTGGCATTTTGTATGAAAGTTTTATTCATCCTATTACTATCCTTTCAGCCCTTCCATTCGCAGGTTTTGGTGCATTGCTGACGCTGCTGCTCTTCAGGACTGAACTTTCCATATATGCTTTTGTCGGCATAATTATGCTTGTCGGTCTGGTCAAGAAAAACGGCATTATGATGATTGACTTCGCGCTTGAAGCCCAGCGAACGGAAGGAAAAAATCCGCACGATGCTATTTTTGAGGCCTGTCTGGTAAGATTCCGTCCCATTATGATGACGACGATGGCCGCTTTGATGGCCGGCCTGCCGATTGCGATGGGCTTTGGCGCAGGTGCCGAATCAAGAAGGCCTTTGGGTCTTGCCGTTGTCGGCGGTTTGCTTTTTTCACAGACTCTTACACTTTATGTAACGCCGGTGTTCTATTTGTATATGGAGTCATTCAGGCAAAGATTAAAAACTAAAAAAGCTCATCTGCCTGAAAATTTTGACGCCGGTACCCCTGGATAACTAATTGGCTTTTTGTGTCATTTCAAAAGTTGACAAATCCGTCAAAAGTGTTTAAATTACCGCCGAGATTTAAAATAGATGAGTTTGATAATTCTCTGTTTCACGTGTAATACAACAATTTTCTGTTGTAATATCACAATTCTTACAACCGCAAATATATATCCTGATACCAAAACTATCTGCTATTTTACTGATTCTTTCAAAAGCTGATTTCCTGATTTCTACAGGCAAAACCGTCCCTGTGGAATTTTTAATACCAATCGGCAAACAAACACTTTTTGAAAAAGGTTTTAAAATTTCATTCAGAATATTTGCCTCGACAATATTCTTTTTGAGACTGGCAGCAATTGCAGGCCGTAAAAAAAGAAAGCTTACGGCAGCTTCTTTGCACCCGGTCTTGGCAACCGCTGAAAACAAACTCTGTAATTGCATACTCGTATCTGTTAGGCCATATATCATAGGATCGCAGCGCACAGACACCTTAATCCCAATTTCTACCAAATTTTTTAGTTGCTTTAGTCGCTGATGTAAATTGGCTGCATTAGGTTCGAACATATTTAAGATTTTTTTATCAACAGATATCAATCCAATTTGGCCGGCTATTTTTGAACTGTGTTTTTCAAACAACTTGAAGATTTCTTCAGGTATTCTTCCTTTAGTAACAAACTGAACTCCAATACCATTTTCCAATATGATTTTCATAACTTCAAAGGTAACCTGCTGAACTTCAGATACCGGCTGAAATGGGTCGCAAGAAGGACAAAAATAAACCGCTGCCGGTTTTTTCCGTTTTCGTTTAATCTCATCAGCAATTTTCTCTGCCATATTTTCATAAATTTCGATTGAATTATCTCCAGGATAAATTGAATAGCCTTTAGTGTAACAGTAGACACAATTGTGAGCACAACCTGCTGAAACATTCACCGTAGGCAAATTCGCCAAACATCGTAAACCAGATGGTGTAAGAAAGTTCGTTTTGCGTTGTTTTGTGATTATTCTCAATATTCCAAAACCTTAAATTTTCGTAAAAAAATCATAAGATAATTGCCTGTTTCATCTATCATAAAAGTGGAAGAATGAACTTAGATGCCCTTTCCCATCTACTGATGGATCAACAAAGCATACGAATTTTTTTAAATGTTTTTTAGCATCCAATAACCACCATGAAATATTTTTAGTTTTGTCTGTAAAATCAGAGCGTTTGAAAAAGAAAGTAGGCTTATTAGATAATTTGATGCTTTCCAGACTTAGCTGCTCAGAAATAGCTCCGGCCACCAAATCAGGAATAGCCAACAAATCTTCTATCTGATTTTCACCACTATCGCAACGAGACGTTCCAACACGACAGTGTCCAAGATCATGTTGCAAGTACAGACTACTAATCCAAGCAAAAAGACTTGTTAGATCACATACATATTCGTCATTTGCGGTGATATCCCCTTCGTCTGTAAACCACAAAATATCCTGCCCCTCTCTGCTCAAACCAGCCACAAGGAAACTTATACAATGAGTTATCAAAAAAGCTTTTTCCAAAACCCTTTTCTTCCATTTTTTAAACATATAAAAATCTGGATTAGCTAAATCCATCGGACCATTTTCTGGAAAAAATGACACACACTTCTTATTGACAGCCATAGTAAAGGACAAGCCTTTTAAAGAATTTGCGGCCTCAAGCAAAGGCTTTAGTGCTTTTTGTCTTTGAACATCCCCCAATCCTTTGAATGACATACGCCTTGTGTCTGAAAAACAAAATTTTCTTACTTCTAATCGTTTTGATTCAAATACAGTCCATGATTCCAAAGTGGTCAGCAAGAAAGAATAGACTGAATATGGCGATTTTGACGATTCACCACTATAGTCAGAACCAATTAATAATGTGTTTGAATCGTGGAAATCAGGAAAACCATCAACGTATTCCTTTGCTAATTCGACAAAATCTCGATTCAGACAATCAAAAATTGTTCTATGTACCGCTTTTACATTTCGCCAACTCATCGCTTTCTTTCATTAATCATAATCAGCAAAGGATCAACAGACGAACAATTGAAATCAGTCATTAAAAACCTCAAACGTAAATATCTGACAAATAATAGAAGTAATTTATCACATCATTTTCGCTTTTGTCAAAAATAAAAACGTTAACTGTAACCGTTTATGGTTAAATAACTAACTGTTGCCAAAAAAAGACTTATGAAACCGATGTAGAACCAACCGGGAACTGACCGAGGACCAACAGAGCAGTCCTGGTGCAGATATTGGTGCATGGGCCAAAAAGGAGTTGACAGCGTCCACAGGAACTCGTTATACTGCAACGACTTAAAACTTAAGCGCCCGTAGCTCAGCTGGATAGAGCAACGGATTTCTAATCCGTAGGTCAGGGGTTCGAATCCCTTCGGGCGCATTTATTCTTTTAAGGCAATTAACGTCTAAAAATGAAGTCTCTAAATGACCTTATTTATCTTCTTGCGCTTATCGCAATCAGCCCCAAAATCCTGTATAGAGTTATAACACAGAACCGTTACAAGAAGGGCTGGAGCGAAAGGCTCGGCAAGGTCCGCCGAAATTTTCCGGATAAAAAATGCATCTGGATTCACGCCGTCAGTGTCGGCGAAGTCAACGCCACTAAAACTATCGTCGCTGAACTGAAAAAATACCTGCCCCAATACGAAATAATCATAAGCGCAACCACTGATACCGGCATCGAACAGGCCCGAAAATTATACGGCAAAGAATTAAAAGTTTTTTATTTCCCATTTGATTTTTCTTTTATTGTGCATCGCGCGTTTAAACATCTTAAACCTAACATCTGCCTTTTGATGGAGCTTGAGGTCTGGCCGAATTTCACTTCAAGGGCGGCAAAATTGAACATCCCTGTCGTCGTTGTCAACGGCAGAATCAGCGACAGAAGCTTCCCAAGATATAAACTTGTTAAGTTTTTCGTAAAACCTACTTTTAAAAAAGTTGCGCTTTTCCTGGCGCAAACCAAAGAATACGCCGACCGCTTCATAGCTCTTGGCGGACATCACGACACAGCAATCGTCACCGGCAGTGTCAAATACGACACAGCCCATGTAACCGATAAAGTTGAAGGCGCCGACCTGCTTGCCGGACAGTTGAACATCGCCGGCCAGCGACTCTGGGTCGCGGGCGGCACGGGGCCGAATGAAGAAAAAATCATACTTGACGTATTTAAAAAATTAAAACAAAAAGAAAAATATAATAACCTGCGACTGGCAATTGTCCCTCGCAAACCTGAACGGTTCGACGAAGTCGCCGGCCTTATCAAGCAATCAGGTTTTGAACTGTCGAGATACAGCCGAATAAAAAATTCCCAGGAAAAAATAACAAATCAGGATACTGTGATCCTCGGCGATACTATGGGTGATTTAAGAAAATTTTACTCTCTCGCTGCGATTGTTTTTGTCGGAAGGTCTTTAGTCCCGATGGGCGGCTCCGATATGATGGAGTCGGCTGCGATGGGCAAATGCACTATATTCGGCCCGCATACTTTTAATTTCAGCCAAACTGTCAAGTCGCTTTTGCATTCTCAGGGAGCCATTGAGGTAAAGAACGAAAATGAACTTTACGAAACAATTCAAAAATGTCTCAACGAGCTGCAATTCGCCCGGCAAATCGGCGCCAGCGGCCAAAAAGTCATCAAAGAAAATCAGGGCGCAACACAAAAAACCATCAACGCCATTATCAAATTACTTGCCTAAAAAAGCCATGACTCTTTGATAGTCTCAATATTATGCATTTTTCTCTTGATTTTCAAAGACTTGTGTGTTATCATTGATTTTTTAGGAGGCAGGAAAGTGTCTAAAAATTCAGACTATAGAGTTTGTCCAAAAACGGGAAAAATTTACAAAATTCGGCAGCATCACACCTGGTATAAATGGTTTTTGCCTTTAACAGGTTTGCTGGCAACTCTATGGTTTCTGATACGAGTTATTCCCAAACCAAGTCGTGCCGAATATCCCTGCCAGAGAGTGGCGTTTCCCATAGCGTCAAGTTTCGTCGCATATTTAATAGGAATATTCACTACCGCAGTGCTGGTAAGACGAGTCAGTATGCACATCAAGCGGGCAAAATATATAATCGCCGCCGTATGTTTATGCGCAGCAATAACAACAGCTTGGTTCACTATAGGTATTGATGCGTTTCAGGCAAGCGCGACAATGTTCGTGCCGACGGACGGCAATAACCACCCAATGGGCGTAGCAAGGGGTATATATCCCGGCCGTGTCGTTTGGGTACACGACTCAAATGCCACGACGTGGGACCATTCGCTCGATACGAGCACGATCGTTTTCTACTGGGATGATAATCACACAAACCAGGCCGTTGTTGACCAGATGTATTCAAAGGGCATCAGGTGGCTGACCGATTCAACTACCGATGAAGAAGCCTGGGGCAAATTATTCAGGTACTTCAACCAGCGGCACGGCAAAGGCAATGTCGGATATGTCAGCGGCGAAAAGATAGCGATAAAGCCAAATCATGTGGAACAGCGGCGGCTGTTTTGGGAGAATAACTATGCAGACCTTTCGCCGCAGATGATGGTATCGCTGCTCAAGCAGCTTGTTAACACGGTCGGCGTTCCGCAGAATTGTATAACAATATGCGATTCATCGCGTTATATTGCGAACAAAGAATACGACAGGTGTCATGCGCTTTTTCCGAATGTGCATTATCTTGTGACTAATTTTTATGCGGACAAAGGCGATGATAGATACGTGGACCCGAATCGTCCACCTGTAACGCCTTCAGACCCGTGCGTAACCGCGACTCACTATAGTCACCTCGGAGCTACGGGCCATACGATACCGCCAACCGCGCAGCCGATGCCTTTCGTCGAGGCTAACTACGTGGTAAATCTTGCCATTATGAAAGGACATACTCAGGTAGGAGCGACGTTCTGCGGAAAGAACTGGTACGGATGTTTCTGTGCCAAGCCCGGCTCGGCCACCGCGACATACCCGATGCCGTGGAATGACCCTGCCGACACCGCTCACGCGTTTGGATATATAGATAGTTCTGGCGTGTGGACGATGGGTCATTATCGGCCAGTGGTGGATTTGATGGGCAACAGGAACTTTGGCGAAAAGACGGTGCTTTTCATACTGGATGGGCTGTGGGGTTTCGCCAAGCACAGCAACGGGTCTTATCCCCAGAAGTACACATTTCCTCCGTTTACGAATACAGACCCCAATGGAGATTACCCCTCAAGCCTGTTTATGAGCCAGGATATGGTGGCGATAGACTCGGTTGGACTGGATTTTGTAAGGGCGCAGTATGGAAACAATTTAGGAACAACGAACCTGTATAGAGGCGTAGACGATTATATGCACGAGGCCGCAGAGGCAAATAATCCACCTTCCGGCACAGTTTACGGTTATGAGCCGAACGGCGTGCAGAGGCGGTTCCCGAGCCTCGGAGTGCATGAGCACTGGAATAACAGCACTGATAAAAAATATACGAGAAATCTCGGCACAGGCAACGGCATTGAGCTGACTTCCAGCGACCCACTATGCATTGCGTCGCTGGATGCGGATTTAACGGACGACTGCAAAGTGAATTTCTATGATTTTGTCAAGGTGGCACATGAATGGCATTTAACACCGGTGAATGCGGACATCAACAAAGACGGTTATGTAAATATGCGGGACATACGTGTCTTGGCGAGCGAATGGCTCACGTGCGGATTTGGCGACCCTAATATGTGCTGGCAATAGCCAGCGATAATCGATTCATTAAAGGTATCTAACCGCCCTATCTATCAGATAAATTTACCAGCACTTCGGAAACTTTCTTCCTTCGGAATTTGCGAATCACTACTCGCAAATTATCGCTTTCAATTATTTCTCCGCCTTCCAGCGGCTTTTGTGCTTTTTGTGCGCACCATTCGCTAAGCGTAGGCGATTTGGTATCTTTATATTTATCTTCGCCTTTGTAACCGACAGTGGAATATACTTTGCCCATCGCCAATCCTCCGCCCATAATCCACGCGCTGCCGAAAGGCTGAATATGCGAAGGCAGATAATCAAATTCATCTTCTATTTCGCCGACAAGCTCTTCCAGGACATCTTCCAGCGTTATCATTCCCAAAATCGTCCCATCGCCGGAAGCGACAAGCGCGATGTGAAGTTTTTCCTGTATCATTATTTCCAGCGCCTGCGATATGGATATATTCGCGTCAATCTTTCTTATCGTCCTTGTTATCCCTTTCAGCGAAGGCTCGGAAGGATTGGCCTTAAGCGCATATACGATATCCTTGAAATTAACATATCCTTCGATTGTCTGCGGGTCATCTGGCTTTCGGCAAACTGGAAACCTCGTATGCATATCAAGATGCATCTTGACAAGGGCATCCATCAGGCTGCTTTCAATCCAAATTATTGATATGTCCTGCATGGGAATAATTATATCCTTCACCGGCCGTGTGGCCAAAAGAGCGCTGGACAGCACAATTTTTTCCTGACGTGCGCTTAAAAGTTTTGACGCACGCGCAAGCGAAACCGCCGCCCTGAAATCGTAAAATCCGGGCATCTTTTCGCCGCCCTTTATCGGGCTTAATTTCATAATTATTCTTACCGTCCATTTGACAACCGATTCAACTACCGAAATAATCGGGTTAGTAATTACAGAAATAATTTTCATAAACGGCGAAAGCCTAAGCACAACCCATTCTTTGTTGTTCAGCGCAAGAATCTTGGGAACAAGTTCGCCGAAAACTACAATAATAAATGTCAGCGGTATGATTAAAAAGACCAGCGACAACGCCTCGGCTGCGAAGTGATTGATTTTCATGGTTGCTATTAGATATGGACTTAATCGTTGTTCAATTCCAATACCGCCAGTCGCAGCAGCGAACGCACCGACAAGCGTTACTCCAAGCTGAATGATTGCCAGACTCGCTTCCATCCTGCTTTTCATATAGACCGCGTCAGCCGCGCCCCTTCGCTTCTCGCCGGCCAGCACCGCAAGCCTTGCCGCTGTTACAGATGCAAGAGCCATTTCATAAGCGGCAAACACCGCGTTAAAAAACAGCATTATTCCTATCGTTATCAGTTCATATATAAGCATAGCCGAATCGCTACCAGACCTTCTTTAAAACAGGCTTCGCTTCATAATTGAATTTCTGACCGCCCAGCGATGCGTCAACCATCAAACCTGCATCAGCCATAATAAACACCGCCATACCGGCCTTATAATCTTTCTTTGCGGCAACTCCGGCGGTGATAACTACGCCGGTTACCTGGGCAGAGAATGTATATTCCCCGGACCTGAATTTGTCCAAATCTTCCTTATCTCTGAAAAAGATTATTTCCCTGTAAAATTCGCCTCCGAACGAAAATCCGCCGGACACCTGCGACATATTACAATAACCGATCATTTCACTCTTCGCATAGACTTCGCCCTTGCCGCCCGCGACGCCTGCTATGAACGCACCCTTAAAAATCTTCGGCAGCACAGCATACGCATAAGATTTATCGAAGAATTTTTGGATACTCGGGTCTTTTGCCTTCATAATGGCAACCGCCTCACCCGATTCTGACGACAGCACCGCTTTATCTGCCGGTTTTTCCGGCGCAACTGCGCACCCGCCAACCATTAACGCAAAAACAAAAAAACAAACTAAACTAATCTTTATCGCTTTCATCCCGCACCTTCTTTCTTATTCAATTTATTTTGAATCTGATTAAAATATTATTCGACTATTCTGCAAAGCCCGCATCTTTTAGAAATTTGAGATTTCCGAGAAGGTGCGGGACTCATTTTTTATCCCCTTATAAAAAATAGTAATTTCTGATTTTTTGTCTATTCCAATTTATCAGATGGTCCCAAATTTACATCTTGCGTCTTTTTTTGTTCATTTTTTTGGGAACATTTATATTGATTCTGCATCGAGGCATTGTATGCTTTCACAAATAATCCTTCGCCATATTTATGCGGCCATCCCAAAAATGAATAGTAGTTTTTATACCAAACCTCAAATTGTCCATCCTTTTTACCTGAAAACTGATCCTTTTTACCTGAAAAATGATTCTTGTCGTCACATACTAATTCAAAAACTTTCAATTGCCCGTGGTCATAATCAACTTTCGCCTGAAGAGAACCGGCATAAGCTGCCTCACCAATCATTTCATACCTCCACTGAAGCTCTCGCCAGGAACCATATATGATTGTACCTATATTTGTCATCACAAGAACTATGAGTATTATCCGGTAAAAAAGATTAGATTTTTTCATATTTTTCACCTCTGCCTCACCAATCAACTTCACTTTATCATTCCTACTTTAAATTCCAATGTTTCTATTACTTTTAAATTTTCAGTTTTGGTTTTTAGTTTTTCACTTTTAACTTTTCACTTTCGTTGTCATCGCCTTTATATGTCCCGGCGTAGTTCCGCAGCATCCGCCGACCAATACCGCCCCTGCCTTATGAATCTTGTCAAGCCAGTCGCCAAAATCCTTATCCGAAAGTTTATATACCGCTTTTCCGTCAACCAGCTCCGGCTTTCCGCCATTGGGTTTTGCCAACAAAACAGGTTTAGCCGTCGCCGGTACGGCGACGTTCGACAGTAACTTCGCGAATTTTTCAGCCAATTGCAAATACTGTTCCATCTTCAAAGTGCCGCAGTTAAATCCTATCGCATCAACTCCCAGCGCAGAAAATTCATTCACAGCCGTTTCAACGCTTACACCCATCATTGTCCTGAAATCGGCCCCCGTCTGCCCCGAGCCACGTCGAGGGGCCGCATCAAAAGCAAGCGACACAAACACCGGCAAATTGCAAACAGACTTAACAGCCTCTGCCGCGACCTTCGCTTCGTCAACTGCCATAAATGTTTCGATTACAAAACCGTCAACACCTGCCTGGCAAAGCGCCTTTGCCTGTTTGGCATATACGGCTTTAAGTCTCTCCGGCTCAAGAGTCCCTAATGGTTTCAAAAATTCCCCGCAAGGCCCTATATCGCCTATTACGTATTTATCACTGCCTGCCTGCGGTGAGCTTGTCGAATCCGCGGCTTTCCTTGCGATTTCTACCGCTGCGCGGTTAATTTGCTCGACTTTATCTGCAAATCCGTGCCGACCAAGTGAAATTTCATTTGCCCCGAACGTATTTGTATAAACGCCGTCGCTTCCTGCATCAAAATAACTGCGGTGAATATCCGTTACAATCTGCGGCGATTCGATATTGAGCATTTCGTTACAGCCGGACTCAACGCCGCGAGCCATTAACTGTGTGCCCATTGCACCATCAAGGAATAATAGTCCTTCGGATATCTTTTGCTTGAGACTTTTTTTTGCCATTATTTTTTCTCCTTTTGAATACTGTTTACATCCGGCGGAGCAAACAATGCTTTTACCTGCTGTGGCTGTTGTTTCCAGATTTGCACTGAATCAAGTTTTATCTGCATCAGGTGCTGACCTTTTTCCTGCCCTTCAGAATATTTATAAACAAGTTTTCGTGGAAAGAATAAACCTTTCACGCCGTTTACATTTTTATATTCGTCCGGCTCAACAGCAAGAATGATATTTCCCGGGCAGTTTAAATATTCGATTTTTTTCACGAACTTGCTGCATCGGTCTATGAACACTTTTTTCGTCCTGCAGTTTTTGCTGTCCCGGCACATCAATATATTAAATTTTTTGTCCGATTCCGCCATATATATTTTGTCGCAGTCTCCGCCGGCAGGGGCAAGAAAATCAACCAATACCGTAGGGTTGGAAAAATAGTCTTCGGAGGCTTGGTTAACTTTTCCTGTTGCATACGTCCCGAAAGGCTTTGCGTAAGTCCAGTATTGGCCGTCTGTTACAACGAAGCATACCCCTTTGGGATCGAACATTACATCGCCGTAAAGGCAGAATTTATTATTACTTTCAAACCAGATTCGCACCGGAAAAGATTGTGAGAAGGTTTCTTTTTTTTCATTTGTATAGCTCAATGTGCAGTTGCCGGTTGCTTTCAGCGGTTTTAGTCTGCTCGAATAATCTGCCAATACAGCCGTCGCTTCTGCTGACGTTGCTATTGGCGGGCAGCTTCGTTTCTGCGCCTCGCATCCCGCAAAAAGAAAAACAAAAAATAAAAAAATCATCCGCCATCGGCGGATTCCGCAATTTTGTTTTTTTTTATCCATTGAATTCCATCTGGAGTATCTGACCGAGCTGGTCGGACAACTGTTCTATCTTGTCCTCTTTAAGATGCGGATTTATTACATCTGCTGTTTCGTCTCTGCCGGTAATTTTAACTGTCCATATTTCTTTGCCGTCGGCGACCTTAGATGAATCGTATTTGACAATTCGTTTTCGCATCAGCACAAGCATCAGGACAAAGCGGAAGTTTAATTTTTCCTCATCTGTTTCAGTTGCAAGTCTCTCGAAGAACGCCATCAGCATATTATCGTCTATAAATATTTTTTTCTTCTGGTCCGACTTTGGCATTATGCTTTTCCAGTAGCAGTAAACCGCCGGCTTGTTTTCAGTCCAGTATTGGCTGCAGTAATCTCTGCGTTCGAATTTGCCACCGGCCTCGACGAGTGTAGCGATATATTCCTCGCCCGGCTCGATAGCTCTGCCTGCTCCTGCACATGTGCCTAACGGTTTGTGTATTTCCCAGTCTGCCATTTATTTCTTCCAAAAATATTTTTTATACAGTGTTAATCCGTGTAAATCCGTGTCTAAATAGTCCGTGTTAGTCCGTGTCATTAAAATTCAGCCATTGTTTTATTTTTTCAGCGGTTTTTTCTCCGATACCTTTAACTTTTTCAAGGTCGCCGCTGTTTTTGAAAGCTTTTTCCTTATCTTGTCGGTATTCTGCTATTGCCTCTGCTTTTGCAGGTCCCAGACTCGGCAGTTCCGCAAGCTCATAAACAGATGCCGTATTTGGATTTAGTTTGCTGTCTAATTGTGCGAAAGTCGTTTGGCCGCGATGCCGTAAAACACCAAAAGCAAAACAAAGATTTAAAATCAGACCTGCAAGAAATACCACCGCCAAAGCCCCGCCATCCCGTCGTTTTTCTTTATTAATATCCATATTAATTTAAGCTGACAGCTGTCAGGCTTTCTGTAATATTCGCTGCTGCAGCTTTTCAAGCGTCGCAAACGCTTTTTTGGGTTTAAGGTCGTCGGTCAAAAGCCCAGCCCCTGCGATTGTCTTATCGCCGTTATCGGCAAGAGTCGCGAATGTTACGGTATTTACGAACGGCTTGCTGAACGCGATTTTGCAGAATTCATCAATCCATTTTGCCTGTATCGTCTGGTCCCACGGTTTATGCCAGACGCCGCCCGAAACCGAATCCTGTTCATTAGCGCCGCTTCCGTCCGGCACCGCCACAGACGTTATATGCACCGGTTTTGGAATCTGCATAAATCGGTCGAGCATCGCTGATATCTGCATCATATCGCGAACATGCATATCCGTCTGGTCTTTGCCGAAAACAAATTGCACGCCGATTGCGTCATAATTCATTCCCGCCTGAGTTACCATATCTAAATAAACCAGCGGCGGTATTGTTTCCGGGTCATAAGCGTAATACTCGCCCCACGGGCAGGCAATATCTATCATTTTGATAGTTCTGCTGTCGGCCTCTCTTGCTGCCAGACACGCTGTGCGGGTAATTTCAAGAATACGGTCGAAACTGAATCTGAAATGATTATACGCATTTACGCCGCTTATAACCTCCCAGATATGAACATATTTCGCGTATCTGCTTACAATCTTTGAAACATAGTCATAGCTTGCCTCGCGAATTGTTTCAAAGTCATAATCCCCTTTCAGCAGCCATTCCGGCACAGTGTCAGGACTAAAATTCAGCAGCGGCCCGGCGTTGATAAGCAGTCTTTTTTTTCCAAGGATCTCCATACAATGGTCAAGTTCCACAAAATCATATTCGCCTTTTGTCGGTTCAACTTTCGCCCAGTTAATCGGCAAAGCTACATGCGCAAATAATTCCAATGCCTCTTCGAGATAACCTTTTTCGTCAATTCGCGATGGGTCGATTCGGCACCCAAGACTCGAACGCGCAAAACCTCTATTTTGCAGCCTCGCCGCGAAAAACATCTCCGCATGTCTGCCGGCAAGCTGCTCTGCGAACAGCAGTGTCTTCAATAGGCATTTATCCGCTATCATCGACGCCTTGGCGGGACTGTTGATATTCTCAAGCATTTCTATATAAAGACTCTGAACTTCCTGGGCCTCATAATCCAAATGACCTGTCTGCTCGAAAATCGCCCAGTCCTCTCGCTTGGTAATAATCTCCATCATTTTGCCGCGTGCCAGTTCGACATTCAATATATATGGCTGCTCACGTTCCGGCAGTCGCGTCGTGTAAAGCATTACCTTGCCGAATTTATCGACCGGCCAAAGAAGATTCAACCCTGCCGGCTCGCCCGCTCTTGTTTTGCAGTCAATTATTCCATTCTTAAAGGATATATATTTCGAGCCGCGGAACGGTATCTTGTCGGAGCTGAATAATGTAACGCCGACTAAATCGAAATTTTTGACTGTTTTGCCGTCTTTAAATACCTGAAATTGCACGTTTTGACCTTAAAATAAATAATTATGCTGAAAATCCAGTAAAGGTGGGATTATAACAATTAAGGTAATAATTGCAATAAATCTTTCCGGTGACTATTGTTGTGTTTATGAAGTGCTGTTGCCTGATGCCGTCTATTCCGATTAATTCAATGCCGCCCCTGTCAGAAGCTGGAAATCGAAAGGTGTGCCTGGGAATGATGATTCCATATTGCGGCCAACCTCGCGGGCGAGCATCGAAATTTGACTCAATATTACTTCTATAAAATCCATACTGGCTGACGCCTTTTCAGGAGTGTAGCCGGGCAGAATCATTATGACGTAACCATTATTATCTTCGTCGATTGAAAGCGCCGAGGCGGCAACAAGATAATCGCCGATATACGCCATTGTCGGCTCATCGCCGTCATCAATCCTCTGGCAGAGACTATCCAGCAGTTCTTGATTTGAAAAAACCTGGGCGACAACCTTTGGTCTGCTTGTTATGCAATGGCCTTCTTTTGAAACAATCGCGAAAGTAATATCTGTATTCTCGAAACTTTCGAAAACGAGTTGTGCCGTTTGATTAAGAACGCCCCTGCGATTCGATATAACGCTGATATTATCCATTATATGCCTCTCTTTAAACTGATAAGATAATTTCGACAAACATAGAGGGGTGTTTAATCAAAATTATGCAAATCGGCCTAAAATGAGTCCGGCTGCGGCGGATAAAGATTATCGGACGCTGGGCTATCGGCTATTTTTGCTGCGGGGCCCATTTGGCCTGCCAGGCAGGATACATATTGAGCACCTTTTGCGGCTCGTAAGTATAATACCTATAGCCGCTGCGTCTTTCTCTGTCCACTTCGGCCAAGGAATAAAGAGGCGTGCCTCGTCTGTCGGCAAACAATGGCTTATGCGTTTTGAGTTCATAAAAACGCGCCCATATCGGCGGAGCATTTGTGTCCTGGACTGCTATTCTGTCTATTTTTGAAACCCTCAGCGGATATTTCATTTCCGGCGCTGCGATTTCCTTAACCTTGATTCCTTTTAATTTCGATTCCTCGAACCATTTTACGGCGGCCTGGACAGAATTGATAATTTCTTTGCTCGGCTTGTCTATGCTCATTAAAAAAAGTGCGACATTCGCACCCTCATCGTTGCAGATGCTCGGCAATTCGTATGCCCTGCCGGTTATGGGCTGCAAATTTTTCGCATCGTGCTGCTGGCACCAGCCTATCAATATTCCATTTTCTTTTATCTGGCACTTGAGTATGCAGGCCAGTCCTTTATCGAAGGCAATATTAATTTTTTCGCGTCGCTTCTTATCTACAAAAGAATAATAAGACTTATTATCTTTTATATCTTTGAGCATTTCCATTACGCCCGTCATAGCATCGTCGTTGAACGTAATTTCTTTGCTGTAGTTGGTTTCCAAAGGATAAAACTGCGGCCACCCGCCGTTGGCATATTGCGCCGAAAGCGTGAAATCTATTCCCTTCAGGGCGGCTTCTTCGTATTTTTTGTCTTTGATTATTTCATAGGCCTTTGCCAGATATTTTATGTGCGAATACGTCGTGCAGTTATCGAATGTCGTATGATGCAGGCCCTTTGCCCCGGCGATTTTGGCTTTTTCTTCTTTGGTTAATATCGCGCGCATATCGTAATTCTTCGGCCAGCCGCCGTTGTTTCGCTGGTAGAGAACAATATTGTCGGCGATTTCTTTTATCTGCGTCAGATTGTAGCGCGGCTTGTTCGGCTCAGGATTAATTATATTGGTCGCCTCAAAAATATCATACCAATGGTGGCTGCTGTCGTAAAAATCGTTTGTATCTATCGCGATTTCCCCGGCAGGAGTTTTATCCTTTGCAAAGCAAATCCCGCAGAAAAATAACATTAACATTGCCAACACAGTTGCTTTTTTAATCATCGAAAAATCCTTTCTATTACTTTTTCAGAACATTCAAATCCGGCGCCCATTTTTTCTGCCAGGCGGGATACTCATCCAAAGCCTTCTGCGGGTCGTTAACATACCAGCCATAAGCCCTGCGTTCTCTGTCCACCTCAGCCATAGAATAAAGTCTTTCGCTTTGCCTGTTGCTGAACAGAGGCTTGTGCGTCCCGAGTTCATAAAAC
This sequence comes from Sedimentisphaerales bacterium, assembly GCA_050014075.1. Classification (GTDB taxonomy): domain Bacteria; phylum Planctomycetota; class Phycisphaerae; order Sedimentisphaerales; family UBA12454; genus UBA12454. Next base: position 176 of record JBEKEA010000036.1, on the reverse strand, counting down.
CGAGCCCATATCGGCGGAGCGTTTTTGTCTTCGACTACTTTTTTGTCTGTTTTTAAAAGTCTCAATGGAGTTTGGAACGGCGGAGTATTAAATTCCTCGACCCTGATTCCTTTAATTTTAGAATCGTCAAACCATTTTATCGCCGTCTGCACTGAATTTATTACTTCCTTGCTTGG
>JBEKEA010000035.1:0-21018 GCA_050014075.1 Sedimentisphaerales bacterium | reverse complement strand
GCTTTTAAGACATCTTCGCTGTTGGCATGATTATACAAATATTTATATAAATCAACGACACGATACTGCACAGGTATCGACGCCCTGATAATGCTTACAGGCACAGCGCCTTTTTCCTGCGAGGTCATGCCTTCCGTCGCAACCAAAAGATTATACTCTTCTTTATAATGCTCGGTGTTCCACAGCAACGGCATCTTTTGACCTTCCTGGTCCTCACGAGGCACATAACCTATATATATCTCCTGAATTTGTTTTGTTGGAAATTCCTGTGTAATTCCGAATGGCCAGGGCAGCTTGAAAGTGACTCCGGGGCCAACGAGCCTTACTTTGCCCTGTGAATCTAAAGGCGAGCCGAATCTTTCGATTATTGCCTGCGACTCAGGATCGATAATTGCAATACAGCTTAATAAATAAAGAATAACTGCTGAAAAAATTATCAGCGGTATCACGGCCTGCTCAACTATTTTATAAAACCACGTCTGGGAGACTTTAAAGCCGAACTGATAATCTATAACGCTTGCGACAGTCCGCAGAATACGGTGCGGAGCGGAGATAGTGCCCAGAAGCCTGCTGTCGAAAGCAGTGCTGCTGTATTGGCCTTTAATCCGGGGTCTGTATATATCGAATATAAAATTTAATGCCGTTTCACAGCCGACGAGTGTGAGTACACTGGGCACAACCCAGTTTAAAGCGGTTAAAACAATCAGGATTTTGAATTGCGCAAATGCCATCCCTGCCGCACAGACAAAAGAAAGTATCGTCGTTGCCATGAAGAAACTGCCGCCTGCTTTCAAAGGCCGCCATCGTTCCTCGGTGGACAGGCCTGTAGAGTAAAGCGAAAACAAAAAGCTGACAAATGCTATCGCCGCGGCCAGAACCGCTCCCAGCAGCAGATTATTTAACTCCTCGCCGGTTCGACCTGTGATGGTTCTTCTTAAAAGATATGCGCCGATAACAATCTGATATATTGCGATAAGAATTGAAAAAAACGGCAGAAACCATTTTTCAAAAATTCTCAACCTGTTCTGTGCAACCGCGAAAAGTTCCGAATGTGTTTTTTGTGCCTCGAATATCGTGTCGCCTCCGCTGCTTTTAGCAAGCTGAGAAATATCGAGTTTCTCCTGTTCGGCAAGAGCCTTCTGATAGAACTGCACTGCAAGGACAGCCCATATCACTGCCGCGGCAAGTATCTGCCAGCTCAAGGCAAACAGTGCATATACTCCTGTAACTTTACTCAGAATAAAACAGGCCGGAAAGAAAATCGCACTCAATATAAGAGCTACCAGACAAACATAAGCTGCTCTTCTGTATTCGGTCTGCATCATGGCCTTTTGTTTATCCTTAAATTAAAATTATCTGAACTCATATTCGTGTCCAAAGTATACAATAAAGTTGCTTTACTACAAGCATAAAAGACGTTATTATAATTGATAAGCCTTGCAGTACAATATTGTTAATGGAAATATTATGTTCTTCAAATTTTTTGCTATCACTAAAAATACTTTCGTAGAGATAATCAGACAGCCGGTTTATGCAGTTATTATTGCCGCGGCTGTGTTTCTCTTTTTTATTAACCCATCGCTCACAATGTACACGATGGACGACGATAATAAGCTTTTAAGAGAATTAGGGTTATCTACGCTCTTTATAGCCGGATTGTTCATCTCAATTTTCTCCGCTTCGGCGGCAATTACTGAGGAAATTGAATCAAAAACCATAATTACTACCCTTTCCAAGCCTGTTCCGAGGTTTATTTTCATATTAGGTAAGTTTTTCGGCGTTATTGGAGCCTTAATCCTTGCCCATTATATATTTACGATAGCCCTGCTTATGTCCATCAGACATGGTGTATTAACCAATGCCACCGACACTCACGATATGACCATAATGCTCTGTGCAGGGGTTACGATAATCATCCCTATTGTCATAACTACTTTTCTTAACTACTTTTATGATTTCAAATTCACCTCTACCGCTATAATTTTTATCTCTATTTTTGCGACAATTTCAATCGCCTTTTTGGCTTTCATAGACAATGAATGGAAATATAATCCTGCCGGAAATAAAATAGCGGCATTTGATATTTATGCCTCAATTTTGCTTTTGATAGCACTTTTTGTGCTGACGGCGGCGGCAATAATGTTTTCCACCCGGTTTAACGTCCTTGTTACTTTAAGCTGCTGCATAAGCCTGTTTTTGCTCGGCCTTGTCAGCGATTATATTTTCGGCAGACTTGCCGATGTCCATTTATGGGCTAAAATAGGTAAAATAATAATCCCGAGCCTTCAGGTGTTCTGGATTAGCGATGCCATATATGAGGAGAGCGTTACAATAACCACCGGCTACATTGCGTCCTGCGGAATCTACGGCCTGTTCTACACCGCGGCTTTTATTCTGCTGGCAATCGCCCTGTTTGAACGAAAACAAGTCGGATAAATAAAGCGGTTTGCCCCTACAAAACTTTTTCTACCGCGGTTTCGTCACAGTTTTCCTGTTTGGTGCATTTGGCACAATCGCTCCAAACCTTCATTGGGAGCGTTTTTTTGTCAACTATAGTAAACCCTCGCTTTTCGAAAAACTTCGGCACAAGAGTCAGCGCAAAGATTTTTTGAACGCCAAGATTTTTCGCCTGCTCTACGGCTATTTCAACTAATGCTTTGCCGATTTCCTTGCCCTGGAATTTTTCATCGACGGCAAGCGATTTCAATTCCGCCAAATCAGACCATATAACCTGCAAAGCACAGCAGCCGACAACATTTCCGTCAACTTCCGCAACGCTGAACATCTGCAAATTGTCGTAGATATACACTTTTGAGCGAAACAGCATTTTATCAAACTGCGCATTGTGACTGATTAGCGAATAAATCGTATCAACATCTTTAACTGTGGCGTTTCTGACTTTCATAGTGAGAAATATAACTTTATAATCCGATTATGCAATAAATATCCAAAGTATAGTTGATAGTCGCTGGTTGATAGTCGCTATGAAAAAAAATACGAATTTCGAAATCCGAAAGCTGTAAGTCCTTATTTTACGTTCGAAAAATGCTAAATGGATGCTTGTCATAAGTCCTTTATTTGCGTGAGGTTTTTCTAAAAAATGGTTTGTAAGTGCCTGCGTGCACAAGTTTTAGTAAAGATTTTGAAAATTTTTGAAAAATTTTGATTTTTTTGCCCTGATTTGGAATGATTTTACCCTGTTTTTATACGATTTTGGTGTTTTTTTAACACAAGTTATCGGTTATCAGTTATCAGTTATCGGTACGAACGACTCCGACGGGGACGGATTTTTTGTCGTGAGGATTGGGGTTTTTAATTTTGTTTGAGCCAGTTTTCGGCCAAGAGAGCAAAGTCGAGAAAATTCACAATGCCATCGTTGTTAATATCGTAAGGCGATCCTTCAAGCAGCCAGTGGTCGGAAAAAACAGCTAAATCAAAAATATCAACGCCGTCAGGACATCCAAAATCACCCGGCAGAAATTGCCAAGAAAGTTTTGGATAGTTCAGGCCATCAACGCACATTCGCCAAACATCATTTGGGCCATTGACAGTTTCATCTACAAAGTCCCAGCCGGCAGATGTAAATGTTGAAAGAGTTTTCATTTCAGCAGTTGTTTTTCCTGTTCCGCCGGCACTTGCTGCCTGGCCGGAAGAATTGACGTCCCAAAAAGATGCGCTAACGGTGCCGCTGTTGATATCTCCAACCAGTCCGCCAACATTAGAAGAACCACTAACTGCACCTATCGAATAACAATTACTGATATGCCCCTGATGGTGGCGTCCTGCCAAGCCGCCGATATCAAGAGAATTAGAATCGCCGCTGACTGCACCTGTAGAATAGCAATTGGTAATATTGCTGTCGTTGATTCCTGTAAAGCCGCCAATGTAATTGCGACCACCGATCGCACCGGTTGAGAAACAGTCGCTGATATTGCCGTAGTTGTATCCCGCCAAGCCACCGATATAAGAAGAACCACTGACCACACCTGTCGAATAACAATTGCTGATACTGCCGCCGCTGTAGTTGTATCCTACCAGGCCGCCGACAATACCAGAACCGCTGACGGCACCAGCCGAATAACAATTGGTGATACTGCCGCTATAGTTGTATCCCACCAGACCGCCGGTATAAATAGAACCATAATTACCGCTGACCGCACCGGTCGAATAACAATTGCTGATAGTACCGGAGTTATATCCCGCCAGATCGCCGACTTGTAAGGAGCCACTGACCGTGCCTGTCGAATAGCAATCCCAGATACTGCCACTGCTACTGTTGACTCCCGCCAAGCCGCCGATTTCAGAAGAACCAGAAGCACCGCTGACCGCACCGGTCGAATAGCAATTGGTGATACTGTTGCCAGTGCTGTTGGATCCCACCAGGCCGCCGATATACGTGGAATTGGAAGAGCCGCTGACAGTACCCGTAGAATAGCAATTGGTGATATTACCGTGTAAACTGCGTCCCGCCAGGCCGCCGATATATAGATAAGTGCCGCTGACAGAAAAGTTCTCAAGACCAAGATTTTTGACCGAGCCGCCATCAATACGGCCAAATAAACCGAGATAGCTAATATTAGAACCGCCATTTATAGTAAAATGCGTGATTTTATGGTCATTGCCGTCAAAGGTTCCAGAAAAAACCGTCCCCTCAAAACTGGAGTACGTACCGGTACTTGCGGCAATGATTGCTATCGGGGAGGCTCTGCCGGCCATATTAATATCCGCAGTTTGGATAAAGCATTTATTATAATCGGCAACAGTATTGGCCAGCGTCAGCAGGTCGTGCACATTAGCGATTTGGTAAGGGGCAGCCGGAGTTCCATTGCCTCCGCTATAATTTGTCTTCTTGAAAATATAAGGATATGTCTGGCCGTCATCAATATCCCAAACAGCAATAAAATCCCATCCTACCGAAAGAAATGTGGAAATAGTTTTCATTTGGGCGGTAGTTTCGCCAGTTCCGCCGGCGCTGGAAGACCTGCCGGAAGTATTGACATCCCAAAAAGAGGCGCTAGCCCAGCCGTATCCTGTCAGCCCGCCAACGTTAGAAGAGCCGATTCCACTTACAGCACCAGTCGAATAACACTTGCTGACAGTGCTGCTGTTGTATCCCACCAAACCGCCAATATAAGCAGTCCAGCTTCCGTCCACTTCACCTGTCGAATAGCAATTGCTGATACTGCCGCCGGTATCGTTGTATCCCACAAGGCCGCCGAGATACTGGTCGTAGCCGATGACGGTACCAGTCGAATAGGACTTGGTGATACTTTTTTTGTTGTATCCCACAAGGCCGCCGAGCCAGCCGGAACCGAGGACCGTACCCGTCGAATAGGAATTGGTGATATTGCCGCTGTATCCTACCAGGCCGCCGACATAGTAATAACCGCAGACATTACCAGTCGAATAGCACGCAGTAATGCCGCCTCCGTATCCCACCAAGCCGCCGACATACTGACTATTACCACAGACAGAACATTCTGAATAGCAGGAACTGATATTGCCGCTGCTGTTGTATCCCACCAGGCCGCCGATATACGAATCACCGCTGACCGAACCCGTCGAATAGCAATTGGTGATACTGGGGGGGTAGGCACCAGGAGAGAGGAAATCACTACTTCTGGAGCAGTACCCCACCAAACCGCCAATATAAGAAGAACCAGAAAGATTACTGCTGACCGTGCCCATCGAATAGCAATTGGTGATACTGCCGCTGCTGTTGTTCCCCACCAGGCCGCCGAGATATGAGGCGCCATTGACCGAAAAGTTTTCAATGCCGAGATTTTTAACTGAGCCGCTACTGATATAGCCGAACAAACCGATATAGCTGTTATAAAGACCGCCATTAATTGTAAAATTTGTGATTTTATGGCCGCTGCCGTCAAATGTTCCAGTAAAAGCCGTTCCCTGAAAATCGCTGCTCGTACTGGTATCGGGGGCAATTATTGCTGTCGTAAAGATTTGGCCGGCCATATTGATATCCGCAGTCAGGATAAAGTATTTATTATAATCCGCAACAGTGCCGGCCAGCGTCAGCAGGTCTGCAACATTAGCGATTTGATATGGGTCTGCTTGTGTGCCTGTGCCGCCGGAATAGGCGGAAACTATAGAAACAAAAAGACAGAGCAAAAGAATTTCAAAAAGACAGTTCTTCCAAACCTTTCTGTCAAACAATTTAAATCCTCCTATTCATATATTCCCTGCTCGAGCCAAAACTTTAGAAATTCCTGAAGGTCCAAGATATCGACAACACCGTCAAAGTTCAAGTCAGCCCAGTCGCAGTAATGGTTATACATCCTGCAATCATCTCTCATCCAGTACTGCGCAAAAACGGCAAAATCCCTGAAGTCATTTTTGCCATCGGTATAAATATCCGCAGGTGAAATCTGCCAGGTTAAAATCGGATAACCACCTACCGCCATAAACCAAACCGCATCATTGCCGTCAGTATAAGAAAAATCCCATCCTGCGGAAGTGAAAGTAGATTCCGTTTTCATTTCAGCAGTGGTTTTGCCTGTCCCGCCTGAGCTGGTTGACCAGCCGGAAGTATTAACATCCCAAAAAGAGGTATTAACAGTATTCTGATCGCAGCTATAACCCACCAGTCCGCCGACATCAAAATTACCATTAACTGAGCCTACAGAATAACTTGCTTCGACAATACCATAATAGCACTGTCCTACTAATCCACCTACATAATCATTTCCATCGACTGCACCTGCGGCATAACAGGAAGTGATAACACTCTCATAATCCCAACTGCTCTGATACCCTACCAGGCCGCCAATATAATTAATGTTTCCATTTACTGTGCATTTGGAATAACATTCAATAATGTTTCCATTACTTATCCCTGCCAGGCCGCCGGCATCAGTGGCTCCGGCATAAGCGGCTTCACCGAAATAAGTGCCTCCGGTAACCACTCCGGTAGTATAACAGTTTCTAATAGTGCCTCCAGAAGTACCAATCAATCCCACCAAACCACCGACACGACTGTTAGCAGTTATATTGACATCTTCTACGCCAAGATTGATAATTTGTCCGCCAGAACTCAAGCAGCCAAATAATCCAACGTAATTATTAGAACCGCCATTTATTGTAAGATGTGTGATTTTATGGCCGTTTCCGTTAAATGTTCCCTTGAAAGACGTTCCCTGAAAACCCTCGCTCATCGGGTCGGTATCAGGAGCAATGATTGCCGTCGAAGAAATACCCCGAGCGGCCAAATCGATATCCGCAGTCAGGATAAAACATTTATTATAGTCCGCAACATCAATGGCCATCGTACGAAATTCATTTAAACAAGCGATTTGGTAAGGGGCAGCCGGAGTTCCGATGCCGCCGCTATAATGTGTCTTTTGGAAGAAGAAAGGATATGTCAGGCCGTCATTGATATCCCAAACAGTAATAAAATTCCATCCTGCTGAAGTAAATGTGGAGAACGCTTTCATTTCGGTCGTGGTTTTACCAGTTCCGCCTGCGCTGGTTGATTGGCCGGAAGTATTAACATCCCAAAGAGAGGCGATAACGCTGCCGCTGCCATCGTCATATCCCACCAAGCCGCCGAGATTAGAAGAACCGCTGACTGCACCGGCCGAATAGCAATCGGTGATTTTGCCGTAGCTGTCATTGTATCCCACCAGGCCGCCGACATATTGAGTGCCGCTGACTGCACCGGCCGAATAGCAATCGGTGATTTTGCCGTAGCTGTCATTGTATCCCACCAGGCCGCCGACATATTGAGTGCCGCTGACTGCGCCCGTCGAATAGCAATTGGCGATACCAACAGCATTGTAGGGCGGAGTACTATTGCGCCCCACCAAGCCGCCAACATAGTTGGAATTTAAAGTACCGCTGACCGCACCAGTAGAAGAACAATGAGTGATATTGCCGCTGTTCTCTCCCACTATGCCGCCGACATATTCAGTGCCGCTGACAACACCCGTCGAATAACAATTAGAGATGCCACCGCCGATGCCGTTGGTTGCCGTTATGCCGCCGACATATTGAGTGCCGCTGACTGCGCCCGTCGAATAGCAATTGGTGAAACTGCCGCTGTAGTAGATGTATCCCACCAGTCCGCCAATATAGGAAGAACCAGAATAGCCGAGGACATCGCCCGTCGAATAGCAATTGGTGAAATTGCCGTATTCGAGGTATCCCACCAGTCCGCCGATATAAGAATAACCAGAGGTGCCGAGGATTGTGCCAGTCGTATAGCAATTGGTGAGACTGCCGGTGTAACTATCGCCGCCACCTCTGTAGTATCCCACCAGGCCGCCGATATACTGACCGGCATCGCCGCTGACATTGCCAGTCGAATAACAATTATTGAGACTGACGCTGTAACCGCTACTAATATAATATCCTATCAAGCCACCAACATAAGAAGAGCCGGAAACACCATTGACATCGCCGGTCGAATAGCAATTGGCGAGAGTGAAATTACTATTACTATTATTAATATAATATCCTACCAAACCGCCGACATACTGATGGCCGCTGATTTTGCCAGTCGAAGAACAATGGCCGCTGATAGTGCCGTCATTGCGTCCCACCAGGCCGCCGACATATACAGAATTGGAAGTGCCGCTGACGGCAGACGCTGAACAACAGTCGATTATACTGTAGCTGCTGTTGTTGTATCCTACCAGGCCGCCGACATATTGATAACCGCTGACAGTGCCAGTCGAATAGCAATTGCTGCTGATACCGCTGCGGTTGTTGTATCCCACCAGACCGCCAACATATTGGGAACTGGAAGAACCGTTGACCGTGCCAGTAGAATAGGACGTGGTGATACTACCGCCGACGTAGTATCCCACCAGGCCGCCGAGACAAGAAGAAGAAGAAGAAGAAGAAGAACCGCTGACCGCACCCGTCGAATAGCAGTTGCTGATAGTGCAGATAGTGCTCCATCCCACCAAACCGCCGATATACGAATCACCGCTGACCGCAGCCGTCGAATAACAATTGGTGATACTGTTGTTACTATAATAATATCCTATCAGGCCGCCGACATATAGGGAATTGGAAGAGACCGTGCCTGTCGAGTAGCAATTTGTGATACTGCCGCTGTAGATGTATCCCACCAGACCGCCGATATGTTGGGAACTGCCGGAAGTACTGCTGACCGCAGACGTCGAATGGCAATTGGTGATACTGCTGCCGGAGCCGGCATAGCCTACCAGGCCGCCGACATCCTGATAACCGCTGACCGTACCTGCCGAATAGCAATTGGTGATAGTACTACCATTGTCAGCATACCCTACCAAGCCGCCGAGATATTGGAAACTATTAGTGGAAGTATTACGGATTGCGCCTGTCGCATGGCAATTGGTGATACTGCTGCCGGAGCCGGCATAGCCTACCAGGCCGCCGACATAATTGCGTCCTGCTATATTAATATCTTCAATACCTAAGTTTCTGATTTTGCCGCTGCTGCCAACATATCCAAACAGACCCACCTTATCATAGGTCTTAGACATACGAGCATTGCGGATAATATGATTATTACCGTCAAATACACCGGTAAAGTATGTGCCCATATAGCTACCAATGGGACCTAAAGGAACATACATCAGATTTACGTCGGCGGTCATAATAAAATTTTTATTCCAGTCTGATGAAGTGTACATTAACTGCTGGAAGTCGGAAATAGTTGCGATTTGATATGGGGAGTTTACATCGCCTGTGCCGCCGGAGTAGGCAAAAACTATAGAGGCAGAGAGGTATAAGAATAGAAAGTTAAACAGGCAGTTTTTTAAAACCTCATTTTTATAAATCAACTTTACATCCTCCTATATTTTCACTGCCTTAATTATATGAAAACCGGCCTGTATTTGTCCAGATAAAAAAGGAGGAAATACCCCCAACATAACCCCTGGCACAGGTCCAGGGGCTAAACACGGCGGTTATAATTAAAAAAAAGCTGGAAAAGGCAAATTTAATCACTACAATACCTTGTCTTATGAAATTCGTACTGGTTGATAAAATAGTTAACATATTGCCTGGTAAAGAGATACAAACTGTCAAGAATGTATCCCTGTCCGAGGAGTATCTGGCTGACCATTTTCCGACTTTTCCTGTTCTGCCGGGCGTATTTCTGCTGCAGGGACTGGTCGAATCGGCCTGCTGGCTGGTTCGGGAAAGCGAAAATTTCGCGCATAGTATGGTATTGCTTGCGCAGGCAAAAAATGTAAAATACAAAAGCTTTGCCGCACCGGGTATGAATATTCAATATACCGTAACGGCAAAAGATATAGAAGAAACGATAAGCTCATTTACAGGCGTCGGCGAATGCAACGGTCAGCCTATCGTCGAAGCGAGATTCAGCCTGCGGCATTTTAATCTTGCCGAGCAGGATTCAAGGTTGGCAGCAGAAGACGCGTATATAATAGAAAAGCTTAAAGAGCGTATGAAATTATTAACTGGATTTTAATTTTAATCACCGGAGGTTTATTTTATGGGTATGACGCGGGAACAGATTTTAGTGGAAGTTCAAAGCGTGCTTGTTGAGGCTCTTGGAGTTGATGAAGAAGAAGTTACGCCGGATGCTGCTTTGATGTCGGACCTTGGCGCTGAAAGTATAGATTTTCTCGATATAATCTTTCGTATGGAAAAAGCATTCGGAATAAAAATCCCACGCGAGGAACTGTTTCCCGCTGAAAGCCTTTTAAGTAATTCTGAATATGTCAGCAACGGCAAACTAACGCACCAGGGACTGATGGAACTGAAAAAGCGTATGCCGCACAGCGACCTTTCGGCGTTTGCCGAAGACCCGAGCGTTAATAAAATCGGCGATTTGTTCACCGTCGATGTTCTGGTCGGCTTTGTGGATGCGAAACTGAACGCGAAAGCCTGAGACACAGATTAACACTGTGTTTTTAGACACGGATTTACACGGATTAACACTGTATATATTAAAGAAATTATTAGGCGGAAAAATTGCGCTGGATATGGATAGATAAATTTATCGAGTTCAACAGCGGCTCAAACGCCGTGGCCATAAAAAATGTAACTATGGCCGAAGAGCATCTGCACGATAATTTTCCCGGGTTTCCGATAATGCCGGAATGCCTGATGATTGAATCGATGGCGCAGACAGCCGGGTTACTTGTGGGGCAGGCAAGGGACTTTAAGGAAAAGGTAATCCTTGCGAAAATCAATAAGGCAGTTTTTTTTCATTATGTCCGGCCCGGCGACAGTCTCAAAATACACGCTAAAATAGAATCAATCACGGCAGAAGCCGCTTCGACGTCAGGTAAAATCACACGCAACGATGAAACAATTGCTGAGATTGATTTGATGTTCAGCCATATCGACAATAATCTTGCGGGCAAACAATTCCCGGAAGAAAATTTCGTATTCACGGATTTGTTCGGCGTAGTCTTAAGGGCATCGGGCATCGCGGCGCCTGGTATGGGGTTGAGACAATGACGGTAATTACAGGATTGGGAGCAATCACTCCGCTGGGGCTGAGCTGCAAAGATTTATGGGCAGGTCTTTGCCAGGGCAAAAGCGGCATTGGCAGAATCACGGCTTTCGACCCGTCAGGTTTTACCTGCCATGTCGGAGGACAGGTTCCGGAATTTAATATTCGCGATTATGTCCCCAAGGCAATTCGAAAAACCACAAAGCTGATGTCTCGAGATATCGAGCTTGCGGTTGTCGCGGGCAATGAGGCCATTAAAGACGCTGGACTTAAAACAAAAGCTTTCGATGAGCAGAACATAACTATCAATCCGCAGCGAACAGCAATAATTCTCGGAGCGGGTTTGATTAGCTGCGACCTTGTCGAGCTGGCGCCTGCCGTGGCGAAAAGCATTACTGATGGAAAATTCGACATAAAAAAATGGGGCGCGCAAGGCATCGAGCATCTTACTCCGCTTTGGCTTCTCAAATATCTGCCGAATATGCTCGCCTGCCACGTCGGTATAATTCACGACATACAGGGGCCGAGCAATACGATAACTTGTGCCGAGGTTGCGGGCCATCTTGCCATCGGCGAAGCTATGCAAATAATTTTGCGAGGCGATGCGGATACCGCTTTGGCCGGCGGCGGTGAAGCGAAGGTAAATCCGATTGTTCACCTCAGACAGTGCCTGCTGAAAAGAGCAACGGCAAATTATAATGATAACCCTGCCGGGGCGTGCAGGCCTTTCGCTGCTGACGCAAAAGGTTCAGTGTTCGGCGAAGCGGCGGCTACTATTGTAATTGAAAATTCTGAAACGGCGAAACAGCGCGGAGCGAAAGTTTACGCTCAAATCGCAGGCTTCGGTCAGAGCTGCAGTATAAATCGGCGATACGAATGTCTCGAGCCGGACGGCAAAGGCGTTCAATACGCGATAGAGGCTGCAATGGAACAGGCAAAGATTAAACCGCAACAGCTTGATTTGATAATCCCGCATGGAACAGGAGTTTTCGACGATGATATCGCCGAGGCAAGAGGAATCCAAAAGGCACTGGGCGGCGAGGCTGAGACGATACCTGTATTTCCGACAAAGAGTATGGTCAGCAATACCGGCGCAGCGGCCGGGGCTGTCGATGTTGTCGCGGCGTGCTGCGCGATAAGAGATGGAATTATACCTGCCGCGAAAAACTGCCAGCAAAAGAATAAAGAATGTAAATTGAATATCGCGAAAGAGCAGATTAAGAAAAAAATAAATTATGTTCTCTGCACAAGTTATACTTACGGCGGCCAGACGGCGGCATTGGTATTGAAAAACAATGAATGATAAAAACGAAAAACGCGTAGTAATAACCGGCCTTGGAATCGTATGTCCGCTGGGCAACGATGTGGAAACAATGTGGAAACGCATCGGCAATTGCGAAAGCGGAATGGATTACACTACGATTTTTGACGCGTCCGGATTTCCGACGAAATTCTGCGCTGAAGTTAAAAATTTCGACGTTACAAAATATACGAAAAATCCTGAACTGCACAAAGACGGCAACCGCCACAGCAAATTCGCAATCGGCGCAGTAAATCAGGCTTGCAGGCAAGCAAAAATCGAAGTCGAAACTGAAAATCCAAATGACGGCATCGACCGCAGAAGAATGGGAATATATTTAGGCGCGGGCGAAGGCTCTGTAGATAATGAAAATTTCTTTAACGCGATTGTGCAGGGATGGGACGATGCGGCGGCGAAAATGGACTGGATAAAATGGGCTGCTGTTGCGTTTGGCAAAATGACGCCAGTGCGCGAGCTTGAACAGGAACCGAATATGCCGGCCGCTCACGTTTCGATGTTCACCGGCGCTCGCGGGCCGGTCAGGAGTTGTCTTACGGCTTGTGCCGCAAGTACGCAGGCTATCGGCGAAGCGTTTAAAATCCTGCAATCGGGTCTGGCTGATGTGATGATTGCCGGCGGCGCTCATTGTATGATACATCCGCTGGGCGTTACGGGGTTTGACCGGTTGACCGCCCTATCAACAAGAAACGACAGCCCGACAACAGCATCGCGCCCGTTTACAGCAAGCAGAGACGGCTTTGTTATCGGCGAAGGAGCGTCACTCGTCATTCTCGAAACACTCGAATCGGCAAAGAAACGCGGCATCGAAATTCTGGCTGAAGTTATCGGCTACGGCGGCAGCAACGACGCATTCCGCGTAACAGATATGCACGAAGAAGCTCGCGGAGCGGTGCAGGCAATAGAATCAGCATTGAAAGACGCAAAATTAACCTACAAAGACATAGACTATGTCAGCACGCACGGCACAAGCACGGCCGAAAATGATAAGATTGAAACCTTCGCATTAAAAAAGGTCTTTAAGGAAGAGGCAAAAAATATTCCCGCAAGCAGCGTCAAGAGTATGATGGGGCATTTAATCGGCGCGGCCGGTGCAGCGGAGCTGATTACCTGTGTTCTTGCGATTCGGGACGGAATTTTGCCGCCAACGATAAATTTGAACGACCCTGACCCGAATTTGGACCTGGATTATGTGCCGAATAAGCCCCGAAAAGCCCAGGTTGATATCGCATTAAAAGAATCTTTTGGCTTTGGCGGCCAGAATAGTGTTGTTATAATAAAACGATACAAGAATTAAATTTAAAGATTGAGTTATGATTGACATTAAACAAATTCGTGAAAATCCTCAGCCGTTCAAGGATGTCTGCCGGGCGAAAAATTTTTATGTCGATATCGATAGATTACTTGGGCTTGATTCGGACCTGCGAAAGGTAAAGACGCGCCTGCAGGAAATAACAACAGAAAAAAATACTCTGGGCAAATCAATCGCGAAACTGGCCGGCGATGAAAAACAAAAACTTATCAATAAACTTGCTGAATATAAAACCGAAGAAGCGTCTCTTGCCGAACAGATAAAAAATCTTGAGCCTGAATTCAACGCGATGATGCTTCAGGTTCCTCAGCCGGCAGACGACGATGTGCCGCTCGGCAAAGACGATACTGAAAATGTCGAGATTGCAAAATGGGGCGAGATTCGCAAATTCGATTTCGAGCCGAAAGACCATATCCAGCTCGGAATGGCACTTGATATAATTGATGTTGAACGAGCGGTCAGGCTTGCAGGGACGAGAAATTACTTTTTAAAAGGCGCAGGCGCCATGCTGCACTGGGCGATTCTGCGATTTTCGATTGATTATATGGTTAAGAAAGGCTATGTGCCTTTTTCTGTTCCGATGCTGATGAAAAACGAGGCGATGGCGGGCACCGGCTACTATCCCGGCGCCGAAGAGCAGACTTACCGGATGGAACGGGACGAATTAAATCTTGCGGGAACCGCTGAGGTGCCTTTGACGGCATATTTTATGGGTGAAATCCTATCGCAGGAAATGATGCCGCAGAAATTTGTCGGGCTGAGCACCTGCTATCGCAGAGAAGCCGGCGCGGCGGGCAAAGATACTTACGGACTTTATCGAATTCATCAGTTCGACAAGGTCGAGCAGGTGGTCATTTGTGAAAACGATGCTGAGCAAAGCGCAAAATTCCACGAGGAAATCCGGGGCAATGCCGAAGGCGTTATGCAGGCAATGGGCATACCGTATCGTGTCGTAAAGGTTTGCACTGGCGACCTTGGCAGAGGGCAAGCGAAAAAATACGATATCGAGGCGTGGATGCCGTCGAGAAAAAGCTACGGCGAAACGCACAGCGCAAGCAAATTCTATGATTTCCAGGCAAGAAGACTTAATCTTCGCTACAAAGATAATAAGACGAAGAAAAATCTCTTTTGTCATACATTAAATAATACCGTTATCGCATCGCCGCGAATTTTGATACCGGTTCTTGAGCTTAATCAGAACAAGGATGGCTCTGTTACCATACCGGAAGTTCTGCGGCCGTATATGAACGGTATGGAAAAAATCTCGAAATAATATCAATTCCTCACTTATTCCAGAAAAGACTTGACATTATAGGACTAATATTGTACGTTTTTATATTAAAATAATAGAAACATTCGCAATTTGGAGGAAGGATGAGGAATATGGAAAAACGCAGCAATACGGCCCAAAAGGTTCAAGTCATAATCTTCATCGTATTTTCATTCACTATATTTCTTTCTGCTCAGCAGGCATTTGGGGCACTACCTATAGTCAGTGTCGAGCTGACTCACGGCAATTGGATTTACGTTAACGGCGACAGTATCAACAACAATAATGTGCCCTGCGAACGCAAATGGGCGTTGTCTATGAATGTAGAATCCCCGGATACCGTAACGGGTTCGCGAGTCGAATTTCACTCCACTCGCCCTTTCACTGACTTCGGTTCTTGTCCAACGTTATTTACTCCGCCCTCGACATATATCTGGGATTACCCGGATAGGTCATTAACTGGGCCTGGGCAATCAACTGGATTTCAATGGATTGAGCTGACAGAGGGTGGTTTTATAGCCAGTCCCGGTTTTACCGGCATACGAAACGTCAATAACCCGCTTCTGCTTGATGATGTTACCACGCAAATAATAGATTTTACACTAAAGTTTGTACACTCGTTCGAGCCTGGTATCAATAATGTTAGTGTTAAACTTGGAACTTTTCCCCAGAGTCAGTATATCGTGGAGGAAAGCATACTGCTGCAAAATAATGTTTCCGGTTGGTCTAATAATGGCGATGGATGGTGGAGTATCAATCCCAATAATATTGTCCTCGACACAAATTATATCTTTCAGGCTCATATCGGATGCGTCAAAAGGTCCCAGTACAGTGGTATTGCAGTCTATCATAAGCCGCAAGCCTATGTACAGACCGGCGAGTGGAATAATCTGCCGGGTGTTAATGGCCCGAACACCGTTACAATTCATCCGGAGGGTGAAACAGCATATTATCAGCTAAATGAATCCGTCGAATGGAATCGCAGCACCTCGCTCAACAGACAGGATATGAGTCTGGGAATGATTTCTTTACCCCTTTATGACAGTAATCCTGAAGTTAATGCTATTGAACTGTACTACGGCAAAGAATACAATGCGGCCGGTGAATATGTTGGCCATTCCTTCAGCGTTAATGTTGTAGGCAGGAATGTTATTGCCGCAGAGGTAACCACTCCAACCGGACGCACCTGGCCGCTTGAAATCGATGAAGACTGGATTGGATGGGATAACGCCGAATTTTTAACCCCTGCTGATTTGACCGCCCTCGGCATCGTGGAAGGCACATATAATTTTGCATTTCACGGACTCCTTGGCAGCACCATTACCACCTCTGTTAATATGACTTTCGACACACCCACACAATCTCCCAATATTACCTATCCCCACCATTGGGATAAAGATGTCAATATCCCTCTGACTGTTTCCTGGGAACCGGTCCAGGATACTTCTATCAATACCATTATGATAGAACTTGAGAACGAAAATGGAGACTGGGATTTTTATGCAGAACTTCCGCCTGGCCAAAGTTCCTGTCCGGTATCAGATGTTCCTCCTTACGATGGTATCTATTGCGATGTTGTATTCGCAAACAGACAGACCGGCCAGACTCCTGAAGGTATTGAATGGTCAGCTTATGGTTATTCGCTACAGTCAATTCTTTTCACTTCCGGCACTTTCCGCGGCGACTTTGACGGAGACGAAGATGTGGATTATTACGACCTTGCTGCAATGAGCGACGCATGGCTAAGTCAGCCCGGAGATTTCAACTGGAATCCCGACTGCGATATTTCCGAGCCGAAAGATAATATTATCAATTTCTCTGACTTTGCCGTTTTTGCCCAAAGTTGGCTAGCCGGCACCTTTTAATAAAATTATCAAATAAATAAAAACAAAGGATTGTTGCGAAGTTTAATGCTGTGGACGATATTCAGCAAAAAATCGAGGAATTTAAACAGAATCTTAAGTCTCAATCGCCATTAAAAGAGACAATACTCACCTGCCCTGCCGTTTTGCCCGCCGTTGGTTTAATTGCCGGCCTTGTTATGCAGTACTATTTCCATTTGCCGCTGGTTGTTCCTTTTGTAGTTTTAACATTTTCGGTAATTTTTTATTTTTTTAATAGATTTCTCGACTTCGGCCCCTTAAGGGCCTTCGCTCGAAATGACAGTAGAATTTTTATTTCAGTTTTTTTGTGTTTCCTCTGCCTGGGCTCAATAAGGTTAATAAACTATAACAAGCCTGCGCCGAATGATATCCGCAAAATCGCCGGCGATGATTTTACTTTTGCTCATATAAAAGCTCAGATAATTTCTGCGCCGATTATCGTTGATAATAATGACTGGGTTTTTGCTGAATTTTTTCCCTCTGGTCCTTACACAACTTTTTACGCGAAAGTTTCCGACATAAAAACCACCGGCGGCTGGACAAAAGCAACCGGCACAATCAAATTTTATATTTCAGAACCCGTAAAAGATGTAAATACAGGTTATAAAATTGAAGCGTTTTGCAAACTTGATAAATTTTCTGCTGCAGAAAATCCGGGCCAGTTCGATACCGCTGAATATATGAACAGTAACGGCGTTTTCCTCTCAGCATCCGTTAAGACATCAAAAGCCATAACCATTTTGGATACCGGAAACTTAAAATCGCCGTACGATATAAAAGGGAAAATTCAAAATCTTGCTATTGTCGCATTAAACGGCGATACCGAACCTGATAATAATACGCGTCTTGTAGAAGCGATGCTGTTGGGGAGCAGGACAAAAATTGACAAAAAACTTTACGATGATTTTATTAAGACGGGCCTTGTGCACCTGGTAGTCCTTTCGGGAATGAATGTCGGCATTTTAGCCGGCGTGGTATGGTGGCTTACAAAAAGAGTCGGCCTGTTACATATAGGCCGTTCAACCGCCTGTATTATCGCGACTATAATTTTTCTTCTTGCCGTTCCCTCTCAATCGTCAACGCTTCGAGCAGGCATAATGTTTTTTATCTTCTGCCTGGCTCGAATGTTCAACGGCCGGGCAAGCCTTTTGAATAGTATCGCTGTCTCGGCAATTTTTCTTCTGCTTATAAGACCGATGGATTTTCTAAACGCAGGTTTTCAATTGTCTTTTGGGGCGACAATAGGAATAGTTCTATTTTGCCCTTTATTTTTTAATTTCTTAATCAGTCTTTTTGGCGGTTTGAATAAAAATTACATACAATCTTTTTTTAAAGCAATTATCGCGGCCTTTTCAACCGGCTGTACTGCATGGCTTTTTGTTGCCCCCACAACTGCCTGGCATTTCTACCAGGTCCAGTTATTAACCGCTTTCTGGACGGTTCCGGCAATGATTCCGGCAACTATAATAATTGTTCTTGGCACGTTTAAAATTTTATTAAATCCCCTGCTGCCGACATTAGCGGCAGGACTTGCATACATAATTGATTTTTCAGCGTGGGGGCTTTCGGAACTTGTTACGCTCTTTGCCAAAGTGCCTTTTTCGCAAATAATTGTCGGTAAACAGCCAATTTATATCGTTTTGGCTTTTTATCTGGTGCTTTTTTTATGGAAGTTTTTCCCATTTATAAAAAAAACAGTTTTGAATTACCTTTACCCCGCAGTGATTACTTTATTGCTGATTTCTGCTGTCTTTATAAACAAAACAGGAAAAGCCAATAAACTGATATTAACTGTTCTATCTGTCGGTCATGGACAAGCGGCATATATCAGAACTCCTGACAATAAAAACTTTATTATCGACGCAGGCTCAATTACGAACAGAAACATCGGCGATAATATAGTTAATCCTTTTTTAAATTATACCGCTGAAGATAAAATCAACACCGTGTTTATCAGTCACGACGATATTGACCATTATGACGGTCTGCCTGAAATTCTTGATAAACACAAATGTAAAAATATTTACACAACCTCGAAATTTTTACAAGACGCAGCAACATCAAAAACCGATGCGAGATTATGCGAGTTTATCAGGTCTAAGAATATTCCTTTTAGCGTCGCACCTGAAAAAATCTGTTTTGGCAATACCGCTATTACCCGTTTATGGCCGAATGAAACGGCAGATGAAAATTCCTTAACGGACAATGAATCGGCTCTTGTATTATTGATTGAATATGCCGGCAGGAAAATTTTGTTTTGTTCCGACATAACTGCCGATGTTCAGGGGAAGTTAATGAATTTATATCCGCAATTGGATATTGATTTGATGATAACTCCTCATCACGGCTCCGGCAGAACAACTGACCCAAATTTTTTAACCGCTTTCAAACCGGAATATTTCATCACAAGCTGTTCCGAAGCCAGGCTTACTTCTATTAGTCCGGCAATTAAGGAAAAATCCCAAAGTTATTATACCTGCAAAGACGGCGCTGTAACAGTTTCGATTAATTCTGCCGGCCAAATCCGACTTTCGACTTTTAAATAATCTTTCGGCCGATTAACTTCGTATATCCTATTAATCTTTTGTTGCAAAATCAGCTTTTTGAAGGTAAATTAAGCGTAATTCTGTTCTGTAAAGGCTAATTAAGGTTTTTGCTATTGAAGCGAAAACCTGCGAGAAAATTAAAAGTAGTTTTAAGTATAAGTTCTTTACTAACAATATATTATGGCGGCGTAGCTCAGTTGGTTAGAGCATGGGATTCATAAGCCCAGGGTCGGCGGTTCGACTCCACCCGCCGCCATTTTTTGCCCCCATCGTCTAGCGGCTAGGACGCCGGGTTCTCAACCCGGCAACAGGAGTTCGATTCTCCTTGGGGGTAATTTTTATTAAATCGAACAACAAATTTTCTCTCAAAAAAATGGATGAAAAACAAGACCAGCAGTTTATGAAAGCAGCAATCGACCAGGCGTATATCGCCCTGGAAAACGATGATGTGCCGGTCGGAGCGGTCATAGTTCATCAAAATCAAATCATCGCCAAAGGCTACAATCAGCGACATCAGCTTAACGACCCGACAGCTCATGCGGAAATTATCGCGATTACGGCCGCGGCCGAGCATATCGGCCACTGGCGATTGCATAACTGTACCATTTATGTTACACTTGAGCCCTGCTCAATGTGCGCGGGAGCATTAGTTTTGGCAAGAATCGACAGACTCGTTTACGGCTGCGACGACCCCAAAACTGGCGCCTGCGGCAGCCTGTATAATATCGTGCAGGACAAACGACTCAACCATAGAGTCGAAATAACTAAGGGTGTTCTGGCTGAAGACTGCTCAAAAATACTGCAGGACTTCTTCCGGGTAAAAAGAGAACGAAACGATAATGAATTTTAAAATAAAAATTAGCGATTTCGCATTAGGCGGATAATTTATGGAGAGGTGTCGGAGCGGCTGATCGAGCACGCTTGGAAAGCGTGTGTACGGTGTAAACCGTACCGCGGGTTCGAATCCCGCCCTCTGTACCGCGGGTTCGAATCCCGCCCTCTCCGTTCTTCGCTGCGCTACGAACGGCACAGCCGTTAGAGGTTAAAAGATGTGGTACATATACATTTTGAAAATGGCTGATGGGGAATATTACACTGGCTCAACTAACGACCTGAAAAGGCGAATGCAGGAGCATACAAAGGGACGAGAAATTTCGACAAAGTGGAGACTGCCGGTCATATTGGAAGCTTATATCGCAGTTAAATCAGAAAAGACAGCACGTCGTCTTGAGAAATACTTAAAGACGTCATCTGG
>JBEKEA010000034.1:0-32403 GCA_050014075.1 Sedimentisphaerales bacterium | reverse complement strand
GGCGGAAAACCGGTCGCCAAGAAAGACCTTACTATGCTGGCGATGACTTACGGAAGTATTTATGTCGCGAAAATTGCACTGGGCGCAAGTCCGGTTCAGGCGGTAAAGGCATTTGTCGAGGCTGAAAATTTTAAAGGGCCGTCGCTGATTGTCGCTTATTCGCATTGTATCGCGCACGGATATAATCTCCTGCAGGGCTATGAGCATCAGAAACAGGCGGTCGCAAGCGGATATTGGCCTCTTTACAGGTATAACCCCGATTTAAAGGCAGAGGGTAAAAACCCGCTGCAGCTCGATTCCAAGGCTCCGACAGTTAATTTCGCCGACTATGCATATAGCGAAAACAGGTATCGGACGCTGAAAGATTCGAAGCCTGAAACGGCCGCGGAACTTATGAAACTGGCAACTCAGGATGTTACTGAGAGATTCAACCTTATTCAGCAGCTTGCGAATTTGAAATGCGGCGAATGTGAAAAGCCCGAAGCCAACAAATAAAAAATCAGGATTAAACAATATGAAAAAATTAATTTCTATCTTAGCTGTATCAGCTTTGCTTTTTATCTCGGCAGGCTGCGAGGAAAAAAGCCGCAAACAAAGTGATAATCTTGCCCAAAAGCCGGAGCTTAAGTTGTCTTGCGTCGCGGAATATCTTCGCAGCGACGGCAGCAGATATATCACCGAGCAGAAATATGAAATTTTTAGAAATCCTGACTCAATAACGCTGAAGGCAAAAGAACCTTTCGGCGAAATTGCCTGGTCTGTGCAAAACGGTGTATATACTATCCAAAAAGGTGTTCCTGACAAGGTGTCTAATAAAGAACTCTACAGCCTGATGATGGACAAGGATATCGCCAGTGGACTGCTTGAACTATACCTGGCAGGGGTGTCCGGAGAAAAACCGGCGATTGGGAATATTGGCAAATCGCTGACATTCGAAGGTAAATTATTTGAACTTGCTGCTCAGAAATCAGGGGTAAACTTATATCGCAATAAGGCAGCAGGAAAGGTTGATTTGGCGGTATCAGGCATCAACAAATTATATCTTCTTCACGGCTATAATTATCAGAAAAATGGTCGAAAAGAATTATATCCTTCAAAGCTCGACATATACCAATATCGTACCGATTTCGACAAAAAACTCATAGCCCAGATAAGCTGTTTTTTAGAGTGAAAACCTCCTGTTAAAATTATGCAAATCTCAATTGGCACAGGGATTTTGTAGAACAACTTGAACTAAGGGGGAGTATAAATACCATCATTTGGCAACGTGGCGTATACTGCTATGTATAATATGATATAACATATGCTATATTAAGATGTTATGAGCACACGGAGGACGGCTTAGGAATTAAGTCATAAGATGTCTATTTTTTTCAGTCCGCCGTAATAAACTGCCGATAATATTATAGTGGTATAATCTCATAATTTTCTATTCTATGAGATGTTATATAACGATATGTCGTTAAGTATGCCTGTTTTTTGGCCGATAAAAAACACGACCTTAAACTGGATTTAGGTGAGTTTTCTACGCAGATTGACTTGCATAGTAGGAAAAATTTATGAAGAAAACGAACGCAGGACGTTTATTGATAACCTCTGTGGTTATGATAGGGATACTGTCTGGCTGCAATAAGGACCATTTGGACCCTACACAAATCGGTCGATTCCGACCTGTTCCGAGCGTCAATGTAATTCTCGATACATTGGGTGTAGCGGACGAGTCAGCATCGGCTTATGAAGGCGCTGAAGAACCTCGTCCTGCCGATGTAGTGCCACGTGAGCAGGATTACACGTTCAGTTCCGGTGATGTGATAAGGATATCGATTTTTGAATTACTCCAGGAAGGATATCCTTATCTCGATAATTTTATCGTCAGTGAAAGCGGCAATATCTCCATACCTGAAATCGGCCAGATACAGGCTTTGGGGCTTACCGAGTCTCAACTCGAAGATGAAATACGACAAGCTCTTTCGCCGGGAATTCTCAAAAGTCCTTCCGTTACCGTTTCACTCGTCAGCTCCGAGAGCAGGGTATTTACCATACTTGGCGATGGTGTAGGAAGGCCAAATAGATACCCCATACCTCGTTACGATTTCCGTCTGCTCGATGCGATTGCAACAGCGGGTAATGCTGCCCAGTTCAATGTCAGTTATGTTTATGTAGCAAGACGCCAGACAGGACAGGAACAAACTGCGGATATTTCCTTTCGTCCTGTTAAGTCCAGCAGTGATATGAACCAGCCGACCGGCGGCATACAAGAAACAAACAATAAATTACCCGAAGAAGTCAACGAAGGACAAATGCTTGAAGTTATAGAGCCATCGATTATTACCAGTCAGCTTGTTATAGCCCCTGCTGAAATGGTAACGGGAAAAGAGCTTGAAGAGCTTGCTAATCCGGATGGGACGACAGCAAAGGAAGAATCAGGCACTGAGCTTGGGGTTGGTAAGGTAATGCCTCAAACACAGCAGGACAGCGGTAAGATTGAATGGATATTTAAAGACGGAAAATGGGTGCCGGTTCAAATTGAAGCAGAGGCAAAGTCTCCTGAGCCGCAGGGCGGAACTGAAATAAAAATGCCGTTAGCTCCTGAGCGTCAGGAACTGCAGGAAAAAAATGTTCAGGCTCAATCAAAGAAGCCATCCACGCCGTCGAAACCTCCCTCTGCGGGTCAGGCCCTGCCGGAACGTTATGGGTGGGAGGATGTTCAGGGTGCCGGCGTTCAGAGCCGAGTAATCAAAATCCCCAAAGACAAACTCTATGGCGGAGACCCGAGATATAATATTATAGTAAAACCCGGTGATACTATCACTGTCCAGCTTGACGTAGTAGGCGAGTTTTATGTTCTTGGAAATGTTAATAATCAGGGCATAGTAAATCTCACCGGCAGACCTATGACCCTCAAAATGGCGATAGCGGCTGCGGGCGGACTTGGACAGCTTGCCTGGCCGAAAAAATGTGAAGTTATCCGCAGAATAGGAGAAAAGAAGGAAGAGATAGTAATGATTGATCTTGAGAAGATTGCCAATGGCACACAGCCGGATTTCTTTATCAAGCCTAACGATGTTATAAACGTCGGAACAAATGGTATGGCAAGATGGCTGGCTGTTCTTCGCAATGCATTCAGGGCGACATACGGCTTCGGTTTTGTCTATGACCGCAACTTTGCAGACAGACATTTAAGTCTTGATAATCCTCTTAATCTGCTTAATAATTAATTAAGCTCATAACACAAGGAATTTTTTTGATGCAGGATGGTAACTACATAGAGACACAAAAGTTATCGGAGCAAAATTTAAGCTGGTCAAATCTCGGAGTACATTCATACATAAAGATAATAATCCTGGCTGCTGCGGTTTACAGCGTTTTCCATGTAGAGATATATTCCATAGTACAGCGATGGCTGACAGACAGCAGCTGGTCGCATGGTTTCCTCATACCACTTTTCAGTCTATATTTTATTAATCAGAAGAAAAACGAGATATTAACCGTACAATCAAAGTCCAATTATCTTGGTCTTGTATTTCTTATATGCAGTCTTATACTTTATCTGCTTTTTGTATTTGTTTACAGATTCGGCTATCTGATGGATATTATGATTATCCCTGCGATTGGCTCGATATCGATAGTATTGTTTATTGGCGGTTGGAAACTGATAAAATATACCTGGCTGCCCGTAATTTATATATTTTTTGCTATTCCGATACCTACCAGAATTTATAACGACCTTACAATACCATTAAGAGCTCATGATGCTCAAATTGCCGCCGCGATTCTTAATCTTGTCAAAGGACTTGAAGCGAATGCGAGCGGTGTAATTATTGATATTGTTTACAAGGGAGTGAAACTTGAACCTGGCCTTGATGTGGCAGAGGCCTGCAGCGGAATGAGGTTGCTAATGGCCTTTCTTGCCCTTGGAGTTGCGATGGCATACCTGCACGACAGGCGAATATGGCAGAGGCTCATTCTTGTGGCAAGTACAGTTCCGATAGCTATTTTATGCAATATTGTCAGAGTTGTAATTACCGCGTTCATTTATGTTCTTTGGGATCCCAGGTATGCTCAGGGAATATACCATGATATGCTTGGAATGGCGATGCTGCCGCTGGCATTCGGATTATACGGAATCCTGGCATGGTTTATGTCAAATCTTGTTATTGAGGAGACTGTGCAAAAAGAAGTTATTATCCGCAGGAAGGGCTCGCCAGGACAATGAAATCCTTCATAAAAAATTATCTCCAGCCGTCTTTTCTATTAAGCGTAATCTGTCTTTTGATTACCAGCGGTTTTATTAGCTATTATAAGGCACGTCATGGAATGACGCTGATAAAAAAAGCTTTGCCCCTGAAACAGTCATTTAATCTTCTCGACGAAAAACTTCTTGAACCATACAAAGTTCTTGAAAAGTCTAAAATCGAGAACCAGGATGTGCTTGAGTCGTTGGGTACGGAAGATTATCTCCAATGGATTCTGGATGATACGACAGCAGATGCTATGAGTCCAGTGAGAAATTGTTCCGTGTTTGTGACATATTATACCGGTAATCCTGACCAGGTGCCGCACGTGCCTGAGGCGTGTTATACAGGCGGAGGAAACGAAGTTGAGAGCAGCTTATCGGCGGATCTCGATATCGGAGACACAAACATACCAGGAATGCCGCGGGGAGAGAAAATTCCTGTAACTGTTTTGATTTTCACGCGAAAATCAGAGGAAATATGGCAGACGTCTGCAGAGTTTCCGGTTATATATTTCTTCAAAGTCAATGGAACGTACAAAGGCAATCGAACAGGTGTAAGAATTGCTCTTGGGGACCTGACAAGCGAGTATTCGTATTTTTCTAAAGTTGAATTAAAGTTTTTCAATGCCAGAGGCGTATATCCGGATAAACAACAGTCGATTGAAGCTACCCAGAAACTTTTGAAGGTTTTACTGCCTGTTTTGGAAAAGAATCACTGGCCCGATTGGAAAGGGGCTAATTAATTATAAACTTCTTTTTATGTAAGGATTGTAGAAATGGCTAAGAGATTAAATAAAAAAGTAGCGATTATAGGTTCACTTGTTCTTGCGATGCTGATAATGGTATCTATTGTTGCAATTTTAAGACTCAGTAGAAGTCCGGGAAAGTACCTGGCGGATGCAAAAGCGGCTCTTGCGCTTAAGGAGCCGGATTACAAAGCGGCAGAAAAAGCCTATGGTATGGCGTTTGCTTACGCAAAGAAAAATATCGATCTAAAAGTTGAAATCCTCTTCAAGCTTGCGGATATGTATATAAGTCATAATGAATGGCCTAAAGCGGCAGGCTGCTGGAACAAAATTATCAACTTTGATACGAAAAATCTCAAAGCTCGACTGGCAATGCTAGATTATAATTACCAGATAGCTACGTCCGGCAATTGGATGACATGGAAGGAAATAGAATCTAACGTTTCTGAACTGATAGATAAAAAGCTTGATACATCGCCACGAATGTATCGGACAAAAGGTCAAGCCATTGTTGAACTTGTAAAGCACGGCCAGATGACCGACAAAGATAAAGCTATTACTGACGCAATGGAAAATCTTCAAAAGGCAAGTCAGGCAGAGCCGAATAATGTTGATGTGTACCAGTATCTGGCCGATGCGATAGTGCAGAAAGGCGAGATAGCTGCGGCCAAAGGCATATTAAAATCAGTCGAAAATGCACGTCAGGAAGCAGACAAAGTGCTGCTAAAAGGTGTTGAAGCCCTTCCCAATGAGCCAAAGGCCTATATAAATCTTTACAACAGCAAACTTTCTGAAGCAGGCGATGACCCGAATAAAATTAAGAAGGTTGAAACTGATATTATACAACTTACGCAAAAATTCCCCGATAGTGCTTTGCCTTACTTTGCCCTTGCCCAGTTGTATCAGAGAAGCCCAAAAGATATAGACAAGGCAATTACATCTATCGAAAAGTCCATGCAATTTGACAAACAGAATGTGACTTATGCACTTACGGCAGCAAATCTATATTATAGAAAATATATGATAAATAAAGAACAGCAAAATTTCCAAAAAGCCATTGATATAGCGGTTGAAGCGTTAAGTTACCCCGAAAGTCTCGATGTACCGGGACCTAAGGCAAGAACCAGTTTTATAAACAGATATTCCCTCCATACTTTTCTTGCTGAGTGCTATCTGGATAGAGCGGCAGTGCCAGCCGGTGAACAGACGAAAACTTCAAACCGGCAGGAACTTGCTGAAAAAGAAGTGTACCAGATAGATCAACTCCTCGGAAGTGCGGAAAATCCTTATGCAGTAATGTGGCAGGGCAGAATCCTGCTTGCAAAAGGGCAAAAAGACGAAGCAATCGTACAGATGTATACCGCCTATCAGAAGCTTACGGCTGCCGGTTCGGCACAAACACAGGGCGATGCACAGCTTGGTATTCTCGCTTATGATCTTGCGAAGATTTTTGAAAATACGACTGAGACCGGAGCAGTTGTACAGTTTTATTCGACTGCCTTAAAAAACGGTGTGCACTATAACAGGCCGGAAATACTTCTGAACTTTGCTACTGCATTGATTCGTGTGCAAGACTGGCAGCATTCGCTTGAAGCATTAGACTTCTTTGATAAAAATTTTGGAGGAAATAATCAGAGCAGAGATCTCCGTATAAGCACTTATCTTGGTGCCAATATGCTTGATAAAGCACAGGAAATGTTTGATAAACTTTCTGACGATGACCCAAATGTTCTTAGGCTAAAAAACATGTTTTATAATGCTAAAGTTACTCAAACCAATTGGGAGCTTATACAAAAACAGCCCGGCAAAGAACAGCAATTACAGCAAAATGAGCAGAATCAGCAACTTAAAGCTAAAAATGAACAAATGAAGAACGAAAGTCGTAAAATAAGAGATAAACTTGCTGCAATCGGATGCAAACAAATTACAGAATCAGAACTTGCCGATATGTATAAAAGATATGTAAGCGATGGGGAAAATAAGAAAGCAGCAACTTTTGTGGATAACTATTTAGCGGTACATCCAAACAGTGTAAATGCAGGTGTATATAAAGTAATACTTGCAGAGCCTTCACCGGTCAATGTTCCTCCAGAGCGGTTAGAACAGATAACAGCGCAGGTGTTTGGAGCTATGAAGGATCCAGTTCGGAGTGGAATAGCACTTGGGCAGTATTACCAGCAAAGAGACAAAAAAGAAGAAGCGGCTAAATGTTATGAAAAAGTTCTCCAGATTGCCCCCGATAATAATGATGCAGTAGTAGGCCTTTTTGATATAGCGATAAGCGAGAAGAATTTCAATCGGGCACAAGAGATTGCCGAAACCGCACGAAAAAATAATACAGATTCGTGTGGGGGAGAGCTTTTTAAGGCACGGTTGGCTTTTGCCCGCGAAGAATATCAAACTGCTATAGAAAAAACCAATAATTGCCTTGAGAAAAGGCCTATTTTTTCACAAGCATATCTTTTACGAAGCCAGGCTTATTCAGCGATTGGAAAGGAGTCAGATGCAATCGATGATGCCAAAAAAGCCAATAGTTTTAGTCCTTTTGATAGTTATGTAGCCAGAAATTTGGCTTATATGCTCTATAATCGCAATCAGAGGTTAGGTGATGCCGCAACAGTAGAACAGACTGCTGAGACACGCAACGCGCTGGAAGTTGCTATTCGGGCGAATCCTACGGATCTTAGTCTGAAAAGTTTTTACGCTCAGTTTATAAGCTCATCCGAACCAGACAGAGCAATAGCTATAATTCAGCAAATGCAGAAAGCAATGCCGACCGTGGACAATTCACTCCGGCTGGCGAGTATGGCCTTTCGGCTCGCACGGCAGAGCAGGGTTCAGTCTCAAAGAGATGTTTATAATGCAATTGCGATGGACACATATAAAAAAGCCTATGAGCTTGCGCCGAATGATTCTCGTGTAATCACGGCTTATAGTGAATATTTACGAAACAGCGGCAAGTCCGACGAAGCCGAAAAAATTCTTACAAACCGTGATGATTTGCTGTGGCGTTTTTATGTAAGAAGCGGGAAAATGGATGAAGCACAGAAAGAGCTCGACAAGTTATACAAGGTAAATCCCGAAGACGTTAATACAATAAAAGGACTGCTTTATGTATCGCGAAGTAAAAACGACCAGGCCGGCGTATTAAAATATTCCGATAACCTGTTAAAAATCGATAAATCCCTTGATGGCCAGATTACTCAAATAGAATCCTACCTTGAAGTCGGCCTTGCAGACGAGGCGCAGACCAAGCTTGCAAGCTTGCGAGAAAAATATCCTGATGAACCCAGGGCGCTATTCCTGCAGGCATGGCAGATTGCAAAGCAGGGCAAGCTTGATGAAGCCCTTAAACTTGCGAACAAGGATATTGAGCTTGATAAAAGCAATCCACGCGCATGGCGGCTTCGAGGGCAAATCAATCTTGGCTTGAATAACTATAATCAAGCAATTGATGACCTGCAGAAAAGCAAGGCATTATCTGATAACGCAGACGTGCGAATAGACCTTGCGCGTGTTTATACGCGAACCGGCAGAGACGAACAAGCTATTGCCGAACTGAAAGCTGCAATTGATGAGTTAGGTTCAAATGTTGCCAGAGGAATGCTTGAAGAAATATATTATAGAATCGGTAAAGTCGATCAGCTTTCAAAGTTTTATCAGGAAACGATGGCTCAATTTCCAGACGATGTATATTGGCACAACCATGCCGGAAACATGGCGTTGAATGCGCAAAATTTCGATGCGTCCTACAAATATTATGATGCCGCTTATCAGAATAGTCTAAAAATTAACAGCCAATCTCCTGACATAACGGCATTTGATGGAAAGATGAGGTCACTTCTCGGCGCTAAAAAGTATGACCAGTTGCAGGCGGAAGCGACAAAGTATCTTGATGGTTCTTTTGCCTCTATTGCCTATTCGAGAATGGCAGATGCCAAGGCTTATGCCGGTGATAAAGCTTCTGCTGTGCAGTATTTCAGAAGAGCACTTGAAAAAGCCGGTACCAACGAAAACTTTATCATCGAAATCCTTAAAGAAATGAACAATACGGTAGGATTTGATGAAACTGTGAAATGGTGCAATGAAAAAATTCAAAGTCAGCCTGATTCACTTGCTGTAAATATTGCTCTATATAATCTTTACAGTATAAACCAGCAATACAACAAGGCTCTTGAGTATGCAGATAATTGCATCAGACTTACAACTGATAGCGACCAAGTTAAAACGCTAAGATTCAATAAAGCGACGCTCTTATATGCGGTATATAATAAGACGTCAGACAAGACATATCTTGAAAAGGCTATTAAAGAGTATGAAAGTGTACTTCAAAAAGAGCCGACAAATATAATGGTTCTTAATAACCTTGCTTATATACTGATAGAAAGCAATATGGACGTCGGTAAAGCACTTGAATATGCCGAAAGGGCCTATAAAACCTCGTCCAATAATGCAAATGTGATTGATACTTATGGCTATGTACTATTGAAAAACGGCAAAGCAAAGGAAGCAGATGAATATATGCAAAGAGCCCTGCAGCAGTATGAAAAGGACAAGATGAGCGCTCCTATGGAAGTATATGAGCATATAGGGATGGTAAAGGAGAAATTAGGGCAGGATGCTGAGGCACTGGAAGCCTATAAGCGTGCGATGGAATTAGCAAGTAAAGATATTTCGCAAGAGGTCAAAAACAGGATATCGGCGGCAATCGAAAGGCTATCTTCTAAGAAGTAAATCGAGGGCTGTATAAATGTTCTGTTATGGGACCTTTAGTCTCAGCAGGTAAATAATATGATGAATAACAAACAACCCGTGTCATCCGGTCATAGCCAGATGATGCGGCATCCAGGTCCGGCATTTGCTGCCTCGGCGGCGATAGTCATAACGCCCAAAGAGATGCTGGACATTCTGCGCCGGCACGTTTTGCTTATCATTATTCTAACATTTTGTGGGGCCGTTGCAGGAACGGGTTCGTGGGTTATTCTTAAAAAAGTTGCGCCAAAATATACAGCACAAACTTTTATCGAAGTATTATCTCCTGGACAGCTTGACCCTACACAAATCGGCGCGCCTGTTGCTGCAAAGGATATAGCATACGAATTCAGGTTTTCTAAGGCAACTTTGATTAAGCAGCAAAATATGTTCCAGGAATTGATTCGCAGGGATGCGGTGCGTGAGACCAAATGGTTCAAAAGTTTCGGAAACGATGTCCTGAAAGCCATGGACAATCTCGACAAAAACATGTCAGCAGTAGCGGACAGAAACAGTAGTTATATAGTGATAGGTATGACCTGTGGTGATGCTGAGGAGTCGGCTTTTATTGTCAACCAAATGGTAGATTTATTTGTGAAATCGCAGCAGAGTAGCGCGGAAACCGATATTAGCGGCAAGCTCCGTGATCTTAGCCAGCAGGAAAATGAACTTCGCAACAAACTTCAGAGCATTAGCAGTTCGCTTACAGATATTAGACGTTCATCCGGTATTACGCAGCTTGAGGGACAACAAGAAGGCAATTTTGCAAATACTGTTACACAAAAATTAGCGAGTCTTGAAATAGAGAAAATAAAGCTTGAAGCTGATATCGAAGAGCTTCGTTCGAGCGTTGCAAATTACGAAGAAAGAAAAACTACCGATGAAATAGTACAGCGTACTACTGAAAACGATCAGGTTCATTAGAGGCGGAACTTGCAAGAAAGATGACTACTCTGGGCGAAAATCACAGAGAAGTCCAACAGTTACGTGAGAATATACGTCAGACTATAGCGGAGAAAGATGCTCGAAGTAATTCAAAGGCTCTGCAGATTCGTGACTCCGACGTTACTACGGCCAGAGACCAGTTTGCAGTTATTACCAACCGTCTTGCAAAACTTGAGGAAATGCGAGCAAGGACGGAAAATGAGCAGAAAGAACTTGACAATACAAGGGCTACTTATAATCAGCTTGTCTCAGACAGAGAAGAGACAAAGACTAAACTTTTTGCGATTCAGGAACAGATAAATAAATATAATCTCATTAAACAAGATTCCGAAACCGCAAAAGTTAAGCCTGTTGGGCTTGCTCCTGTGCCATTGCGGATGAGCTCGCCAAAAATCATCATATTTATGCCGGCAGGCACTTTTCTTGGATTTATGTTCAGTGTAAGTTTGGCGTTTTTGATAGAGTTCCTTAATGATCTGCTTCGAACGCCCAAAGATGTAATGAAGTATATTAATATTTCACTGCTTGGCATGGTTACGCATAAAGACCTCGATTCTAACACCAGCAAAGCCGATATGTGGAAAGTAGTAAGACAACTGCCATTGTCGATGATGAGCGAATGTTACAGGCAGTTCAGAACAAATCTTAAAGTTTCTGTGGCCGCAGAAAGTCAACGCGTCATCTTTATCACAAGCGCAAATGCCGGAGAAGGCAGAACAACAGTTGCTGTGAATACTGCGGCGGTATTTGCTGCGGAAGGCAGCAGAGTTCTATTAATTGATGCGAATTTCCGCAGACCGTGTTTGGATAAAATCTTTCCAAATTCAAATGGCAGCCCTACTGGATTAGAAAATAAGGATAAAGGATTGAGCGGTTACCTTACCGGCAATTATAGTATTGAAGAAATTATCAGGCCTACCGGACTGTCGGATACGGATGTTATAGACGGCGGTACTCTACCGAAAAATCCTGGAGAACTGCTCGGCGGTCGAAGAATGCTTGAACTTCTCGATTTCGTAAAGCAGCGTTATGACCGTGTAATAATAGACGGCCCTCCGATGCTTGTTAGCGATGCAAAAGCGATTGCCTCACTGGCAGACGGTACTGTAGTGGTATTCAATACGGCGATTACAAAACGCGGCACTGCACAACGTATTGTACGTGAACTTAAAGAAATTAACCCCAATGTACTCGGTGCAATTCTTATTGGCGTAAAGCTTCTCAAGGGCGGTTATTTCGGCGAATTATTCGAGTCTTATCGGGAATATCAGGATTCGCATACCGAACAACTGACAGGTCAGGTTTCTTAAACTTCTCGCACAATCATTTAATTCTTCAAGCAGAATCGGGGCGACAGATTATTTCTATTGCTCCTGCCATATCTTGGCAAACTTAGCAAAATCCAGGAAGTTCACAATGCCATCATTATTGAAATCGCTTGGAATACCTTCACCGGTTTCAAGCCAGTTATCGCTCATCACGGCGACATCGCCCCAACTGATAAGACTATCGCAGTCAAGGTCGTAGATATTATCCGCTAAATAGCTCTGGTTTGTCTTGTCTGCAAGAACATTGGTATATGCTTTGCTGTTCGGCTCGAAAGTATAATAGGCTTTACTGGGCGTTACTATACCGGACCAGTTGTTGCCAACCCAGACCTCGTAGTGGCCATTGGCATCGGTTATGTCTGAGCCGCCGCCGTTGTTCGCATCTACAGCTACACCCGCTATTGGTATTTCACAAGCATTTTTAATGCAGCCTGTAATTTTATATATCAACGTGCCTTGGAGTTCACCAACTGCAAAGTCACTGTTTAATGATGTCATACCTGTTGCCTGAATGCTCGTGGCTAATGAATTGGCTGTTGTCGGCGTTGTCCATATTCCTGTGTCAAATTTCTTCACCACATATTTTGTCGGATCAGCACCGCCGATGACATCCGTTGGGTCAAAGTTGAATGTTGCTGTGACATTGTCAAACTTTGCTATAGTGTTTGTCACCGTATAGTACCGGTTCAAGGTCTTACTGCTGTTCAAACCAGAGGTGGCAATCTGTGGGTGTATTCCCGGCGTCGTGCTTACCGTTATCGTACCTGCATTGACATCCCCAATAAATTCAAGACTCACCGGTGTATACTTTGTTGCATCTCCAATTGGGAACACCGGGTTCTGTAGTCCACTTATAATTCTCTTGGCTAATGGACCGTTGATATAGCTGGACGAACTGCCGCCGATGAGGGAGCCATTCTCCTCTATTCTCAGCAGATTTGTACTTGTCGTTTTAAGTTTTCCGTTCGTCAGTATTACTACCGTCCTGGTGGAAATATCCTGCTGTCTGCTAAGCGTTACCCCGGCAGGGTTGTTGATATTTACATTTACTGAAAACCCTGTAACGGAGAATTTACCGGTACCAGACCAATCTTGCGGGCTCGTACCTACAAAATTAATACTTAAGCCCGGTGATGTGCCCGATGTCACATCACTCACATTGAGGGCCCCATTATTCACTAAATTCCCTTTCAGGTTGATAATACCTTCAGGATAATCTGCGGTAGAAGGTGAAGTGCTCTTAAGCATTATTCGGCTGACCGCTCCGTAAGGAGGGTCTCCATTAACAGTAAGATTTCCATTAATATTAAATACAGCAGAACCTGTATGAGGTCCTGCACTCTCATAGAGCTGCACCCTATTAGAGGTTGAACTCAAAGTTAAATTACCCCCGATGTTCCACGTGCAGCTTGCAGTAGTTGGATTTTTTTGATTTACTCCTGTGATCCTCCCGGTACCGCTAAGAATAACATCGCCTGAAACGTTATGTGTATACGTACCAGAAGTAACTGCAATACCTCGTAACGTATTGGCAGTAATATATAAATTACCCAAGACGGTCAAGTTGCCATTTGGACCGCCATTTGCAGAAGAGTACACCAGGTTCCCATATGTCGGAGCTGACTGTATAATCTTTGGACCGTTGTAGATAACCGTACTTGCAGGAGAAAGATTACAGGATGTACCCAGGATAACAACGTTATTTGCATCATTTACATCATTTGCATCTACATTGAGTGAAAGTGTTGTACCTGCATTCATCGTCAGGTTTGCGCAACGAATTATATTCGGCTCATTTACCACAAGTGTCACAACATCGCTTCCTTGAATAATAACATCGTCTATCGCTGTGGGAACAACTCCTCCTGTCCATGTCGTGCCTGTATTCCAGTCACCTCCGCCTGTTCCATTGCTGCTGATCGTGGTTGCCGCCACTTTAATAACTACCGACAGGTGCAACATCGAGCCCATAAATAACAAAAAGATGTATTTATTCAGGCTGGGAAATTTAGGTTGGTTTTTTTGCCTTCTCGATAGAAAATTCTCTATTACTCCACGTGTCAGCGTTTCCATTCCTTAGTCCTCCTTTGCGCATTTAATAGAAAAAATCGACTTTTACCTTCGATATTGGTCCAATATCACTACTCACCGGCAAAAATTGTTAAAGGAGATTGATGAACAGCCGAGAAAAAGCCTTTTTCTATTCCTCAGCAAAATCGTACTAATACTAAAGTGTCCGAGCTTATTCTGTCAACAAAAAATAGAACGTACCATATAATTTTTTGTTAAACTGAGTACAACCTCAAAGGTGTTCAAACTCTCAACTTTTGCGTTCTTTAAAAGTTTTGTAGTTTCTTTTCGTAAGCAGGTTTGTAAGGCAAGGAAACCCCATTTTCAAAAAGAGAATGCACACCCGCATTTTCAGCGGAAAAATCGGGGCGACAGGATTTGAACCTGTCTCCTGAAAATCACAATGCTTTATCAAATCATAACTTACAAGAAAATCAAGAAAAGGTTGCAGAGATATCACTAATACTTCCAGGAATTTATGAAGCTATTCACTCTTTTTATAATATTTAGCTTCGTGGTCGGAGAGCTTTTTCTCTTCGATCATGGTACGAATCCGCTGGATATCGACGTCCCGCGACCGGCCCGATGAAATTGTTTGCGTTTTGGTATCCGTACCTGGCGGTGAAGTGGAGGATGGTTTTGTTACGGGTATCGCTGCCGCTGGAATAGATTCGGCAGGCTTGCTGTGAATATATAAATAGATAGCTAATATCAAAATCGCACATATTAAAACTGCGGCCTGCAGGAAACGAGTCGACAGCGAGTGTTCCGTTTTTTTTGGAGATAAGTCCTTTTGAGATTTTAGATTGTTGCCGGTTTTAAATGACTGAAACAAGGCTGCCGGCAAATTGGCTAAGAGAAGTGCGATAAATACCAATATTGCTGCATTTGTTCCAAGCACCGGCACAAGGGCAAGGCCGGTTATCAGGCTGCCTGCTGATGCGCCGATATGGTCTGACAATTCGAGTTTCGCGCCGGCAAGGCCTGTCTCAAAGGAGCAGTCGGCAAGCTGATTTGCGGCAATGGGGAAATATGCTCCGCTGCACAGGCCGCAGAGGAAAAAAATTGCCGCGAAAGTCCAATGGGTCCAGAAATCGACGGGCAGCAAGGCAATTGTGATGAGCAATGCCGCGTGAATGGGAATCGCGATAAATAATTTTTTATTTAGACTGCCCGGCGAGTATCGAACCAAGGCGGCACCGGCGGTAAGGCCAATCATAAACAAAGACGAGATGATGCCGATGTGCAGATACAAAGAGCCGAAGCGGGTCTGATAGAGATACATCAGGACGATTGTTGTGCCGATGCCGAGCCAGCCGGCGGTGAAAACCAGAAAACTGCTGTCGAGACTTGAGACACTATTTTGATTTCGGCAGCGGATGATATATAAAAGCCGCAAAATGACGAAAACAAAAATGGGAATTAAAAATATGGTAACGCCGGTCGATGCGAGGAGTTTTACGATTTTTGTAACTGGCGCACCGGATTGTTTTGAGGCGAGTAAAAGGCTGTAAAGATTGGTCAGGGGTCTTGAATCTGTGTTTATAAGCAGATGTTGCGGCAAATTAGCGTCATTGTAATTTTCCATCGCGGCGGCGGCACGGTCGGGCAGATAGACCGAAAGCAGGGCCGGCGGAGCGAATACGGCAGGGGCATTTTTAATCGCCGCAAAACGGTCGCGCAGTGTGCCGGGGACACCTGTAAGATTGCAGGAATCGGACGCGATAAACCAACTGTCGTCGCCGGTCGTTAAGACAAAATGCGAGAAAACTTTTTCGAGTGTCGATTTTATCGAGGCGCCAAGGTAAATTAATTCCGTGCCCATAATATTTTCGCCGGCGGTAACTCTGACTGCGACGATGCCGTCTGCGGCAATTGATTTTTTCAGCTGCTGATAAAATTCGACGGTGAAATAACGGTTCAGGACGGAACTTGTTACCTGCGGCAAATTGATAATCACAATATCATAGTCATTTTTTTGCCCGGACAGTTGAGTGCGGATGTCGCCGGGAGGGCAGAGAAGGCGAGAATCTTTAGTCTTGAACTGCTGCGGCAGGAATTTTTCGACCTGCTGAATATATTGATTGTCGCAGTGAGTCCAGGTTACATTTTCAATCTGAGGCAGGTTGAGAAATTCACAGCAAAGGCCGTAACCTGCGCCGATGACGAGGATTTTTTTGGCGTCGGGCTTTTGAGAAAGCGTGATTGCGGCGATTCGGCCGGTGGTTTCCTTGTCAGGAATCGCTTCGACGGTACTGCCCTGGCTGATTACAATCCATTGGTGGCGGTATGTTCCGTAAAGATATTCGGCCTGGGCGGTTTGAAACGAACCTCGCATAGCCTCAGCTGGTAATAATTTAGTCCATTTTACAGTCTGGATATAGTGATTAATACGCTTATCAATTCCGCCAACCAGATACAGCAGAATGGAGACCGCAATAAAAGAATAAAAGTTAAAATTTATTTTTGAATTCTTACGGATAACTAATACGGCAGAGGAAATGATAAATGCGATTAGGAAAAAAATGGTTATGGAGTTTACGCCAATGCCAAGCAGAACAGTTGCTCCGATGCCGCCGAGAAATGCGCCTGCCGCTTCGATAATGTAAACGCTTGAAACAGAGAAGCGGCTTGAGCTTTGAATCCATCGGCAGGCGAGCGGAAAAAATAAGCCGGTGATAATACTAACTGGGGCATTGACAAGCAGCGAAAGAGAAATCATTTGGCGAATTGAAAGCAGAGTGTATGAGCTGACGGAAGCGATATGGCGGGCTTGGACGATTAAAAAAAGCTCAAGAACAAAGGCGGGAATGTATGCGAAGAATAAAAGGTCGATATTTTTTTGCAGGCTGTCAGTAATTTTACAGGAGCGATACGCAAAAGCTGCACCCAGACCAATCCAGAAAAACCACGACGCGAAAAACAGGCCGACACTAATATCGCTGCCTTGGAAAGTTGTGATAAACTCACGAAAAAGCAAAGTCTGCGAGGCGATTGTGAAAAGACCGTAACAGAATATTAAAAAAGCGTGTGCAAACTTCATTTTTCAGTTTCACCAAAGACTTCAGCCTGGAAAGTGAGAAAGTCGGCGCCATGCTCCCATGCATCCGGGGACAGGCCGGCTTTTATAGACAGATTTTTAAGCATTTCCTCACGGGTCCAGTTCTGCTCGGTCGCGACCTGCGGCAGAAAGACAGCGGAACGTTCGCCAATCTTCAAAACAACTCCGTCGATTCCAACCCTGATTTCTTCGGCTGAGGCAACCGGCTGCGGTGCTGTTAGAACAGATATTTCTATTTTAATGTCCTTTAATTCATCAGAGACGACTGGAACAAATCGGGTGTCGTTGCGGGCAGCCAGGATAGTGTTGTAAATTACGGAATTATACAGCGGCTGACGCGGAAAGATGTCGCCGATACAACCCCTTAACTGATATTTGTGAGAACCCGGCGCGGCGGAACCGGCGAGTTTATTTAGAGTAACAAACGCGGCGCCCGGACGTTTCAATTGGCTGCTGAAATCCGCATCAGATACCTTCAACGTCTGACGTTTTTCCGTCACAAGTACAAGGGCGTTTCTGGCAAGAGTTAAAAGCTGCTTTTTATCATCCTGGGTTAATCCTGTAACACTGCTTTGCTGTTTATCTTCCTGGGTTGATCCTGAAACAGTGCTTTGCTGTTTAACGGGCAAAGATTTCGACCACTGACCGGAAAAAGCAATCGAGAAATAACTTACAGAGTTGTTGAAATCGCCTGTCAATTGGCCTGAAGTTGAATAGTTTATTAACTGCGGCAGCGATGATTTATCGAGCATCGAAAGCAATATTGAAATCGGAATGTAGCCGCAGATTGTATCGCCGGTTTTCTTGCGATAATCCATAAAACCATTGCAGTCGAGTTTTTCAATAAATTTATATGCGCCCATATCAAGGTCTTTTAACTGTTGCGGGATGTTATTTTTGAAAGGCACATAGTCGTAACTGGGGCCGTAATGGGTAAAATCAGAACTGGCGATTATCAAAGTGTCATTGTCAATCATACCTTTAAGAATCGAAGCGACTTTGGAAATTGTTTGCCCAGAGCATTGGCCGGCGACAATCGGCACAAGTTTAAAATCTTTCTGGACATACTGCAGAAGCGGGACCTGTATTTGCGTGCTGTGCTCCGGAAGGTTTGCCTGCTCGATTGATTGAAACTGCGGATACTTCAAAAGCTTATTAATAAAATCAACGTCAAGAGCGACTTTGCCCAGTGGCGTTTGATAAATATCCGCCTGCGGGACGCTGAGCACATCTTCAATCGGCGCATAATGCGAAGGGCCGATGATTATGATTCGTTTGTATTGTTTGCCAAGGGTCTGAAGCCCCATAGCAGCAGTTCGGCCGGAATATTGGTAGCCGGCATGAGGCAGTATCAGTGCGATAGTATCTTCGTCAGGTTTGATGTCGGATTTTTGGAAAAGCTTTGCAATGTCATTTTTTAGTGTGTTTGCATCGGCCGGATACCATTGGCCTGCCAGTGTTGAATTGAATATAACCTGTTTATCAGGGGCTGATAACACTATAGATGTGTTCAATATGACAACTGCCGCAATAAATAATATTAATTGTTTTTTCATTTTAACCGCTCCATTTTCCCTGAGTATTAATATTTGATAAGGGTTTTACGATACCCGGATACTTTTTATGTCGAAGGGCATAGATAAATTTTCGAGGTAAAACTTTTTTACCGATAAAATATGCTCCAATGGCAAAGGCTGAAGCTGTTTTTAGAACAAATTGGATAAATTGGCGTCGTGTCATTTCCAGACTCCGTAAATTTTTTCGCCGCAGGAGGGGCAAGTTCCGTTTTTTAACTGATTATTCAAAACTGTAAAGCCGCTTCGCTCGATGAGCAGATTTTTGCAGCCAGGACAATATGTATTTTGACCTTCTTTGCTGGTAATATTGCCGATATAAACATATTTCATTCCTTCACTCATTGCTATCCGGCGTGCCGTGTC
The DNA here is from genome assembly GCA_050014075.1 of Sedimentisphaerales bacterium. Lineage (GTDB taxonomy): Bacteria > Planctomycetota > Phycisphaerae > Sedimentisphaerales > UBA12454 > UBA12454. The sequence goes on along the minus strand of JBEKEA010000034.1, from coordinate 13,324 downwards.
AAGCGTTTCTGCGGAAGTGGGGGGCAAATTTATCAGTTTATATTGCGGATAGAACTGCGAAAAATGCAAAGGCGTATCCTCTCCGAGATTTGCCTTTACCCATTGAACCAGTGCTCCGATTTGTTCGGGGCTATCGTTAAGAGTGGGAATAACAAGGTTTATAACCTCAAGATGGACTCCGCTTTCCTTTGTCAGAACCAGGTTGTCCAAAACAGGTTTAAGTGTTGCTCCGCAGTTTTCTCTGTAAAAATCATCGGAAATTGATTTTAGGTCTATCCTCGCGGCATCCACATATTGCAGGAGTTCTTTCCAGGGTTCTTTATTTATGTATGCTGCGGTAACAAGGATATTTCGGATGCCGGCCGTCCTGGCCAGCTTTGACGTATCTAAAGTGTATTCGTAATAAATAACCGGGTCAGTGTAGGTATAGGCTAACGATGTGCATTGGTTGGTTTTGGCAAGCTCGACAAGTTTTTCCGGCGGGCAGAAATAAGCCTCGCTGTCTTCCGGGTTTGCCTGCGAGATTTCCCAGTTCTGGCAGTTTTTGCAGTGAAGATTGCAGCCGACAGTTGCCAGTGAAAAGGTGCTTGTGCCGGGCAGAAAATGAAAAAATGGTTTCTTCTCTACTGGGTCGATATGCATCGAGCAGGGATAGGAATACACAACTGTCCGCAAAACGCCGTCAATGTTTATTCTTACCCGGCATCCGCCGCTTTGGCCCGGATTAATAAAACACTGTTTCGGACATAATTGGCATTGAATTTTCAATAGATTCAACTCCCGCCATTGCTCCGCCACTGTTTCAGCGGAAAAATCGGGGCGACAGGACTTGAACCTGCGACCTTTGGACCCCCAGTCCAACGCGCTAGCCAAACTGCGCTACGCCCCGCAAACACTTATTTTAGCCGTTTAAGTTTTAGAAAACAATCTTTATTTCTGCAGGGCGTATTTTAGCACTTCCTGCACTTTTTTGACAAAAACAAATTTCATTCCTTTTTTTGCCTCTTTAGGAACTTCAACCATATCCTTCTTGTTTCTGGACGGCAGAATAACCATCTTAATCCCAGCCTGCTTAGCGGCGAGAATTTTTTCCTTCAATCCGCCAATAGGCAAAACAAGTCCCTTGAGAGTTATTTCGCCCGTCATAGCAACTTCGGGTTTGGCAGGAGTGTTTGTCAAAAGCGAAACAATCGAAGTAAATATCGCTGTGCCTGCACTGGGGCCATCCTTGGGGACGGCACCTGCCGGAACGTGTATGTGGAAATCCTGCTTGGCAAAACGCGTCGGATTAATGTCGAAAGTTTTACAGTTCTCTTTAACAATCGAAAATGCGGCCTGTGCGCTTTCCTTCATCACATCGCCAATCTGGCCGGTAAGGATAAGCCCACCCTTGCCCGGCATCGACGCAGACTCCACAAACAGAATTTCGCCGCCATATGGGGTATATGCAAGACCGGTAGCAACGCCCGGCACGGCTGTCCGCATCGCAAGCTCGGATTCGTGCCTTATGGGGCCGAGAATTTTATGCAACTGCTCTTTCGAGATAGTTGTCGAATGTTTTTGTCCCTTGGCAATCTCTGTAGCGACCGAACGGCAAATGGCAGCGATATTCCGCTCAAGATTGCGAACGCCCGCTTCGGCAGTATATCGGCGAATAATCTCGCCGACAGCATCGTCGGTAATCCGGAGCTTGTTTTCGCTCAGGCCGTTCTCGGTCAATTGACGCGGAATGAGATACTTCTTTGCGATATTCAATTTCTCATTTTCAGTGTAACCCGGCAGCTCGATAATCTCCATCCTGTCCATCAGGGCAGGGGGAATAGGTTCAGTATAATTTGCTGTGCCGATAAACATTACACTGGAAAGGTCGAACGGCTGGTCAAGATAATGGTCGGTAAAAGTATTGTTCTGCTCCGGGTCGAGCACCTCCAGCAAAGCACTGGCGGGGTCGCCTCTGAAATCTGCGCCGATTTTGTCCATCTCATCAAGCATAAATACCGGATTTTTACTGCCGCATTTTCTCAGCTCCTGCAGGATTCTTCCAGGAAGGGCACCAATATATGTTCTTCGATGTCCCCTGATATCGGCCTCATCTCTAATTCCGCCAAGGGAGATTCTTATGAATTTTCTCTGCATCGCGCGAGCGATAGATTTGCCGAGACTCGTTTTGCCGACGCCGGGCGGGCCGACAAAACATAAAATAGGGCTTTTACCGACAGGGTTGAGTTTTCTTACGGCCAGGAATTCAAGGACTCGCTTTTTGACTTTATCAAGACCGTAATGGTCCTTCTCCAGTATTCTTTGCGATTTTTTAATATCCAGCGAATCAACGGTGCTTATATTCCATGGTAATTCGCATATCCAGTCAAGATATGTTCTGATTACGCCGTAGTCCGGGGAGGCCTGCGGTGTTTTGGTCAGGCGGTCAAGCTCGGAAATCGCCTCAGCCTCGACTGCTGTAGGCATCTTTGCCTTTTTGATTTTCTCTTTGAGGTCCTTTATATCTTCGGTTCTTTTGTCGTCCTGACCGAGCTCGGTCTGAATGGCCTTTAGCTGTTCCTGCAGGAAATATTCACGCTGGTTTTTCTCGACGGACTGTTTGACCTGACCCTGGATTTTATGACTTAATTCGAGAACATCCAGTTGATTGGCAAGGGCGAGAGAAATTTTTTCAAGTCTCTTTTTCGCATCAAGCTCTTCGAGAAGCTGCTGCTTTTCCGGGATTGCAATGCTGAGATTAGCGGCCAAAAAATCGGCAAGAGCAGAAGGGGTCTCAATATTCTCAAGAAGAATAGAGGCTTCTTCCGGCACGTTTAGACTGAGATGTATTACTTTATTGGCCGCGTCACGGACGCTTACCATCAGTGCCTTGAGTTTTTTTGTAATTTTGGTTTTAGAAGTAAGCGGCTGAATTTTGACTTTAAGATAAGGCTCTTCGGAAACAACCTCTATAATTTTGAATCTTATCAATCCGTGCACGATAACGTTGACAGAACCCTGCGGAAGTTTGACGACTTTTAGAATTGAAGAAGCGGTGCCGATTTTGAAAATGTCGTTTATAGTCGGGTTGTCGACATTGGGATTTTTTTGTGTAACAAGTCCGATTACGGCATCGCCGGTTTTTGAGTCTTCAAGTAATTTCTGGCTCTTGAGGCGGCCAACGGCAAGCGGCATAACTGTGCCGGGGAATACAACGGCGTTACGGACTGGCAGAATGCCAATGACCTCGGGAAGCTTGATTTCCTTTGGCTCTTCAGATAAGCCGGGCTGACCGCCTTCGAAAACAGGGTCAATATTTACAATGTCAATTAGTTTTAATTTTTCGCTCATAAAAAAAATCCACGTATAAAAACGTGGATTTTATCTTATAGCGAGCGAATATAAAAGCTAAATTTTTAGCATTTATAAGTCTATATAGGAATTATGCTTCCATAATAGACGGCGGTCAAATAGATTTAGAATCGTATTTTGTAGGTGAGGCCCACAACCATTGGTTCTTCAACCCAACTGGTTTTGTCAGGATAGGAGTTTTTCTGACCGGACGAATACGCGTACCTTTTGTTGTCTCCGAAGACCGGAATATTTTGGACAAACACCATAAAATCTGCTGATTTGTTGACGTGCCAGGTTAATGAAACATTTGCCCTGACTTCAACGCCAAAGACATCGTGGTCTTTAAGTTCTTGGATGCCGGCGGCATCTGCTCCGCTGGCCTTAGCAACGGCTTCCAGACCTTTTTTATAGCCTTCAAAGCCCCAAAATGCCTCCATATCTCCGTGAAGGGTAATCTTCTTCTCGAGGAGGTCGATATTGGTATAAAGTTTAGTAGCCTGGTTGGCCCAGTTGCTTAAATCGTTTCCATTTGAGTTGACAACAAATCCGGTGCTGGTACCACGGTAATCCGAATAGCTGATACCGGAGGATGGAATGCCGTCGGCTAATTTCCATGACAGTTGTTTCACAACCGAATGATTTATACCTAAAGTGAAGTTTTCTTTCTGGTATTTCAATTCGGCTTCTATACCGAATAGTTCCAGTGTACCAAGAGGGGCGGCGGCTCCAAGAGGTTGGCCGAAGGTCCCATTCCATCCAATAGCCTTATTCTTATTCCAGAAAGCGGACGCCTGATAAGACCAGTTTTCGTTTGCTTTTTTCGTATAAATAAGCTCAAGGGTATCGAGTTTTTCGGGGAAGTTAGTAACCTTGTTTCTATCGTTTATGTATAATTCATCCATAGTATTCATACGAACAGACCGCCCGATGATAAACTTCAGATATTCATCTTTTCTAAGTTCCTGAATTAAGGCAAATCGCGGGGAGAACAAAACATCGGTATAAGAGTTTTTATCAAACCGACCGGATAATATTATTGTAGTTTTTGGAGTTAATTCCAAATTCAACTCGCCGATGATAGCATGGTTTACAGCTTCAAATCCATTGCCTACAGGAAAGTAAACACCAACGCTCTTTGAATTAACCTGTCCGGCGGCTGTCGCGTTTCCATAGGCGTCTGAAGACGGACCGCTGATGATACCATATTTGCTTCCAAGCCGCAGTCCATTGTTTTTATCCTTACCCCATGCCGGCCTGATGAGGTCGTAACTTATCTCATAGCCCAAAGCCGCCTTGATTTTCTTGTCTTCCGGCTTGTAATTCAACATAAACTTAGCGGAATATTTCCACTCCGAGTACATATAGCCGTAATTTCGCAGATTGTCTTTGCCATTATTGTTACTATCAAATGAAGCCTTGGTTGTGCTATTGGTATCCCATTTTTGTTGAATATCGCGTATATCAGTCGAGCTAAGACCAAACGTTGACTTCAAATCCCAGTCTTTGTTAATGGTGTGTTGATTTTCCAGAGCAAGTTGAAAATAACGGAATTGCGACTCGCGTAAATCTTCATACTTGCCATTTATTATCTGTTGTACCGCGCCATTTTGCGTTATCTGTGAAGATTCAGTCGCATAACGAGCCCAGAATCGCCAGTCGTCATGAAATTTAATATCGAGATGCGCTTTTATCTGAGGCTGGTTAAAGTAATCGCCCATATATGTGGCAGGCGGCGCAGGACTGTAAGATCCGCCTTTGCCGAGATAATCGGTATAATATACATATGGTGCTGCTGTTCCTGTTCTCTGGGTATTAAATAAGTCAGGTTGGATTCCACTGGTGTTAACAACACTGAAGTAGGTGTAAAGTTCGTAGTCCTCTTTGACACGTCCGTAGCTGATATAATTTCCAACGCTGTCGTATTTGCCCCAGTATGCGCCGCCAAATTCAAAACCGGGGTGCTGCTTTGCGCTTTTAGTATAAATATTGATGACACCCCCGATTGCACCCGGGCCATAAGTAACCGAGCCGGGACCACGCACAACTTCAATACGGTCAATATCGCTCAATTCCCAGTTCAATAACTCCAGACGAGCACCGTATGTCGACGCGATATTGACGTTCATGCCGTCGACATTGACCAGAAATTTGTATGGTTTGTCGGCGATTATTCCGCGCATACCCATCTCGGGGCCTACGCTGTGATTCATATACAGCATTCCTGGAACGTAAATTTCCATCAAATCCAAAATATTCCGTGCAGGTGTTACGGCAATATCTTCAGAAGTGATGATAGTTACGCAGGCAGGAGTTTTCAAAACGTTCTTTTCAGTAAGGGTAGCAGGGGCGTAAACTCCAACATCCATTAACTGCTCAAGAGACATACTGAATAAATTTGAATCCGATGAATCAGCACCGAGAGCATTAATTGCAAAAGTTGAAAAGACTGCCAGGATGATAACGGCAAATAATGTCGTTTCTGGCCTGTGATTTCTGTCTTTTGTTTTACGCATAATTAGCTCTTTCTATTTTAAGTAATATCAAATTTACGACTATGTTCTAATATCGTCTTAATAAAGAGGTTAATTAAATAAATTATGATGGGATAATGAATAAATAATTCAAAAAGAAGGCATATTATCAAGCCGCATTTTATTATACATTTGCGGTCTTATCGTAAGAAAAACATTTCGTGAATTCCGAAACTGCGTTATCAATACTGATAACGCGGCTCAGTAAAATTTCGAGATGAAGACTGATGAAAATCAGATTAATGCTAAAACAATTATAAGTTCTAAAATATAATGCTTCAAGATATCAAAAGCCTCGTTTTTAGTACTGATAATGGGCTTTTTGGTAAAATTCGCAGATATCCAATGGAATATCAGACAAAAGAAAAATAAATAATAAAAGTCCTGAGTTAGGAGATGTGCCCAGACGCATATCCGTTAAGATTGCCTTCAATAAAATCGGCATTACACAAACGCCCGATAAGTTTTCGCTTTATGTAAATTTTACACATTTTTTTGAAATAAACCGCTATTTAATTAACAAGCGTCTTATTTATACCGATTCTGGGGGTACAGGTAATATATGAAAAAGATCACTGTAATTATATAAAGGTGAGTTAATTAACAGCGAATGAAAATTAGAGCATACATCTTTATATTTGTAATTTTGGCATTGCTCGCAGTGCAGCAAGTGCGCGGCGATTCCGCATCCACCCGCGAATACCAGGTTAAAGCTGCATTCCTATATAACTTCATTATGTTCGTTGATTGGCCGCCGGAAAAAATGCCGGCTGCCGACGAACCGATGATCATAGGCATTATTGGCAAAGACCCATTTGAAAACGCATTTGAACCTGTAAAAGACAAACAGGTTAACGGCAGGAAAGTCGTTGTAAAACGATTTAAGGGACTTGAAGAGATAAAGAAATCTGCCAAGCCCGAGATGGATAAGGAATTCGAAGAAATCAGAAAATGCCATTTATTGTTTATATGTAGTTCGGAGAAGGGAGTCTCAAAGGAAATCGCAGAACTGGTTAAAGACTACAGTGTCCTGACGGTTGGAGATGTACCAGGTTTTATAGAATCCGGCGGGGGGATGATTAATTTCGTTCTTGAAGAAGAAAAAGTCCGGTTTGAAATCAATAAGACTAACGCGGAACAATGCAAACTTCAAATCAGGTCTCAGCTTTTAAGGCTCGCCAAGAGAGTAATTGGAGAAAAGCTTTCTCAGGAGTCAAAAAATTAACGTATGACTATTTTCCGAAACATGACGATTAAATACAAGTTGATGACGATAGTCATAGCGGCATGCACAGCCGGACTTTTGCTGGCAGGTGTGGCATTTCTGGGCTGGGAGCGGAACTCGATTCGCAACAATATGGTGAAAGTTTTGGCGACCCGTGCAGAGATACTTGGAGAAAACTGTAAAGCATCCCTGACATTCCAGGACAGCAAGGATGCGGAAAAAATACTGCAAGCGCTTCATGTGGATTCATCTATGATATCGGGCAGTATTTATAATGGAAATAATGAGCTTTTCGCGACTTATTATCGAGACAAAAATAAAAGTATTGTGACGCCAACCGAGTTCAAGAAAGCATCAGTTACTTTCAGCAATGACTCACTGATAGTATTCGCACCCATTATCCTCGACAATGAAATAATAGGTACAATATGTCTTCAGTCGGATTTGAATAACATACACGAGTCTTTGAATCGCGGCGTCCTGATAATTATAACCGTTATTATTATTTCATTACTGGCGGTATTTCTTGTGTCGTCCCGGCTTCAGGCGGTCATTTCAGGACCTATTTTAAGCCTGGCCAGCGTGGCAAAAGCAGTTTCGGAAAAGAAGGACTATGCTGTTCGTGCCGTAAAAACGAGTAGTGATGAAATTGGTTTGCTTATCGACGCATTCAATGAAATGCTTGGAGAAATCCAGGAACGCGATTTGGAATTACAAGATGCCAAACTGGGATTGGAAGTAAAGGTCGAGGAACGTACAGTTGAACTCAGTAAAGCAAACGAGCAGATGACTAAGGAAATCACTGACCGCAGGAAGGCACAGGAAGATTTAACGCAATTATTATCGCTGCATACTGCGACGCTCGAGTCAACCGCAGATGGCATCCTTGTTGTTGACTTAAACGGGAAGGTCATCAGCTATAATCAGAAATTCCTGCAGTTGTGGCAGATTTCTGAAAGCGTGGCTGCAACCAAAAATGACGAAAAAATACTTGCATCCGTACTGGAACAACTGGCAAATCCTGAAAAATTCATATCTGAGGTAAAAAGATTATACGCAAATCCGCTGGCATCGTCGCTGGATATTCTTGAGTTCAAGGACAGCAGGGTATATGAAAGATGCTCTCAGCCCCAGAGAATCGACAATAAGGTAGTAGGCAGGGTATGGAGTTATCGCGATATTACTGACAGAAAGATAGCAGAACAAGCTCTTAAAGAATCCAAACAGATGCTGCAGCTTGTTATGAACAACATTCCTCAGTACATATTCTGGAAAGACAAGAATTCGGTTTACCTTGGCGGCAATACCAATTTTGCAAAAGCTAAGGGCTTCAGTAAACCTGAAGAAATTTTTGGGAAAACGGATAAAGACCTTGTCTGGAACAAAGAAGAGGCGGATTTGTACCGTGAATGCGACCTTAAGATTATGGATTCCAATACGCCACAGTATCATATTATTGAACAACAGAAGCAAGCAGATGGAAAAGAGGCGTGGATTGACACAAGCAAAATACCGCTGCATGACGTAAACGGCAACGTAGTTGGTATTCTCGGCTCATACGAGAATATTACCGATCGCAAGAAAGCGGAAGAAGAGAAGGAAAAACTCAATCATGAGCTTGAAGAAGCCAACCAGGAAATGAAGAACTTTGTCTATATAGCGTCGCACGACTTACGTGAGCCATTAAGGAAGGTCGCGGCATTCGGCGATATGCTGCAAAAATCTCTCGGTGGAAAACTTGAGCAGGAAGACGCTGAAAACCTGCAGTTTATGATAGATGGGGCTCAGCGAATGAATAAGATGATTGAAGGATTACTTGTATATTCGAGGGTGAGCACAAAATCGAATCCGCCGGAGGTTGTTGACCTTAACGAAATAGTTAAGCAGCTCCAGCAGCTTGAACTGTCGATAGTACTGCAGGAAAAACAGGTAGCAGTAGAAATACCGGAGCCTCTGCCGTCAGTTGCGGCAGACCCTGTTCAGATACGCCAGCTTATGCAGAACCTGATCGCAAACGGTATAAAATATCAGGCCAAGGACAATATTCCTCGCATAACTATAACCAGTAAATCTGCCGGCAACGGTACGGTAAGGATAAATGTAACGGATAACGGCATAGGCATTAAGCCCGAGTATCAGTCGGCGATATTTGTAATGTTCAAGCGTCTGCATTCGAGGAATGAATATGAAGGCACAGGAATCGGGCTGGCGGTCTGCAAGAAGATAGTAGAACGTCACGGCGGGCAAATTGGCATCGAATCGGAATACGGCAAAGGCTGCACGTTCTGGTTTACAATGCCTGTTGCGGTAACAGCAGAAGTTGCGGGAAATAAAATTAATGTATGAATATGAAAGACCGGAAGGTCTGATGATAAAAGCAGATTAGAAATGAAAAGGGTATTTGAAGAGTAAAAAAGTATCTTGATTCTGGTGACGGTGCCGGTTGATACAGGACTGGTAACGGCGGACTGAATTCACAGCGGAAGGTGAATATGCAGAGTTAAAAGGGGTCAAAATGGAAAACGAACAGAAACAAATAACCGTCCTGCTGGTAGAAGATGAAGCAGGGGACCAGAAGCTGATTAAAACAGCTCTTTTAGGTCAGAATGATGAATTGAAACTAAAAATAGTTTCAAGCGGCGAGGCGGCAATGGATTATTTGCAGATGAGTTTGGTAGATTTCCACTATTATCCCAAACCCAACCTTATATTGCTCGATTTGAATATGCTGGGGATGGGCGGCAAGGAATTTCTGAAACAAATAAAAGCCGATGACAATTTATGTTCGATACCGGTTGTAGTTGTTACAACCTCTGATATTGAAAGCGATATAGAGGACTGCTATGCGATGCATGCAGCCGGTTATGTTCAAAAGTCGGCTTCTGTACAGGAGCTAAACGATGTTATTCAAAAGGTGGCTCATTACTGGTTTTCAACGTCAGCAATGCTGAAAAACTGATTAGGAAGAAACGAGATATAACTGAAAATAATCAGGAGTCAGATATGAATTTGTATAAAGCAGTAACAATAATGTTAGTGGAAGATGACCCCGGCGACCAGAAACTAATAAAGATGTCGCTAAACAATCAGCGTATAACAAATATGCCGATTGTCGCGAGCAGCGCAGAAGAGGCGCTGGAGTATCTGCAAAAAAGCAAAACGGACAAGAATATTTCAAAACCCGATTTGATTTTGCTCGACTTGAATATGCCCGGTATCGGCGGCAGGGAATTCTTAAGACTGATAAAGTCTGACCCGGAGATGGAAATGATACCAGTGGTAATTCTAACAACGAGCGATTCGGACAAAGACATACTCGAAAGTTTCAAGCTGCAGGCCGCGGGTTATATCAAAAAACCGTGCTCGCTGTCCGATTTTCAGGAAGTTATACAGACGTTAAGTGATTATTGGTTTACAGTATGCAAACGGATAACCCATGAGCCAAACAAACAAGACATTAAATGTTTTACTTGTTGATGATGACGCGTTAGACCGCAGGCTTGTCGGACTGGTCCTTGTCAAGGCTGCGGGCTTAATACGTTTCAACATTAACTATGCGCAAACTCTAACAGAAGCGATGGAAAAACTCGCAGTGCCGGGCTTTGATATTGTTCTTCTGGACCTTAACCTTCCCGACAGCAGAGGAACCGAGACGGTACAAAAAGTATCCCAGCTCGTGCCGGATGTTCCGATAGTAGTACTTACAGGGCTTGATGATGAAGATGCGGGTCTGGAAGCGATAAGCGGCGGTGCCGAGGATTACCTTGTCAAAGGCAGCGGTCTTGAATATACGCTTATCAAAACGATAAGGTATGCCATCGCGAGAAAAAAGTCGGAAGCAAATCTTCGAGAAACAAAACAACAGCTTGAACAGATGAACACCAAGCTGATAAAAGTGACCGAGACAGCCACTAAAATGGCGGCTGAGGCCGAAAAGGCAAATACCGCCAAAAGCCAGTTTTTAGCTAATATGAGTCATGAAATCAGGACGCCGATGAATGCCATAATCGGCTTTGGCGAGGTACTTTCCGAAGAATCGATGACGGACGAGCAAAAAGGTTATGTCAAACTTATACTCGACAGCGGCAGACATCTTCTGGGGCTGATTAACGATATTCTTGATTTTTCGAAAATTGAAACAGGCCGGATAAAAGCTGAAAGTGTTGAATGTAATATTCCCGAACTGCTTGCAAATGTAGAATCCCTGATGCTGCCGGCCGCGAAACAGAAAAATCTTGAATTAATGATAATCAGCACATCGGACATTCCTCAAATGATTGTAACCGACCCTATAAGACTGCATCAATGTCTTATTAATCTTGTCAGCAACGCGATAAAATTCACTGAAAAGGGGAGTATAAAACTTACCGCTCAACTGCTCGTAAAAGAAGAGAAACAATTTATAGAGTTTAAGGTGGCCGATACGGGTATTGGAATATCGTCCGACAAGCTGGAAGCGATTTTCGACGCATTTACGCAGGGCGATGGCAGTACAACGCGAAAATATGGCGGCACAGGGTTAGGCCTGACGATAACGAGACAGGTAGCCAACCTGATGGGCGGCGATGTAAACGTTATAAGCGAGGTGGGAAGAGGTTCAACCTTTACATTGACTATACCCGTCAATACAGTACTGGGCGAGAAGCAGGGAAGCGAGCATCTTTTTCGAACGCAGGTACAAAAAAATAATTTGTATCACGAAGATGAAGAATTTAACGGCCAATTTTCAGGCAGAGTGCTTATTGTCGAAGACAGTCTGACAAACCAGATACTTATAAAACTTCTGCTCGAAAAACTCGGATTTGTGGTAACTATTGCCCAAGACGGATTCCAGGCAATAGATGCGATGAATGGACAGGTATTCGACCTGATTTTTATGGATATGCAGATGCCGAATATGAATGGCTATGATGCCACTAAAAGAATACGCAATCTTGGAATCAAAACGCCTGTAATAGCGATGACCGGAAGTATTACAAATGCAGATGAAAAGAAATGTATTGAAGTCGGATGTGACGATTATGTTTCAAAGCCAATCGACCGGAGCCATTTGCTTAAAGTAATCAGCAAATATCAGACTGCTGCGGTATCGAGCATTAGCACGTAAGCTATCGGTTTAAAGCCCGCCGTAGATAAATCTCATCCGGCCTACGTTTGGAATTAACGCGAATTGGAAATTACCCGCCCGGAAGCCTCCCGGCCAATATACAAAAAACGCTTTTCCTACCAGATAATCACGCGGCACGACACCCATTCTGTAACTGAGGCCGTTATTGCCGATGCCTTCTATGTCCCACATCCGGGAATCAGCGCTGTCTGGACTGTTGTCGCCCATTGCGAAATATTCATCCTTATTGAGCGTAAATGGATTTCCTTCGCCGCCCCGCATAGCTTCTTTTGAGTCAAACTTGTAACTGGTATAACAAATATCTTTGTAAAGTTCGACATTTGCGATTGTCAGCGAACCTGAAGCGAAGACGGAAGCCTTGGGCTCAATATTGTTCAGACGCGGTCCGGCATCATCTTTGCCGGTGCCCAAATCAAAAGTTAGTGTCTGGTTATCGATATTTAAAACAAGCAAATGGTCGGCATCTGAAAATTGCACAAGAAATTCCTTGTCCTTATCGATAGGGCTGATTTGCTTTTTTGCAAGTTCGACAGTCTTCCCCTCTGAATCGACCTTTTCTATGACCATCAGACCGGTCGGATCGAACCTGCCATTGTAAAGAGTTTGGTATTTTGTGAAACTAATTCCTACATTGCCTTGTTTTTCGCCTCTTCTGGCGTAAAATTTCATCATAAGGTCGCTGCAGAAAGGCAGGTATTTGTACATTCTCGGGTCATCATAAGCATAGGTTGCATGGAAATCATTGCCCTTGGAAGTATCATAAAACAATGTATTAATTTTGGCAGAGTCGCTTTTGAGGGTAAACTCGGTCGGCTTGGAAGAGTCGTTTTTCCATTCGGAATTATTATCGTTAGTGAATGGCTGCCGCCATGCGTGTTCGTTGAATCTGCCTTCCATTGGCTGTATCGGCTGGAAATTGTTGTTATAGACCGGCATCCACAGCTCCTGCTGGACTTTGGGCGGTTTTCTTTGCAACTTTCCGTTGATGTAGATATCGCCGTCGATGATTTCTACTGTTTCGCCGGGTTTGCCGATAAGTCTTTTAATATAATTTATCTCTGGTCCGGTCGGATTTTTAAAAACGATAACATCCCATCGTTTGGGCTC
>JBEKEA010000033.1:0-22243 GCA_050014075.1 Sedimentisphaerales bacterium | reverse complement strand
ATAAAACTGATGTGCACTCTTAACAGGTCGTAAATCGGTTATCTTCAAGCGAAAACTCCATTTTTAGCCTTAAAAAGTCTATTTATAGCTATAAAATCGGCACGTTGCAATAACAAACTGTAATGCTTTTTAAGGTTTTGTTAAAAGAGGGAAAATAAGCAAAAATCGATTATGTGCCGCTAAAAAATATTAAATTTTACAAAATTTTGCTTGACATTACATACTATGTATTACATAATATGTAAAACATAACTTTTACAGGAGTATATATATGAAATTTGAACGTGAACTATTAAAAGGAGTAGCCCCAGTTGTGGTGCTTGAAATTCTGTCGCGGGGCAAGATGTACGGCTATGAATTATCCGAGGCGATTGAAGCAAAAAGCCAGAAAATCCTGACACTCGGACAGGGAACTCTTTACCCCCTGCTTTACAACCTTGAGGCACAGAAATTAGTCAAAGGCCAGTGGGAAACAGCCGAATCGGGCAGAGAACGCAAGTATTATTCCATTACCAGCAAGGGCAAGGAAAAACTCGATACCGACAAAGTGCAGCTTGGAGATTTATTTAAGGCATTGAAGCTGGTCTTTGGAACATCTATCGTTCCTGCTTAAATTTTAAAAAGGATTTATTATGGCAAACAAGGAGAGTAAAAATCCGTTTAATAATTTGCCGGGGTGCGCGGCCGATTATATACGCCTTGTTGTAAAAAAGATGCGATGGAGGAAAAAAGTCCGGGCAGATGTTCAGGCAGAGCTTATCGCTCACTTTGAAGATGCTTTGAAAGATTGTAAAACTAATGAGGAAAAGGAAAGAGCGGCCAAAGACCTGATTAGCAATTTCGGGGATGCAAAAACAATCGGAGTGCTTGCGCGGCGTGCGAAAAAACGCTGCCGGCCGCTCTGGCAGAAAATGATGATTCGCTTCTGGCAAATAGTCGGTATTACGATTGCTCTGTTTGCAATTTACATCGGCTGGTTCCTGAGCGGAAGGCCGGTAATAACAACCGATTATATTGAAGTAGCCAATAAGATGATGAAACCAAAGGCCGCAGATGATTCACAAAATGCTGCGCCATATTATGAAAAAGCCGCCAAGCTGATTGAACCGCAGAACGAACAAAGCTTTGAATACCTTAGAAAAAGTTTTATCGAGGCCAGTGAAGCCAATATTGTTCAGATAAGACAATGGCTCGAAAAAAATCACGAGGCTTTAAATCTTATCGAACAAGGCACAGAAAAACCATACTATTGGCAGACACTTCAGGGTGAACCCAAGGACAACAATAGTATGCTTTCCGTTCTTATGCCGAGTCTTGGTGAATGTAGAACATTGGCTCATGGATTAAGATGGCGGGCATATCTATCCGCCGAGGATAAGCAATATGAAAAAGCATTTGCGGACTTGTTAACGATTTATAAATTAGGCAAACATCAAAGAGGCAAAAGCACACTTGTCCAAAGTCTTGTCGGAACTGCCATTGAAGCTCTCTCAATGAATACGGCCAGGACGATATTATACAGGCACGATATTGGGCCGCAGCAACTCGAATCCTTCTACAATAATTTGCAGGTTATTGTCTCTAATGAAAATTTTATAATCGACTCGTCATTTGAAAAACTTACTGAGTATGATGAAATTCAACGATCCTTTACAGAAGGTCATTTTGGGTTCGAGCATATCTATCTTAAGCGTCTATTTACATTCAGAGATTCCCTTAGTCCCAATGACAGCCATGTTCTGAGTATCACAGTGCAAAATCTTCCTGCCGCATTTGATGTGCTTTTCACTCATCCTGATAAGCAGCACTCCAGGCAAATGACAGATGCTTATTATGATTTCTGGGGCCAGGCTGCGACTGAAACTCCGTTTGAGCTCAAAGGGCGCGACCTTGAAAAAGAAACAACAGCATTAATCAAAGGTAATCTTCTGCTTAAAATTCTTGCGCCTGCGATGCAAAAGGTAGCTGTCCTGTCATGGAGAAATAAGGCAGAAGTCGAGGGCACTGTTGCAATTATCGAGATATTAAGGTTCAAGCAGGAAAAGGGACGGCTGCCTGATGATTTGCAGGAGCTTGTTACAACAGGATATCTGAAATCATTGCCGATGGACCCGTATAGCGATAAACCTCTAATCTATAAGAAAACACAGGACGGCTTTACGTATTACAGTGTCGGTCAGGATTTTATCGATAATGGCGGAAAGATGGGAGTTGATAAAGACGGCAAACCGAGTTTGTGGAAGAGTGATGACGGTGATGCGGTATTCTGGCCGGTATTTCAAAATAAAACAAAATGAAGAAAAAACAAGATAACAAAATGTTTATAAATCTTCCGGACTGTGCCGGCGAATATATTCGGCTTGTCATCAAGAAGATGCGATGGCAGAAAAAAGTCCGCGGCGATGTTCAGGCAGAACTTATTGCTCATTTTGAAGATGCTTTGAAAGACTGTAAAACCAATGAGGAGAGAGAAAAGACGGCCAAGGAAATAATCAGCGAATTTGGCGATGCGAAAATGTTAGCTATCCTTGCCAGACGTGCAAAAAAACGCTGTCAGTCACTCTGGCAGAAAATGTTTACTAAAGCCTGTCAAATCTCCGGTATAATAATTGTTTTATTTATTTTATATGTAATCTGGTTTATAAGCGGCAAGCCGAAAATAACAACTGATTACGTAGCACAACTTAATCAAATTGCCAGGCCGTCTTCTACAGATGAAACGCTGAACGCGGCGTATTATTATAACCAGGCCGGCGAAAAGATTGACAAACTTCCTGAAGAGATGACAAATATTTTCGCAAAGTCCTACTTTGAATGCAATGAGCCTGAAAAAAAGCAGGCCGAGGAATGGCTTACGAAGAATCAGGAGATTTTAAACCTTGTCATTGCCGGCTCTGATAAGCCCTACTGCTGGGATAAATATTATACAGAACAGAACAACGTAATGTTTGCCGTGCTTTTGCCGCATCCCAAAGAATACAAAAATATCGCACGCATATTGTGCTTCAAAGCGTGCTTTTCGGCATCGGAGGGAAATTACAGTCAGGGACTTGAAAATATTTTAACAGCGTTGAAATTGGGAAAGCATATAAAAACTGAGCCTTTCCTTATCGAGCAGATTGTAGGCATCGCAATCGAAAGCAGTTCTGTACAAAATCTGCGGCAAATCCTGAGCAGGTATAATATCGACAAATCCGAACTTGCCAAACTCCAATGCAGCCTCGAGACAATTGTCCGGGAAGACATCTTCAGAATAACTTTCAAGGGCGAAAGAATGTGTTTTTATGACGCAATACAGCGGTCTTTTACCGATGATATTTTCGGAGGACATATTTACGTTAGAGGAGATATGGGAATAATGGACGATATAATTGACGGCCCCTATAACAACCAAACTGGCAAACGAGAACAACAGGATTTTCCTGAAACACTAAAGAAACTTTTTTCTATCTTATTTACTCAGCCGGGAAAAAAAGAAACGCTTAAATCCTCCGATGAAATATATGACTATTATGAAAAATTATCGGCACTGACGCCGTTTGAGCAGCAAAGTATAGAACCCAATACGAATGAGAAATTAAAGGAAATAGCAGGCAAAAATATATTTTTGACTATGCTCGCTCCAGTGTTTAATAAACTCGTAACCATGCCTTACAGAAATAAGGCAGAAATACAAGCCACGACGACGATAATAGCTATAATTCGCTACAAACAGGAAAATGGGGCGTATCCGGATAATCTCGAAGGGTTATTAAATAAAAGTTTAATAAAAGAAATTCCTGCCGACCCATTCAGCGACAAGCCTTTGGTTTACAAAAAGACTGAAAAAGGATTTACCTTGTATAGCGTTGGTGAAGACTTTGTCGATAATGGCGGAATAATGGGGGTTGATAAGGATGGCAAGCCGAGATTGTGGAACGAAACCGGAAGCGATGCGGTATTCTGGCCGGTGGCAAATCCGGGACAGAAACCCGTAACTGGCGGTAAATAAGAAAGTTAAGAAAATTAAAAAAAGTATGAACAATATTTCAGCGCCAGCCGTATATTAAATTAAGAAAAGAAATAAAAAATGAAAACTTAATTCGCCTCCTCCTATACTTATAGAATTAGGCGGCCCTTGAGGGAATCAAAGGCCGCCGTTTTTATGCGCTGTAGCCACTAAGGCACAAAGGCACAAAATAAACTGAAACCAATGTTAAAGTAATTTGATTCCGGCCTGTCGGCATTTTTCGAGCATATCGCTTGGCCAGACACTGGCGTGCACTTCGCCGACGTGAAGTTTTCGCAGCATAAACATACATAATCTTGATTGGCCGATACCGCCGCCAATCGAGAGAGGCAATTCGCCGTTTAAGAGTCTCTTGTGCCAGGCATAATCTTTTCTATTAAGAGCATTTCTAATTTCAAGCTGTTTCAGCATAGCGTTGCCATCGACTCTAATACCCATCGAACTAATTTCAAACGCCCTGTTGAGAACCGGATACCAGAGAAAGATATCGCCGTTGAGGCCTTTCCGGCCATGGACGGTCGGGGTAACCCAGTCGTCGTAATCAGGTGCCCTGCCGTCGTGGATTGTTCCGTCGGCAAGCTGCCCTCCGATGCCGATTATAAAGACCGCGCCATATTCTTTAGTGATTTTTTCCTCGCGCTGTTTCGGAGTAAGGTTTGGATACATTTCGAGAAGCTCTTCGGTATGAACGAACTGAATATCCTGCGGCAGAATCGGTTTTATGTGCGGATGCAAACTTCGGACATGATTTTCAGTTTCGCGGATGGCCTTATAAATAGTTCGCACAATGCTTTTCAGGAAATCGAGGTTTCGCTGCTCGGCGGTAATGACTCTTTCCCAGTCCCACTGGTCAACATAAATCGAATGAAGATTGTCGAGCGATTCCTCATCAGGCCTGATGGCATTCATATCGGTATAAAGACCTTCGTTGGGCGGGAAGTCATAATCGGCAAGAACCATTCGCTTCCACTTGGCAAGCGAAAAGACAACCTCGGCGTCGGAATCGTTATCGTCCCGTATCTGGAAAGTAACTTTTCTTTCGATGCCGTTAAGGTCGTCATTAATGCCCGAACCTTTGCGGACAAACAGAGGCGCGGAAACTCGCTGAAGATTCAAATTCCAGGAAAGGGTCTTTTCAAAATAATCTTTTATCTCCTTAATCGCTCTTTCCGTTTCACGAAGCGAAAGAACCGATTTATATTGCGGGTCAATGTATAATTTCGACACAATTTGCTCCTTAAAAAAGTTTTGAGCGGGTATTATAATGGTTTTGCGGAAATAGAGAAGAAAAAAAGCTTTTATCCAACCTGCTGCGGCGATATAATTTGCGAAAACATATGAAATTTTTTTCAAAGACAAATGAAAAATATTACGCTTCTGAGCTTATTTCTTATGCCACTGCGGCAGGAGCGGCTAGTCTTACCGCGTACATCACGGATATATTTACCAACTCCAATCTGTTAATCACAATTATATCGACACTGGGTGGCACAATTGGTTTTATTGCAGGCGGTTTGGGAAGTTACGCGATTTTACACTTTGGCGAGTATAAAAACGGAAAGAGAAAATTTCCGGTCGATATGAAATCAATGCTTATATCCAATGTTCACGGAATATGGGTAACTTATATTATCAGGATTCCATTGCAGTATTTTATGCAAAAATTCGGGGTTGTTCCGGCCCTGGCTGCGCCGATTGCGCAGGTTATTTCAGGGCAGTTCGGAACCGTTGTCAGGGTTTACAGTAATTACAAAAAGAAAATTTTCGGCGCGGAACCCGGCGGTAAAACTACTAAAAAATGACAAAAATAAAAGTTCTCGCTCTTGTTCACGGTCAAATGTCATCGCATACGGTTCGCGTCCTTGCGATAGCCAAGGCATTGCGCCAAACAAGGCAATACGATATTATTTTCTCCGGCGACGGAGCTTTTATGAAACTCGTCGAGCAGGCAGGTTTCGAACAGATAAAAACCCAGCTATTTAATAAGGAAGAACTTTTCCAGCGAATTGACGATAACCTGGCGACTGTTTACTTCACGGCGGGAAATTACGAAAAATATTTCCAAATCGAAAAGGCTGCGATTGAAAAAAACCGGCCTGATATAATCATCCGCGACCATTTCAGGGAAATGGCCGGGGTTGCCGCGAAAATGAAAGAGATAAGAGCGTTCGATGTCTTTATACAGAAAGCGACTCTAAGTCCGTATTATCATTTCGATTTCAAGCCTGAGAAACTGCCGGAATGGATAAGTATATTTCCAAAACGATTTCTGCTGTTTGCAGCCAGAAATATCGAAAACCATTATCGCAGGAAAAATTCCCGCTTTATCCGCAAGAAATTAAAAGAGCTGGGTTTGCAAAAATATATTTCAATCGACGGAGTAAGGCCGGACCTGACTCTCTTTCCGGACGCAAAGGAACTTTTTGAATTGGCTGACGCGGACAGTCGCATATGCAAACACATCGGGCCGGTGCTGCTGACAGGACAAGACCCGGCGCCGGCGTGGGTGGAAGAATTTAAAAGAGATAAACGGAAAAAAATACTTATCGCAAGAGGAACTTCCGGCGAGTACGACCTGACGGGGCTTTTTGAAAATACTTTCAACGACGGAAAATACGCAATCGCTTTTTACAGCGTTGAGGGCAAAAAAATAAACGATTTTTACGGATGCAATAAATTCGATATCGACAATGTGCTGCCTTATTGCGATTTGCTTATCAGCCATTCGGGGACGGGAACCAATTATTCAGCAATCAAACATAAAGTGCCAATGCTCGTGTTTTATGACCATTTCGAGCAGCAGATTAATGCGGTAGAGCTTGAAAGAAAAGGTGTTGCCCTGCGGCTGGACAGAAAACAGCGCAGGCGGGAAGATATACTTGCGTCAGTTGAAGAGCTTTTGGGCAACAGCAAATTCAAACAAAATATTACAGCCCTGAGCCAAAGCATTGGCAGATATGATTTCCAGAAGCTGGCGGTGGAATACATTTCTGAAGGTTTTGAAAATTTTAAAAAGAGTGAATCAAAATAATAGCTATAAAAAAGCAGCCCCGATAAAATACCGGGGCTGCGAATCTATCTAACAATTCCGTTTGTCAAACGGCTATACAGCTTTTGTATGAACAACAATCTCGACTCTTCTATTCTTTGCCTTGCCGCCGCCGGAATTCGGAGCGACCGGTCTGCCCGAGCCGCAACCTATAGCTCTTAATCTGCTGTCCGGAACACCGTCGCTGTTAAGCTGCCTTAAGACTGAAAGAGATCTTTGAGCAGACAGTTCCCAGTTATCCTTCCAACTCGATTTCTTAATCGGGTCGGCATCGGTGTGACCAATAACATCGACCACACTTCCACCGTATTTTTCGTTCAACACAGAAACAATCTTACTAAGACTTCCCTTTGCACTTGCTTTGAGGGTTGCCTTTCCGGAATCAAATAAAATCATTTCCGGCACAGTAACGGTAATAGTCCCTGCCGCTTTATCCAGGTCAACCTGATAATCGTTTCCGAAACCAGTAGCTTCGCCAGCAGTTTGCTTGCGAGAAGACATTTGTTTTTTGAGTTCATCAATCGTCTGCTGATTTTCTGAAACTTTTGCGGCCAAACCTTCCTTTTCAGCGTTGCTGCCTTCCAAAGTCGATTTGCAATTATCATAAAGACCCTGGAGGTTCTGATGCTCAACATTCAGGGAGTTATATTTTTTCTTGTAGTCAGTACAACCGCTGATAAGAGCAAGCGAAACAATCGCAACAGCCGCCAACATGATTCTTTTTCTTAACATAAACATTGTCCTATCTCCTTATTTAAAAAATAAAATCCATTTTTAGTTTCAGCGGTAAAATACAAACTGCAGCCAGTTCATAACCGCATCATGTAGAATCATAACCACAAAGATACCAATTGACAAGAACGGACCGTAAGGAATTTGTCTCATTTTTCTAAAAAACATACAAAAAAAGGCCCAGGCGAGTCCGAAAAACGGAGCGATGAAAAAAGCCACCACAACAGGCCAAGGCCCCAGTACCGCCCCTGCCGCGCCCATTAAATGGACATCGCCAAGCCCCATCGCCTCTCTGCCAAAGGCAAAAGTACCCAGAATCCTTGTTGCCCAAACTACCGCGCAACCTATGAAATAACCCCATAAACTGCCAAAAAGTCCAGCAATAACAGGTATTTGCGAAAAATCTATCCACCAGTTCGCAAATTGAGGCGACTTATTATAGATTTTTAAAGCGACAATTGCGCCGATAACTATCGGCAATAAGAAGATTACCTCTTTTAACATTTCAAGACGATGTTTGTAGTTTTCAGGCGGCAAATTTTCGGTTTGAGAATCAATTTTTTCCGATTTTTCGCCCGGGTAACTTGTTTTTATAATTCCTGTAAAAAGTAACAAAAGAGATGTTATCAATCCAGCCATGGCGCCGGCGGCTAAAATCGCAACCTTTGCTGAGGCAATCGGGAAAAGGCCGTAACTTCGGATAATCGCAGGGTTATAGAAAAAAACGGCCAGTGCCGAACCAATTAAACCAGCCGCTGTAACAAGCCAGCAAATCGAAAGCGGTATGACCTGAAGCTCAAGGTCGATTGCCGATGCAGCTAAAAATGCCGAGAGCATAATGATTTGAATCAGGTAAAGGAAAAAACCACCGTCAAGAAATCCGCCGACGCCTTTTCTTATGTGTGTTTGAAAATAAATCACATAAAGAGTAACGAAAAGCAATGCTGTGAACAATTCGATGATAATATATCGCGGCGAAATCCGCGTCTTGCATTTTCGGCATTTGCCCAACAACAGCAGCCACGAAAAAATCGGAATATTATCATAAAATTCTATCGGAGTTTTGCAGGATGGACAGGCAGAGCCGGGATGAACAAGGGACAAATCTCTCGGCAATCGGTAAATGACGACGTTGAGAAAACTGCCGATGCATGCGCCAATGGCGAAGAGAAATGCGATTACCAATCCATCGGGTATAACAATGCATCCTGCCAAGTATTATTCCTTATTTTTATTAACCAATCCCGCAACTTTCATCTGCAAACCGAACAGACGAATAAATCCTGTCGCATCGGTCGGATTATATTCATCGCCCATCGTGAAGCTTGCCATCTTCGTGCTGTAAAGACTTTTTGGGCTTTTGATTCCGGCCGGCGTGCAGCGGCCTTTGTAAAGTTTCATTCGGACTGTGCCGGTTACGTTTTGCTGAGTAACATTGACAAAAGCATCGAGGGCGTGACGAAGCTGGCAGAACCACTGGCCGTAATAAACAAGCTCCGCGTATTTCAGCGCAACCTGCTGCTTATAATGCAGTGTATCACGGTCAAGAGTCAGAGTTTCAAGATTTTTATGAGCTTCTACAAGAATAGTTCCGCCGGGCGTTTCATAAACGCCGCGTGATTTGATGCCGACAAGACGATTTTCGACAATGTCGGCCTGGCCGACGCCGTGCTTGCCGCCGATTTTATTAAGCTGCTCGATTAATTTTACGGGGTCTATTTTTTTGCCGTTCAGACTTACCGGAACGCCCTTTTCAAAACCGATTACAACATATTCCGCTTTGTTCGGCGCCTTCGATACCGGATTTGAAAGGACAAACAAACGGTCCAATGGCTCATTTGCGGGGTCTTCGAGTTCTGCGCCTTCGTGGCTAATGTGCCAGAGGTTGCGGTCGCGAGAATATATTTTCTTAACGCTTTGCTCGATTGGTATTTTATGCTCTTTGGCGTATTCAATCGCAGCCTCCCGGCTTGTAAGTTCGAACATCGGGTCTTTCCAGGGCGCGATGATTTTCAGTGTTGGGTCAAGAGCCATATAAGTCAGCTCGAAGCGAACCTGGTCGTTTCCTTTGCCGGTTGCGCCGTGAGCGACGCCGATGGCGCCTTCCTGCTGTGCGACGAGAACCTGATGCTTTGCAATCAGGGGACGTGCAATACTTGTGCCGAGCAGATAGCCGTTTTCATAAATCGCGCCGCTTTTGAGCATCGGCCAAAGATATTCGGTAACAAATTCTTTGCGCAGGTCTTTTACGATGCACTTTATCGCGCCGGAAGCGAGGGCTTTTTTCTTTATTCCGTCAAGTTCCTCGGCCTGGCCGAGGTCGGCGGCGAATGCAATAACATCGTAGCCGTAGGTTTCTTTGAGCCACGGCAGAATTACACTCGTATCGAGTCCGCCGCTATAGGCGAGAACAACCTTTTGATTTGCTGATTTAGCCACTAAACTTTCCTTTCAGACTGACACAATGATTATACAAATTCCCTCGGCTTTAGCAAGAAGTGAATAATAGCTAACCAATGCCATACATCTGTCACTATAAAAAGATTCTGTTTGGTTTTTTATCCGATATCAGACAAACTCATTTTATGATGAGCAACCGGTAATGTCGCCGGATGCCTATATAAGGACAGGATGCAGGAAAGGAGGAAGATTATGCACACGCTCAAATTTCCTTAAATCTCTTTCCGCGCCGTGTCTGCGCGTGTGGGATGTAAAGCAACTTTAAGACGCAGGTATTTTACACAAATTAATCTTTTCACAATGAAATAGCAAAGGAGATTAAAAATGAAAAACTTAATGTTTTTGGCGGCCCGGAAATCTTGGATTTTCTCTTTTCCTGGCCTTGTTCTAGTCTTATTTTGCGTTTCTCCTTGTTTTGCCATCGAACCTGCTACTGGGATAGCAGCTGGCCAATTAGTCGTTACTACTATCGGTGGACTTACGTCTTGGATAGGGTCAAATAGTAGCGATTGTGCAGCAGCAGGGCTTGGTGCCGCTTGGGGGAAAGATGTCGATTTATTACAAAATGAGGAGAAAAATACTGGATGGTTCTCTTCTGGTATAGTAGATGCGGAAGCTGACAATGCTGCTGGTTTTGGTGCTGGATTATCCCTTGCTCAAAAATCAATCTTCGGAGCTGGGGTTTCTGAAACAGTTAATCCAACTGCTTACGCTTATACAAAACCGTTGCATAGCGATGATGATTGGCATGCAGCTAAAGGTTGGGCTTCGGCTTCGGTTAATGGACATGTGAAAGCAACAACAAAAGCGACTCCGGCTCCACAGAGCATACAAGCTCTTTCGGGATCGGATCAATGGTGGAAGGGTTCCTATGCAGATGGCACGGTTTTATTAGGATTTTTAATGCCGGTGCATACTACAGATCCCAGTGATGATGAATTCGGGATTCAAATTTCTAGTGCACAGACGCTATATGCACAATATAGCGCTACTGCCGAATATGATGTCTCATATAATCTAAGTGGATCTGAAGATCCCTTTACCCATGTATTTTCGGCAAGAGTGTCAATGGACCAAGACGGTAACGTTATTGCATCCGGTATCCCAGTAGAAGATCTTAGTAAGACAACCCTTTTAGACGACTCGGGTCTTATAGATGGGTATAATCTTACCTTTAAACCGGATGTTCTAACAAATATCGGCGGCGATGAATACTACGTTGCGGTTGAGATGCCGGTTGGCTCAATAGATCTGAGCAATCCAGATTCTTCTATCGATGTGTATGCAAGCGATTCGGGATCGGACGCGGCAAATGCGTACGATTCTATGACCTCAGTTCCCGAGCCAGCCACGTTTTGTCTGCTGGCTCTCGGCGGGCTGGCGATACTGCGAAGGCGGAGATGAAAAGAGTATAAGGACACAAAACTGGAAAATGGCAAATAACGGGCTGCGGGAAAAATCCGCTTGAGACGGATAAACTCGCAGCCTGTTTTATTTATTGCCGAATCCGCCTCGCTAAAGCGTCTTTTGTGGACCGATAATAAAACCGACATGCCTTAGAAAACACATAAATAATTAAAAGCACTAAAATAAATGAGGCCGACTATTAATACGATTGCACATTCAGCCGATATTTATTTAGAAAGTATCATTCGACCAATAGTAAGGATTTTGCATGGAATCAAAAAAGATACTAATAATCGACGATGACAGGGTCTCTCTACTTTCCATATCGGCAAAATTACGGGCGAACGGATTTCGAACCGTCGCTGCCGCTGACGCGATAATGGCAACCACAATAGCCAAACAGGAAAACCCGGACCTAATCATTCTCGATATAAATTTACCCGGCGGAGACGGCATTACAGTAATGAAACATATGTCATCTATCAACACTCTGTCGCTGACGCCGATAATAATTATAACGGGGACGGAATCGGAGAGCCTCAAAAAACGTGCGCTCGAAAGCGGCGCAGTTGCCTTTTTCCAAAAGCCGTTTAATCTTAATGATCTTATGGAAACCGTTCAAAAAATACTGGGCATTGCTGTAACCAGCGAAGCCGACTCAAAACCTCAATAATTTCACTTCCCGCCAAACCCGTTGAAATGCAGAATCTTTTTTAACGGCCTTTTTGGAACGTGCAAAACATCTTTATCATCGAGATAATATTTTGTATCTTCTGCCGCATCTTCCATAACGGGTGTTTCGGCGGGTTTGCCAAGTGCAATCACCGAATCAACCTGATATTTTTCATCAATATTCAAAATCTCTAATATTTTTATCTTGTCAACCGCGCCAAGCCAGCAGGAACCGACACCGCTGCCCCAGGCGGCCAATAAAATATTTCCAATCGCAGCGGCGGCATCAACAGCAGCGTCCTTTTTAATTTGAGTGTCAATAAGTACAACGATATAAGCGACGGGTCTTTGGTTTGGCTGAGGATTTCTTTTCGGCCTGACGTGGCCTGCCCAGGAAAGCGCCTCAAAAAGCCGCTGACAGGTCTTTGTCTCATCGACGATAATATATTCGAGTGACTGAACATTCGCGGTAGCAGGTGCACAGCGGGCGGCATCAACCAATTCAATCAGAAAGTTTCTATCGAGTTTTTCCTGGCTGAATCGCCTAATACTGCGTCGAGTTCTTATTAAATTTATAATATCCATATATGCCTCCAGCAATATCCCGTTCCTTCATTTCCAATAAATAAAAAAGGCTGTGAACAAAATATCCACAGCCTTTAATTCTAACATAAACTGCCTGTTATGGCAATAGCAGCACCGCAGCCTATGACAGAGCTGACGCCTATCCTTCGTAATATTCGCATCAAGAATGTTACGGCTACAAGTCCAAAAAATGCCGGTTACATTGTCGGACTTCCGGAAAGTCTGGTGGAAAATGTAGTGCTGGAAAACGTCTGGATTTCCGCTCCGATAGGACTAACTATTAGAAACGCCGCAAGGCAAAGAGCCGTTCGTACTGGAAAATGCCCAGGTCGAAAGATTAGAGCAAAGTAAATAATCTATAATCGCTTATTTACTTTTCGATTTTTCTGCCGATGCGAGAAATTCGGTCAGGGCCTTGTTAAATTCCGTCGGTGATTCCATATTTGAAAAATGGCCGGTAGCTGACAGATACTTCTTATGAGCCTTGGGCAGAATCTTTGCCAGATTTTCTTCTGATTGGATACTCTTTTCCGAATCATTTTTGCCTATCAAAATAAGAACCGGAACGTCGGGCTGTTTATTTTTAAGCTGCACATCAACCGGCGGATTAATCTGTTGAAATAATTCCGTGTGTAAAACCTGCCAGGCAGACCAGTCATTAATCATCTGTTGTAATTTAGGCTGAATTTTATTTTTTTTCGGGCCGCAGATACTCAAAACATTTTCAAGCCATTGTTTTTTATATGCCTCAATCCCCTGCTTTTTTATGAACTCAGCAGCGTTAGCGTCTATAGGTACAGAGAAGTTACGAATTCCGCCGGCGGCGACAGTTACAGAAAGAACCTCTTTGGGATACAACGCAAGAAAATCAACGGCGACAGAAGCGCCCATCGACAGACCGACAAGATGCGCTTTTGGAATGCCAAGAAACCACATTAATTTATGCAAATCTTCGGCATGCGAATATTTTAATCCTTCAATGGGCTTGTCCGTTTTGCCGTAGCCGCGAAGGTCATAGCGAATCACTTGGTAGTGTTTGGCAAGCTCGGTAAACTGCGAGTCCCACATCCGGCAATCGACAGAATAGGCATGAATCAGAATTACCGGCTGGCCCTTACCTGCGATTTCGTAGTAAATGTAGGCATCGCCGATATCGACATACTTTTTGACAATACCAGAATTGTTATCTGCTACTGTAATATTGACATTCATATTCGTCTGCTGCGGCTGATTTTGGTCAGCGCCAAATACCATCGGCGACACTATGACACAAAGACAAAACCCAAAAATTGTCAATTTCATAACCTATCCTTTAATTTTTTTTAAACTTTATACGACAGTTCAACCCATGTCAACGGGTTTCAATCGCGGCACAATCGTATGAAAAATGCCAAGCGCCAGCAGATATGCCAGGCCGCAAATCAGCAGGATTTTGTCATATACTCCTGTGCCCTGAAGAATGTGCCCGACGAGCCACGAAAATCCCATCGCGGAAACTGAGGCAAACATTCCAGCAAGTCCTACGACCGAGGCGACAGCTTTTTTGGGAAAAATGTCCGAGACTACAGTGTACATTGTCGCCGACCAGCCTTGATGCGCGGCGGTGGCAAGCGCAAAAAAGCTTACTGCCAGCCAGACATGTGACGTGCGAGTCGCGAAGATGACCGGCACAGTACAGCAGGCGCAAATCAGTGCAGCGGTCTTTCGTGCCGCGTTCAGCGACCAGCCTCGGCGAAGAAACCATGCCGACAGCCCCCCGCCTCCAATACTGCCCAGGCAGGCTACCGAATAAACTACAACCAGCGGCAGGCCGAAAGATTTAATGTCGAGATGAAATTGTTTACTGAAAAAGTCAGGCAGCCAGAAAAGATAAAACCACCAGACCGGCCCGACAAGAATTCCTGTCGCGATATATGCCCAGGCTTCCTTAAAGACGAGAATTTTTCTCCATGGAACTTTCTCCGCCGATTCAGCCCGTCCGCTTTGAATATAAGCCAACTCTTCAGCTTTGAGCCGGCGCGATTTTTCTGGTGTATCATAAAATAAAAACCAAAAAATTAACCAAACAAATCCGCTTACGCCCAGAATGACAAATGCCGCCTTCCAGCCAAATTGCACTGTCAGCCACGGAACGAGCACCGGCGCAAAAATCGCCCCGATGTTTGTACCTGAATTAAATAAGCCTGTGGCAACCGAACGCTCACGCTGCGGAAACCATTCCGCAACGGTTCTAATGGCCGCCGGGAAATTTCCGGATTCGCCCAGTCCCAGTGCGAAACGCGCTGCTCCGAAACCAAAAGCCGATTTTGCCAGCGGATGCGCCATCGCCGCAATACTCCAAAACACCATTGCAAAAGCGTAAGCGCTTTTCATTCCAATCAATTCTATAAACGGCCCAAACAGCACCTGTCCTGTTGCATATGCCGCCTGGAAAGCCACGACGATATTGCCGTAGTCCTGCTCGTTCCAATTAAATATTTGGGAAAGGTTCGGCTTGAGCAGGCCGAGAATCTGGCGGTCCATATAGTTTATTGTGGTAGCAAAAAACAACAGCGCACAAATGCTCCAGCGATACCGGCCTATCAATGTTTTATTATTCATACTGCAATATTCCCTTATTTCTTTATAACAGCATCCGGCTTTACATCTTTTCCAATTTGAATTCTGCTTTTTATATCAGGCATATTTTTCAAAATTATCGCTTGTGTTCTGGGGCCTTGAAGACTCATAAAAACAGCATTGGAATCCGGCGGGTTTATACTATCTATAACGAAATTTCTGCTGTTATATAATTCGAAGACAGGAGACTGGCACATTATTTTAACATTTTTGAATTTTATATCGTTCGCGTCAACACAGGTTATACCGCCTTTAGCGGAAATCACGATATTTTCCAAATCAATTTTTTGAATCGGCATTTCGGGCAGTCCGCGCAGCCATACTGCCCTGGCGGCGCTATTGCAAATGATGTTTTTGATGTGAATATTTTGGAATTTCGGGGTTTCCTCGCCTGCCTTTGGAATAACCTCCTGGGACGCTTCAGATGAATCATCGCCGGGCAAAGCGACCCTGCTTCCATAATACATATCGAATTGAATTGCATCGCTGGGAATGTCTTTCATATAAATATCCTGAATGAAAATATTTTCAACCGCACCGCCGCGTCCGCGAGTGCTCTTGAACCTGAGCCCGACATCAGTGCCAAGAAAATCACAGTTGCGAACATAAACATTTCTAACGCCGCCGGACATTTCGCTGCCGACGGTAAATCCGCCATGCGCGTGATAGACAATGCAATCGCTGATAGCAACATTCTCAGTCGCCCTGCCTCTTTGACGGCCGTATTCATTTTTTCCTGATTTCATACAAATGCCGTCATCGCCGACATCGAACCTGCAGTTAGTAATTATAACATTGCGGCAGGATTCCAAATCCAAACCGTCTCCATTTTGTGCAAACCAGGAATTTAAAATGTTGAGATTGCGAATAATCATATTCTCGCACATCAGCGGATGAATATTCCATCCCGGAGAATTCTGAAAAGTCGGTCCGTCAAGCAGGACATTTTTGCATTCAACCAGGCCGACCAGAACCGGCCGTAAAAACTGCCGTGCAGCAGCATATTCTTCTATTTTGGCATTGGCCCGTTTATTAAGTTCCTCAACGGTTTTAAGGCCGTTCATCGCTTCCGCTGACGGATACCAAACTTCTCCTTTGCTGTCCACCACTCCGCCGGAACCGATTAATTTATTCCATTGAAGCTCTGTTAGTTTGCTTTTTTTAACGGGCCGCCATGCCTGGCCGCTGCCGTCAAAAATTCCTCCGCCTGTTATAGCGATATTTTTAAGGTTTTCGCCAAATAGCGGCGGTGTGCAGCGAACGGCTTGCGAACCTTCCCATGTTCTTTTGACTAATGGATAATCATTGAAATCAGGACTAAACAGGACGACAGCACCTTTTTCAAGATGCAGATTAAGATTGCTCTTAAGTCCGATTGGTCCGGTCAGCCATAATCCGGCTGGCACCAGCACAGTTCCGCCTCCGGCATCTGCGCAAGCCTTGATTGCTCTGGCAAATGCTTCGGTATTTTTTGTTCGACCGTCGTCGACGGCACCGAAATCAGTGACAAGGAAAGTTTTGTTTGGAAACTTCGGTTCTTTTATATCTGGGGTAACAAACGGCAAACTGCCAGTCGCCAAATTTTGCTTTGCGTTCATTGTCAATGCGTCGCCGGCAGTTAATAAAAAGCAAGATATGAACAGGATAAATATTCCTGATTTTCTCATTTTGTGTTTCCTGTTAAATTTTCGTTATAATCGTCTTACAGAAAAAGGTATTCTATTTGTTTAACATCCATTTTCAAAGAGTTTTCCAGGCAGGATTTTGCGCATTAAAGAGTTATTTTTTGCGCAGTTTTATAGTGGACTTGCCCCTCTATTTCTGATATATTTTTGCGTTAATCGGAATATGTTACGCCATATAGGTAAACAAGATATAATCGCAGGGATTGCGGCAGGCACTTGAATTGTTTCTTATGTTTGACCCTCGGTATAATCTCTGAGGTTTGATGTATTTGTTCTATCTATAATTTGGAACTATAAATGAAAGGAATGAGATGACTATTTTAGGTTTTCAGACTATTTTGGGCTTTCATTGGATCGACGTGTTGGTAATCGTGGCCTATCTTGCGGCTATCACTTTGGTTGGCAAAAGAAGTTCCGGCAAAGTAAAAAGTCAGGAAGACTTTTTTATGGCCGGCCGTTCGGTAGGCAAACTTCTCCAATACTTTATGAATATGGCCACTATAGTCGATGCGAGCAACGCGGTAAATACCGCCAGTTTCGCTTTCAGCAAAGGACTCGGCGGCGTATGGCTTATGCTCGCTCCTATTGTTTCAGGACCTTATTACTGGTTCATAGCCGGCTGGTTTAGACGAGTCCGGCTTATCACAATGGCTGAACTTTTCGATGAACGCTTCAAAAGCAAATTCCTTTCCGTTTTTTACGCCTTCGTGGGAATCTGGCTGACTATAATTCTGGCCGGTATGAGTTACATAATCACGCTGCGAACTTTTCAGGCTATGACAGTCAAACCCGTAGCAGAATGCTCCCCCGCGGAAATACAAAAAATTGATTTGTGTAAGGAATACAAGCAGCTTGACAAACAATACAGAACAAAACAATTACCGGAAGAAAAAACTGAAAGATACAAAGCCCTCAGCAGTATGTATAATAAGGAAGAAATCAGTTCCTATATATCTTACACAAACGCCGGATGGTTTTACGCGGTTTATACAATCTTCATAGGCGCTTATGTAATAATGGGAGGACTCAAGGCAACAGTCTGGAACAACGTGATACAGGGACTTCTGGTTTTCGCATTTTCAATAATGATGATACCGCTTGCACTGACAAGACTGGGAGGCTGGAGCGTATTTTCAGCAAAGGTGCCTGCCAATATGCTGTCCTTTTTCGGCTCTGGAACGGATGAATTCTCCTTCTGGTCAATCGCCGCGTTTTTAGTAGCCAACTATATCATCGGCATTACCGGCCATCAGGGCAATATGGCACACAACGGCGCTGCTAAAGATGAAATTACCGCAAGAATCGGCGGTTTGGGCGGCAATTATACAAAACGAATCCTTACGATTATGTGGGCGATGTGCGGCTTACTCGCTTATGCACTCTACCAGCCATTAATTTCCGACCCGGATACCGCATGGGGCGTAATGAGCAACAATCTGCTGGGAACAGGTCTGCGAGGCGTTATGTTGGCCGGCATCCTGGCGGCAAATATGGCCGCAATGGCTTGTAACTGTATTTACCTCTCGGCGCTATTCGTTCGAAATCTGTATAAACCGTTTGTCAAAAATAAGAGCGACCATCATTACATTACTGTATCGCGATTTGCTATTGCCGCCGTTTTGCTGCTCGCCATTTACATCGCAATACACTACAAAAATCTGATGGATATAATTAAAATGCAGCCTCTTCTGAATATTATCTTCGGAGCGCCTGTAATGCTGCTGCTGTTCTGGAAGCGGCTGAGTCTCAAAGCCGTTTATACACAGGTAATAGTCTGCACATTGCTGTTCGCGATTCTGCCGGAAATACTGCCGATGTTCAGTTCGGTTAAGCATTCAAAATGGCTCACTCAGCAAACACGTGAACAAACAACTATACGCAATGCATCGGCTTCACAGCAGGACGTCGACAAAGGACTTGCTTCTGCTGTAGGACAAAAAATAAGTAAAGAACTTGTAATTCCTCCCACAAGCATATTCTTCAGTTCAGTGGCAAGGAGCAATCCCCAGGACGCCAACTCATCAATGGTCGGTATAGGACGACTGAATACCGAACTGGCGGTTGCTAAAGCAATAGGATTCGACCTGCAAAATATGAAACCGTCCACGCTGCTGACATTACGATACACGATAGCTTCGATTTTGCCGTTTATTCTCCTCATCCCGATAAGCTTATTCACCAGGGATAAAGGTCTGGAAGAAAGTATTTCTCGATTCTATGCCAAGATGAAGACGAAAGTCAATCCGGACCACGCTCTGGACAAGGCCGAACTTGAGAAAAGTTACGCCAACCCGACTCGGTTTGACCATACTAAACTATTTCCGAACTCCAGTTGGGAATTTTGCAAATGGGACAAGGACGATACCTGGGGCGTTGTCGCAAGCAGTATCCTTACCATTGTTATATTAGGAGGTTTCTGGCTGCTTCTTAATGCTCTTTGATTTGCGCGTAATTGCCTGATTTTATAACAATCATATCAGACCGGTTTTCTCACAGGAAAGCCGGTCTGATTCATTTATTGGCTCATAAAATCGGAATAAACCCGCAAAATCCTATCTTTATTCATACATTAAGAGAAATTGGCTACAAATTTGAGCAAATCTAACCTTTTAATCATTCCCAAAATCTCTTGCCACGCAATAATAACCATAAAATTTCGCAAATTTCCATTACTGATAGAGTTATACCTTGCCCCCCAAGCTGGGGTGTGATATAATATAGGCAAAATAGGACATATAGCTTTTTTGGAGGTTTCAAATGATGAAAAAAACACTTCTTCTGGTAGGATTTTGCGTAATTTTATTGTTCTATATAATTCCCGTTCAAGGATTTGAAAGCAGTCCTATCGGATGGGCATCTTTGACTGACGGGAACGTGCCGTTTACTATCACGGGCGGTTCGGCAGGCGCTACTGTTACCGTTACAGATGCAAATTCATTAAAGGCCTACGCCACAAGCACCTCACCTTATGTCATCCTTGTGTCCGGAACTATAACGATGCCTCGAGGAACTTCACAGTCAAACACGCCGCAGACTATACTCGTACAGTCCAATAAGACCATCGTCGGCATCGGCTCTAATCCCGGCGTTAACGGCGGCTTTATGATTTCCGGCAAAAGCAATGTCATCATCCGCAATCTCAACATCTGGTATAGAGACAGCGTTAACCAGGGCTACGATAATCCATGGACCGATGGTATTACGATACAGAGCAGTTCACAGCACATCTGGGTGGACCACTGCAATATCTTTGATTCGCCTGATGGTCTTTGCGACCCGACCAAGCAATCCAACTATCTGACTTTATCCTGGAACAAGTTCTACTATACCCCAGACGGCAATAATACTCTCCATCGTAATTGCTGTCTGGTAGGTTCTGATGACGGCGATACTGGCGACCGCGGCAAACTAAAAGAAACTTTCCATCACAACTGGTGGGGTACTAATTGTAAAGAGCGTATGCCCAGAGTGCGTTTTGGCCAAGTCCACGTTTTTAACAACTATTACAGCAACCTCCAGAGCGGCGGTTACTGCCATGGCGTGGGCGAAGAATGCCAGATTCGGGTTGAAAACAACTACTACGATTCTGTACCCAATCCATGGAAAGACTACCACACCAGCGTCTCGGGGCATATTGGCTGGAATACCGGCAATGTGTTTGCAGGCACCTCAGTAGTTCCCACCTGGGCTCCGAACGATTACGCCACCATCTTTCCGATTCCGTATTCGTACACTCTTGATGCTGGTGCAAGTGTTATTACTAACGTTACGGCCGGAGCAGGCGTTAATAAGCTCACTCCATCACCAAATTCTATGACCTTTTCCGCCGCGCCATACGGCAGCAGCAGTTCCTCAATCTCTATGACTGCTACTACCGCAACATGCGCCGACGGCGTTCAATATATGTTCACCTGCACCGCAGGCGGCGGCCATTCTTCCGGCTGGCAGTCCGGTGCAAGCTATACAGATACCGGCCTTTCGCTGAACACTACCTATACCTATACCGTCCAGGCTCGCAACGCAACCCAGACTCTCTTTACAAGTGATGCATCGTCTTCGGCCTCGGCAACTACACAGTCCGGAGGCAGTCTGCCAGATGCGGCAAGTAGTCCGACACCTGCTAATGCACTAACAGATGTCAGCATCACTCAGGACCTGAGTTGGACGGCAGGAAGCGGCGCCACATCACACGATGTATATTTCGGAACTACGGCCTCGCCGCCATTCATAGGCAATCAGACAGCCGCAACTTATGACACTGGAACTATGGCCGTCAACACAACATATTATTGGCGTATAAATGAAAAGAACGCAGGCGGCACAACCACAGGCACAGTCTGGAGTTTTACTACTGCTCCTCCACCGCCGAATCAGGCAACAAGTCCAACACCGACTAATGGTGCAATAAACGTCAGTGTGACTCAGGATTTAAGCTGGACAGCAGGCAGCGGCGCCACATCTCACGATGTCTATTTCGGAACCGTACTTCCGGGAACACCTGTAAATGTAACAAGTCCAACATATGACACCGGAACAATGGATAATAATAAAACATATTATTGGCGTATAGATGAAAAGAACGCAGGCGGCACAACTACAGGCACAGTATGGCATTTCACAACTATTCCTGCGGCACCCGGACAGGCAAGTAGTCCTGTCCCATCTAATAATACAACAGATGTCAGCTTAACTCAGGATTTAAGCTGGACGGCAGGAAGCGGCGCCACATCACACGATGTTTATTTCGGAACCGTACTTCCGGGAACACCTGTAAATGTAACAAGTCCAACCTATGACACCGGAACAATGGCTTCTCTTACAACATATCATTGGCGCATAGATGAGAAAAACGCAGGCGGCACTACTACAGGTACGGTCTGGAGCTTTACCACTCTGGACGCTGTTCCTCCTACGCCAAATCCGATGACATGGGCGACTGATCCTTGTGTGACGACAAGTTCCTTATCTATCGGCATGGTTGCCGCAACTGCTACTGATACCAGCGGAGTCGAATATTACTTCGCT
>JBEKEA010000032.1:0-23136 GCA_050014075.1 Sedimentisphaerales bacterium | reverse complement strand
TCGTAACATCATAATAAACGTTATTGCCGACAACATAAGCATAGCCTTTATCGATGAGAATCTTAATCATATCAATCATTTCTTTGATATGCTCAGTTGCTTTGGGGTATTTGTCCGGCGGCTTTATGTTCAGAAGCTTGCTTGCCTGCAAAAAAGAATCGGTATAGACTTTTGCGATTTCCAGCGGGTCTTTTTTCTGTTTTTTCGCTGCTTCTTCTAATTTATCGGCTCCTTCATCAGCATCATCGACCAAATGGCCGACGTCTGTAATATTCATAATATGAGTAACTTTAATGCCTTTGAATTCGAGGAATCGCTTTAATAAATCCGCAACGAGAAAACTTCTGAAATTTCCAATATGCGGATGCGAATATACGGTCGGCCCGCAGCTATACATTCCGACTTTGCCTTGCTGCATCGGCACAAATTCTTCAGTTTTTCTTGTTAAGGTATTGTATAATTTCATAAACTTCTTTTGATTCTTCTTCTTAATAGTACAATCGCTATGGCCGAAATCGCCAAACCCGTCCCTATTTCGCCGAGTCCCTCGTTTGTTTTTGCTTTTACATTTACATTAAGAAAATCGATTCCCATAAGATCGGCGATGCATCTTTTCATCTGCATTTTATACTGCCCCAATTTCGGCTCTTCAGCGGCGATTGTGATATCGATATTTACCACTTCCCAGTTTTTACTCGCAATGAAATCTTTGGTTTTCAGGATAAGTTCTTTGCTGTCGATATCTTTTAACTGCGGGTCGCTGTCGGGAAAAATCATTCCGATATCGCCAAATCCTGCCGCGCCGATAATGGCGTCTATAATGGCGTGCAGAGCGACATCGCCGTCGCTGTGGGCCAGCAATCCTTTTTCAAAAGGTACAAGAACCCCGCCCAGCTTCAGCGGTCTGCCTTCGACAAGCCGATGAATATCGGTTCCTATGCCAGTTCTATATTCGTAATTTATATCATTCATAAGTTTAGCCGTCGCCGGCACGGCGACGTTTAAAGAGTCCCCTTTGTGCTTGGGATATCGCCGCCGGTAAGTTTAACAGCCTGCGCAAGAGCCTGTCCGACGGCCTTGAATATCGCTTCTGCGATGTGATGGCTGTTAGTTCCGTGCGGCACGGTTATGTGCAGGTTGAATTTGCCGTTGTTGGCAAAACTTCTCAATAATTCTTCGACGCATTCGACGTCGAAATCGCCGATTTTTTCCGTTCTGTATTTAACGTCGTAAACGCAAAACGGCCTGCCGGACAAATCCAGCGCGACATTCGCCAGCGCATCTTCCATCGGCACGGCAGAGTTGCCGTAGCGGGCAATGCCTTTCTTGTCGCCCAGTGCCTCGCAAAGCGCCTGGCCCAGGCATATCGCGACATCTTCGACCGTGTGATGCTGGTCAACTTCAAGGTCGCCTTTGGCCTTGAGAATCAAATCTATTTTGCTGTGCTTGCTCAGATGGCTTAGCATATGGTCGAGAAATCCGATGCCGCTGTCGATTTCATATTTGCCCTCGCCGTCGAGGTTGATTTGAACCAGGATATCCGTTTCTTTGGTTTTTCTTGTAATTTTTGCTTTTCTGTCAGCCATTATTTCATCCCTCAGCGATTATTTCCTTTATCGCGTTAATAAGTTTTTCATTCTGTTCGCTCGTTCCAACGGAAATTCTCAGTTTATCTTTAATATCCGGATATGCCCAATATCGGACATAGATATTTCGATTCTTAAGTTTATCATAGATATCGATTGCCCTGATTTTTGCAGGTTTTGCGAACACAAAATTTGACTGGCTCGCCAGCACTGTAAATCCCAGGCTGGTAAGTTGTTCTATCAGAATTTTTCTGTCTAATTTGATTTTTTGAACATTATTTTTGAAATACTGCCTGTCTTCTATCGCAGCAGTCGCCGCGGCAATCGACACGGTATCGACATTATACGAATCCTTGACTTTCATCAGGCCTTTAATCAAATCTTTATTTGCGATTCCGAAACCGAACCTCATCCCCGCAAGCGAATAACCTTTGCTCATCGAGCGCAAGATAATTACATTCGGCAGACTTCTTGCAAGCTCAAGGCAATTATCATCTGCGAAATCGACATAAGCCTCGTCGATGAGAAGAACGCCTTTTATTTCTCCCGCAAGCTGACGCAACTCTTCTTTTGGAATGAATGTTCCGCTCGGCGCGTTGGGATTGCAGACGATTGTCAGAACTGCGCCTGTTGATGCAAGTTTCGCCGGCAGATTAAATTCTTCATCGAATGGAATTTCTATGACAGGGCTGTCGGCGAGTTTCGCAAGCTCCGGATAAAGCGAATATGTCGGAGTCGGATAAGCGACAGAACGTTTTTCATCGCAGAACGCTCTTATTGCAAGATTCAATAAATCGTCGCCGCCGTTGGCGCAGATAATATTATCCGGCTCAACTTTAAAAATTTCCGCCGCTGCTTGTCTAAAGGTATCGCCCATCGGCTGCGGATATTTGCGCAACTGCTCAGGCGTAATATTTTTTATCGCCTCGATTACTTTCGGGCTTGGCGGGTATGGATTTTCATTGGTATTGAGCTTAATAACGTCAATTTCACTTGGCTGAAAGCCCGGCTCGTAACCGGCCATTTTTTCAATATTTTCGCGGAAATAACCCATATTTCGATGATTATACGCGGAAAATTATGGATTGCAAATGATGATTTTTTGAGGTTTTTGGGTTTGATTAACCCTGATTTTTACCACAGTAATCTATTAAACGTGCGATTTCGCTTCTTAACTCCTTGCGGTGCACAATCATATCGACAAAACCGTGCTCAAGCAGGAATTCGGCCCTCTGAAAGCCCTTCGGCAGTTCAACCTTAATCGTCTCGTATATCGTCCTTGCCCCGGCAAAACCTATCAGCGCACCCGGCTCAGCAATTATAACGTCGCCCAGCATTGCGAAACTTGCTGTTACGCCGCCGGTCGTCGGGTCGGTTAAAACCGATATAAAAAGCCCGCCATGGTCGTCTAATTTTGCCAATGCAGCGCTGGTCTTTGCCATCTGTGCAAGCGAAACAACGCCTTCGTGCATCCTTGCTCCGCCAGTTGAACTTACAACTACAAGAGGCAGCGACTCTACTATGGCTTTTTCAATCGCCACGCATAATTTTTCGCCGACAACGGCACCCATCGAGCCGCCAAGATAGTTAAAGTCCATAACGGCAAGCATTACTGGCCGGCCCTTTATAAAAGCCTTGCCGATAAGTATCGCCTCTTTGCCCGCAGAAACCTTTTCAGAAGCCTTTGCACGCTCCTTGTATGTAGTGCCCCTGAAATGGAAGTTAAGTGGGTCTGCTGTAACCATTTGCGTTAAATACTGCTCAAAAGAGCCTTCATCAACGAGATATTTGATTCTTTCAGCGGCGCCAATTCTGAAATGATAATCACATTCAGGACAGATATCCTGATTGTCCGTAACTGCTTTCTTGAAAAGGAGTTTGCCACAGCCGGGACACTTAATCCATAGGCCTTCAGGCATTTGACGCCTTGGCTTTAAACTGAATCCGTCCCAGCTTGCTTTTACTTTTTTTGCCATTGTTTTTATCATAGTTTTGTTAAAGAAAGAGGGATTATAACAGAATCAGTACATTAAATCGAGGTTATTTTTTTGATTCGACTTCGCTCATCACAAGTGCTTGAGATATGTTGTAAGTCCTTTGTTTACGTTGAAAAAATGTTAAAAGGGAGCTTGCCATAAGTCCTTTATTTATGTAAGTTTTTTTTGAAAAATGGTTTGCAAGTGTTTATCAACAAAACTTTTATTCTAAATTTTGATTATTTTTCATTTTTTTTGATTATTTTGAACGAATCACGATTTTTTACCCCTGATTTGACACGATTTTGGCGTTTTTTTGATTCGAAATTGAGTAATCTTTAATGTCGGGAATTGTGAAGTAGTTATCCGTTATCGGTTATCAGTTATCGGTTCAGACGAGGGATTTTTTTCA
The DNA here is from genome assembly GCA_050014075.1 of Sedimentisphaerales bacterium. Classification (GTDB taxonomy): domain Bacteria; phylum Planctomycetota; class Phycisphaerae; order Sedimentisphaerales; family UBA12454; genus UBA12454. Next base: position 19,162 of record JBEKEA010000032.1, on the reverse strand, counting down.
CCACCTCCGATCGCGGTCGAGGGCAGGCTCCGACACGAAGAAAACACGAAGACAATATTAATTTCACCACAGAGATCACAGAGATATTTTAGACACGGATTTGCACTGTTTGTTTCAACAAGTTATTTTGCGAATAACTTCGTGTTCAAAGCAACGGCTTTACTCGAAACAAGTTTCTGTGTCAGCCGTTGTGCTTTGTCCACGGCTTAAAAAGCCTTTGTTGAAACAAAACACGGTTCCGGCACGGTTTTTAAACGCAGATTCCGCCGAATTTTAAGGATATAATTCGATACCTATGGTATGGCATAGCCATTGTGTTTGGGAGAAAGAAGGAGTAGAATAGTTATCAGTAACTCGGTTATCGGTTATCGGTTATCGGTTATCAGTACGAACGACGCAGACGGGGGATCCGCCGTCGCCAAGGCTTTGGCGGACAAGTTTTTTAAGCAGATAAAAGGAAATTAAAAAAATAGGCGGCTGTCCCTAATTTAATAATTCGATTGAGTTTGGAAAAAGCAGTGATATAATTTAGTTGCACCATAGATGTGCAACCGCAGAGGGAACTTGAAATTGAAAACTTATGCTTTCAAATAAAATATTATATAATTCACGGTATCAACATCCTGTAGGACAAGGGTTTTTCCATACTGGTCAAATCTCATTTGGCGGGAAGACACTTCATTATGTATACGATTGCGGTTCAGAAGATATATGCTCATTATCAACATGTATAAGGGGATATCTCTCTAACTTGAATGGACAAAGAAAAATTGATGTGCTTTTCTTATCTCATTTGCATAAAGATCATGTGAATGGGCTTGATCTCTTACTTGGCGGAATATCTGTAGATACTGTTATCATTCCATATCTTTCACCTATAGAAAGACTTGCATTTCTTGCTTCATCATTGAATGAACAACCTTTGAGTGCATCGTTTATACAGTTAATCAGTAATCCTACTCAATGGTTTGAAACTCATGGAGTTAAGGATGTTCTACATGTGAAAAAAGGAAATGATAGTATTCCTAAATTTCGTAAAAAAATAGATTCAAAGATAGATATTCCATCTGAAAGCCTAAAGATTGATTTTAATAGCATAGAGTCCCCTGAAGATTCGCAAAATCCTTCAAAAACAATAAAAACGATTTCCGATAGTGATCCATTATATATCAAAGCAAATCGGGCATTTCTGAATTGGACGTTCCTTACATATGTTTGCCCTGAAGATAAACAACATATAAATAAATTTGAAAAATTAGTAAAAAAAGAATTCGGCGATATTCCGCACGAAAACGAAAGGCTGGTTGACATTGTCCAAAATCTAAGGGAAAGAAAGAAGTTGTATTCTTGTTACTATAGCACATGGTCGGGAAATCTTAATGCAACTTCTCTCTCAATGTATTCGGGGCCTTTTAAGATTACAGCTAATTTTCGTATATCAAATCAGTGTCAACCTGATTTAAATATAGTACCGAATAACCTAAATAGCGATCGCTGTGCATGGCTTGGTACAGGGGACTCTGACCTTCGTACAAATAAAAGGCGTAGCGAATTTTTAAAACATTTTAAATCTGTTTCAAAACTCGTACATTCACTTGCTTTACCTCATCATGGTTCAAAAGGCAATTTTCATCAAAAATTATTAGATATTGGATCGCCGGTTTGTGTGGTTTCCGCTGGAAATCGGTACAAACATCCAAGTAAAGAAGTTGTGCAAGCAGTATTAAATGAAAATAGGCATCTTGTAATAGTCAGCAATGATATAAATTCAATGTGGTGTGAGAAAGTTGCACTTTCTTGGAAATAATAGGGGACGTTTAGCTGTTTGAGCGGGAATGATACGCCGATGAACCCTGCCATCCGTCTTCGTAAGACTTCGACGCGACAGGCGAACCACCTTGCTTATACTTTGTTTGAACGGACATTTGTCAGCTTCTGGCGGACAAAATTAATGTCGCCGCGTAATCCATAAAATTGGTCTGCTAAAAACGCCGGGACTTTCATTTTGTTCACGGCATTTTCAATATTTTCGAGCCGCTGCAACAATTCTTCTCTATTGACCGCCTCGGCGGCCATATCTTTTTCGAGAACCATTAATGCCCGATACCGGCGGAAGATACGCAAACGCATTTGCCAGCGGTAGACGGCCGGGATGCTGCGCATTGCCGGTATTAAAACCAAAATCATCGGCACAAAAACAATTAAAGTACGGTTAAGCAAACTGGCCAGCCAGAACGGCATATACCGATAGAGAAAACTTTTGCCTGATTTATAGAATCGTGCGGCATCCGGGCTGATGTGATATTCATGCTCGATTGCAGCAGGAAATTCGCCGCGACTTTGAATTAATCCTGCGCGCGAATGTACTTCGGTTGCCGCTTCCAGTAACAGGTCGGACAGCGCAGGATGGAGGTCGGCTCGAGCAATAAGTTCAACAGTCGGGCTGACCAGACTTATATCATGGTCGGGAATATTTTCCCCGAAATTTATAGAACCCTTAGGCAGCACTGTTTTGTGTAAGTAAGTTATGCGGCGGATATAAGCATCGGCCTGAGAAAAATCAAAAAGTCTTATTCCCGGTTTGTGCAACAATACATGCACGGTCTTTGATGATGCCGAATCGCTCATCATAAAAGCCGCGTCAATTTTCCCCTCAAGCAGAGCAGCTTGTGCCTCTTCATCGTCTATTTCCAGAAGAGTCGTCGGACCGTCCGGCTTAATGCCATTCAGGGCCAAAAGTTCTAATGCGAGCACTTGAGTTCCCGTGCCTTTTTCACCGATGGCTAATTTTTTGTCCGCAAATTGAGAGAGCAAATCAAGAGGTTTCTCACTGCGGTAGAATATAAGCAACGGCTCGTAAGCAATGCTTCCCAGCGATATCAATTTGCTGATATTTTGTCCTTTGGCCACTCCTGTTTGTACAAAACCGACATCAACCTTAAATGAAGGGTTGTTCAGCCTTTCGAGATTTTCCAAGGAGCCCTCGGACTTCAGTATCTTTAGCTGAATACCATTGCGTGCGAGTATTGCGGCATACTTTTCAGCATATCTTTGAAAGCTGGTTCCGTCATCGCCACTGGAAAAGATAATAGTCTTGGGCGGAGCTGAACGAAAAAACCAGAATAAGGCAATGATTATAACGAGACCCATAAAAATTATGGCACTTAGCGATGCTACGGGGCCAATGCCAAAAGTCTCGTTAAACACTTGCTGAATTCGTGAAAAACCAGCAGAATTGATTTTATTGTTTTCCGTCATAATATTGATCCCTCATTGGGGTTAAGCATTATTTTTACATGCCATTCTAATGGCATCGATTGCTTTTGCGCGGTCGGGTTTTGAAAAAATTGCATTACCTGCAACGAGAGTATCGGCGCCTAATTTTGTAACAATTGGTGTGGTTTTGGGGTCGATGCCGCCATCGACTTCAATCCTGATATTCGGGCCGACAATCTGGCGAATGGGTTTAATCTTATTGGCTGCATCCTGAATGAAACTCTGGCCGCCAAAGCCGGGGTGGACTGTCATAACGAGAATCATATCGGCAAGGTGCGCGTATTTTTCGATTTTCGAGACCGGCGTTTCGGGGTTAAGACACAGACCAGCGGAGATGCCGGAGTCGTGAAGTTTATTGATAAGGCCTTTGGGGTCGGGCTCAACTTCGATATGGAAAGTAATATTGTCAACGCCTGCCTTAATAAAGGCGTCGGCGTATCTGGCAGGTTCGGTTATCATCAGGTGGCTGTCGAAAAAGAGGGTCGAATATTTTCGGAGATTGGCGATGACAGGGGGGCCGAAGGTAATGTTGGGCACAAAATGGCCGTCCATAACGTCGAGATGAACCATCTTTATGCCAGCACGTTCAACCTGCGAGATTTCGTCGGCAAGTTTGGCGAAGTCTGCGCTTAATATCGAAGGGGCAATTTCAATTGTACCTGCTTTGGGTAGTTTACCAATCATTATACTTCCTTAAACCGAATAATTACGTAAAAGTAATAATTATATAAAATGTGGGGGCGATCCGCCTAAACGGCGGACAAGTTTCAATAGTTCCGATTTTTGGCAGTTTTCCAATCATTACGCTTCCTTGAATCACTGATTACGCTGATTAAAAAATTTATAATAATCAGTAAAATCTGTGTAATCTGCGATTAAATATATCCGTTGCTATTATATTAAAATTTCGTCACAGCACAAAGAGGATAATTATAAAAAATACGACCATTATGGCCAAGCCTAACGGGGCGCCGAAAACGGCCCACTCTTTGCTTTTTATGGATAGCTTGTTTGCGCAGATGATATTCGGAATGTTGCCGGGGATGAGCATACCGCCTGCGATTAAAAGACCCATCAGAATACACTGGATTGTAGCGGCAGGCATATTGGGCGATATTTCGGCGGCTGTAAGCGTTGCGTTGTCCAGTATCGCGGAAATGATATTGACCCAGAAAAGAGCCTTTGGCGAGGCATTGACTAAATATCGTTCGACCAGAGGAGTAAAACCTGTGCCGAGAAGAACGAGGGCGAAGACGAAGATATAAACTTTCAAAGTTCTGGCGAGAATATCTCTGATATATTCGGGTTTGTCTTCTTTCAGTTCTGTCCTGCTGATAACTTTTTTCTCCAAAAATGTCGCGAGGATTCCAAGTGCGAAAACCGGCGGAATTATCCATACTGCCAGCATTCGAAGCAGGAAAAAGAAATCGGCGTTGTGCGGCGGGCCTTTAAGCTTTGCGATGGCAATCGTTGCCAGCGGCTCGCCCAGCGGAGTAAGAACTGCGCCAAGGCCGATAGCGAAACAGGCGATGATAACAATTCTGACTTCGGTTTTTCTGTGGAGCTTCATTGCGCTGACAATTTCGACGAGAATCAAAGCCGCGATGATGGCTGTGATAACGCTGCTGAGCAGACCCAGCACAACGACGACCAGAAACATCAGCGCTCCATATCCAAACCGCTTTGCTATCGCCGATGTCCAATTATGCAGTTTCGGCCGAACCAGGCGAAACAGAAAGCCGGCAATCAGAACCGCAAGAGTAATTTTAATCGGGTCTAATACCGCTTCGTGCAGCAGGTGCCAGGACCAGAGCTTTGAGACGCTTACGGAAAAGATTCCCATTATCAGCAGGAAGGCTTCGAGGTCTTCTTCTACTCTTTTTGACAAAAAGGGCATCAGCAGAACCAGACCCATAATGGTTCCCAGACCGCCGATAAGCCATAAGTCGGTTTGCATAAAATCCTAACTGAAAATAATTATTTTACAGCCGAGTCTGCTTTTTTGATAAATGCGGCAGGGCCTGATTTTCGAATCGTTCGCAGATTTTTAAGATACATTTTGCCGCTGTCTTCGAGAAGGAAAGCGAAATTTTCACAGGTCTCCATTTTATCACATTGCCAGCAGCCGGCGAATTTCTTTTGTTTTGCGCATATTCTAATTTTGCAGGCGGATGAGCCTCCGCCTTTTTTGCAGCCTGGGCATCGCATCTTCGATATCGCACCTAATAATTCAAATCCCTGCTTATAGTATTTGAAGCCGCTGAAGGCGGGCATTTTCGCAAGAAGATTAGCGGCCTTATCTATTTTCCATTTTTTAAGTCCCGCCATCAGTTCTTTTGCGAGATTAGCGGGGATTTGCGTATATCCCGGGCACGTTGCGCAATAAAGTCCGCAGTAACCAATTAAATCCGTTTTTTTTGTCATTGACCGCTCCTTTCCGATTTACCTATCCGAAACATCTTAAAATATAATGGAAATTATTGCCAGAAAAAAAGGGCGAGTGAAAACTCGCCCTTTGTTATTTGTTCTAATGAGAATTCTTATTTTTCGTCGAGAATTTCAAGGCATTTGAACTTTTTGCCTTCCATAAACTCAAGGCTTGCACCGCCGCCGGTTGAGACGTGGCTGACGCGTTTGGAAAGTCCCATTTTCTTAATCGCGCTAGCACTGTCGCCACCGCCGATGACGCTGATTGCGCCTTCATCGGTTGCCTTGGCCACTGCGTTAGCGACTGCTTTAGTGCCGATATCGAAAGGCGGGATTTCAAAAACGCCCATCGGGCCATTCCATACGACTGTCTTTGAACCTTGGAGCTTCTTAACGAACAGCTTAATAGTCTCGGGGCCGATATCGACGCCTTGCCAGCCGTCAGGAATATTGCCGGTGATAACTTTATTTGCCGCACCAGCCTTTATCTCCTGAGAAATGACAGTGTCGATGGGCAGGACTAATTCGCAGCCGCCTTTTTGGGCTGTTGCCATCAACTCTTTTGCCTTATCGACGAATTCGTTTTCGCAAAGACTTTTGCCGACTGTTTGGCCTTTGGCCTTAAAGAAGGTGTAAGCCATCGCGCCGCCGATGAGGATTTTATCGACTTTTTTCATTAAGTTTTCGATGACTTTCAGTTTATCGGAAACTTTAGCGCCGCCGAGAATCGCGACGAATGGTTTTTTCGGTTTATTGAGAGCATCATCGAGGAATTTAAGCTCCTTCTCGACCAAAAATCCGATAACGCGGTCTTTGCCTTTCATCATTTCAGGCACGGTATACATCGATGCGTTGTCACGGTGAGCTGTTCCGAAGGCATCATCGACATAGACGTCGCCAAGTGCTGCGATTTGTTTTGCGAAGTCGTCTTTTGCTTTTCGCAGGGCGGGGTCTTCTTTTGCGTTTTTATCTTTTATTTCTTCAGCTTTGTAGAAGCGCACGTTTTCGAGCAGCATTACATCTCCGGGCTTTAAAGCCGCTGCCTTTTTCTTTACATCAGGTCCGATGCAGTCATTTGCGAAGATAACATCTTTCTTCAGAAGCTCGCTCAGTTTTTTAGCAACCGGTGCCATCGAGAATTCCATTTTTTTCTCGCCGTCAGGTCTGCCGAGATGGCTCATCAGGATAACTGAGCCGCCGTTATCGAGAATATTTTTGATTGTAGGCAGGGCAGCGACGATTCTTGAATCGCTTGTGATATTCTGATTTGTGTCAAGCGGAACGTTGAAATCGACCCGCATCAGAACCTTTTTGCCTTTTACGTCAATATCCGCAACAGTTTTCTTTGCCATATCTTAGTCCTTTATTAACAAAGGTTAAAAAAAAGTGCCGCGGTTGGCCGCGGCACATTGTCTTAATTTTACTGTTTGGCTAATCTTTCGATTAGGTCTGCGCTTCTGCAGGAATAACCCCACTCGTTGTCATACCACATTGTAACTTTGACCATATCGCCGTCGAGGACGATAGTGTTAGTAGAGTCGAAAATGGAACTTGCCGGGTTGCCGATAATGTCACGTCCGACGATTGGGTCGGTGTTATATTCAATGATATTCTTCATCGGGCCTGCGGCGGCTTCCTTAATTATATTGTTGATTTCCTCAGCCGATGTTTTTTTAGCGGCAAGGAATGTCAAATCGGTAATCGAACCATCGGGAACCGGAACTCGTAGAGCGTAGCCGTGAAGTTTGCCCTTGAGAGCCGGAACAACTTCGCCCAGAGCCTTTGCGGCGCCTGTGCTTGAAGGAACAATGCTCAAAGCAGCGGCACGGCCTCTGCGTTTGTCTTTGTAAGGCATATCCAAAATCGCCTGGTCGTTTGTGTATGCGTGAATCGTAGTCATCAGGCCTTTTACGATGCCGATTTTTTCATGCAGCACTTTGCAAACAGGAGCAAGCGAATTTGTCGTGCAGGAAGCGTTCGATACGCATTTCATACTTTTGTTGAGAGTGTTGTCATTAACGCCGAGCACAATCGTGGCGTCCGGTTTATCTTTTGCGGGTGCGGAAAGAAGAACGTATTTTGCGCCTGCGGTCAAATGTGTATCATATCCGGCTTTGCCATCTGCGGCTCTGCTGGTGAATTTGCCAGTCGATTCGAGCACAACGTCAACGCCCATTTTGCCCCAGGGCAATTTGGCCGGGTCTTTTTCGTTCAGTACCGGTATCGTCTGGCCGTCAATCACGATTGAATCGCCCTTTGCCTCAACCTTGCCGGCGTACTTTCCCTGTGTCGAGTCGTACTTGAACATATAAGCCAGCATATCGGCGTTAAATAAATCGTTAATTGCCATAATCTGGAACTGCTTTGGCCGCATAGCCATAACCCGTGCAGTCAATCTTCCGATTCGGCCGAAACCGTTAATTCCAACTTTAGTTACCATCGAAAAACTCCTTTAAAAATAAAGATTTATATTATTGAGAAAAATATCTCATTATCTCAAGTGTTTATGTGCCTTTACGGCAATTTACAGGTACAGGGTTTTATCCCGCCATTGCTGTAATTTTCGGAATAGGGATTTTAGGGATAGCGGCCGAGACTGTCAAGTATAAAGTAGATGCCTGCGGCAGGCTGCCGCGGGTAGCAAAACAGAGCTAATAATTTAAACCGCATTGAATTTTATTGCGTATTAAGATATAATAAAATGTGTCTAACTAAAGATTTAAGGAGTTTAAAAGATAAGTGGAAAAATTTCGTGAAAATATAGCGGTCTTAAGAGAAAAAGCGATACTTGTCGGAGCAATTTTTAAAGGGGAAACGGGAAACGACGACGAACTGGCGGAATTAAGCGCACTTGCTGAAAGTGCCGGAGCTATAATAGTTGACAGGGTTCAGCAGAAAATAACAAAAATACATCCATCAATGTACATCGGCAAAGGCAAAGTCGAAATGATAAAGCAGCGAGTGAAGAAGCATAATGCCAATGTCGTCATATTCGATAACGACCTTTCGCCGGGACAGATAAGGGTACTTGAAGAACTTATGGAAGTTAAAGTCGTTGACCGCAGCGAATTGATACTCTATATTTTTGCCAGCAGGGCGCAAACCAAACAGGCAAAGCTTCAGGTGGAACTTGCGCAGCTTGAATATACATATCCGCGACTGACTCGAATGTGGTCGCACCTTGATACCGTAACCGGCGCGGCGGGCGGACCGAGTGCAGGGGCGGTCGGAGCTATCGGAACACGCGGAACAGGTGAAAAACAGCTTGAAATAGACAGAAGGCTTGTAGGCAAACGAATCACCGAACTCAAAAGAGAAATCGAAGATATTGACAATCGCATCGTAAGAGAAATTGAGGGAAGAAGAGGACAATTTAAAATCTGCCTTGTGGGATATACAAACGCGGGCAAAAGCACACTGATGAACGCTCTTACCGATGCCGACGTTTATGTTGCTGACAGACTTTTTGCGACGCTGGATACGCGGACAAGACAATGGACGCTCGACGGAGGCAGGAAGGCGCTAATCAGCGATACGGTCGGGTTTGTAAAGAATTTGCCGCATCAGCTTGTCGCATCGTTTAAGGCAACGCTTGAAGAAGCGATTACCGCCGATTTGCTGCTGCATGTCGTTGATGTGTCGAGTGCGGACGCGCAGAACCAGGCGGAGAATGCGAAAAAAGTGCTGGAAGATATAAAATGTGGCGGTAAACAAACGCTGGTACTGCTCAATAAGGCAGATATCGTCAGAAGCAGGGCACATTTTGAATTATTGCAGACGATTTATCCCGATGCGATATGCATATCTGCAAAAACAGGAATGAATCTGGATATGCTGAAAGAAAAAGTAATCGAGATATATACCGGCGGAATGCAGCTGCTGAGAATAACGGCAAGCGCAGGCGATGGTAAAATTCAAAACTATCTTAAATCAAATTCCAATGTCATCAAACAGGAATATATCGACAGCACAGTAATTATGGAAGTAAGCATGGGAAAAAGACAGCTTTCGGAATTGCAGAGATTCAAGCCGACTAAAATTGAGGAAATCAACATCTAATATTTCGATTGAAAAAATCCTGTAACTCTGTTTAAATACCGATTATGAAAAACATATCCATAATTGGCGATGGAGCGATGGGCAGCGTTTGTTCGATGCTGCTTTGCGAAAAAGGACTGGCTGTCAAGATGTGGGGCTATGACGCGAAACAGCTATCGCAAATCAAAGAAAAAAAAGAAAACTTCAAATTCCTGCCGGGATATAAACTCCCCAGTTCGCTTGTGTTTGAGCCGGATGATTCCAAAATTTTGACCAATGCCGAGCTGATTATTTCCGCTGTGCCGTGCCAATTTATGAGGCCGGTCTGGCAGAGACTTAAAAAATATGTAAATCCGGCGGTGCCGATAGTATCGGCGACAAAAGGAATTGAAAACGAAACTCTGCTTCGGCCATGCCAGGTGCTGATTGATGTGCTTGGCGAAAAGACAAAAGTTATCGCACTATCCGGGCCGACGATTGCTGAAGAGATTGCAAAGAAACTTCCGGCAACGGCAACTGCCGCATCGAAAGACGAAAGACTTGCCGGCATTGTTCAGGAAATTTTCAGTGCGCCTTATTTAAGAGTTTATCGAAACAGCGATATTGTCGGCGTCGAACTCGCGGGAGCGATGAAAAATGTTATCGCGATAGCGGCGGGAATTATCGACGGCACAAAATTAGGAGATAACGCAAAGGCTGCGCTGCTTTGCAGGGGACTTGCGGAAATTACAAGGCTGGGAGTTGCGATGGGGGCTAAAGAACAAACCTTTGCCGGACTTAGCGGGCTTGGGGACCTTGTTACGACGTGCATATCGCCGGCAGGGCGGAACAGAAGCTTCGGACAAAGAATCGGTAAAGGACAAACCGTCAAGCAGGCTATTGAGGCGACCCTGTCAGTTGTCGAAGGAGCGGCTACCTGCAAATCGGTTATGGACCTGGCAAGAAAATATAAAATAGATATGCCTATCACGGAATCTGTATATCAAATCCTGTTCGAGGGCAAAAGCGTTTCGGCTGCGATAGAAGATTTGATGGCAAGAAAACTCAAAGCCGAATAGTCCTAAAATATCGCATTTCATTTATAAATTTACCGCAAATCCTTGCATAAGTAGCACAATAATTATGCCGATAAACATATTGTATTTTATATAGAAAAGGATAGCGATGAGCAATACTGCGGTAATTGAAAAGACAGGCGGGAAAACGGATATGAAGCAACTGCTTGCCGCCGCCGTTGAGGCCGGGGCCAGCGATTTGCATATAAATGTCGGTATGCCGCCGGTGCTGAGAATCAATACTGAACTTATAATTATGAAACTCGAGCCGGTCAGCGCAAAACAGGCAGCGGATATGCTGCTGAGTATCGCAGGGCCGGAAAGATTCGAAACATTTGAAAAGAAACGCGATTTAGATTTCTCCACAGCTCTCGACGAAGGACATAGATTCAGAGTAAACGCGCATTATCAAAGAGAGACAATCGCTCTTTCGCTGCGGCTGATTCCAAACCAGGTGCCGGATATAAGCGAGCTTCACCTGCCGAAAATCGCTACAGAACTTGCAAACCTGCCCAGAGGGCTGGTGCTGGTTACGGGACATACCGGAAGCGGGAAAAGCACAACGCTTGCCTCGATGATAGGATTAATAAATAACACCAGCCGAAAAAGAATAATAACGCTCGAAGACCCGGTCGAATATTCGCTGGAAAATAATATGTCGATGATAGAGCAGCGGGAAATAGGCTCGGATTGCCTGGATTTTGCATGCGGTTTAAAGCACGCGCTCAGGCAGGACCCGGAAGTGATACTTGTCGGCGAAATGAGAGACCTCGAAACGACAAGCGCAACAATAACTGCCGCGGAAACGGGACACCTCGTATTCAGCACACTGCATACCATAAACGCATCGCAGACAGTTGAGCGTGTAATAGATATATACCCCGCAAGCCAGCAGAACCAGATTCGCGCAATGCTCTCGAATACGCTGCAGGCGGTAATTTCACAAACGCTGTTCAAAAGAATCGACAAGCCTGGAATGGTGCCCGCAGTGGAGATTCTGCTGTGCAACCCGGCTGTGAGAAATTGCATAAGAGAAAACAGGATTCATGAGATACCCAATATTATTGGTACATCGCGAAAATTCGGTATGCAGGAAATGGATACGAGCATCGCTGAATTATTTTTCAAAGGTTTTATCAGCAGAGAAGATGCCACAGAATGCGCAACGCATCCGGCAAGGATGGAAAAATACCTGATGCCGGAAAATCGCGAGGCATTTTTGAAAAATCAATAGGCGGAAATAAATTCTGCCGATTAGATATTATCACACAAATAGCCGCCGTCTATCGGCAGTGTAACGCCGGTAACGAACTGTGCGGCATCTGAAGCGAGAAATATTGTAGCACCAGCCAAATATTCCGGCAATCCAAATCCGCCCATCGGAGTTTTCGCAAGAACGTCTTTGCCTCGCTGAGTCGGTGTGCCGTCGTCGTTGAGCAAAAGTTTTCTGTTCTGGTCTGCGATGAAAAAGCCGGGGGCAATGGCGTTGACCCTTATGCCGTATTTGGCAAGTTCCTTGGCGTGGCCCATAGTCTGATTCATAACGGCTGCCTTGGCTGATGAATATGCCCATATTCCTGAAAGAGGATTGAAACCGGCCATTGAAGCGATATTTATAACGCTGCCCTTGATTTTCTTGTCTATCCAGTATTTTGCGATGTGCTTGGTCGGCAGGATACAGCCTGCAAGAAGATTGAGCTTTAAGACGAAATCGAAATCTTCCATCTTTACATCGACAAGCGGTCCTTTACCCCGATTTCCGCCAGCGCCATTTAGAAGTATCTCGACAGAACCGAAGATTTTTACAGATTTTTCAAGAGCCTTGTCGATGGAATTTTCTTCCATAAGATTTACTTCGACGAACGAAATCTTCTTTTTATCGCCGCAGGCTTTTGCTATAACATCGGCCTTTTCCTTCATCGCGTCGGGCCTGATATCCCAGAGAATAATGTTTGCGCCGGCACAGGCAAAGCCCTCGGCAATCGCGCTGCAAAGCGTTCCGCCGCCGCCGGTTATAATTGCTGTTTTACCCGTAAGTCCATATTTTTTATCAAGATACAACATTTTTGTTACTCCTAATAATATTTATGCAAGATTTTTAAATATAACAATGTTATGCTATATAATCTATTGAAATAAATCAAAAACAATTTTATTTAAAGCGGAAAAAATGAGAAAGTATGTAGAGGTAAAATTATGTTCGTAGTTCATATTTATATGCAGGTAAAGCAGGAGAACGCAGAGGAATTTAAACAGTTATGCGTTGAAAACGCAAAGAACAGTGCCAAAGAGCCGGGCATTAAACGCTTTGATGTTCTTCAGCAGTCCGACGACCCGACGCGATTCGTTCTTGTCGAGGCATACCTCGACGAAACCGACTTAGAGAAGCATAAACAGACCGCTCATTATAATAAATGGCGTCAGGTTGCGGAAAAAATGATTCTCGGCGAAAGAACGAGAACAAGATATGTGCCCATCTGGCCGGAACAATACTGATATTTATGCTGTTATAGCCGTCCAGACGGCCAGCCATCCGTCTTCGTCCGAAGGACTTCGACGCGACAGGGAAAGGATCAACCATTAATCATCGTCCATATCGCAAGCCAAAAAGGAATAGTTACGATACAGGCCAGGTATGATAAAAACAGAATCGAGCCAAGCTCTTCTTCCTCGCCACCGTAGTGCTTTACCTGCAATATAAGCGATGTCGCCGGTGATGAAGACGACTGCAAAACAAGCAAACTGCAAAGCAGAGGATAAGTGTTATTAATTTTCATCAGCCATAAAACCAAAATCGTAGCCACCGGCACGGCAATCAATCGAACGGATAAAACTTTAACGGCATTGCCCCAATAAGCCTTTATGTTGAGTGAAATACTGCCAAGCACCGCGCCAAGAACAAATGTCGCGACAGGAACGGCGGCAGTACCCACAAGGTCGGTGGCATCCAATACGACCGAAGGAATAATCCACCTAAGACCGAGCAGGACTATCAATACGGAAAAAATATTTGCGTAAAATGGCGGACTGAAAAGCTCCTTCCACGACAGCCTTTCATTTTCGACCGGGCTGACCAGATATTTTCCCAATGACCATAAAAGAGGACTCAGGCCAAGCAGGAAAAGAAAGCAATACATCGCGAATTCGTCGAACTGCTGCGGATAAAGCATTTTGCCAAGCGGCAGGATGAGATATCCACCATTCTGCAGCGCAGCAGGGGCGAGAAGATATTTTTTGTCTCTCAGGTTCGGCCAAAAAAGAATCGCGGAGATAAATAAGCCAAAGCCGACCATTAAAACCGCTGACAAAGAAATCAAGGGCCAGAATTTGAGCCGGCCGGGATCGAAAGTTTTGATAATATTAGAAAATATCAGGCAGGGCAGAAGAACCCGAATCCCTATCGCAGATAAGCCCTTGAGCTGCTCCTGCGTCAGGATGTTTTTTCTCATAAGAACCCCTGCGGCAAAGGAAATGAGCAGAATCTCAAAGATAGCCTTGAATGTGGTGCCAAACGAATTTATAAAAATGTTTGTCATCTTGTAAATTAACCTTTAAACAGTTATATTCTCATTACCATTGTCATTCCGAGCGGAGCGAAGCGCAGTCGAGGAATCTATTAAAATAGATTTCTCCGCTGCATTCGCCCCTAAGGGGCTCATTTCGGTCGAAATGACAGGGATAGAGTAATATTCTCTATGTAAATTACTGTTTTTACAAGGATAAAATTTTATGGCGACAAACGATATTATTAAAAAGTACGCGAAATTGCTGGTTCAATACTCCCTCGGATTGAAAAAGGGCGATAGGTTTCTCATCAATTCCACGTATCTGGCGGAAGGACTGCTAAAGGAAGTTTACGCCGAGGCGCTTGCCGCGGGAGCTTATCCGGAATTTAAAATCGCACTTAACGGAACGGATAAAATATTTTACGATAACGCATCCGACAGCCAGCTCGAATATATCTCGCCGCTGAGCAAATATGTTTATGAAAACTATGATTCACTCCTGAACGTTATGGCGCCTTTCAATGTCAAGGAACTTCAAAACACGCCTGCCGAGAAAAAACAAAAATGCAGCGCAGCAAGGGCAGGACTCAGCAAAACATTTTTGCAAAGGTCGGCTGATAAGAAACTCCGCTGGACTTTGTGTGAATTTCCGACAAATGCCGGAGCGCAGGAATGCGGAATGAGCCAAAGCGAATACGCCGATTTTGTTTATAACTGCTGCTTTTTGTATGAGGACGCCCCGGTCGAATGCTGGGAAAAACTTGAAAGAGACCAGCAGAAAATAGTGGATTTGCTCAACACCAAAACGCAAATACATTTCAAAGGCAGCAATGTCGATGTCAAATTCAGAACGGACGGCAGGAAATGGATTAACACATCGGGACATCATAATATGCCGGACGGCGAGGTTTTTACCGGGCCGGTGGAAGATTCCGTAAACGGCAAAGTCAGATTTTCATATCCCGGCATTTATATGGGACAGGAAATTGAAGATATATCGCTTGAAGTTAAAGACGGTCAGGTCATAAATGCCAAAGCGGCCAAAGGGCAGGAGCTGCTTAATAAAATTCTTGAAATACCCGGAGCAAGAAGATTTGGCGAAGCTGCGATAGGCAATAACGAAAGAGTCAACAAGTTTACAAAGAATATTCTGTATGATGAGAAGATGAGCGGCACGATTCACATGGCCCTCGGTGCAGGGATTCCGGAAGCAGGCGCAAAGAACGAATCGGCGATACACTGGGATTTACTGGCTGATATGAAAGACGGGCAAATACTGGCCGATGGAGAAGTAATCTATAAAAACGGCAAATTCCTGATTTAGCCAACATCACAGTGGCTGAGTTGCAGATTTTTTAACGCTGTGGAGAGACCGCCGACAATCGAAGAGGCCTGTGCCAGTTCGGAATTGCTGAGAGGTTTTTCTGCAGAGCGGTATAGAATTAACATTCCCAGTGCCGGACCTGCTTTATTCAAGCCGATTACCGCAAGCGAAATCTTTTTCAAAACAGCCGGACCTGCGAAAAAACCCATCGTGCAAAGTTCATCGGCTGTGCAGATTTTGCCGGTCTGGCAAACCATCTGGACCATTCTGGCCGTCAGGTAAGGACTGATTTGAGAAGGAATTTCCTCAAGGTCGGGGTCCGTCGCGTAAATGTGAATCTGCGGCTGGCCGGAGACCATAAATACTACCGCGGCGTTTACGCAGAGATTGTTTGTGAAAAATTCACCGACAGCTTTTGCCAGCAAGTCGGGATTTGTTTGGCCGAGAATGCTTTCATAAAAGTCGGCGGCAAACTGGAAATTTTTCAGATGATTTATAAAATCGCCGTGTGCAGCAAGAATATCATTGCAGAGGATATCAATTTTTCTCGCCTGTTCTTTCCGGATGCCGTTAAGTTTGCGAATCAATTGGCGATATTTTATATTTCTGCGATTATCCAAACCGGAACCTCCTAAAATCACCAATACAGTTTCCATAAGTCTTTTCGACATATAAAAAAGGGGGGTTTAAGAGGCAGAATAGCTTGCGGCAAAATAATCAAACGTCCAATAATAAATCAGTTTAAGATTTAGCGGAGGGGGATTATATGTGCTGTGAAAAAAGCGGCTTTTGCCTGTCAGGAATTTTCGGACTTGCTCGATTTCGGCAGCAAGATAGTAACCGTTGTGCCTTTGTCGAGCTGGCTTTGGATATTCACAGTGCAGCCGTTGTTTTTCAGCATACTTGAGGCAAGAGCAAGGCCCATACCTCTTTGCCGGCCGGCGGGTTTGTCGGAGTAAAACGGCTCGGAGGCTTTTTGCAGAGTTTCGGGACTCATTCCGCAGCCGGAATCTTTTATACTGATTTCGATAAGATTTTTTTCTTTTTGCTCGCCGCCGATAATTTGAACCGGCCCGTTGCCGCTCTCATAGGATTCAAGAGCGTTGTAAATTATCTGCGCAATCGCCTCGGCAATCTGTTCGGGGTCAACTTCGATGTCGTTTAAGTTTTCGATGTTTTCAAGTTTTATGTCGAGCGGTTCGGAAAGATAACGGACGTTTACCTTTTCGAGACAGTTATTTATCATTATAAAAGGCGAGACCGTCCTGGTTTGCGGTTTGGCAGGCCGGGCGTAACTCATAAGCTGGCCGACAATCTCATAAGCGTCTTTGGTTTTTTCGGTAATCTGGTTCAGGATGATTTTTTTTGTCTCGTCGGTTTCGCTTTGCGAAAGCAGTTGAGCCCTGCCTGATATTACGGCAAGCGGATTGTTCAGCTCATGCGCGGCGCCGGCTGCAATCTCGGCTATTGTTTCGCATAAATCAGCGGTTGATTGATACGATATTTTTGGCGATTCTTTCGGCGACTGGTCGAAATTGTCAATTACGGCCTGAGCGATGGTTTGGTCCTGCAAGCCGGCAAGTTTAATCGCGATTAACTGGGCGACAAACGCGGCCAGAGTATTTGCCGAAGACTGGTCAGAAAGAAAGCTGTCTTGCTGAACCTGTAAAAACATTCCTCCGACAGTATTATTGCCTGACTGTAGTTTTAAATATTTTACGTTGTTCGCTCCTTCAGCTGAAGGGGGATTATCGATAATCGAAAATTGTAATGAATCACCGGCTGATGTAACGGTTTCATATTGCTTACTGTTCTGTTGTGACAGGAATATGCTCGCTTTTTCAGCGTTCAAAGTTTTGCATATTTGACGGCAGATTACTGCGGCGATTTCAATTGCCGACGAGGCGGGGTTTAACGAATTTGAAACTGCCGTGTAAAAATCCGTAAGTTTCTGCTCCGCTGTATTTTCAAGCAAAGAAAGACAAACTTGTTTAATTGTTTCAGCGTCGAGTTTTTGCGGTTGGCTTATTTCAACGTCAATTTCAGCAATAAATTTTTTCAACTCATCTTTTATGGCGTTTAAATCCTGAGCATTTAAGGAAAGTTTCGCCGGAACAGTTATTGATTCATCGGATGTGATACTTTTGACCAGCATATCAGCGAGGCGGACTGTCAGGACGATTTCAATGTTTGACAGGTTGTCGATTTTCTCTGCGGCAGGGCTGCTGTAAAGAAAGGCAGAATCGGCGACCGCCTGCGGCAGGTTCCATTTTTGGGCAAGCTGACGGGAAAGAACATTATGAGTTGTGCCGAGATTTTCCTTTTCAATCTGAAAGAGAGAAACGCTTCTGGCTTTAGATTCTTCCAAAAACATCAAAAGGCTCTTGGGATAAAGCTCTGCCAGGGCAAACAGGCCGATATCGGCCAATAAACCGGCAATAAACGAAAGGTTTTCGTTGGCCTGGGCGGTTTTAGCGGCGATAAGTCTTGCGGCAAAAGCCCTTGCGGCAGATGTTTTGTTCATCTCGGCTATCGGTATCTGCGAGTGCAGATTTTCAAGGTCGAATGTTTTAATGTTCAAAAACATCTTGAGAAGTTTTTGCGATGGGATTTTGTTTATAAGCTGCTGGAAATTCAGATTATCGAATGAAAATTCGATATTGTTTTGCCGGCAAAGATTGATAAACGCAATCGCAGCGGCAGGGTCTGTTTCTATAAATTTGCCGAGCGATGACTTGTCGTCGATTATAGATTCTACACAGCCCGCTGCGCTGTCGGGATGAACGGCAGGCAAATCAAGCTGATACAGAGCAAGTACGATTCTCCGAGCGGAGACATTTGTTAATGTACTGGTCATTAATCGTGCTTCTTCCTCCGATGTATGAGTTATGATTCAAATACAGCGGCGATCCTGTCAATAAGTTCAGTTATATTGAAAGGTTTTTTGACAAATGCCTCAGCGCCGGCCTTCATAAGGTCGTCGATTTCGGTTTGATTTATGACGCCGCTGATTATAATTATCTTTGTATTGGCGAATTCAGGGTCCTGCTTTATCGTCTTGCATACGATATTGCCGTTGACGTCGGGCAGCATATAATCGAGCAGGATAAGGTCGGGTCTGAACTTTTGCGTCATAATGCCGGCGTCATAACCGGTGGACGCAGTTCTGACTTCGAACCTTCCGTCTCTTGCCAAGACATCCGTCATCAGTTCGACAATCTCCGCGTCATCATCTACAATAAGCAGACGCTTCTTGCCCGACTGAGAGTTCAATATCGGGATGCTGTTTTCTTTCATAAATTTCAGGAGACTGTCTCGCGGAATTTTGCGAAATTTCGAGCCGGGTATGCGAAATCCGCGCAGCCTTCCTGAATCAAAACAGCGAATAATGGTTTGTTGACTGAGATTGCAGAGATCAGCAGCCTCACCTGTTGTAAAAAGCTCTTTTGTTGTATCCATACTTGGATTCCTCTTTTGAATTTCCATATTCTATTGTATCCTAAATTGCCTTTTCTGCCTAATTTAACGATTAAACC
>JBEKEA010000031.1:0-47077 GCA_050014075.1 Sedimentisphaerales bacterium | reverse complement strand
CGACGTTACCAGCGGCCAATATCAGAAATACTATCAACAGATGTACGCCAACCGTTAGAAGATGCTATGCACAATGGAAAAGTTATCATAGCAAGACTTTGGCCGGGATACGGCGGAGCGGTGCCATCGGACGCCGATGTGGTAGCCGGCGTAAGCACTGAAAAATATCAAACGATAATCATACACCTGACAAAAAACAGCTCAAATCCTAATACTTACGAGCAAAAAGGCAAAAAAGTCTTTTACCTGACCCAAAAGCCGGACCTTCCGTTCTTTAAACCTTTTGTCTTTCTGAAACTTGCCGCGCTTCTTAAAAGAGAAAAGGTCGATATCCTTCACTGCCATAAGCACAAGACTGTTTTTTACGGCACTATCGCGGGAAAACTGGCGGGCGTGCCGATAATTTTAGCCCACGTTCACGGTATGGGAAGAACTCGTAACTTTAAAAGAAAAATTCTCAACCGTTTTATTTTCTCATTTGTTGACAGAATCCTCACGGTAAGCCGGGCTGTAAGAGAGGATGTTATACAGAACAATCCATCATTCAAATCTGAAAACGTAATCAATGTCGGCAACTCCATAGATTTAGACAGCTTTTCTTCCGCTATATATGATAAACAAAACGCCCGCCGGAAATTTGGCCTCTCGCAGGATTCTTTTGTTTTTGCTACTGCCGGCAGACTTGTGCCGACTAAAGGCCAGAAATATCTGGTTGAGGCGTTTGCCCGGATAAAAAAACAAATTACAAATGCCGAACTAATTATCGCCGGCATAGGCGAATTAAAAGATGAACTTGAAATACAGGCTTCCGACCTCGGCTGCAGGGATTCTGTTCATTTTCCAGGTTTTGTTGAGAATATGCGTGAGCTTTACAGTTGTACCGATACCTTTGTCCTGCCGTCTCTCGCGGAAGGTTTGCCTCGAACATTAATTGAGGCTATGGCATCAGGTGTTTTTTGCATCGCGGCAAATGCCGGCGGCATTCCAGAAATCCTGGATAACGGCAATTGCGGCACTCTTGTACCGCCGAAAGATTCAAACGCCCTTGCCGATGCTATGCTCAAAGCGGCGAATATGTCGCAGCAGACAAAATCGGCTACTATCTCAGCGGCCAAAAAATATATCAGAGAATGCTACAGTCACGATGTTATGATAAAAAAAATCGAAAATATTTACGATACTCTCGTCGCCGAAAAAATCAGATAATATTTGTATAATTAAAAAAATTTGAGGTATTGATAATGGATTTAGGCGCCAAAATTAAGACGAGCATTGCCGGCTTGAGGAGTCGGATTAATTCAAGCCCGGATACTCTGTTCGTTTGGCTTGTTTTTGGCGCTTATATGTCTGTTTTGGCGGCAAATCTGCTCACTCATGAGATGTGGCGCGACGAGTTGCAGGAATGGATGATAGCACGGGATAGTAGTTCATTGGGGAATCTGTTATACAATCTGAGTGGTGAAGGACACCCGCCGCTGTGGCACTTTTTGCTTTATTTCGCCAGCAAGATAACCAAAGACCCGGCAGCAATGCAGATACTTCATTTTGTTATTGCATCCGGCGCCGCTTATATCTTCTTGAGGTTTGCGCCATTTGAGAAATTCCAAAAGCTGCTGTTTGTTTTTGGTTATTTTTTAATATACGAGTATGCAGCAATATGTCGGATGTATGCCATCGGGATTTTTTTGATATTTTGCTTTTGCGCACTATTCAGCGGTAAATGGCGATGGCGATATCCGGCGATTTTTATAGTTCTATCACTACTATGTCAGACAAACGTATATGGCTTTATGGCAGCAGGTTGTCTATTGTGCTTTTTATTGCTTGAATATTTGCTCAGAGAAAATAAGTCCGCGACAACAGGGAACAAAACAATAATGATATGGCTTGGTGTGGCACTGGTTGTGTTTAGCCTTTTCATATCGGCAACTGTAATAATTCCTGATTCAAACCGTGACGTTGCGGCCAAATTCCAAAAAGCACTTACTATCCAGCATTTTCAGAAAATTTTTGCGGGTGTTTTCCATGCTTTCGTTCCGCTTCCGCAACCGCAATACTCCTACTGGAATACAAGTATAATAAAGGACAGGACGACACAGGCATTACTGGCTTTGCCTCTGCTTGCTTTTACAACCTTACTGTTCATAAGAAAAAAACTCATTTTTATGCTTTTCGTTCTGTTTACAGTATCGATGCTCGGATTTAGGCATTTTGTCCATCTTGGGTATATTAGACATTCAGGTTTTCTATTCATTATGTTCATTGTATGCCTTTGGCTGGGCAGATATTACAAAGATGACGTAAAATTGAGGTCGGTCAGACTCATATACTGGGCGGATTTCGGTGAGAAATACAGAGAGAAGTTTTTATACGTTCTGCTAATCATTCATTTTTCAACCGGCTTATTTGCAAGCGGTATGGAATGGTTTTGTACCTTTTCAACAGCCAGGGACACCGCAAAATACATAAAATGCGGCGACCATTGTATGGTAGCACATGCAGTCGCAGGATATTTAGGGCAATCGATTTACTACCCCGGCAGCGGCAGAATTGGATCGTTCGTACTTTACAGTGGAAAGAATGAAACTATCGATATACCCACGCTTATCGAAAGAGCAAAACGATTCGCTGATAATAAGAAATCAGATGTCCTGCTTGTTCTAAACTACAAGCTCAGCATAAATGACTCGTCAATAATTAAAATTACGGAGTTTAACAGGAGTATAGTTCGTGATGAAGAATTTTATCTTTATTTACTGAAATATAATCCTGTTTTTAATAACAAATAATTTTTGTGGGACAAGATTTAAATATGCCGACTGTTACAGTTATAATTCCAACCTATAACAGGAGCCAGCTTGTCAAACAAGCAGCAAACTCCATCCTTGCGCAAAGCTATAAAGACTTCGAGATACTCGTTATCGACGATGGCTCAACTGACAATACAAAAGAAGTTATTAACTCTTTAAATGATTCACGATTAAAATATATCTATCAAAATAATTCTGGTGTTTCATCCGCACGCAATCTCGGCCTTAAAATAGCACGGGGACAATTCATCTGCTTTCTCGATTCAGACGATTTATGGCCGGAAAATTTCCTCCAGACTATGATTAAAAACCTGCAGGATAGCCCCGATTACGGCGCGGCATACTGTATGAGAACAAGGCTCTTTGAGGATGGTTCGACGCAGCCTTCGTATCAGAAGGTTTTTTTTTGCTCCGGCCAGGTTACCCGGAATCTCTTTGAGAAAACATTCATACAGACATCCGCTATCTGCTTTAGAAAAAATATTCTTGAGGGCTTATTTTTCGATGAGTCCCTGACCAATGGCGAGGATGTTGACCTTTGGCTCCGCGTTTCAACCCGCACAAAATTTTTATTTATCCCTGATATACAGATTATTTACCGCCAGCAATCCGCCGCCCCCGGCCGGCCCGATTTCCAGCCGAAATACTGTAACCGCATTCGTGTTCTTGAAAGATTTTACTTCAAACTCGGCGGAGATAAATATATTCCGCATAAAACCGCTATGCGAAAACTCAGCAATGCCTGGCGGAGCGTCGCAAAAAAGGCAATTAAAGCAAACTGCAGAAAAGCAGCCATAGAACTTGTGCAAAAAGCCATCCAATACAGACCGATGCAGATACGTCTTTATCTTGATTTACTGGCGGCATATTGTATAAATAAGAAAAGCGATAAAATGCCGAACTGGCAAATGCCGAAACCATTGGAAATAAACAGCCCGGAATCTTATACGTAGGATAAAAATGTGAGAAAGTTTCTTGAACAAATAATCTATTTTCTAACACTGATAAAATTATCTTTTCTGACAGGCAATGTCAGTATTGCCAAGCAAATAGCAAAAGAAGGTGTTGCGATAAGGAGAAAAAATGGGCGTATTCAATTACCGGATATGGGAATAGATATAGACCCTAAAAAACATAGTTATCTTTTAAAAGGTATTCATAATTTATGTTCTCTAAAGCAAAATACTAATATTGAGCTGGAAATCTCTGATGAAGATCAGATTATAGCCAGCATTAATGATTGTCGTTTTTACATTAACTCGAAGGAGGAGATCTTTATATTAAATGAAGTTTTTGCACTGCATATCTACGATGTCAGTATTCCCTGCAAAAGTGTGGTTGTTGATATTGGCATGAATATTGCGGATACGGCTATATATTTTGCCGCCAAAGAAGAAATCGAAAAAGTTTATGCGTATGAACCGTTTAAAACCACATACGAAGCTGCCTTAAGGAATATTGAGCTGAATCCAAAATTGTCTGCCAAGATAAAAACTTATAATTTCGGTCTTAGCGACAAAGAAGAAGATTTAATTTGTGACTATTCAGCCGGACACAAAGGCTGCGTCGGAATTTCAAGTGTTGTACTGCCTGAAAAATTAAAAGGAGACATCACGAAAGAAAAAATAAAAGTATTTCCTGTTACCGATGAAGTAATAAAGATTAAAAAAGAATTTCCTAATCACAAATTTATAATGAAAGTTGATTGTGAAGGCTCTGAATTTGAGATAATTGAAATTCTTGACAAAAAAAACCTGCTCGGTCAAATTAATGTCTTTTTGCTTGAATGGCACACCAAACCGCCTTCTATTATAATTAACACT
This sequence comes from Sedimentisphaerales bacterium, assembly GCA_050014075.1. Taxonomy (GTDB): domain Bacteria; phylum Planctomycetota; class Phycisphaerae; order Sedimentisphaerales; family UBA12454; genus UBA12454. Next base: position 42,444 of record JBEKEA010000031.1, on the reverse strand, counting down.
TTGCTCAAGGCTGGTTTTGCAGTTTTTAATAGAGATAGTTTTAAAAATAAAAACGGCCAGGGAATGCTGTATGCATTTAAGATTTGATAAAGTCCGAATAATACTAATTAAGGTTATTGTTGACGAGAATAATAAATGAACATAGTAACAGCAGCGGACAGCGGCTTTTTTCATTGCCTTAAGGAGTTGGCGAGCAGTGTTAGAAAATTTTATAATCGCCCTTTAATTGTTTATGACATAGGCCTTACACAGCAGCAAAAACAACAGCTTGATTCAGTTGCAATCATCATACCAATCGAAATCAGCGAAAAAGTTGACCATAAAGGACGTTCTTTAATCTGCAGCACAGGAATCGCCAGCACTCGCGCCACGCATAAACCTTTTTGCGTTAAAAAATATTTTGAAAGTTATCGCGAACCTATGATACTGGTCGATGCGGACTGTTTGTTCACCGCAAAAGTTGAAGAATCCGGTTTTGACGTTGCTGTTACAAGAGCGCCTTCTAAAGATAAAAATACTGTATATGAAAACGGCGTTATAAATTCAGGCGTTATTTTCTTTAATACTCCCGCCGTAGAGCTTGTTGACCGATGGGCTCTCGAATGCGAAAAGGAAAAAACAACCGACCAAAAAGCAATATCAGATGTGCTCAGCGAAACAATCGACTGGGACAAATTTAATCAGTTGCAGGACTGGCACGGCCTGAAAGTCAAGGTGCTTGACGCCAGAATATACAATGACTACCATCTGACTAAAAAAGGTAAAATCCTGCATTTTATAAATACCAAACACGAAAAAGTTTTTTTTGAGCAATTGATGGCCGCTCATAACCAGGGCAGGGACATACGAAAGCTTTTCGCGAGAATCAAAAGAGGTAGAATCAGCCGAACTGAAAAAATATTTAATAAACTAAAATCGATATTCTCAAATAAATAAATTATGATTATAGCAGCTTTACAAGGAGGTTTAGGCAATCAGCTTTTTCAATATGCTTTTGCCAGAAATCTTGCTTATATTCACAATACGACGCTAAAGCTGGATATCTCAGATTTCCAGGGCGCTTCGAGAATACCATACTCTTTGTCTCATTTTAATATTCAGGAAAACTTCGCGTCGCCTGAAGAAATAAAAAATCTGACTGACCCCCGCCAAACGCCAGTAGGCAAATGGATATATGACCTTTTCCATAATCGTCCAAAAAGAACTAAAAATCATATAGTAGTGAAATCGCCGCATTTTGACCCAAAGTATTTAAAATTGCCGGATAATGTTTACATAAATGGTTATTTCCAAAGTGAAAAATACTTTATAAATATTGCTGATATAATTAGAAATGAATTTAAAGTCAAAAATGAACTGGCCGGCAAAAACAAGGATATTGCAGAAATGATGAAAACCGTCCCTTCGGTCTGCATCTGCGTAAGACGCGGCGATTATGTTACCGACCCAAAGGCCCGTCAAACACATGGCGTTTGCAGTCTTGATTATTATTATCATTGTGTCGAGCAGATTACTCTGAAAATTAAATCTCCTCATTTCTTCGTTTTCAGCGATGATATTAACTGGTGTCGAAATAACCTGAAGGTAAAATACCCTATAAATTATATTGACCATCAGCAGGACAAACCTTATGAGAATTTACGCCTGATGAGTTTTTGCAGACATCATATAATATCCAACAGCAGTTTTGCCTGGTGGGGAGCATGGCTCGCTGCCGATAAAGGCAAGATAGTGTTTGCCCCTGAAAAATGGTTTGCAAGAAGCGATATCAATACAGAAGGAATGATACCTGAAGATTGGATAAAAGTATAAGAAATGATAAATAAGAAAAAAACGCGACTCAGAATTATTGACATTTTTCTTCTTTCAGTTATTATCCATTGGTTACGGTTGTAAATCGTTTATTATATTTGGTGAAACTATGAAAGCTGTTATTTTAGCCGGCGGTTTTGGTACGAGAATTACCGAAGAAAGCTTTTTGAAACCGAAACCAATGATAGAAATTGGCGAAAAACCCATTCTTTGGCACATTATGAAAATCTACTCCCACTACGGCATAAATGAGTTCATTATATGCTGCGGATATAAGGGATATATGATCAAAGAATACTTCGCTAATTACTTTCTTCATATGTCGGACGTTACATTCGATATGCAGTCAAACCAAATGCAGGTGCATCAGAAATACTCCGAGCCGTGGAAAGTTACCCTTGTCGATACAGGTATCGACACTATGACCGGCGGCAGATTAAAACGCGTTGCTAATTATATCGGCAATGAAACTTTCTGTTTCACTTATGGAGATGGTCTTGCCAATATCGATATGAACAAACTTGTTGACTTCCACAATCAGCAAAAAACTCTCGCTACCGTAACCGGCATTCAAACGCTCGGCAGATTTGGGGCGCTGGACATAAAAAACGACCGGGTCCTAAAATTTAAAGAAAAGCCGGACGGCGTATGGGTCAGCGGCGGATTTTTTATCCTCGAACCAGGCGCAATCGACCTCATAGAAAATGACCGGACTATTTGGGAAAAAGAACCGCTCGAACACCTTGCAAAAACAAAACAACTGGCTGTCTATACGCACAGCGGTTTCTGGGCGGCTATGGATACCCTAAGGGATAGAAATCATCTCGAATCGCTTTGGCAAAGCGGAAAAGCTCCCTGGAAAATATGGCAATAAGTAAAACATTCTGGAAAGAAAAAACCATTCTCATAACCGGCCACACAGGATTTAAAGGCTCCTGGCTGTCCGTATGGCTCAATATGCTCGGAGCGAATCTGCATGGGTACGCTCTCGAACCGGACACTCGGCCGAATATGTTCGAGGCCATTGGCGTTAAAAAAATAATAAAATCAAATATCAGCGACATCCAAGATTACAATAAACTCCTGGCTGTTATAAAAAAATGTCAGCCGCAAATTATTTTTCATCTGGCGGCTCAACCGCTTGTCCGCCGGTCTTACAAAGAACCGCTCGAAACCTATCGGACAAACATACTCGGTACAGCGAATCTCCTCGAAGCTTCAAGATATGTTAAATCTGTCCGTGCTGTGGTAGTTGTCACAAGTGACAAATGCTACGAAAATAAAGAATCAAATTATGCTTACAAAGAAACAGACCCTCTTGGTGGATATGACCCTTACAGTTCAAGCAAGGCTTGTGCCGAAATAGTAACAGCGGCTTATAGAAATTCATTTTTCACCGGCTCTGATATTGCTGTCGCTTCGGCAAGAGCCGGCAATGTTATCGGCGGCGGAGACTGGGCACCCGACAGGCTCGTTCCTGACTGTATCAAGGCCTGGATAAAAAATAAAACCGTTGAAATAAGATATCCGCACGCTATTCGTCCCTGGCAGCATGTCCTCGAACCTTTGGCAGGCTACATCGTCCTTGCTGAAAATTTATACAAACATGGTGATAAATTCGCCGGCGCCTGGAATTTCGGACCTGATGACAAAAATATAAAAAACGTCGCCTTCCTGGTCGATAGTATTGCCAAACTATGGGGTCAAAAGGCAAAATGGAAGAAAACAGGCAATAAACATCCGCACGAAGCCATTTTGCTCAAACTTAACTGCTCTATGGCCAAGGCCAAATTGCCGTGGAAGCCCTGCTGGGACATTACAAAGACGCTTGAAAAAACAACGCAATGGTATAAAACTTATTTGGATAATCCCGAAAAAGCAATAAACACAACGATTGAACAAATAAATGATTACATGAAGGTTCTAAGATGCGTTTAGCAGAAGAAACATTCAAAGCAAAATCAAAGTGCCGATTTTGTAATAACGAGCTAAAAAATGAATTTATCGACTTGGTCAATGCTCCTCCCTCAAATTCATACCTCACAAAAGAGCAATTAAATGAACCAGAAATATATTTTCCGCTGAAAGTTTTTGTGTGCGAAAAATGCTGGCTTGTTCAGGTTGACGAATACAAGAAATCTTCTGAAATATTCGACAAGAACTATGCTTATTTCAGTTCGTATTCTTCTTCCTGGCTAAAACATTCAGAAAATTATGTAGATATGATTTCCGACAGGCTGAAATTAGATAAAAAATCTTTAGTGATTGAAGTGGCTTCAAACGATGGCTATTTACTTCAATATTTTCTTCCTAAACGAATCCCATGTATAGGCATTGAACCGGCTGCCAACACGGCCAAGGTTGCCGAAAAGAAGGGAATCCATACTATTGAAGACTTCTTTTCCGTAAAACTTGCCAAACAACTTGCCAATGAAGGAAAAACCGCTGATTTGATTCTGGGAAATAACGTCTTGGCCCACACTCCGGATATTAATGATTTTGTTGAGGGGCTAAGAATTGCGTTGAAACCAGAAGGTACTATAACTATGGAATTCCCCCATTTGTTAAACCTGATAAAGTTTAATCAGTTTGATACTATTTATCATGAACATTTTTCATATCTTTCCCTGTTAGCTGTAGGAAAAATTTTTGAAGCTCATTATCTTGTTATTTATGACGTGGAAGAATTGCCAACTCATGGCGGTTCGTTAAGAATTTACGCAAGGCATAAAAGCAATACCGAACTTAAGATTTCCTCTTCTGTTTCAAACGTTTTGAAAAAAGAAAATGATTTCGGGCTCAACAATCTGGATATTTACCTGTGCTTTCAGAAAAAAACCGATCAAATAAAATATGCTTTTCTTGAGTTTCTTATCCAACAGAAAAAATCAGGTAAAAAAGTAGCTGCTTACGGAGCTGCTGCTAAAGGGAATACATTGTTAAATTATTGTGGAATAAAAAATGATATGATTAAATTCGTTGTGGATAAATCACCACATAAACAAAACAAATACTTGCCCGGCAGCCATATTCCTATAGTTTCTGAAGATATGCTTAAAACTGAACGTCCCGATTACACAATTATATTGCCCTGGAACATCAAGGATGAAATTATAGAACAGTTGCGTTACATCCGCAGTTGGGATGGACATTTTGTTGTGGCCATTCCAAAAGTTGAGATTTTCTAAAATATCTCAAAATTAAAAAACTATTACGCTAAACCTTGATTCTCTGCTCAAAACCACAAAAGAGATGCTTTAATTTTAATCTGACCATCTGCTTCTTTTGAAAATCCTGTGAAAATTTTTAATCAAAAGCAGCAGAAATATAAGCTTTCTTTTATTCAAATCGGACAAGCCGATTTTCAACATATTAATTTTGGGCTTCAAACCACTCCTGCCATACCCTTCCCGAACAAGACGCTTAAGTAAATGATATCGAATATTCCTTTTCTCTTTTTTTGTATATTCTCCATACATATGCGGAAAATAAAAAGCTATCTCAGCCAGCATTAATCGTTCTATAATAAGACGAAAATCAACGCCGTGTATCGCGGTTGCACGGTTGTTATGAACCCTTATAAAACTCAAAATCTCTGGCACTACATACATATCGCCGACGCCCATAAGCCTCAGCCACATATCATGGTCGCAAACCCAGTATTTCCAATGATTGAACAACCCGACATATAAGTCCCTGCGCCGAAACATTGTGTAGGTCGGACTGCCGGCCCAGTTGCCGTCAAGAAACAAACTTTTTTGACTTTTCTTTCCATCAAGCAAACCTGTGCCGGGGAAAAATTTTTCATCACGAACCAAATCGTTTTCGCCAAATTCCTTGCTAAAAGATGTTACAAGCGAGACACTGGGATTTTTATCTAACACATCCGCAAAAACTGCCAAACAACCAGGTGCAAGTAAATCATCTGAACAAATCACCTTGATATACTCCCCACTACCCAGCAAAACACTTCTGTTGAAATTGCTAATCATGCCAAGATTGGTACTGTTAATATAAAAACGTATGCGGCTGTCTTTCGACGCGTATTTCTTAATTATTTCAATAGTCCCGTCTGTCGAGCAATTATCCGTGATTACCAGCTCAAAATCCCTGAAACTTTGCGACAGGACGCTTTCTATCGCTTCCGCGATATAATCCTGTCTATTATAACAAGGCATACATACGCTTACTTTTGGCACTGCCATTTCTTTAATCTCACAAATCGAATTGCTGAGTTTATTCATTTTGCTTCCTTGAATTTTATGCCTAATTCAGACAAAACCTGGCTTCTCAACTTTACCACGTTATAATCAAAACCTAACACTTTAAGGGATTGCTCATCGGCGAGTTCGGGGTGATTTAAATAAAAAGCCGTCGCGTTAGTCTTTTTTGATAACTCTTTGATGGATTCTAATTCTTTCTTGTAGCCATGGATATACGATAAAACAAACATAGCTATAAGTATGCCTGTTAAGAATGGATTTCTCAAACCTCCGTTTTTGTTCATTGCGATATTAATTCTTGTTGACTGGGCAAGGAAAACCGCTGCCGAGATTGGAAAAAGAACTGAGACCATAGCATATCTGCTTGATGACGCCTGCTGCCAGCCGTAGCCCGACCTTCCAAGTCCCGTTGCGCAGGCAGCCATACAGGCATATAATGCCAATGCAAACCAGGGTGCTAAATCGCGAAGTTTTTGTCTGTCGAATCGCCAAATATCGAATATCGCCGATAAACTCAGAGCAAAAAGAATTAAAGCTAATATCGGGGCAAAAGAACGGCTGCGGGCAATAGAGCCTCCTAAATACATTAATAAATATCTGATATAAATTATTGGATGACTAAGGAAAAACAGCGTCGAAGGAAGCTCAGGATTATTTGTCGTATAGTTATAGTAATAGAGCAGGACGGTGGCGACACAAGCGAGAATCAGTATTACAATATGTTTTAATTTCCATTTGTTCTGCATTAGCATAACAACAAGCACCGCAGGCCATGTTACCAGGCCTGAATTGAAAGAATAACTGGACAATACTGCTGCCGATATTGCGATAACTAGGCCGATAGTTTTGCCCTGCCATTTGTTTACAGCCCATATTGCGATAACAGAGCCGAGTACGGAGAGGAAAATCTGAATCTGCCAGCCGCAGGACCAGTTTTCATATTGTCCCATAGAGAATATCGCCAGGGAGATAAAAATCTTCAGCCATGATGGTATTATTTGTAAGGTGCTGCGAAGTATAGATAGAAGAAACAGAAATATAAAAATTGCCAGGACTATGTTTGTGCATAACTCAAGGAAGATGTTCCAATTCGATAAATAGGCGAGAAACAACATCAAAATTTTAGGAAACAGCAGCCGATGTCCGTTGTGCGGACTCCAGAGGTCGGCCAAAGCAAGAGTATGATTGTACATTCTTTCAAGCAGAGGAACAAGTTCCCATTGGTCGCAAAAAGGGACTGTAATGCCGTACTTGTATACAAAAAAGCATATAAAAATCGGCGGCAGGAGAATAGCTATGTTAACAGCAATTTTTTTCATTGGTATGAAATCCGTTTTTTAGTTCAACTGAGTCGAAATATTTTGCAAAAATTTTTCTTCAGGGCGTAAAAGTACCATCTAAGATATTTCGGCATCCATTTTAAAATCCTGAATCTTGACTGGCCGGCCGTACGGTCTGTCCAGGTGCACGGCACTTCGGTTACTTTATATCCTGAAAAATGGGCTTTGACGACGATTTCCATACCGATTTCAAAACCGTTTTCGCTTTGGATATCGATCTTGTCCACCATAGACTTTTTATAGAGTTTAAAGCTGTTTGTTGCATCGTGAACTGGCAAACCTGCCAGATATTTTAGACTTATACCGGCGGTTCGGGAAAGCAGTTTTTTAAAAAACGGCCCGCCAATCTGTTTTCCGCCTTTCATATATCTTGAGCCGCAGACAATATCGTAGCCTTGCGACATCAGCTGACACATCTGGTCAACTACAGAATAATCGTCGGACAAGTCAGCCATTGTAACAAGCAGATAGTTTTCGGAAGCATTTCTTAAACCTGCTTTGATTGCATTCGTCACGCCTCTGACCGGATTTTTTAGCAGCTCTATGGGCAGACCTTGCTGCTGCATTTTTTTTGAGACAGGCAGTGTGTTATCCTCGTCAAAATCGTAAACAATATAAATTCTGTGAGGAGTATGTATTTTCTGTTCGATGGCAAGAAGTGTGGCTTCTATATTAGCCCCCTCGTTATAAACAGGGATTATAACCCCCAGGGATGATGCCAATTTAGAAACCTCCTAATTCAATCTGCTGCTTTATCCACGGTATAATCTCATCAAGAGCCTGGTCTAATGTCGTTTTGCATTCGATATTAAGAATTTTTTCACTTTTTTCAATCGAGGGAATTCTTTTCTGAACATCGTATTCAAAGGGCTTATCGCTCACATATTTGAAAGGTTTGTTGCCGTTTATTTTTTTCCAGATTACCTGTGCCAGTTCCATCACGGTAGTTGAAACAGGAGTCGAAATATTAAAATCGTCATTGATTGCTTTTTTGTTTTCTATACAGATACGAATACCGGTTGCCAGGTCGCCTGCATAAGTGTAATGACGAATCTGGTTGCCCTGTCCGAGGATATGAAGAGGGTCTTGTCCTTTTAATACTTTCTGCACAAGGTCGGGAACAACATGACTCATCGCCAGTTTAATATTGCCTGAAAAAATTTCCTTCTCCACCAGCGCTTTTTTTTCTCCTGTGCCTATCGCGTTAAAAGGTCTGATTATTGTGTAAGGAAGTTTATACTGCTCGAAAGCGCCCTTGGCGAAATATTCACAGGCCAATTTCTGAAAACCGTATGTTGACAATGGCGGAGGACATTTTAACTGCTCTCCTTCTGGGGTGGGAAAAACCTGTGTGCTCTCGAATACCATTGAGGATGATATTATATTTATTTTTTTAAGTTTTTTGTTTTTGAATGCCCATATAGCCGCGTCGAAGGTCGATGCGAGGATTCTTTCGTTTTCCGCCAGAAGGTCGTATGCCAGTTCGTGAAAAAGCGTTATTCCGCCGATAATTGCCGCAAGTCCGACAACCTGGTCGCAGTCGGCTATCAGTTCTTTCATCAACTTGACATCTTTTGCGTCGCCTTGCACAAAACTATAGCGGGGATGATTGTCATAGCTTTTTACGACTTTGCCGTATTTTGAATAATTATCTATTCCAACGATATCGTGTCCGCGTTCGAGAAGCTCCTCCACGAGATACCCGCCGATGAAACCTGCTGAGCCTGTAACAAGGATTTTCATCTTAGAACATGCCTCCGCGACCGAAAAAGTTCCACATATCAACGATTATCTTTGATTTATAATCGAATTTGAGTTTTTTGTATTCCGAATGCGTTGCCCCGATAATAATAATATCTGATTTTTTTATAAGTTCTTCCGCCGGCACAAGTCTGGCGTCTTTTACTAATGGGTCAGAGCAGAGAACTTGTTTTGTCTCTATGGTAAGAGCCTTTTTCAATTTATAAGAAAGAGATTCACGCCCATCATCGCTGTCGCCTTTGAAAGCCATTCCGAGTATGCCGACTGTCTTTGTTTTGAGGTCGGTTTTTTCTTTTAATTTCTGGATAATGAAATTGGGAAGTCCTTCATTTATCAGCATTGCCGAATGGCCGAGGAAAAAGCTGTTGTTTGCGAACGCCGCAAGCTGCATAGTATCCTTGAACAGGCACGGCCCGGCCGCGAAACCCGCCTTTGTGAAGCCTTTGGTTCGCGGATAATTATTGGTTACTGCGTCGTATATTTTATAAAAGTCCAGATTATTCTGCGTTGCAATCTGATAGAACTGGTTAGAGATTGCGAATTGCAGATACCTCCATACATTCGTGAAGAGTTTCGCCAACTCGGCTTCGATAGGCTTCAGCGGTATGGTTTGTTTTGTAAGAGACAGGAACAATTCGCTTGCCTCGCGAATAGACTCATTGTCGAAAGATGCGATTATTTGAGGCAGGCCGCTGAGTTCTTCCATCGCTTTGCCTTCGGCTATTCTTTCAGGACAAAAAGAAACCCGGGTTTTTTTGCCATTTTCTCTAAGCAATTCCTGAATTTTTTCTGTTGTGCCCGGGTAAACAGTGCTTCTTATGATTATGTGCTGCTGGTCGTTCAGAAGAGAAATTATTTCTTCGAAAAAGTTTTTAAAGAGGGTGAACTGCGGATTAAGATGTTCGTCTATCGGTGTTCCTATTGTCAGGATAACAAAATGACTCTGAGATATTACATTTTTATCAGAGCTGATGAAAAGGGTTTTGTTAATTGTCTCCTGAAGTGGTTTTTCAGCGCCGGCTTCCAAAAAAGGCATCCTGCCTTTTGATACCGTATCGATTGACTTCTGGTTTATATCGTATAATATTACTTTTTTCCCTGTTTTGGCAAATGATATGCCCAGGGGCAGGCCGATATGCCCAAGCCCTCCGATTATACATATATCATAACAGAACTTTGTCATCCATATCTCCAGGTTAAAAAAATACTATTTGTTCAAGTTAGCCATAATAATATATAACATTTATCGTAATTAGGCAATTAAAAATTATCTGTGGAACTATGTGATAAAGGAACAGGCGGGCAAGTTTTTGATTGCTCACTTCGGTCATTACAATATAATACTTGTCGTTATTTGGCAATCTAACCCCTTATCCTTAGTCAATACTGGAGGAAAAATGAATATAGTTACGGCCTGCGATGCTAACTTTTTTCGCTGCTTAAAGGAACTTGCCGGCAGCGTTAGGAAATTCTACGGCAAGCCGGTGATTGTCTATGATTTGGGCTTAACCGAGGAGCAAAAAAAGCAGCTTGATGCTGTAATTATACCAATTACGCTGGATAAAAGAGTCAGCAACGAAAAACCCGCCTACCTTTTCCCAGATGGCCGGCCAAGCTATCGCAGCACACATAAGCCTTCCTGCGTCAGAGATTACTTCAAAAACCACAGTGAGCCGATGATTCTTGTCGATGCCGATTGCCTGTTCACAGATAAAGTCGAACTCGATGGCTTCGACGTCGGCATTACTATAGACCCTAAAAAAATCTCAAGAAAAGATATGTATAACGGCATTGTATATGCCGGCGTAGTGTTTTTTAACTGTCCCGCGGAAAAACTCGTCGATAGATGGGAGCAGGCGTGTATGGCGGAAAATATTACAGACCAGAAAGCTTTCTCGGATGTTCTTAGTGAACAACTAATATGGAAAGATTATAAAAAAATTCAGAAATGGGACGGTTTGAATATTAAAATTCTCGATATCGCGACCTATAACGATTTTCATCTCAGGGGCGGAAAAATTCTGCATTTTGCAACCACAAAGCACGCCGAAGACGTTTTTGACAAACTGATTGAAGGATATAAGCAGGGAAAAAATATGAGAAAAATTTTCCTCAGGGTAAAAAGAGGTAGAATCAGATGGTATGACAAAATCGGCGAATTTTTGGGGTTGGTAAAAAAAGATTAAATGCGGCAGTTGCAGGAAACCTAAATTCCAGCTAATTTTCTATAGACACCTACAACCTTTTCAGCAGTTCTTTTCCACGTAAACTGTTTATTTCTTTCTTTTCCTGCCGCGATAAGTTTAAGCCGCAGTGGTTCGTCATTTGAAATTTTTATCATTGCCTGTGCTATCGATTCTGTGCTGACCGGGTCAACATACAAAGCGGCCTCACCTGCAACTTCCGGCATTGACGAACGGTTCGATGTGATTACTGCCGTTCCGCAGGCAAATGCCTCGAGAATTGGAATTCCGAACCCTTCATACAGGCTCGCGAAAATCATAGCTTTTGCACAGCTAAGCCATGGCCGAAGGTCGTCAACCGTTCCTGCGTAAATAATATTTTTAAACGAACCGTTTTTTAACTTTTCAACTAATTCTTTTTCTCTCTTGGCAAACTGCCCTATCACAACAAGTTTTAATCCTTCCGGCAAAAACTTTTGTGCCACTTGAAATGCTTCAACTGTTCGCGGTATATTTTTGCGGCTGTCGGAAGAGGAGATAACAACAAAATATTCTTCCACTTTTTGCCCAAGGTTGCCTGATAATTCGGACATTATTCTGTTCTTCTGCGACTGGTTATACTCTACAGGTTCAATTCCTGTCGCTAACGGTATAATATCAACCTTTTGTTCGTTTATGCCAAAAACAGAACACAAGTCCTTTTTTGTCGATGCTGATACTGCCAGAAAATGGCCTGCTTTCCTGACGGCGGCTTCAAAAAAACCAAGTTTTGATTCTTTGTACAATTGCGGCATTATGTAACGTCGCAAGTCATGAATAGTCATCAAGCGTGGCTTTCCTTTTGTTGGCGGCATCAAATGGTGAAAACAATGATATATATCGAAATCGCCTGTCAGGCTCTCTAATTTTGGATAGCTGAAATGGTCCCAGAAACTTTCGAGCCACCGCATTTTTATTACCAGTGGTTTTAATTCTGTTCCTCCCCGCAGTTCATTCCTGACTACTTCTTTTGCTCTCATTGCGAATCGGCTCGAATGAAAAAGTATCAACTGAGGTTTCTCTTCAAGGCTCGTAAAACCTTCCAGAAGACCGGTTCCGAATGTATAAAAGCCTGAGAACTTATTTATAAGAACAGGATTAAAATCGATAGCTATTTTTATATCCGCTATAGTCCGGAGCTTTCTAACTGATATTTTCCTGCCTTCATCTGTAATAGGAAATTTTTTTTGTATCCACAATGCCGGATGCAATCTTGTTTGAGTGATAAAAAGCCAGAAAAGCGTCCTCAAATGAAAATGCCGTTTTAGCGACTTTTTCAAAAAATCAAGAGCAGTTTCTCTCATTGATTCTTCGACAGCAATTTTCGCGGCTCTGTATTGCTCTCTGCTCAGCCTTTTAATGGCTTTTTTATATGATATAACTTTGCTGCCCCCCCTGTTATAATAAAAATCTTCCAACACCTTATATTCGATATTCCGCTTGGCAAAACTTGGCTTTGAAATGTTTCCACCGTGTCGGCGTCTTTTAAAAACAGGTTTTTTCAGACTGATAAAATCATATTGCAGCGAAAGTCTCAGCCACAAATCATAGTCTGAGCAGACCGGCAGGGATGTATCGAATCCGCCGGCCTGAACCAAAACCTTTTTGGGAAAAAGAGACCCGCAGGAATGAATCAATATATTCTCAAAAAGATAGTCTGTTATTCTGCCGTCATAAAGTTTCTTTTTTCTTCTATACAGAACATTGCCATATTCATCTATCGCGATATAAGGTCCATAAACAATAACATCCTCAGTATTATCCGGAATGGCCTTGACCATTCTTTCCAGGGCATCAGGATACAGCAGGTCGTCGGAATCAAGAAATGAAATATATTTCCCCTTTGCCAATTCGATTAGTTTATTCCTGGCCGCTGCGTCTCCCGCGTTTTCCTGCCAATAGTAGCGCACATTATAGCCGTTTTTTTCCAGCATCTGTTTCGTGCCGTCAGTTGAACCGTCATCGACGATTACCACTTCAAAATTCCTGTATGTCTGCGCAAATACACTGTCGAGAGTTTCTTTAAGAAGATATTCTCTGTTATAAGTTGGAATGCAAACGCTGACTTTTGGTGCCATCGTTACCTCTAACCGGACAAATACCAATACCCAATCAGGCTACAATTAATTGTGTTTCATACAGACTCTTGTACAGGGTGCATTTTTTTACAAGTTCTTCGTGCGAACCCTGTGCAACAATCCGGCCCTTATCCATTACGACTATTACATCCGCATTGAGAATTGTGCTGAATCTGTGTGCGATAATAAAACAGGTCCTGTTGTGCATTATTTTCTCAATTGCCTTGTGAATTTTTGATTCGCTGTCGGCATCGACCTGGCTTGTGGCCTCATCAAAAATCAAAATTGCAGGATTCTTCAGAATCGCCCGGGCCACGATAATTCTCTGTAACTGTCCGCCGCTCAGACCGCTGCCTTGTTCACCGATTACCGTATCATAGCCGTTCGGCAAAGGAACAATAAATTCATCCGCAAAAGCATATTTCGCGGCCTGAATAATTTCATCTTTTGTAGCATTCAATTTGCCATAAGCAATATTTGCCGCGACAGTGTCGTTAAATGTTACCACGTTTTGCGTTATCATACCAATCTGGTCTCTGAGGCTTTTTAAAGTAACATCTCGCACATCGTGTCCGTCAATAAGAACAGACCCGCTGTCAACATCGTAAAATCTCGGAATCAGGTTCGCTAAAGTTGTTTTTCCTGAGCCGTTAGGTCCGACAATCGCAACAGTCCTGCCTGCTTTTACCGTAAGATTAACACTGTTTAATACGGTTACATCTCTGCCCGGATAGGCAAAAACCACATTTCTGAATTCGATTTGCTCTTTCAGCGATGCCATCTCTATGGCGTCTGGTTTTTCAATTTCGATGGGCTCATCCATAAGTGTAAATACTCTTTCGGCCGCGGCATTTGCCTCCTGAATCTTGTTCCATATATCGCTTGTTTTTCGTACAGCTTCAGCGGCAGAGCCTAATAAAAACAAAATCACAAAAAATTCCGTAGCATCTAATCGGCCCTTGTTTATCCAGTTGGTGCCGAATATTATTGCCACCGCGCCCGCCGCCATTCCAATGACTTCTAACGCGGGCATTGTTGCCGCATCGACCCTCGAGCTTTTAAGCAGCTGCTTAAGTAATTTCTTATTTATAGCCTCAAAAGCGTTTGTTTCGCTATCCTGCCGATTATAAACTTTCACAACCTTCAAACCGGTTACTGTCTCCTGCAGTTTTGAAAGCATTTGCGCCCACGACACGAGTGTTTTCTTTGTGGCCCGACGCATTTTATTTCCCAGGGTAACTGTCAGCCATAGAGTGGCCGGGGCACCGCCTAAAAATACCAAGGTCAATTGCCAGTTCAGCAGCATAGCGGAAGCTAAAAAGAAAGTCGCATTGAGAGGTTCACGCAGTGCCTTGCCAAGAAGAATTTTTATGCCGCTGCCCATAGCGCCGCTGTCTCTGATAAGTCTGCTGACAGTATCGCTTGGCTGTTCATCTGTAAAATATCTTATCGGCATCTTCATCACATGCTCAAAAGCGTCTCGCCGCAAATTATTGGTCGCCACCTGCACTACCTTTTGAGCTAAATAATCCTGGTAAAACTTCGCGATGCAGCGAATTATGGTTAGTATTAATATCCCTACCATAATATAGCAGACCGCCGTGGTCTTTTCTTCATTTGCCTTTTCCCTCGGAAGCAGGCTTAATGCTTTTTGTGTTTTTTCAAAAAACCATTTCCCCATATTCCACTGGATACGCTGAATACCGCCCCATTTCGCCAAATCCATAGACGCTTTGTTTACCGTCGTTTCTATCTCAACTTGCCTGATTTCAGGATTTTCTTTATTGGTTGATTGTAATTGGATTGTTATCCGGTCTTTTGTTGTGGTAGCCATTTCCTGTACCAGCCTGGCTGAAGAATGTTCCCCGCCCTGCTCTTTTATCAAAAAATCGCCTGCCCCGATAATTCTGTCATCCAATTTTAATCCTGCCCTCTTGGCCAGGCCGCCGTTTTTTACTTTATTTACAAGCAGACTATGCATAAAGTCTTGCCCGTTTCTGTTGGACAAATCTGCCGTATCAGGAACATAAAAATCCACTCCGTATCGCCAGTTGCACATCTTCCTGTCCACCCAGCTATGCAGTCCCTCTTCGCCCATCATAACTTTCAGCAATGGGATAACTGTCATAAAGCTCAATGACAAAAGCAGCGAAACGACCAGCGCGCCGGTAACAACTACAACAATTCTGTACCACTGCGGCCAGATATACTTAAATATTCGTCTGAATGCTTTCACTTATTTTTACTCCAAATATAAACAGCCCCATACGATAACAGAACAATAACTTTCGGTCAAGAATTGATTTGCGCCCGGTCGTAGAGCCGCATGGCGTACGGCTAAATATCTATGAATGTAACTCGCCCCAATTAACAGCCTTTTTGTCAAGTTCGAGTACTTCGCAGTTGTTTATCAGCCATCTTTTATCGACCGTTTTCTCGAAATGAAATATCGCTTTAACAATCAGAAATGGCTTTCCCATCTTCGATACTTCGCTTTCTTCTGTAAATTTCACAACCATTTCAGCGGCAAATGTCGCCTTATTGCCTTCTATTACCGTCTCACTGCTGAGGAATGTCACTCTATCAACCATTGCCGACTGCATCATTGCCTGACAATACGCGACTATATATTCTTTAGAAGTATGAAATGGGTCGCTGTAATCATCCGCGATTACTTCCCTGATTGGCTCAATTTTCAGCTCTTCGAATGCCTTGATGCCTTTATTAATTGCCCCGCGTATTTTTTCATTATCCGTCTGAACAAAATAAGCCACTGCAAAAGCCAAAACAACAATTATTAGAGGTATCAGCAAATGCCATTTCCGCTTTTTCTCCGGCTTCAACATCCAAAACAGCCACAGCCCTGCCATCACAACAACAGCAACCGCAATCCCCGTAAATGGATATTCATATATATTCCACATATTTTTTAGTTTCTCAGCGCCTGAACCTGCGCTGGTATTCTTCCTTTTCTGTTAATGAAATCCGCCGAAGCGATTTTTGATACCTTCATAATTGGCGCCGAGCCAAGTAATCCGCCGAAATGCACAATCTGCCCCGCCTTCTTGCCCGGCACCGGGATAACGCGCACACTTGTGGTCTTATTATTCACAACGCCGATTGCAAGCTCATCAGCGATTATCGCGCTCAAAACATCTGCCGGCGTATCTCCCGGAACAGCAAACATATCAAGCCCAACCGAGCAAACGCTCGTCAAAGCCTCAAGTTTATCAAGACTAAGCGCCCCCGTCCGCACAGCCCGAATCATTCCCGCATCTTCACTCACCGGAATAAACGTCCCCGACAACCCGCCGACATTCCCCGACGCCATCGCCCCGCCTTTTTTGACCGCGTCCATCAGCAGTGCAAGCGCAGCGGTCGAACCAGACCTGCCCATCCGCGATACCCCCATCGCTTCTATTATTTCCGCTACCGAATCGCCCTTCTTCGGCGTCGATGCCAGCGATATATCGACAATACCAAATTCAACCTTCATCAGCTCCGCAATCTCTCTGCCGATAAGCTCGCCCGCCCTTGTGATTTTGAAAACCGTCCGTTTTATAACCTCCGAAAGCGTCGTCAAATCGCATTTCGGATTATTCGCGACAACATCCCTTACAACCCCCGGCCCCGATATTCCTATATTCAGCGAAAAGTCCGGCTCGCCAATCCCGTGATGCGCCCCTGCCATAAATGGATTGTCCTCCGGCACATTCGCGAACACCGCAAGTTTCGCGCAGCCGATTCCGTTTTTGCTTCTCCTGGCAAGCTCTTTGATTATATGCCCGACCTTTTCAATCGCCGTCATATTCATTCCCGCTCTCGACGACGCAAGATTTAAAAATCCGCATAATCTTTGCGTCTGCGACAGCGCCTGCGGAATCGAATCTATAAGTAACTCATCCGCTTTAGTCATTCCTTTATGAACAAGCGCTCCGTATCCGCCTATAAAATCTATTTTCGCAGCCCTTGCCGCCTTATCTAATGTCTTGGCAACTGATACCGCCGTTGAAATCTTCCGCGGCAGCGATTCAATCAGCAGCGCAACCGGCGTTACGCTTATTCTCCTGTTGGTTATGGGAATGCCGTATTTCTGTTCCAGTTCATCGGCGCAATTGTTCAGCCGTTTGCCCATTTCAGAAATTCGTTTGTATATTCGTTTATTGAATGCCGCAGGGTTCCTGTCGATGCAGTCTTTCAGATTGACCCCCAGCGTAACTGTCCTGATATCGAAATTCTGCTCGATAGTCATCCTTACCGTCTCAAAAACCTCTTCAACTGATATTCGCATAGGCCGTTCCTTTAATATTTTATCAGCGTTAAATTATATAGATTCCCCCGTCTTTTGCGAGATTTTTATTCGATGATTAAATCAAAATATAAATCTTTCCATTCAGGATTAGATCTTTCAATCAGATTAATCTTCCATTCTCTCTTCCATTTTTTTATTTGTCTTTCTCTTTTTATCGCCTCTTGCAGACTTTTATACTCCTCATAATATACAAGGATATGGATACCTGTGTTTTTTGTATAGTTACTGATAATACAGCTTTTGTGTTCGCTGATTCTATTAATTAAATCATTCGTTCGACCGACGTAAATATTCCCGTCTTTTTTATCTGCCAGAATATAAACATAATATTTCATTTTGTTTTTTTCGTAATTAGATTTCCGCCATCGCTTGTTCCCGCGTATGCGGGAAGCGAAAATCTATTTTTGCTGCGATGCATAGACTACTGTGTCGCTTCGCCTATTTATCGGGTCATTATGAGCAAAGCATTTTATTTGATTGATTAAGTATTATCTTTGATCCATTTAACCATTTCTTTATTAAGATTAATTGTTTTTAATGTTTCCAAAGCGTTAATTTCTTTTCCTTTATGCAAAACTTCATTCCTGATTTTATCATACATCGTACACCACTGATCCCATAAGTTTTGATTTGCCAAAGGAGATTTAACACCTACTTCAGGAAGTAATGTTTTTAAACGTTCTTTAGTTCTCCATATTTTATCCATTCTTTTCTCTATTTCATCTTCAGATAATATATTTTTAAATTTTGAAAGCAAAAAATTCTCAAGAAATATCTCTAAAGCTTGGAACGATTCCACAACTGCTAATACAAATATTTGTTTACAATAAGATGCTTCGGCATTCATAAATAAAAGTTCATATATTGGGCAAGAAGAACCGTTTTCTAACATTTCTTTGATTTTATCGATTTCTCTTTTTGAACGATTAATAATGGCATTTTCAATTCCTGCACCCATTTTTAAAATATAAAATCCTAAATTATGATTTACAAAATATATGTCTCTTATATTTATACTATTTAATCTTTCTATATGATTTTCATTTGTTATAAATCTGTAAATATCGATAATCCTATTAATAATTTCATATATTTTTTCTGTTATTTCAGTTATAGCAGCTTCTCCAAATTTACCATCGCTCTTTAATTGTTCCTTTGAATAATTAGTATCGATTTCTATGAATAGTTTGGTATATCTGAAAAAACCTGTGTTGTCATTGGTTTTTGTAACATTCTTGCCCTGATACAAAAATTCATAACCATCTTCATCATTAATTGGTACTTGTGGGGTTATAATTTCAGTTTTAGCAAAATAAGTAATATTGTTCTCCTCAAATAAATCAACGGAACTTGAACCTTTGCTGTTTTTTGTCCATATTTTTCCAAAGTGTACTAAAGCAATAATATTTTTTTTGGGAATTTCCACTTTGCAAGTATAATCTTGAGGTAAATTTAAACAGAATGGTATAGAAACTTCCACAATAGTATTTTTCTTAGTTGGACCATATTTTTCAGGTTCACATAGTTCATAGGAAGGATGTGCTTCATATATATGTAACCCTTTTTTTATTTTTACAGTTTTTATCATTCCTTCAAAGATACTCTGTAACTGTTTGCGTTCAGTTTTCTTTAGGAGGTCATTCTTGCAATACATATGGAAAATATAAGGCTCTTCTTGTTCTGATAAGCTAGCTTTGATTTGAATTATCTTATGATCCATCATGTATAAATCGTAAAGGTTTGTGTCATATTAATTTTGAAATTTCATTTTCATCATCCATAATTTTATCCTCGGACACTTTTTGAAAAACCGATTCAAATTATACTCCTTCTTTCTTCAAACTCACTTAAAAAAATCCGCCCCCGTCAGAGTCGTTCGCACTGATAACCGATACCCGATAACTGATAACTGCTTCTCAATTCCTCGAAGCGGAGCGCATACCCCAGCGCTTAGTTTTGCCACTGGCAAAACTGCAGGGGCGATTATGGATATTAAAGATTCACCAATCTCGCACCAAAAAAACACCAAAATCATCAAAAAACAGGGGTAAAAAATCAAAATTCGTTCAAATTTATCAAAAAAAATGAAAAATAATCGAAATCTTTACTAACACCTGTCTCAGCAACAATTTGCAACCGAATTTTTCCCAAAAACCTCATTTTTAGCTTAAAAACCGTACCCCTCGCCCCTCAAAAACTGGAGTTTACCCCTGCGAAAGCAGGGGCAAACAATTAAAAAACTCCATTTCGCGCAAGAACTTGCGCGCTTTTGCAAAAAAAAGATCGTTTTTTGTAAAACAGATTTTCATAACTCCTTTATTTATTTTTAAAAATAAGGACTTAAAGCATGTTTTCAAAACCTGAAATAAGGACTTATAAAAATTTTAAATTTTTTCTGCCTGCCTAAAAATAAATGGAGAAACCAATAAGTTATGGTTATAATATTAAATTCAATATCCTTTTTTCAGGAGCTATAAAATGTGTGAAAATTGTGGATGCAATGCCGATAAGTCTATAAAAGACAAGGTGATAGAAGTAATTGACGGTATCAGGCCGATGCTGCAAAATGACGGCGGAGATATCGAACTGGTGGAAGTTACCGCTGACAATTCAGTTAAGGTTCGTTTGCAGGGCGCCTGCCGCGGCTGTCCCGGAGCGGCTATGACGCTTAAGATGGGTGTTGAAAGAATGTTAAAGCAGCGTGTTCCGGAAGTTAAGGAGCTTATCTCGGTTCCGTAAGGATGGAGTTATCTTAAGTGCCTTCAAGCAGTTACAACAACTTAAAAACCATCATAGTAATGCCGGCCTATAACGCCGCATCTACATTAGAGGCAACAGTCCGCGACATTCCTGAGGAATTTCGAAGCGATATAATTCTGGTTGACGACTGCAGCAAGGACAACACGGTGGAAATAGCGACCCGGCTTGGACTTACGGTTATTGCTCGCGAAAAGAACGGCGGATACGGCGCAAATCAAAAAACCTGTTACGACGCGGCGCTGAAAAAAGGCGCTGAAATTATTGTTATGCTTCATCCCGATTATCAGTATGACGGCCGGCTGATTCCTTATTTCATAGGTTTTTTGCAGACAGGGGTTTGCGATTTTATGCTCGGCAGCAGAATTCGCACAAGGGCTGAAACGATACAATCCGGAATGCCGGTTTACAAATATTTGAGCAACAGATTTTTGACTATTACAGAGAACTTCATATTGGGCCAGAACTTAGGCGATTTTCACAGCGGCTTTCGGGTTTACAAGCGCAGCGTTCTGGAAAAAATACCATTTCATAATAATTCCGACGATTTTGTTTTTGATTCTCAGATGCTGGCGCAGGCGGCGTATTTCGGTTTTAAAATTGCCGACGCTCCGGTTCCATGCCGATATTTCGAGGCTTCGAGCATTAATTTCTCACGCAGCACAAGATACGGCCTGCTAACACTTTATACGATGCTGCAGTTTATTCTTCAAAAACTCAAATTAGCAAAATTCAGCATTTTCCAGTCTGCCTAACTTTAAAAAAATGGACAAATGTCTAAATGAACTGATTAAAATTTCCCGCAGGGTCGGCAGAAATCCATTTCTTGCACAGGGGGCATCCGGCAATACAAGCGTTAAAACCGACGATGGAAAATATATATTCATAAAGGCAAGCGGCACTGCGCTGGCGAATATGAGCAAAAATAAAGGCTGGCGAAGAATAAATCTCGAAAAAGCCCGTGCCATAATAAAAAACAAAAAAATCGCTAAATTGCCGGAGCAAAAACGAGAGGCCGAGATTGCCAAACGCCTCCTTGCCTGCTGCGCGGACAATACTAAAGGAAATTGCCGCCCTTCCATAGAGGCCAATCTTCATGTATTGCTCGACAAATACGTGATTCATATTCATCCGATTGCGGTCGGAGCTTTTCTAAACGCAAAAAACGGAAAGGCCGAACTGAAAAAACTCTTTGCTAAGAATAAGTTTCCGCCTTTGTGGATTTCCTATGCCAATCCGGGATACAGTCTTGCAAAAAAAATCGTACACCTGAGCGGCAAATATCAAAAAAAATACCGCCGATTGCCTGAAATTCTCTTTCTTGAAAAACATGGCCTTTTCGTTTCCGCTTCAAATTCCGTCGATGCTCTTAATCTTGTTTCAAAAGTAATAAAAAAATGTTGGAATAAATTAACCTGTCCTACTGTCAAACAGATTAAAAAACCAAACGCTAATGAAATCAAAAACGTGAAAAATATAATCTCCGCTGCTGCTGTCAAAAAGAAACAGGTTTATTATTTTTATAACAAAAATCTAGGACCTTATGTGCATCAGGACGATACCGGCAATTTGCTAAAGGCAGGGGCATTAAATCCAAACGAAATTATTTATTTAAAAGGTCCCATCATTTGGCTGGAAAATCTTCAAAAGAATACGATTCTGCCAAAATTAAAAACGCCGCCTGTTGCTTTTATAATAAAAAACCTCGGTCTATTCGTAATCGGCAGTGCAAAAGATTCTTCGACAGCGCAACAGGTTATTACGGCGTCACTTTTTATGAGATTTAACGCCAGTAAATTCGGCGGAATTGTCGCCTTGACGAAACATGAGCAGAATTTTATCAGTAACTGTGGTGCTTGAAATACTGGCTGCAAAATATCCTCTTGTTAAAAACAGCTAAATTTGCTATGTTTTCCAATAAAGTAAGGAAAGTAAACTATGAACAAATCTAAAAGTTTTATGTCAATTTTTATTCCAAGTGCTACTGTATTTATTTCAAGCTTTTGCATTATGGTTATAGAGCTTGTCGCCAGCAGACTGATTGCACGCAATCTCGGCTCATCTCTATATACATGGACAGCGGTTATCGGTGTAATTCTGGGCGGCATTACAATAGGTAATTATCTCGGCGGAAGAATCGCAGACAAATTTCCCGCAAAAAAAACTGTTGCCGTTATTTTCGCCATTTGTTCTGTAACCTGCGTTATAACAGTAATTTTAAATAACATTGTTGGCGAATGGACCTGGCTTTGGTATTTCAGTTGGCCTCTCCACGTATTTACCTATACCTCTATAGTATTCCTGCTTCCGTCAACCTTGCTGGGAACAATAAGTCCTGTAATCGCGAAGATGGCTTTGGACCGCGGACTACCTACCGGCAGAACAATAGGAGATATATATGCATGGTCGGCAGCAGGCAGTATCGCCGGAACTTTCGCGGCAGGCTTCTGGCTGATAGCCGCGTTTGGAACTATAACCATCATCTGGACTATCGGAGCCGTTTTACTGATGATGAGTGTCCTGTACTGGACGAGATGCTATCCGTTATATATATGGGCAGTAATTTTCACTGCCCTGATGACTATGGCTATGATACCTGCCGAATGGGCCAAAAATACCGGCTCATCCATTAAACTAAGAGAGCGGCCGGATCCGAACATTATCTACGAAGATGAAAGTCAGTATTTTTATATCGCTGTTAAACAAGCAGCTGATGACCCTAATAGACGTTTTCTTACCAATGACCAAGCAAACGAAAGTGAAATTCTGCTGGGGAATGCTCTTGACCTGCAATGGTTTTATGAAAAAATCTATGCTGCCGTAACCAGGGGTATCAGCGGGAATAAAGAAAAACTCTGTGTGATGAACATTGGCGGCGGCGGATATGTTTTCCCCAGATATATTGAAAAGGTCTGGCCAGGCAGCAGGATAGATGTCGTTGAAATCGACCCTGCTGTAACCAAAGCCGCAATGAAGGCTTTCGGTCTGGAAAAAAACACCACGATAAACACCATCAATATGGACGCCCGCAATTATGTTGACAAACTGTTTGAGCAAAAAAACCGCGGCAGAGAAGTACCGCGATACGACTTTATCTATGGAGATGCCTTTATTGGCTATTCAATACCATTTCATCTTGTTACGCGAGAGTTTAATGAAAAACTTTTCGCTATTCTCGGCGACAACGGCGTATACATAATGAATTTAATGGATACTCTTGACCCTGCTTTGTTCTTAGGCTCAGTTGTAGATACACTCAAAGAAACATTCCCCTGTGTTTATGTGGTAACCGATGACGACTTTCCCTATTTAGTTCGAAACTTTGTAATTATTGCCGCCAAACATAATCTGGATTTGAAAAATATTATTTCACAATACAAAGGAGAAGGAAAACTGAAAGTACGATATTTGGATGCCTCGACTATCCGTCAACCCGGGCAAAAATCCCGACGGCTTGTTTTGACCGACGACTACAGCCCCGCAGAAAATCTGCTCACCCCGATGGTCCGCGATAGCGCGAGAATGAACCTGGCCGCAATTTTTTACAGCCGAGCGAAAGAACTAAACCAAAAGGTGCTGTTTGAAGATAGTATTAAAAATTGTCTTTTGGCCATAAAAACATATCCCAGGCTTTCTGTACTATCGTATGGTGAGATTGGAACTATGTATACAAAAATGGGCTACCTGGATCAAGCGGCAGATGCTTTCAATAAAGCTATCGAATACAATGAAAAATCCGATTACAAAATCAGCACAGCAAACGCTCATTCCGGTTTAGGAACGGTTTTGCAAAAACAGGGCAAAACGGAGTTGGCCAACGAAGAATTCCGAAAGGCTGCAGAGGAATTTCGAAGAGAAACAATTGAAAAGCCCGTTAATTACACAAGCTGGAGGCTTCTGGGCGAGACTCTTGCCATGACGGAAGATTACAAGGCAGCTACTGAAGCCTTCAAAAAGGCCCTTGCTTTAAATCCTAACGACCCGCTCAATTACAATAATCTTATGAAAGCGTTGGAACTTCAGGAGCGATACGTTGAAGAAATCGAAGTATTGAAAAATTATATCCAGTTGATGAAACAATATAAACAGAATGATGCTGTATCCCAGCTTCAAAAACATCTTGAATTCATTAAACAGAAAGCCTCTTCTGAGCAAAAAAACTGATTAGTATTAATCCGTTTTTTTCTCCTTTTCCACCATTTGACGCAAGATTCATTTCTGTTATAATCTCCATATACTTCTAATCGAAAGGTACAATATGGCAAAGAGATTTGTTAGAGCGGTTTTCCCGGGTTCTTTCGACCCGATAACAAACGGCCATCTTGATGTAATCAGCCGCGGCATAAAACTTTTTGATGAGTTGATTGTCGCTGTCGGAAACAGCCCTCTCAAAAACCAGCTTTTTACTCTTGCTGAGCGCGTAGAAATGATTAAGCCGCTTGTTGCCGGCATAGAAGGCATAACTGTTCAAAGTTACGACTGTTTGACTGTCGAATATGCGGCAAGCGTCGGTGCAACTGCTATTCTCAGAGGCCTGAGAAATTTCACCGATGTTCAGTATGAATTTCAGCTTGCGATGACCAACCGTGCCGTTGCGGGAATTGAAACCATTTTCGTTATGACCGGCGAACAGTACGGCTTTACAAGCTCAACGCTTATCAGAGAGGTAGCCAGACTCGGCGGCGACGTATCGAATCTGATTCCGCAGGGTATCTATGAAAAACTGCAAAAAAGACTTGCTGAAATAGACCTTAAACAAGGCTGAAAAATTGTATACGATATCTGTAACTACCGCTTTCCGGGCCGGTCATCAGCTTAAATTATCTGATGCTGCCGAGCCGTATCATATTCATGACTGGATAGTTGAGGCTGCCGTCGAAGGCCGGTCTCTTGACGAAAACGAGATTCTCTTTGATTTTCATAAGCTCAAAAAAATCCTGGATGAAATTGTTGGCCCTTTTAATGACCAGCCGCTTGAAGATTTTCAATGCTTTAAAAATATGAATACTTCGACCGAAAATATCGCCCGGTATATCTTTGATAATGCAAAAAAACAGCTTCCAAAACACGTAAGTCTTTTATTCGTAGAACTTACGGAAACTGCCGGCTGCAAAGCAAGATACGGTGAAAAAGAGTCCATTTAGTCGCTTTATTTTAATGCCGATATAAAGAATGGGTGCCCTTTTAAAGAGATTCTTTAGTATAATAAAACAGGATAAATATGCAGTGCGAAATTTGTAAAGCAAGAACAGCAACGGTTCATTTGACCGAAATAGTTGACGGCCAGAGAACCGAAAGTCATCTGTGCCAGAACTGTGCGCAGAAAGAGGGAGTTACCATAAAAAATCAACTCTCGCTGAACGAACTTTTAAGCTCTCTCATCGCCGCGCATCAGCAGACAGATGAAAACACCGGCTCCGAAAAATCCAGCCGAGCTTGTCCCGATTGCGGCATAACAATGGAGCAGTTCCGCAAGCAGGCGCTTCTCGGCTGTCCGAAAGATTATGAAGTCTTTGAAAACGACTTGCATGAAATTATCGAAAAGACGCAGGATAATAACACAACACATAAAGGAAAAGTTCCTGTCCAAACACATATCAGCCCGACGAGCAAACTTGAAGAACAGAGCAAGATGGAAGATTTAAAAAAACAGCTTAGCGAAGCTGTCGAGAAGGAAGATTACGAGCTGGCCGCGAAAATAAGAGACCAGCTGAAAAAAACACAATGAGACTTACGGATTTAAGTTCGAAAACGAGTCGTTGGTTCGACCCTGCAGCCCCGCTGTCGGATATAGTCATTTCTTCAAGAATAAGACTTGCCAGAAACCTTGCCAGCCATAAGTTCACCTGCCGATGCGATGACGAAGAAAAAAAGAACATCCTGCAGACTCTCCGGGAAACCATACTTTCACTCCGCCAGCCCGGCGATATTTCCTTTATTGATATTGCCGTGGGCAGTGCTCTCGAAAGAGATTTTCTTATCGAAAGACAGCTTATAAGCCGAAACCTAGCGGCAAGCAAAGGCCCGCGAGGCGTCGTTATCGCCGAAAATGAGCTTTTCGCCGCACAGATAAACGAAGAAGACCATCTGAGGCTCAGCGTTCTTGCGGCAGGTCTTAACGCCGATAAATGCTGGCAGCGAATCAACAGTATAGATGATGAAATCAGCGAAAAAATTGAATATGCCTTCAGTCCTCGCTATGGCTTTTTAACCGCCTGCCCAACAAACCTCGGCACAGGAATCAGAGTTTCCGTGATGCTGCATCTGCCGGGGCTGAAAATGACAGACCAGCTCAAAAAGCTGTTCGACTCAGCCAAAGATATGAACCTTACTGTCCGCGGCTTGTTCGGCGAAGGAACTGAAGCAGTCGGCGACTTTTTCCAGCTTTCAAATCAGGTTACTCTGGGCGTCCGCGAAGAAAAAATCGTCGAAGATTTCCAGACCCTGATAATTCCCAAAATTGTCGAATATGAAAGAATTGCCCGCGACAGATTATTGGTAAAAGACGCTAATATTCTCGACGACAAAATCGCACGTGCATTTGCCGTCCTGAAAAACGCAAGACTCATCAGCTCTCACGAAGCGATGTTCCTGCTGAGCAATCTTCGGATGGGCATCAATATGGGCAGAATAAAAGAAATCACCATCGAGACAATAAATGAGCTGTTTATGCTCACCCAGCCCGCTCATCTGCAGATAAATAAAGGCCAACTCCTCAACGCCGAACAAAGAGATATTTTGCGGGCTGAAACTATAAGAGCAAAGCTGAATTAGTCATAATTTATTGCACAATTCGTCGCTTTTTTGCTAAAAAACCGGTTTTTTAGCGTTTTTTTCTGTTTTTTGCACTAATTTTTAGAGGAAAAACGCAATATTTTGTTGCAAATTTTGAATTTTTATGGTTTAATATTTTCTCGGATTTAGTATTAAAGATTAAAAGAGTACAAAATGTTAAATGTAAAGGGACATTATTTCATCTCTCAATAGTACCTCCCATAAATAATAATTTTAGAGAGATAGTAGTTTAATTTTTTTTAACAGTTTAAGGAGTAATCACGTGAGTACAGGTAAAGTAAAATGGTTCAATTCGAGTAAGGGCTACGGCTTCATCACCCCAGACGACGGCGGAGCAGATCTGTTCGTCCATCATTCAGAAATTAAGGCGGCTGGCTACACATCGTTAGATGAAGGCCAAAGCGTCAGCTTCGAGGTTGGCGAAGGCAAAAAAGGTCCATGCGCGACCAATGTAGTCCCAGCGTAGATTCGCAAACAACCTTGTCCGCCATAGTCCAGAGACGAAGGCGGATTGAAAAATGAAGGCCTCCCTTAGGGAGGCCTTTTTATTTGATAGATAATAAAACCCCCAACATGAAGTTGGGGGCTTTTGGATTTTGGGAAATCAATTTTTTTATTTGGCCTGGGGCACAGGCTGAAATGCGATTATTTTAACCCTGTTGGTAGGGTCTGTTGCAAGCTTCTTTGCGTCGACTCCGCTGCGGTCGAGAATTACCATATATCTTTTCTGCGGACCATCTGTGCCAATTCTCACTAATATATAAGCGGTAAAAATATCGCTGCGAACTGTAACAAGGTCGCTGATTCGTGTGAAAATTAAATCACGCTCTTCAAAATCATCCGCCGCACCATCGCCGCTATTCAACGGCGTGTTATCAATGTCAGGAGGACCTATCTGGTCGCCAGCAGTCTTAGGCGAATCTTTGCGACTATAATAAGCAATACTGTGATTCGGATCGCCGAGATTAACTTTGCAAAGCTGGCCAATATTTCCAAAACCGCAAGGGTCCGGCCGATTTCTGTAATCAGGGCCGCCGGTTGCGGTAAGACTTTGTTTATCTCTATATGCGACTATGGCTTTAGCCAGATTTGGGTCGTTATAATTGTTTCTTCTGTGCGATACCCAGGGCAGTTGCGCTAATACGGATGCCGGTGCGGTGTTGATATTTATTCTGCCTTTGATTTCTGCGTTTGGGCCTAATGAGTAAGACCGAGGCCAAACGGTCAGATATTTGAAGAGCTTTTGATAATTGGCATCGGCCAGATTCAGACGAACTGCGGACTCAACTTTATCAGCGCCGCTGTAGCCGATTTTACCTGCGTTCGAGTCGGTGACGATAGCAGGGTTGTAATAAGCGGGTTTGCGGAGAATCATTCCTATTTCGCCGACATTTGTAAAGGGGCCATTTTTCGGATGAGCCTGAATCGTATTGGCGTTGGGACTGGCATAGGAGGTATTAAATCTTCCAAGCGTTGCAGGATTCGTTTCTGTCGTGGGCCACAAACGCATTATACATTTAGCCGGCGTAATATCTCTTTGAACACTATGATTGCCATCGGATATGGCTGGTGACCCCAACGACCAGTCGACCGGAACAATAACAGAGTCAACTACAATATCCGTAGGAGTTCCTCCAACATCCACTCTGCGTGTTAATGAAATTGTATCTCCGGCATTCAATATAATATTACTGCCATTGAGAGTGTTCTGGTTTTGAGTACCGGCATTTATATCGATCGGAGCAAGAGGATTTATCCACGTTACAGCATAATACCGACTTGGCACAGTCCAGTTGCTAATAGAATAAGACAAGCCATTAACAATTATTTGCCAGGTGTTATCAGGATTGGCGTCTGAGCCATCAGGCTTATAAAGCTCAATCGCGAAAGTCCTATCGTATGTAGGGCCCGGACTTGTTTTCTGCCAGTAAGCCAGTTCTGAAATATAGATGCAGGGACTTTCGAAGCCGTAATAGTCTTTGCCATCGACTCGGAAAACAGTAACATTCGGGTCGGTGTCGCGATAATCAATTATATTGACGGCAATCTGGGCGGCGGCTTTATTCGCATCGGAATGAATCATTCCGGCATTATAAAGTCCTTTACGGATTGCGCTGTTTATATCTTTCACATTGGCGTCATTTATATTGGTCATCTTCACGCCGCAAGGGTCTATAATACGGTCAAGATTGTATGCCGTCAGCAAATGCCTGCGGTCAACATAAGAGTCTTTGGGGAAATTTGGGTCTGTAATCCTTATCTTCCAGTCATCGATTCCCCAAGTGCCTATGGTATTATAAAGGTGTCCGGGCTGCTCACTATGTATCTTAACAGTAGTCGGCATTTTATCTTCAAAACGGCTTTTGAATAAACTATTTATACAGTAGCGGTATCTTAATTCAAGCTCATCGGAGATATCAAAGGGGAGATAATTGCGGCCCGGAAAACTGTTATAATCCCAGATAACATTTTTTTGATAACTTATCCAATCGTTCGGCTCAGGGTAGCAGCGAGTCCGCTGCAGTATGTCGATTGTGTCAGTTCCTTTCAACAGGCCTTTAAGGTTAATCTGCATCTGACTATTGCCATCACTAATGTTGGCGTCGAATGAATTGGCGGTATTGACATTAACCATCCCGCCGTTGTCAATCACGCGAACGGCGGCGTAAATCTTCCGGCCTTTGGACGATTGAATATTAGACAATTCGAACCACTTGGAATCTGCTATGCCATCGCCATCGGCATCAGCAGAAATACCATTGGTCGCAAGACTATTGTCTTGATTCAGAAATCTTCCGTTCAAATCCACCTTGAACTCGGGATACTCTCGAACAACATCATAGGTACTCAGGCCTATTGGGCTAATGTTGACATCCCGCCTAGCAAAATTTCTGATTTTCAGAAAATTGTTTACGTCGCTGATTTGGCGCCATTTGTATATATCATCGCTCGTATCGGTCGGTGTGCCATTATTACTATAAAGATACGGTTCAAGACTTGCGAGCCAGGGGTGGTTTGCGTCCGGATATGTGCAGTATTTGTTAGGGTCGTAACCTGTCATACCCGGTATATCTTTTGTAATGTCTTTGCAGATAATTTCGGTAATGGATTTTGCGGCCAAATCGAGCGACTTGTTATCAGCGATATTGCTCGTCGATGCCCTGTCCATCCGTGCGACGGCCACAAACATTACGGCAATAATCGCAAGCAGAACGGTCAGGACCATAGTCATAATGAGAGCGGAGCCGAGTCTGTATGGCCTTAATTTTTTATTCAATTCCATTTTCATATTTTTTGCCATTTTTTAAATTTTTGGTTATCGGTTATCAGTTATCCGTTATCAGTACGCCGATAACCGAACGCCGATAACTGATAACTTAGTTTCCTATATAAACAATATGTTCAAAAGTTCTGCCGGTTTTTAAAATCTTTTTGGAATCATATAGCGTAAAAGTAAATTTAATCAAAGCGGGATAAGCGGTACCGCTTAAACCAAAATACAGTCTGTTATTAGTATTAGTGGCCGGCAGCCAGGTTATTTTGCCGCCTGATATGCCGGAGGAATACATTATAGAGAAATTATCTACGCCTTTTGCAAGATACATCGGTATATAATTTGCATCATTAGAGTTAACATTGGGACGACTAATCCAGGCGTTGCCTACAGCGGGGACTGCATTATAATCCTTCACCTGCTTTGAAATGTCATTGATATCATACTCGCCCGTAGGCGATAGAACCGTCAGGGAAGGCGCTATAAGAACCTGCTTTCTGGCAAAAATCTTGTTTCTCGTGTCGCAGGGGTCTTTTATATCATTAGTTAATTTATGTGAATACGGGTTTGGACAAACATTCTGCACAAAGCCGGACTGGCCGTAATAAATCCGCGCGACAGGACTTGTTACCGTACCGTCTGAGGTCTGGAAATCGCCGTTGGCGAAAAACACAACCGAATCGGCTTTATTGGCATCATTCGGGTCGCCGTGAAATTCCATAATCATAGGCGCATCGGATGTTCGCAGGCCCGCAAAGTCCATATTTAGCTGGTCGGTAATGGCCCGCATAGTTCGCATAATCTCGGCAGTGGCCATCGCGGTTCGCTGGGCTTCAATTGCATAATGAAAAATCATCGTCGAAGCGGCAAGCACCGCCGCAAGAAGGCCGACAGCAACAAGTAATTCAGTTATTGTAAATGCTTTTTTCATTTTTTTTAGCCACTTTTTTAATCGCTGATTACACTGATTTTTTTGATATATATAAAAATTTAGAATCTGTTAAATCTGCGTAATCTGTGATTATTCAATTTTTCCTTAAAATTTTATTATTTCCTGATAGACTTCGATATCGGCGTTTTTTCCGCCGGATTGAGGCGGCGGTATAAGCCAAATAGGTTTTACGCCTGCTGCATCTTCCCAGGGTCTGTCAAGAGTTACAATCGCATTATTCCTGTCAATTATATGGTATATTTTGCCGGTTGCGTTATCGAGCACAGCCGTCGGCGGATTGACATATTTCGCCTGGCCGGCATTTTGAACTGTCAATTGATTAGCATCTAACGGCGAAACTTGTGCGATAACATTAACATCAATCACTTTAGGTCTTTTTCCGTGTTCTCCGCCGCGGTAATACGTATGAGCGGGCGAGGTTTTTCTGGCGACAAAGACAGTAACCTGATACTCGCATGGGTCTGTTCTTTTGCATAACGCCGACCAGTAATACTGGCGAACATCTGTCGAACAGGGGTCAACGGATGGATATGAATATTCGTTAGGGTCAATCAGCGGAGACCTGCTGATATTGTTATAGTCGCTGATGCCGGAAGGATAAGCCTGGAGGCCGAAGAGCTTAATCTTGGCGAAGGCCTCGTCGGCGACAATGGCGGCCATAGTCCTTTCCGATGCGACGGTCGTAAGATAAAGGGCGGCCGGGAACATCGTAGCGATAAGCATAAGGCCGATAGAGAGAATCCCCACGGCCATTAAGACCTCGGCGAGAGTAAAACCCCTGTTTTTAAATTTCGTCTTCATTTTTACCCATATAATACAGTAATTCAGTTATCGGTTATCGGTTATCAGTAAGAATTTCTTTTGCTGATAACTGAAATCTGAGTTTCTGATAACTGTTTTCATTTTTCAATTAACTGGCCGGTATAGGGATTTACAAAAACATATTGTAGATCTTTGAGATATCTCGAATAACGCTGGGATGTAGCGATTGTATTGAACCGCTGGCGGTCATAAA
This sequence comes from Sedimentisphaerales bacterium, assembly GCA_050014075.1. Taxonomy (GTDB): domain Bacteria; phylum Planctomycetota; class Phycisphaerae; order Sedimentisphaerales; family UBA12454; genus UBA12454. Next base: position 9,903 of record JBEKEA010000031.1, on the reverse strand, counting down.
TAACAAATTTATTTCGGCTTTTTTCCTTATCAAGACCATCAGGAGTATTGCTCTCAGGATCATCCTGAATAAACAAGGCGGTGTCATTATTTACATTTGCTGCAATATTAAAAACATTATCTGTACTACTGTTATCATTATAATTTTTTCCATCTTTATTTCTTGTCTGAACGTCGCAAATAACAAGTTTTCCGGCAGGAGAGAAAACTATTGAGAAGGAAGTCGTATCAATCAGTTCTTTTGCTTCATTAATCAGACTATCCAAATTAATAGCCGCATCCGATGAGCAGCCAAGTTTCATATCCATCACGCCAATATTTGCGGGCAATTTCACAGGCTTATACCCCTCAATGGCACGGAATGCATCAGTAAGATTGCCCATTTTTTTGGGTTCAGTATAAATTATAAAAATCATATACTGGTCTGCCTTGTTTGGGTCGTCGGTGGATTTCCAGGCCTTTTGGAATCTTACGCCGGCATAATTATGATTGCTGATTGCAAGTGTCCGTGCAGTGGCCAGTGCTGCGCTTATCATACTGTCTGCTCCGGTCGAATCGTAAGACTTCTGCAGGGCGTTTATCGCCGGGATAGTAAAGCCCACAAGGACAGCGATTATCCCTACGACGACAAGCATCTCGACAAGTGAAAAAGCTTTTTTCATAGTTAACCACTTTTTTAATCGCTGATTTCACTGATTTTCATTTTTTAACTATTTCAAAGTAATCTGTGTAATCTGTGATTTCATACCTAATTCTTAAATTCTAAATCCTTTTCGCTAACGGCTGGTGATATCATCTATATACACGCCATTCGGCTCAAATATCCTGTTAGGGCCGGCGGAAGTAATCACGGGAAAATTATCGCCCGAACTATATGTATATCTGAACGGCGAATTCCAGGCATCAACGAAATGCAGCAGCGGATAAACCGTTGTGCCGCCGGTTGGTATAAAAAAATATTCCGTGTTTTTATTATCTTTATTGGTAATCAACGAGGAATTTATGGTCCCTATAATCTTCCTGCTTGCGGGTATTCGATTGAGAAAATAATACAACGCCTCGCTTGAAGCATATAAACTGTTATAGGCGGCGGCAGATAACGGAAAGCCAGCCTTATCTGTAACATCACTTCCAAGGCCGTTAGAGTCAGTCCCTTTAAGATGGTTTCGGTCATAAGTTAAGCCGGCTTTGAAAGGAAAACAATTGCTGTTTGCATCATAATACTGTTCGAGGGCGGCAGAAAGTATTTCGATAGTGGACTGGGTCTGTTTAATTTTGGCCTGAGTTTCAACGCGGCTGCCTACCACATAGAGTCCCGCCGAGAGAACCGCCACAATGGCAACAGCCATCAGAAGCTCTATGAGTGTCAGGCCATTTGTCTTTTGTTTTCTTATCATTGTTAAAATCAATTAATCGCATCATTGAATACTGTTAGGATCAAAATTACAGATATCATCTTTTGTTCCGTAAATACCGTCAGGGCCTGCGGAAATAAGGATAAACGAATCGGGCTTTACAGGTCTTTTGAGGGGCGGTGAAGTTGAGTTCCAAATCATCGAATCTGTAATAAACGAAAAGAATTTGCTGCCATCGTTGGCGGCCGTTATGAGATTATGGGGTTTTCCGTCAGTTATTCTTCCTAATGACAGGAAATTATGATTATCATAATAATTGTAGATATTCTTTACACGTCCACCCATTGTAGCACTTGGGATAAGCTGTGTATTCTCAGCAGAGGTATCTGCCCTGAAATAAAGAATGGGTGTTCCGATTTTGCAATATTTTGAGCCAATTTTTCTGTTTACAGCGGTAAAGGTGTCGCAAATCATATATTTGTCCGGCCACACATTGTCAGAAGTAGTGTCTCTATCAAATACATTGCGCGGCGTAAAAACGCCGATGTTTGTCCTGTCCAGATACGGCCCTTTTCTTTTGCCAAGATTTAAGCTGTTTGGCTCAGTTGCTGAAGGCACAGGATATAATAAGCTGTTCGCGGCATTTGATATATCCCTGCCATTGGCATTGAAAACCGTGTCGGAATGAACGCCAAGCAGGTCGTAACCCACCATCGCCTCGGCAAGGGTCTGAGCGCCGCAGTAGATATAGTCATAAAAGTTTGGATCGGTATCATTCTTAAAAGTATCATAGCCATGTGACCGCGGATATTGGCCGAAATCGTTTTTGTAGAGACTTAAGGCGATTTCGATACTGCCGATTTGGGCTTTTTGTTTGACGGTGCCGGCGTATTTTCTTACCTGGCCCAGGGCGGGCATAAGCAGTCCAATCAGCATCGCAACAATTGCAAGCACAACCAAAAGTTCAACGAGAGTGAATGCCTTATTTTTCTCCGTCTTCATTTTTAATTCCTTTTCATATTTTCAACCACGGATTCCCTGGCGCGGCCAAAAGGCCGTAACCAATCCACCATTGGCGGATAAAAATCCGAAATACGAATTCCGAAATTCGAAACAATATCGAATCGCCAAAATTCTAATGTTCAAAACTAATACGTAAAACATTTTACTTCCGCGTAATCCGCGGTTTGTTTTTATCGCTCTATTATTGGAAATTATAAATATCGTCCTTTGTGCCGTAGATGCCGTCGGCGCCGGCGGAAACAAGGATGTAGCTTGTCATATTATACGGCCGGGACTGGGTGGTAATCTTCCTGTCGGTGATGGCCTTGTAAAACCACCATCTTCCGTCGTGGCTGCCATCCGGTTTAGGGAAGCTGGCTCTGTTTATGTAGTCAAAATTATGAAAGGCATTCGGATTCTTTAATTGCCCACATGCAATAAGTTCTTCGTTGTCTATGCTGTTATATATATATGGATTGAGATTGGGATCCGGAATCGTTATAACCAACGGGTCATTGGTATCCGGAAATTTAGTTACTGAAGTATTAGCCTTGTAATACAGAATCGGCGTTCCGGCCATTACAGTCTTTCCTCTTGAGACAACATTTTTTACACGATAGACATCCGTCAAAACCGGCGCAGGTTGAGGCGAGCCGGGATAAACATTATATGTATTAGCAAATAACTGCCCGTTTCCGACCTGAAATACCTCGGCGTTGCCGGGATCAAGGTAAGGCCCCTGTCTCCTTTCAAGACTTGCAGTTTTCTGAGGGTCAGTTTTAGCGTAAGTATAAGTAATCGCCGGCGTCTGCGAATCTGCATAAGCATTCCAGGTGGAATTGGGGTCAAAGCCAACCAAATCCCTTCCCAAAAGAGCCTCGGCGAGTTTTTGAGCTCCTACTGTAATTTGGCCTGCTGCTTTCGTTCCTGATTGAAATGAATCCGGATACTGCTGGGTCGGGCTTTCGTTGATATACGCTGCCAGCGCGACATCGATGCTGTGAAACTCGGCTTTTTGATTGACGTCCTTGGCCAGTTTCCTGACAAGGTTAAGCGCGGGCACAAGGATACCCATAAGCATCGCGATAACAGCCATAACCGTCAGTAACTCAACGATCGTAAATCCAATTTTTCTTTGTTTAGTTTTCATTTTAAAGGCCTTTCATATTATTGCTTTTTTTTTATTTTTAATTCCGACTACCGGACTTCGTATTCTTTTAAATTACATCAGCGATGTAATAATCTTTATCATTGGCAGGAATATCGCAACCACAATGGTGCCGACAACGCCGCCCAGGACGAGAATTATAATCGGTTCGAGCAGAGACATAAGCGAGTCAACCAGCACATCGACTTCTTCATCGAAGTTGCCTGCGATTTTGAGAAGCATCTTGTCCATATCGCCTGTTTCTTCGCCGACGTCAATCATATTGACGACAAGGCTGTCGACCGTTTTCGACTGACGCAGGGGATTTGCAAACGTATCGCCCTGGCGGATAGCGTTGTGCACCTTGCGAAGCATATTAGAATAGACTTCGTTGCCGGATGTGTCGGCGGTTATGTTTATCGCTTCGAGAATCGGAACGCCGGCGCTGATTAGGGTGCCCAGCGTCCTTGTCCAGCGGGCAACGACGGTTTTATAGGCAATTCTGCCTACGACCGGCAAGTGAAGGTTAACGACGTCGAGCATATATCTTCCAATGGCAAACCTTCTTATTATCTTCACCGTAAAAATTATCGCAATCGGAGTGGAAATCAGCACCGCCCAGCCGTATTTGTATGCAATCCAGTTACTGATTGAAATAAGGATATTAGTAATAGCCGGCAGGTCTCCGCCGGACATATCTTTCAGAACGGTGCTGAATTTAGGAATAACGCCAAGCATCAAACCCAGAACTATGCCAAAGGCTGCGCCCATAACAACAACCGGGTAAACCATCGCGCCTTTGATTTTGGCTTTGAGCTTTTGCGCTTTTTCCATAAAGTCCGCAAGCCTTGCGAGAATGACATCGAGCACGCCGCCGACTTCGCCTGCGGCCACCATATTGACAAACAGTTTATTGAAGGCCTTTGGATACTTTCCAAGGGCCTCGGAAAGAGTTGAACCGCCTTCGATATCATCGGCAACATAACCGATAACTCTCTTAGCAGTCCCTTTCTTTTGCTGTTCCTCCAAAATCCTCAGCGAGCGTAAAATCGGCAAACCGGCGTCCTGAAGCGTAGAAAGCTGCCTTGCAAACTGCGTAAGCTGCTTAAGTTTTACCTTTCCGCCTGCCCCCCTTCGTGACTTAGGTTTTGCTGCCGTTGCTTTTTTCTCACGGCCGGCCTCTTTTGTCTTGGGAGGCTTGGTGGGAAAATACCCCATATTGCGGACTTTGCTCAGCGCTTCCTCGCCGCTGAGGGCTTCGATTTGCCCTTTTATTTCCTTTCCGCTGGAATCCATCGCTTCATATTGAAAAATCGGCATATATCACCTATTAAAATTAAATCAAATATCAAAATGTAAAAATCAAAATTAAGGAAGTCGTCCCGAAGGGACTCCATAATTTTTATTTTTTATTTTTAACTTTTAAACTTCTTTTACTGCTCTTCCATTACTGTTTCCTTGACAACTTCTTCTATCGTTGTCAGGCCGTTATATATTGCGTTAAGCCCTTTTTCACGGAGCGTTGTCATACCTATTTTTTTTGCCGCATTTCTCAGGACGTTTGTCGATGCGTGATTCATTACTAATTCGCGCATCTCATCGGTAAAAGTCATTATCTCGAATATTCCCAGTCTGCCTCTGTATCCGGTGCCGTTGCACTGGTCGCAGCCCCTGCCGTAATAGAATATTTTTCCACGCACAACATCAGGCGTTAAATTAAGCTCCATGAGCTGCTCTTCTGTCGGCTCATAGGCCTCTTTGCAGTTTTTGCATATTTTCCTGACGAGCCTTTGCGCGATAATTCCCTCAAGAGTAGCGGTAATCAAAAACGGCTCAAGACCAAGATCGACAAGTCTTGCGATGACGCTTGGAGCATCATTGGTATGAAGAGTAGTAAAAACAAGGTGACCTGTCAGCGATGCCTGTGCCGCGATTTGGGCGGTTTCAAGGTCGCGGATTTCGCCGACCATTATAATGTCAGGGTCCTGACGCAGGATAGACCGCAAACAGCCTGCAAAAGTAAGACCAATGTCGGGCCTCATCTGCACCTGAATAATGCCGTCAATGTCATATTCGACGGGGTCTTCGGTGGTAATAAGTTTACTGTCGATTGTATTAAGCTCTTTCAGCGCCGAATAAAGAGTAGTCGTTTTTCCACTGCCGGTCGGGCCTGTTACAATTAGAATTCCGTTAGGTTTTTGTTCCAACGCGCGAACTGTAGTCATGTCTTCCTGACTCAGTCCGAGATTTTCAAGCTTCAAATCGAGCTGCGACCTGTCAAGGATACGAAGCACAACGCTTTCCCCGAACATCGTCGGCAAAATGCTTACACGAAGGTCCACCTGATTGCCCTGAACCGTCAGAGGAATTCTGCCATCCTGCGGCATTCTTCTCTCGGCAATGTCAAGATTTGCCATAACCTTAATTCTGGAACTTATGGCAACGGCTATATGCTTCGGCGGCGGTATCATCTCATAAAGCACGCCGTCTATTCGATATCGCATCTTGTATTCATCTTCAAAAGGTTCAAAGTGAACGTCAGAAGCCTTGTCTTTTATGGCCTGTAAAAGAACAAGGTTGAGGAGTTTTTTTACCGGGTTTGATTCAGCAAGCTCCTTAAGTTGACTAAGGTCGATACTCTGGTCTCTGCCCTGGAATTCGGCCAGAAAATCATCCTGTTCAAGCTTGCCAATCAGGTCGTTTATGCTCTCTCCTTCTTTGGAATAATATTTTTTGAGCATCTCATCAAGGTCGGACGGCGAGGCAACCTTGGCTTTTACCTTAAAACCCATTAGTGTACTTAAATCATCGGTGGCCTTGTAATTGTCGGCGTTGTCTATTGCAACCGACATCGTGCTATTTGATTTATCATATTCCAGTGGTATTACTCTATAGGCGTTAGCCATTTGAGCAGGTATCTGGCTGATAATAGCCTGGTCGATTTCCAGGCCGGCCAAATCCACATATTCCATACCGCCCTGCGCAGCCAGCGCTTTCTTCAGTTGTTTTTCGTCCACCATTCCAAGTTCGAGCATTATTTGTCCGAGTTGAACCTGCCCTCCTTTTTTCTTTTGAACCGCCAGACATTGATGGACTTTTTCTCTTGTCAAAATTCCCATTTTAACAAGGATTCTCCCAAGCGTCCTGCCCCGCAACTGCTCTAATGGAATGTCTTTGGCCATTTCAGACCTCCAACTTAATTTGTTTTGGTAAAACTTTCTTTACCACTCTATGGGTAAATATACGCTCGTAAAGTCATTATAGCAAGAAAATTATAAATCAGACATCTGGTATTTAATAAAATATGATAAAAACAACCCCACTATTACAAGTTTTATTTTGACTTAAAATAACCAAAATAATAGTTATATTTTAAAAAATTAAAATATAACTATCGTCCTGGCAGGCACTTTTATTGACATCAAAAAAAGTCGCCAAAATTAGAGACTTGATATATCTACTATATCTTATCTCTGCCTTGACCGATACAAAAAATCAGGTAGTAGCCCCAATAACAGGACCGATATTTTCGAGTTCTCTTTTCATTTCCTCGGTCCTTCCGCCCATTTTCTTTTCGGCTTTTTCGAGCATAGCACTTGGCTGTCTGGCCTTGTCGAGCAGCTCTTCAAGACTTATTTTGTCTTTATCGTATAGTTCCCATAGATGGTCATCCAGCAACTGCATACCGAGATTCCTTCCGGTTTGAATACTCGACTCAATTCTATAGGTTTTGTTCTCACGAATAAGGTTGGCAATCGCAGGCGTAACAACCATAAATTCAAAGGCCGCAACTCTACCCTTGCCGACCTTTAATGGACAAAGCGCCTGGCTTAAAACCGCTATCAAATTTGTACTCATTTGCACTCTTATTTGCTCCTGCTGCGCGACTGGGAAAGTATCGACTATTCTGGTAATCGTACCCTGACAGCCTGTGGTATGAACCGTGCTGAAAACAAGGTGACCCGTTTCTGCCGCCCGGAGAGCACTTTCCATCGTTTCAAGGTCTCGCAACTCGCCGACAAGAACCACATCAGGGTCCTGTCTTAGAACTCTTCTTAGCGCCTCGGCAAAACTTGGCACATCAACGCCGACTTCTCGCTGGTTAATGATAGATTTTTTGTGCGGGTGGTAATATTCGATAGGCTGTTCGACCGTTATGATATGGCGGTCGAGGTTTTCATTAATATAGTTAATCATACTGGCAAGTGTTGTGGTTTTGCCGCTGCCGGTAGGACCTGTAACAAGGAATAGACCTCTCGGTCTGCGGCAAAGCGCTGAACAAATCTTAGGCAATCCAATTTTTTCAAAGCTCATCAGTTCAGAAGGTATCAATCGCAATACAATTGCTACATTGCTTCTCTGGCGGAAAATAGATGTTCTGAATCGTGCTTTGTCTCCGAACGCGAAGCCAAAATCTGCGCCGCCGACTTCCTGAAATTCCTCCTGTTTTTTTTCAGGGGTAATACTCTTCATAATAGCGGCAGTATCCTCAGGCTCGAGGACCTTGGTCTCAAGAGACCTTAACCTGCCGCTAACTCTTAATGTCGGCGGTCTGCCGACAGTAAGATGCAGATCGGAACCACCCATTTTTATACACGCGTCAAGAAGCCTGTCTATATGTACTGTTGCCATAGTAAAATCCTATCAAAATATTAATCCAGCATAAGACCTTCCGCCTGTGAATGCTTGGAAACTTCCTCAGGCGTAGTAATTCCTTTAAATATCTTTTGCCTGCCGTCTTCAAGCAGGGTGCTCATACCCCCTGCCTTAGCTGCTTTTCGTATTTCCGAGGCGGGAGCCCTGGCAAAGGCAAGTTCTCTTAATTCAGTATTCATTTCAAGTATCTCGAAGATACCCTGCCGACCCTTATAACCGAAATTATGACATTTATTGCAACCGGCACCCTTCCATATAGGATACTTTTTAACATCATCGGGCCCGATATTAAGCAGCCGCAGATAATGCGGGTCGGGATGTTCATCGACAACCTTACAGTTTGGGCAAATTCTTCTAACGAGTCGCTGTGCCATAATAGCCTGAACAGAACTGGCAACAAGGAAAGGTTTAACGCCCATATCAATCAAACGCGTAATAGCGCTGGATGCGTCATTTGTGTGCAGCGTGCTGAATACGAGGTGGCCTGTCAAAGCGGCCTGAATAGCGATATCGGCAACTTCACCGTCACGAATTTCGCCAACGAGAATCACGTTCGGCGCCTGTCGCAACATTGCTCGCAAAATCTTAGCAAAAGTAAGCTCGATTTCCTCTTTCACCTGACACTGATTAATGCCGGCAACGTTATATTCGACCGGGTCTTCGGCGGTAATAATTTTTTTGTCGGGTTTGTTAAGCTCTTTCAGCGCCGAGTAAAGCGTCGTGCTTTTACCGCTGCCGGTCGGGCCTGTAACAAGAAATATGCCGTTGGGCCTTTTGATAATCTTCAAAAATTTCTGATTGTCCTCATCGCCCAGACCCAGCGCCTGAATACCGATATTAATCGATTCCGGCTCCAAAATACGAAGCACTGTGCTTTCGCCGTGATAACCCGGAAGCGCAGAGACACGAAAATCTACTTTTCTGCCGTCTATATCCCTTTGAATTCTGCCGTCCTGAGGCAAGCGCCTTTCGGAAATATCCATTCCCGACAAGATTTTTAATCTGGCGAGGACCGACGACTGCATATGTTTTGGAATATTATCTCTTTGGCTGCAAACGCCATCAATACGATACCGTACCCTTACACGGTCGGTCATCGGCTCAATATGAATATCGCTTGCCTTTAGATGCACTGCTTCGTCAATTATTAAATTAACAAGCCTTATAATCGGCCCTTCGTCATCTTCCTCCGCTTCTTCCGCTCTTCTTACTTCCGCTTCAATACTATGGCCTGCCTCGGTCAATTCGGCAGCGGTAGCATCAATGCTGGTTCTTACATCATCAATGGTCCGGTTGAGATAAGCACGAATTTTTGCAGGACTTGCAATGCAGCAGTCAAGTTCACTATTGAGCCTGAAACGGAGCGTATCGAGCATATCCAGGTCCAGCGGGTCGCTGATAATCAGCTTCAGCCTGCCATTTCCCTTGCTCAGCGGCAGAACGTTATATTTTTGAACAACTTCCTGAGGTATGAGATTTAATGTTTCCTTGGAAATTTGCTGCTTGTCAAGGTCTATATACGGCAGCCCAAACTGATGGGCAATCGCCTTGCTGATGTTGTCTTCCGAAACCAGCCCCAGCTCTATCAATGTTTCGCCGAGTCTCTTGTTTTTCTGCTGGCTGGTCTTTATCGCATCAATCAGGGCTTCTTTGCCGATCACTCCGCTTTTGTAGAGTATTTCGCCTAATTTTCTCCGGTTTTTAGCCATAGAACCTATAGATACACTTTTATTGAGTAACTTAT